>JAAELT010000611.1 GCA_024226315.1 bacterium | reverse complement strand
TTCGACCGGCCCGCCGACGCCGGCTGCCTGGAGGCCCTGCGCCACGAGCCGGCGATCGAGGGCCTCACCGAGCCGCTGGTCGATCTCGACGAGGAGGACTGGAACCTCACCGTCGCCGCTCTTTCCAACTGCGGCCTCATCTCCTCCGAGGGCACCTCCCTCGACGCACACCCCCTGATCCGCGAGTACTTCGCCCGCGAGCTGCGCGACGGCGACCCCGCCGCCTGGCGCGCTGCCCACGGCCGGCTCTTCGACCATCTCCAGGAGACTACCGAGCACCAGCCCGACGATCTCGCGGGCCTCCAGCCGCTCTACCAGGCGGTGGCCCACGGCTGCCAGGCGGAGCGGCAGCAGGAGGCGTGCGAAAGGGTCTACTATGACCGCATCCTCCGTGGCACGGGATCTGGCGGCTTCTACAGCGCGAGGAAGCTTGGCGCCTTCGGCACCGACCTGGGGGCCATCGCCTGCTTCTTCGAACCGGCGTGGAGCCGCGTCTCGCCGTCGCTGACGGGAGCCGTCCAGGCCTGGCTGCTAAACCAGGCCGCCTTTCGCCTTCGCGCCCTGGGCCGGCTAATCGAGGCTATCGAGCCGATGCGGGCCGGGCTGAGAATGGGTCTTGAGCAGGACGACTGGGGTGGAGCCGCTCGGCGAGCAAGCAACCTGAGCGGGCTTGAGCTGACGCTGGGCGCTGTCGCCGATGCGGTGCGCGACGCCGAACAGTCTGTGGACTTCGCCGACAGCAGCGGCGAAGCGTTTCAGCGGATGTTCACTCGCGCGAAATTGGCCGACGTGCTGCACCAAGCGGGCAGGCGCGACGACGCGCTGGCGTGCTTCCGCGAGGCCGAGGAGATGCAAGCCGAGGACCAGCCCGAATACCCGCTGCTCTACTCGCTGCAGGGTTTCCAGTACTGCGACCTGCTTCTCGGCGTCGCCGAGCGGGCCGCGTGGCGGGCCGAGAGCGTTGCCGGGCAAACGGCCGACGGGGAACGGAGCCGGAACCATGTCGGCGCTCCAGGCGAGCTGGTAGAGGCCTGCCGCGAGATCGAGGAGCGGGCGGCGAAGACCTTCGAATGGGCGAGACAAAACACGCTGTCGCTGCTCACCCTCGCCCTAGATCGCCTCACCCTGAGTCGCGCCGGGCTCTACCGGGTGATTCTGGAGCGGCGCGGCCTAGCGCAACGCGCCAAGGACCGGCCCGGCCCGCCGGCCGATCTGCCAGCCTCCGCCCTCGAGAGTCCGAGATCCGAGATCGAGCAGGCCGTCGACGGCTTCCGCCACGCCGGCCACAGCGACGAGCTCCCGAAGGGCCTCCTCACCCGTGCCTGGTTGCGCGCCCTCTCGGGTGACGCCGCCGGCGCCCGCGCCGACCTCGACGAAGCCTGGGAGATCGCCGCCCGCGGCCCGATGCCGCTGTTCCAGGCCGACGTCCACCTGCACCGCGCCCGCCTGTTCCGCGACCGCGACGCCCTCGCCGAGGCCCGGCGGCTGATCGAGAAGCACGGCTACGGCCGCCGGCTCGACGAGCTGGCGGACGCGGAGGCATGGGCGGAGGGGTGGCGGGACGCCGCCCCTGGCCCCGGAGGGGCCGAATCGTAGAGCCCGGGGCTGGCGAGGCGGCGCGCAGCGTCGCCGAGTGAGCCCCGGGTTTGCGAGCGTCCAGTTCCCGCGCCCTGGAGGGGCGCCATCGTCTCGCCGACGCGCGACGGCGTGCCAGGCGTATTCCGCCCTTTCAGGGCGGGGGGTTCTGGGGCCGGCCCGACCCGGGGCTCACGCCGCGTCGCCCGAGGCTCCGCGGTGCCAGCCCCAGGCTGTACGATCGTGCCCCTTCGGGGCGAGGGCATGCCGGGCGGGGTCACTGGTAGACGGCATGTCGGGCGGGGTCACTGGTAGAGTCGGTCTCGATTCGGTCAGCATCGGGAGAGATGACGTCATGAGCGAAAAGACCGTTTTCATCAGCTATCGGCGGGATGACCCCGGCAGCTCATTCGCCCGGTCGCTGGAGCTTGCACTGACCCAGCGGGGCTACGACGTGTTCCTCGACGTCGACCGCCTCGCGGGCCCCTGGCCGCAGCAGCTTGCGGCCGAGATCGCCGCCCGGTCGCACTTTCTGCTGGTGCTGACGCCAGGCGCCCTGGATCGCTGCGTAGATGAGGAGGACTGGGTTCGGCGCGAATACGAAATGGCGGTCCAGCACGGCCGCAACGTCGTGCCGGTGCTCACGGGCTCGGCCGGCGTCGAGGTGATCAAGACATCCTGCCCGCCGGCGATGCTGGGGTTATTCGACTTCTCGGTCGCGCCGGTGCGTCACGGCTCGTTCGTCCAGGACATCGGCGTCCTGGTCGATCGCCACATTCCGCCG
Source organism: bacterium (assembly GCA_024226315.1). Taxonomy (GTDB): domain Bacteria; phylum Acidobacteriota; class Thermoanaerobaculia; order Multivoradales; family J023; genus JAAELT01. Next base: position 162,211 of record JAAELT010000611.1, on the reverse strand, counting down.
CACAGGGCGCCGAAGGCGGCCGACGATGGGGCCGGCGCGGTCGGCCAACGTACCGCGTCCACCCGCCTGACCCACGTCGCCGAGACCCTGTTCGGCCGCGACGATGAGCTGGCGCGGCTCGACGCCGCGTGGGCCGACGCGGGGACGAACGTGGTGACGCTGGTGGCCTGGGGCGGGGTGGGCAAGACGTCGCTGGTGGCGAAGTGGGCGGCGGGGTTGGCGAAGCGGGAGTACGACGGCGCGGATTACTTCGACTGGTCCTTCTACAGCCAAGGGACCGGTGATCATTTGCGCGCCTCCGGCGCGACGGGAGAAGGCAGCGCCTCGGCGGACGTGTTCGTCGCCAAGGCGTTGACCTTCTTCGGCGACCCCGCGACGGCCGAGAGCGCCGCGTCGCCGTGGGACAAGGGGTCATGGCTGGCGCAGATTCTGGCGGAGCGGAGGGCGCTGCTGGTGCTCGACGGGCTGGAGCCGCTGCAGTACCCGCCCGGGCCGCTGGCGGGGGAGCTGAAGGACCCGGTGGTGACGGCGCTGCTCAAGGGTCTCGCGGCGAGGAACGCCGGCCTGTGCGTGGTGACGACGCGGGAGAGCGTGACGGACCTCGCGTCGTTCCGCGACTCGACCGCGCCGGAAAGGCAGCTCGGCCGGCTGTCGAAGGCTGCCGGGGTCGCGCTGCTCGAGAAGCTCGGCGTCCACGGCGCCGCGAAGGAGCTCGAGAAGCTGGTGGCCGACGTCAAGGGCCATGCACTGACTCTGAACCTGCTGGGCAGCTACCTCGCCCGCGCCGTCGGCGGCGACGTGCGTCGACGCGACCGGGTGAAGCTGGAGAAGGCGAGCGCCAGGATCCAGGGCGACCACGCCTTCAAGACCATGGCCGCCTACCGGACGTGGCTCGCTGAAGGCGGAGAGGAGGGCGCGCGTCAGCTGGCCGTGCTGCGGCTGATGGGCCTCTTCGACCGCCCCGCCGACGCCGGCTGCCTGGCGGCCCTGCGCCGCGAGCCGACGATCAAGGGCCTCACCGAGCCGCTGTTTCGGAAGCGGAAGGGCTGGCGCGGCTGGTTCACGCGTGGTGTCCCAATCGGAGATGAGGACTGGAACCTCACCGTCGCCGCCCTCGCCGACTGCGGCCTCGTCTCCTCCGAGGGGACCTCCCTCGACGCACACCCGCTAATTCGCGAGTACTACGCCCGCGAGCTGCGCGACCGCGACCCCGACGCCTGGCGCGCCGCCCACGGTCGGCTCTTCGACTATCTCCAGGAGACTACTGAGCACCAGCCCGACGATCTCGCGGGTCTACAGCCGCTCTACCAGGCGGTGGCCCACGGCTGTCAGGCGGGTCGGCACGAGGAAGCGCGCGCCGAGGTCTACCGCGACCGAATCCTCCGCGGCACGGGGACCGACGGCCATTACAGCTGGAAGAAGCTTGGCGCGTTCGGCGCCGACCTAGGGGCTGTCGCCTGTTTCTTCGAGCCGCCCTGGCGCCGCGCCTCGCCGTCGCTCCCAGAAGGTTGCCAAACTTGGCTCCTGGGCCAAGCAGCGCTTTACCTTCGCGCGCTGGGCCGGCTGACCGAGGCCGCTGAGCCAATGCAGGCTGCTCTTGAGATGGGTGTCGAACAGGAAGACTGGAAGAACAACGCCATTAGCGCGAGCAACCTGAGCGAGCTTGAGCTGACGCTGGGCGATGTCGCCAGCGCGGTGCGCGACGCAGAGCAGTCTGTGCACTTCGCCGACCGTAGCGGCGATGCGCACTGGCCGATGGGTACACGCACGACGCTGGCCGACGCTCTGCACCAGGCGGGCCGGCGCGACGACGCGCTGGCGCGCTTCCTCGAGGCCGAGGAGATGCAGGCCGAGCGCCAGCCCGAGTACCCGCTGCTTTATTCGGTGCAGGGCTTCAAGTACTGCGACCTGCTCCTCGTCGGCGCCGAGCGCGCCGCGTGGCGGGCCGGGAACGCCTCCGGGCCGGCGGCGGATGGGGAGCAGAGCCGGCAAGATGCCGGCGCTCCCAGCGCCTTGGCGGAAGCTTGTCAAGAGGTCGAGGAGCGGGCGGCGCAGACGTTGGAGTGGGCCACGCAGCATCTTGCGCCGCTAGATGTCGCCCTCGACCACCTCACCCTGGGTCGCGCCGGGCTCTACCAGGCGATCCTGGAGCGGCTTGGCCTGGGCCGGCCCGGCCGGGGGCGCCCCAGCCCGCCGGCCGATCCGCCGGCCGCCGCCCTCGAGAGGCCGAGATCCGAGATCGAGAATGCCGTCGACGGCCTCCGCCGCGCCGGCACCATCCACCATATCCCTCGCGGCCTTCTCACCCGCGCCTGGCTGCGCGCCCTCTCGGGCGACGCCGCCGGCGCCCGCGCCGACCTCGACGAGGCCGGGGAGATCGCCGCCCGCGGCCCGATGCCGCTCCACCAGGCCGACGTCCACCTGCACCGCGCCCGCCTGTTCCGCGACCGCGACGCCCTCGCCGAGGCCCGGCGGCTGATCGAGAACCACGGCTATGGCCGCCGGCTCGACGAGCTGGCGGACGCGGAGGCGTGGGCGGAGGGATGGAGCGGGTAGCGGAACGCGTCAGCGCAGCTTCTTGTACTTGATCCGGTGCGGCTGGTCCGCCTCGGCACCCAGGCGGCGGTGGCGGTCGGCCTGCGTGGCTCTCGCGTTTTATGTCGGATTTGACATAGAATCGCTAGATGAGCCCGCGTGACAAGCCGCTGTTCTGGCTTCATGGTGAGGTCAAGACGCCGCCAATGTCGCGACAGGCTCGGCTGGAAGCAGGTTTCCTGCTGCGCCGGCTGCAACAGGGCGAGGCGCTGGCCCTGCCCGTGTCGAGACCGATGCCAGTCATCGGGGCTAGGTGCCACGAGCTTCGGATCGAGGATAGTGCCATCGAGTGGCGCATCTTCTACCGCACCGACCCGGATGCCGTGGTCATTGCGGGAGTCGTGAAGAAAAAGAGCAGGACGACGCCCAGGAAGGTGCTCGAGAACTGTAAAAGACGATTGGCGGGCTACGACAAGGCCGCGGGGGACTGACAGATGGACGAGAACAAGCGGAAGAGACTCGAGGCGGCTGGTTGGATGACGGGCTCGGCCTACGATTTCCTGGAGATGACGGACGAGGAAGCCTCCTACGTCGAGCTCAAGCTGGCCCTCAGCGCCGCCGTCCGCAAGCTGCGCCGCCGGCGCAAGTTGACCCAGGTGCAATTCGCCGAGCTGATGCGATCGAGCCAGAGCCGGATGGCGAAGGCCGAAGCCGGAGACGCGTCGGTCTCCCTGGATCTGCTCATCCGCTCGCTTCTGACCCTGGGAGCCTCGAACCGCGACCTCGCCGAGCTCATCTCGGCGTCGGCCCACACCTGAACGACCGGGCGACAGCCTGGAGGGCGGCAGGGCGTCTTGGAAACTGGCTACGAGCGCAGCTTCTTGTACTTGATCCGGTGCGGCTGGTCCGCCTCGGCGCCCAGGCGGCGGTGGCGGTCGGCCTCGTAGGCCTCGTAGTTGCCCTCGAACCAGACGACGTTCGAGTCGCCCTCGAAGGCCAGGATGTGGGTGGCGATTCGGTCTAAGAACCAGCGGTCGTGGCTGATCACCACCGCGCAGCCGGCGAAGCTGAGCAGCGCCTCTTCCAACGCCCGCAGGGTATCGACGTCGAGATCGTTGGTCGGCTCGTCGAGCAGCAGCAGGTTGCCGCCGGCCTTGAGCGTGCGCGCCAGGTGGACGCGGTTGCGCTCGCCACCGGAAAGATCCTGGACCCGCTTCTGCTGGTCGGCGCCGGTGAAGTTGAACGCCGAGGCATAGGCGCGGGCGGGCAACTCTCGGCGGCCCAGGGTGACGATGTCGTGACCGTCGGAGATCACCGACCAGACCTGCTTCTCGCCGTCCAGCGACTCGCGGCTCTGGTCGACGTAGGCGATCTGTACGGTCTCGCCCAGCCGCAGCTCGCCGGCGTCGGGCTGCTCGTCGCCGACGATCATGCGGAAGAGCGTCGTCTTGCCGGCGCCGTTGGGGCCGATGACGCCGACGATGCCGCCGGGTGGCAGGGCGAAGGAGAGATCTTCGATCAGCAGCTTGTCGCCGTAGCCTTTGCGTAGGTTCTTCGCCTCCACCACCACGTCGCCGAGGCGAGGTCCGGCGGGGATGTGGATCTGACTCGCGGCGACCGAACCGGAGGCCTCACGGTCTTCCTGCAGCAGCTGTTCGTAGGTGTTGAGGCGCGCCTTGCCCTTGGCCTGGCGGGCGCGGGGTGCCATGCGGATCCACTCCAGCTCCCGTTTGAGAGTGCGTTGCCGCGTGGAGGCCTGTTTCTCCTCCTGCGCCAGCCGCTCCTGCTTCTGCTCCAGCCACGACGAGTAGTTGCCCTTCCACGGGATTCCCTTGCCGCGGTCGAGCTCCAGGATCCAGCCGGCGACGTTGTCCAGGAAGTAGCGGTCGTGAGTTACCGCCACCACGGTGCCTTTGTACTCGGCGAGAAAGCGCTCGAGCCAGGCGACGGACTCGGTGTCCAGGTGGTTGGTCGGCTCGTCGAGCAGCAGCAGATCCGGGGCCTGGAGCAGCAGCCGGCACAGCGCCACTCGCCGGCGCTCGCCGCCCGATAGAGTCGCCACCTCGGTGTCGCCGGGCGGCACGCGCAGCGCGTCCATGGCGACCTCCAGCGTGCGGTCGATCTCCCAGGCGTTGGCGTGGTCGATCTGGTCCTGCACCCGCCCCTGCTCGGCGAGCAGCTTGTTCATCTCGTCGTCGGACATCTCCTCGCCGAAACGGGCCGAGATCTCGTCGAACTTCTCGAGCAGCGCCCGGGTCTCGGCGACGCCGTCCTCGACGTTGCCGCGCACGTTCTTCTCTGGATCGAGCGCGGGCTCCTGGGACAGGTAGCCGACCCTTGCGCCTTTCGCGGGCCAGACCTCGCCGTCGAACTCCGTGATCTCGCCGGCCATGATCCGAAGCAGCGTGCTCTTGCCCGCGCCGTTGAGGCCCAGCACGCCGATCTTGGCCCCGGGCAGGAACGACAGCCAGATGTCCTTGAGCACCTCCCGGCGGGGTGGGTAGAGCTTGCGCAGCCCCTTCATTACGTAGATGTATTGTTCAGCCATGTTTCACCTCAGGCGGGGGATTGTGGCAGGAAACTGATCCCGGTGCAGGAGTTTCGCCCGACTTGCCCGGGTAGCCCGGGAGTGTGATTCGGGATGCCCTTCCGGTCGAGAGAATCGTGAATTCGAGGTGTCTTCTCTCGCTGGCGAGCGGCGAGCTCAGTAAGTGTCATAATGACCGTTCCCACCGACTAAACATAGGTGATTGTCGGTGGATCAGAAGGCCAGGGGGCGGTGGAATGGTGAGAGGGGGCGGTGATTCCCCGGAGAGGAGCCTTATGAACTGGCCTGCCAGGCTGATCGTGATCGGCACTCATTGTCTGTTCCGTGAGTGCCTCGCCTCGATGTTGTACAAGATCGGGCGCTATCACGTCATTCACCACACGGGAGACTTCCAGCAGGCGATCGAGAGGGTAGAGCAGAACTGCCCCGACGTGCTGGTGATCGACCTCAACGAGCCCGGAGCCTCGGCGGTCGAGTTGGTCCGCGGTACCCGGCACCACTGCCCGGAGGTCAAGATCGTGATCCTCGGCACCGGGACCGCCGACAGCGCGATCCTGAAGTGCATCGAGGCCGGTGCCGGCGCCTGTGTCTCGAAGGAATCCTCGTTGCGGGAGCTGTGCACGGTGATCGAGAGAGTGCTGGCCGGCGAGGCCATCTACTCACCGCAGATCGCGTACTCGATGTTCGCGCGCCTGGCGGAGCTGTCGCGGGAGCGGGCCCGCAGCGAGCGGGTGGAGGCCCTGGAGCTGACGCCCCGCGAGATGGAGATCCTGCAACTGATCGCCGAGGGCATGAGCAATCGCTGTATTGCGGAGCAGCTCTCGCTGTCGGTCTACACGGTCAAGAATCACGTCCACCACATCCTCGAGAAGCTCCATGTCCACGACCGGCGGGAAGCGGTCGAGCATGCTCACGCGCGTCATTGGCTGCACCCGGCCAGCCCGGCCGCGGTCGGCCGCGGTCGGTTATCTGCAGCCGGGGTCTAGAAGTTGGAGACTCTATCGAAGTTGGAGACCCTGACTCCGATCACCTGGCGGGGCCCGAGTGATGTTGAGGATTCTGCTGGCCAACCGGCCCAAGATGCTTCGCGAGCTTCTGCGGGACGATGTCCCGGGATTGATGCCGGGATAGGATGGATCCGTGGTCGACGTTTTCCTGGTTCACCGGTACCGGCTCCTCGCCGAGGCGATCGTGGGCTCCCTGGCCGCGAACGGCAAGGTGTCCTGCATCGGCTCGGCGGACAATCGGCTGGCGGCGATGGAGCAGCTGCGGGGGCTCGAGACGGGCGTTGTGCTGGTCGACGCCAGTCTCGGGCGGCGCGAAGTCTGCGACACCATCCGGGAGATCAAGGCGGTTCTTCCGGATCTCAACGTTCTCTTCCTGGGCGACGAGCGCGAGGAGGATCTGGTGGATTACATCGAGGCCGGGGCCAGCGGCTACGTGCCTCGCGAAGCGTCTCTGGAGGAGATGCTCGACACCATCGAAGCCGTCGATCGGGGGCAGACGCCCTGTTCGCCGCGGGTAGCTGCCTCGGTGCTGGCCCGCATCGAGGAGCTGGTTGGCCAACGCCCGGAACGCAGCGCGCACAAGCTCGATCGTGCCGTGCAGTTGACGCCCCGGGAATCGGAGGTCCTTCGTCTGGTGGCTGCCGGGCTGCGCAACAAGGAGATTGCCAGCCAGCTCGGCATCAAGCTGCCGACGGTCAAGAATCACGTCCACAAGATCCTCGACAAGTTCCAGGTCAAGCGCCGCCGGGAAGCGATTCGGATGGCGTTCGAGAACGGCTTGCTCGAAGACCCCCTGCCGCGGCCCTCCTTCTCGGGCCTGGAGGGCTGAGGGAACTGCCTTCTGGTTCTTTTTTGGCTCCGCCGGAGCTTCGATCTAGACCCACACTGGACGCTCCTCGGATCCTTTATGCATCGATAGATCTATTGTTCAACGTCCGGGTGCTGGTAGGCTTGCGCACAGGTTCCAGACCGGAATCCCAGGAGAGGAGTCGCTCGGCGGCAGAGCCAAGGAGACGGATAAGATGGATGTCGAACAGATACGCAGCAAGATCAAGGACGTCATCTCGAACGTGACGAATATCGAGCCCGGGGAGATCGGAGACCAGGCGTCGTTCATCGACGACCTGCAGCTCGATTCGTTGTCGTTGCTGGAGATCGGCGTGGACGTGGACTACGAGTTCAAGCTCGGTGTTCCCGAGGAGCGGTTGGGGGAGCTGCGGACGGTTCAGGACGCCGTGGAGCTCGTCCAACAGTGCCTGGCCGAAAGAGCAGCCTGACGGTGCCAGGCTCCATCGGGCCCCGTTCCATCGGGCGCAGGCGCATCGTCGTCACCGGCATCGGGGCCGTGACGCCGGTCGGCGCCGGCCGTGAAGAGGTCTGGGAGAATCTGCTCTCGGGCAGCTCCGGCTTCGCGCCGGTCGAGTCGTTCGATACCAGTCGCTACAACGTGCACGCGGGTGCCGAGATCAAGGAGTTCGATCCCGCACCCTATTTCTCGCGGCTCGATCCTCAGACGGTCGGCCGAGCGACTCAGCTCGCCATCGCCGCCGCCCGGCAGGCGGTCGACGACGCCGATCTGGACCTCGACTCGGTCGAGCCCGAGCGTGCCGGAGTGGTCATGGGCACCACCTCGGGGGAGCCGCGGGAGGTGGAGAGCTTCGACGATCGCTACGTCGCCGAGGAGCTCGAGCAGGTGGGACCGGAGTTCATCACCCGCTACCCGTGCCACGTCATCGCCGGCTGTGTCGCCAGCGAGCTGCAGCTCGCCGGCGTCAACGCCATGATCCCGGCCGCCTGTGCCGCCGGCAACTACGCTCTGGCGCACGCCTTCGACGTGCTGCGCGCCGGCCGGGCCGACGTCATGCTGGCTGGTGGCGCCGACTCGTTCTCGCGCATCACCTACACCGGTTTCGCGCGGTTGGGTGCGATCGCGCCCGAGGTCTGCCAGCCCTTCGACCGCAACCGCAAGGGCATGATTCCCGGCGAAGGCGCGGCGGTGCTGGTGCTCGAGCCGCTGGAACGGGCACTCGAGCGGGGCCGGCAGCCCTACGCCGAGGTCGCCGGCTACGGGCTCTCTTGCGACGCCCACCACATGACGGCGGCTCATCCCGAGGGTGCCGCGAGGGCGATGCAGCGGGCGCTTTCCGACAGCTCGAGGCAGCCGGAGGCAGTCGGCTACATCAGCGCCCACGGTACCGGCACGGCGACCAACGACCGCCTGGAGACACGGGCGGTCAAGCGAGTGTTCGGCGACGCCGCCTACAAGGTGCCGATGAGCTCCATCAAGTCGATGATCGGCCACACCATGGGCGCCGCTTCGGCAATCGAGGCGGCGGTCTGCGCGCTGGCCGTGGCCACGGACCGCATCCCGCCGACCGCTCATTTCGAGGAGCCGGATCCGGAGTGCGATCTGGACTGCGTACCCAACGAGGCGCGTGAGCAGCGGGTCGACATGGCGATGAACAACGCCTATGCCTTCGGCGGCAACAACGCCTCGGTCATCTTCGAGAAGTGCCGGACGTGAGCGCCGAGACCTCGCATCAGGAACCGGCCGCGCGCCGGGTCGTGGTCACCGGCGTCGGCGTCGTGTCGCCGCTCGGTGACTCGCCGCGGGACCTGCACGCGGCGCTGACGGAGGGCGCGAGCGGCTTCCGGGCCGTGACCCTCTTCGACACCGACGGCCTCGGCGCGCGTCATGCCGGCGAGGTGGCCGACTTCGCCCCCGAGAGCTATCTCGGCAGGGTCAATCTGAGACCCGTCGACCGCACCGCCCGGCTGGTCATCGTCGCCGCCCACCTGGCGTTCGAGGAGAGCGGCTGGACCCGCGAGCTGCGCGAAGAGCATGACGTCGGCCTGGTACTGGGCACGATGTTCGGCAGCGTGCACACGATCTCGTCGTTCGACCGCCGGGCGCTGGTCGCCGGCCCGAGCTACGCCAAGCCGTTCGACTTCGCCAACAGCGTGATCAACGCCGCCGCCGGCCAGACCGCCATCTGGCACGCCCTGCGGGGAATCAACTCGACGGTCGCCGGCGGCACGACGGCGGGGCTGCAGGCGCTCGCCTACGCCGCCGAGGTGATCCGCACCGGGCGCGCCGACGCCGTGCTCGCCGGCGGCGCCGACGAGCTCTGCTTCGAGTCGCTCTACGGGTTCCACCAGACCGGACAGCTGTGCTCCGAAGGCGACGGCGGCGCGGGCCACGCGGTGCCGTTCGACGCGCGGCGCGACGGCATGGTGCTGGGCGAGGGAGCCGGCCTCTTGATGCTCGAGGAAGCCGGATCGGCGCTCGAGCGCGGCGCGCCGATCCTCGGCGAGATTCGTGGCCACGGCAATTGCTACGACTGCTCGCGGGGCACCGGCGAGAGCGCCGTGGACGCCGTCGAGCGCGCGGTCGCATTGGCGCTGGGCGACGCCGGCGTCTCCGCTGGGGAGATCGGCGCGGTCAGCGCCGCGGGCAACGGCAGCGTCCTGGGGGATCGCCACGAGGCCCTGGGCCTGGCCGCGGCCCTCGGTGGCCGGGCGGATCTGCCGGTGACCGCCGTCAAGTCGATGCTGGGCGAGACTCTCGGAGCTTCTGGCGCTTTTGGGACGATCGCATTGCTCGAGTCTCTGAGATCCGGCGTGTTGCCGGGGATTCGGGGCCTGGAAGAGCCGGAAGAGGGCCTGGGGCTCGAGGGTCTGAGCCCGCGAGCCCGTGAGATCGAGACGCGGCTGGGGCTGATCGACGCGGTCGGCCTGGACGGCAACGTCTGTGCTCTCGTCATCGAGCGGATCGACTCCGAGGAGCTGTCCGCACAGCTGTCCGGAGGGGCCTGATGGCCGAAGCCACCTCCATGGCTCCCGTGGATTCCAGACGGCGCCGCGTTGCGTTGGTGCCCCGACTGAAGGACCAGGGGTACGCTCCCGATCAGGTCGAGAAGCGCCGCCGCTGGGTGGAGGAGAAGACCGGCAGCCGGCTCGAGCACGTCGGCGCCACGTCGTTGCCGACCGAGGAGATGCGCGGCAACATCGAGAATCCGATCGGTGCCGCGCAGATGCCGCTGGCGGTGGCGGGGCCGCTGCTGATCTGTGGCGAGCACGCCGAGGGCACCTTCTACGTGCCCCTGGCGACCACCGAGGGTGCCCTGGTGCGCTCCTACGAGCGCGGCATGGTGGCGCTCACCCGCTCGGGCGGCGCCTCGGCCCGCGTCTGGATCGACGAGAACCGGGTGGCGCCGGTGTTCTTCCTCGAGGGCGTCGCCGAAGCCCACGATTTCGCCGCCCGGATCCGCCGCCACGAGGACGATCTGCGCGAGGCGGCCGAATCGACCACCAGTCACGGCCGCCTGTTGCGCGTCGAATGCCTGCCGGTGGGCCGCGAGGTGATCGTCAGCTTCTGTTACTCCACCGGCGATGCCCAGGGCATGAACATGATCGTCAAGGCCTCCCACGAGGCCTGCCTTTGGATTCAGCGTCACCTCGGGGGGCCGCGCTACTACATCTTCAGCGGCTACAACTCCGAGAAGCGCGCGTCCGGGTCGCTGCTCGCCGGCGGCAAGGGCAAGAAGGTCACCGCCGGCGCCCGGCTACCGCGGAAGATCGTCAAGTCCGTGCTCCACAGCTCTCCGGAGCGGCTGGTCGACATGTGGCACCATACGGTGCTCGGCCACATGCAGGCGGGCGCGCTGGGCTACAACGGCCATTACGCCAACGGCCTCACGGCGCTGTTCATCGCCTGCGGCCAGGACGTCGCCAATGTCGCCAACGCCGCCGTCGGCATCACCAATCTCGACCTCACTCCGGACGGCGACCTCTACGCCAGCGTCACCCTGCCGTCGCTGACCGTCGCCACCGTCGGCGGCGGCACCGGCCTCGGCACCAGCCACGAGTGTCTCGAGATGCTGGGCTGCGCCGGCGGTGGTCATGCCCGCAAGCTGGCCGAGATCGTCGCCGCCACGGTGCTGGCGGGCGAGCTGTCGATGGGTGGCGCGATCGGCAGCGGCGAGTTCGTCGAGGCGCACGAGCTCTACGGCCGCAACCGGCCGGAGGCGGCCGGCCGCAAACGGGCAGAGGAAACGCCGTGAAACGACCGTTCAAGGGGCTGCGTACCACCGAGCCCGACCCTTCTTACGATGCGGTGATCATCGGCGCCGGCATCGGCGGCCTGTTCTGCGCCAACCTGCTGGCGCGCGAGGGCCTCCGGGTGCTGCTGGTGGAGCAGCATTACATGGCCGGCGGTTACTGCAGCACCTTTCGTCGCAAGGGTTACACCTTCGACGCCTCGACCCATTTCTATCCCCTGCTCGGCAACCCGGACACCTTGACCGGCAAGCTGCTGGTGGAGCTGGGCATGAAGACCCGCTGGGTCAAGATGGATCCGGTGGACACCTTCCACTTCCCCGACGGGACGAGATTCGCGGTGCCGGCGGAGCTCGACGCCTACATGAGCAAGGTGAAGGGTGAATTCCCGCACGAGGCGGAGGCGCTCGACCGCTTCTTCGAGGAGGTGCGCGAGGCCTACCTCTCGGGTCTCCTGTACTACTTCCGCGGACGCCACACCGCGCGTTTCGAGAAGTACCGCCGGATGACCATGCGCGACGTGCTCGACCGTTGCTTCCGTGACCGCAAGCTCAGGCTGCTGCTCACCGCCGACTGCCCGCACTGGGGCTCGCCGCCCAACCGCACCTCGTTCGTGTTCGACTCGATGCTGCGGCTCTCCTACTTCCTGGGCAACTACTATCCGGTGCACGGCTCGCAGTTCTTCGCCGACGAGCTGGGCCAGCGCTTCGAGGAGCAGGGCGGCCATATCCTGATGTCGACCCGGGTCGACAAGATCGTGGTGCGTGACGGCAAGGCCTGCGGCGTCGAGCTCGAAACTACCCGCGGACCCCTGCGCGGCCGCCGGACGGTGGCCGCCGGCACGGTGATCTCCAACGCCGACCTGTTGTTGACGCTGGAAGAGATGCTCGGCACGGAGCACGTGGAACCCGCCTACCTCGACTCGGTGCGCGCGATGCGGCCGAGCTTTCCCTGCTTCCTGGTCCACATCGGTCTGCGCGACGTCCCGGCGAAGGCGATCGACGAGATCCAGGGCTACTACTGGAATCACTGGGACCCGGACCTGGTGGGGCGGGGTGGCCTGCGCTGCAAGGTCTTCGCGCCGACCTTGTACGAGCCGCGCATGGCGCCGCCCGGTGGGCAGATCATCATCCTGCAGAAGGTCCTGGAGATGGACTACGCCGGGGTCGAAGATTGGCCAGCCCACAAGCAGGAGATCGAAGACTACGTGCTCGGCCACCTCGACGACGTGCTGCCGGGAGCTTCCAAGAAAGTCGAGGTGCACTCGAGCGCGTCGGCCAGGACCGCCTGGCGGTTCACGCTCAACCATGCCGGGGCGATGCTCGGCTGGGAGATGTCGCCGGATCAGCTGGGGGAGGATCGGCCGGACAACGTCGGGCCGGTCGGTAACCTCTTTTTCGTCGGCCATTGGACGCGGCCGGGGGGCGGGATCACGCCGGTGATCGTGTCCGCCCAGCAGGTCGCTCAGGCCGTGGTCCAGAACACCAGGTCACTGCCGGTGAGCGCCGACGAGATCATGCGCCTCGGCGGTGCCCTGCAAGGGGAATCGAGAGGCGGGCACGGATCGAGCCGGAGCCCGCAAACAGAGGCGTTGCACCGGGCCGCTTCGGCCCTGCTGTAGAGCCTCATTAGAATAATGGACGAGAGGGACTCATGACGACGCGTCAGAAAGTTTCGTGGGGCCTGGTGGTGGCGCCGGTGGTGGCGGCGCTCGTGCTGGTGCCGCTGACCCTTCACGGCATGGCCCAGAAGGACGAGCAGCACGCAAGATTCCACAATGCCGGTAAGACGATCAACGGCTTCCTGAGCTCCTACTGCAAAGGCGTCGAGGCGGCGCTGGCGCAGGGCGAGGTGTCGCCGGTCACCGCCTCCTACAGTCGGGGGTATCGCGCGCCCGGGCGCGGGCGGTGGATCTGGAGCCTTCCTGAGGACGAGAGCTCGGTCGCGGTCTTTCACCGGCGCGCCGAAGGCGCCACGGACTTCTCCGCCGCCGAGCTCGCCGACGAGATGGCGGAGTATTTCGGCGACTTCAGGTCGGTGGACAAGACCATTTGCAAGATCGACCTGATCGAGCAGCTGGAGATCGAGCGCAGCGCGGTCTTGACCGTCAAGCTGATCTACGACGCCGTCGACTCGGGCGGCCAGTTCTTCCAGGATCGCCATCTTGTGCGCTGGTATCTGGTCAACGATGCGGCGGGTGGAGAAGCCTACGACTGGAAGATCGAACGGGACGAGCTGGTGGAAGGCTTTCGAGTGGCCGGCGAACGGATCGGGCTGGTGGAAGTCGACCTGGCGGCCAGCGGCATCGACTTCGAGCATCGCCGCGATCCGAATCTGGACATGAAGCGCTTTCGCTCGGACCTCCAGTTCGGGGTCATCCAGCACGCCTCGGGCGGTATCAGCACGGCGGATTACGACCTGGACGGCCGACCCGACCTGCTCTTCCTCGACGGCGAGCGCCTGCGCCTCTACCGCAACCTCGGCTCGACGGAGAACGGCGAGCCGCGATTCGCTGACGTCACCGCCGAGTCCGGGCTCGACGGCATCGGCCGCACGCACGTCGGGATGTTCGCCGACTTCGACAACGACGGCGATCGGGACCTCTTCCTGGGTCGCTACCTGACGCCCAATCGCTTCTTCCGCAACGACGGCAGCGGCGTGTTCGCCGATGCCAGCGCCGAATCGGGCATCGACGTCACGGTGCCGGCCACCTCGGCGACTCTCCTGGACTTCGATCGCGACGGCTTCCTCGACATCTATCTCGGGGTCAACGGCAACGCCTTCGAAGCCCTGCCGCGGCTGCCGTTCTACGCCCAGAACGGCAAGCCCAACCGGCTGTTCCGCAACGACGGCGGCGAGCGGTTCGTCGATGTCACCGAGGCCAGCGGCACCGGCGACGTGGGCTGGAGCCTGGCGGTGGCCACCGGCGACGTCGACGGCGACGGCTGGCCCGACCTGGCGGTAGCCAACGACTTCGGCCGCAAGAACCTCTACCGCAACAACCGCGACGGCACCTTCGACGAAATCGCTCGGGAAGCCGGCGCGCTCCACTTCTCCGGCGGTATGGGCCTCACCTTCGGCGACTTCGACGACGACGGCTCGGTCGACCTCTACACCTCGAACATCAATTCCAACCAGCGGTGGTTCGGCGAGGACATGACCGTAAGCCAGTACATCCGCAACGTCGTGCGCACCAAGTGGATCTACGCCGACGTCTTCGAGTACTGGCGGCTCTACCGGCTGGTCGGCAACGACTGGGTCGAGCTCGGTCAGCAGATCGGCGAGGGCAACTCGCTGTTCCGCAATCGCGGTGACGGATCCTTCGACGAGCTCAAGGACAGCCACACCGGCCGCGCGGGCTGGGGCTGGAGCGTCAACTTCTTCGATGTCGACAACGACGCCGATCTGGACCTGTACGCTGCCAACGGCTGGATCAGCAATACCCCAGGTACAGATTTGTGACTGCCCTTCACCAACGGTGCGGTCGCACACGTCAATCAGTACAAGCAGGGCATCTTCTTCAGCTACGACTTCGTCGGTGAGAATTCGTGGAACGGCTACGAGCGCAACTGCCTGTTCGCCAACGTCGGCGGCGGTCAGTTCGTCGACGTCGCTCGGCCCACCGGTGCCGACGGCGTGCTCGACGGCCGCGGCGTCGCGGTCGCGGACTTCGACGGCGACGGTCGTCTCGATCTGGCGATCAACAACAACAACAGCCGGCCGACGATCTACGACAACCGGCTGCCCGCCGGCAACTGGCTGCGCCTCGAGCTGGTGGGCAGCGAGAGCAACCGGGACGCGGTGGGCGCCAAGGCTCAGCTCAGCTTCCGCACGGGCGATGGCGCTGTCAGGACACTCACCCGCTGGGTTGAAGCGGGCTCGGGCTACGCCTCGCAGTCGGCGTTCCCGCTGCATTTCGGCCTGGGTGATGCCTCGGCGGTCGAAGCGGTCGAAATCACCTGGCCGAGCGGCAGGGTGGCGCGGATCGAAGGCGGCGACCTCGGCGTCAATCGGATCGTGAAGGTCGAAGAAGCGGCTGGAGGATGAAGTGTCGAAGGTCGTAGTCGTCGCCGCTCCCGGGGCTCTCGGGGACCACCTGGAGGAGCGCCTGGGCGCGGCTGCCTCCGCCTGTCTCCGTCTGGCGCCCGGCGACGACGGACTGGCCATCCTCGCGGCCGACGTGACGACGTTGATCTACGTCGCGCCCGCGTCGGTCGGCCTCGGCGGCGTCCCGGACCTCGACGAAGCCGCGCGGGTGTTCGAAGCCGCCGCGGGCGCCGGCGTCGGTCATCTGATCTTGATCTCCAGCGCCGCGATCCACGCTCCGAGCGCGCATCACGCCGGGCACGTTTCGGAGGCCCGGCTGTCCTCGCGTCATGTCCATCCGATCGCCACAGCCTGGCTCGACCTGGAGCAGTTGGCGGAGCGTTCGGCGGAAGATTCCGATACGGACCTCGCGATCCTGCGACCAGCGGCCGTCGTCGTGCGCGGCGGCGGCGATTTCATCAACCGCCTGCTGGCCGGCAAGATCGTCTTTCCACTGCCCGGCTTCGATCCTTCGCTGCAGCTGCTGAGTGCCGATGATCTGGCGGCTGCCGTGGTCCGCGTGATGGAAAAGGGCGCTACCGGCGTCTACCATGTGGCGCCGCCTGAGGTGATGCCGCTCAGGAAAGCTCTACGGGCGGCGGGCTGCTGGCGTCTGGCCGTGCCGTATCCCTTGCAGTGGCTGGCGCGTAAGATGCTGGCCCCCGCGGGCGCCGCGGCGCCGATCGAGCAGCTCGACTACGTCTGCCATTCCTGGACGGTGTCGGCCGAGAAGATCCACCGCGAGCTCGACTTCGAGCCCCGGCGCTCGAGCGTCGGCGCGGTTCGGGAGCTGAAGGGCGATTCCCGGGCGACGCGGGCGTCGCCCCTACAGGGCACCGCGACCGACGAGGTCTACGACCATTTCGGTATGGACAAGGACTATGCGGCGTTGCTGGGCCGGACGGTGTTCAAGGTTCTGCACGATTACTGGTGGCGGGTCGAGTGGAAGGGCCTGGAGAACGTGCCTCGGGGACGGGCGGTGCTGGCCGGCGTGCACCGCGGGCACCAGCCCTGGGACGGGGTGATGACCTTCCACCTGCTGATCCGAGAGCTGGGTCGATATCCGCGGTTCCTGATCCATCCGACTCTGGTCAAGTTCCCCTTCCTGGCACCGTACATGATCAAGTGCGGTGGCGTTCACGCCTGCCAGGAGAATGCCGACTGGGTGCTGGAGCGCGAAGGGCTGCTGGCGATCTTCCCCGAGGGCATCCGCGGAGCCTTCACCATGTATCGCGACGCCTACAAGCTCGGCAGGTTCGGGCGTGATGTCTACGTCAAGATCGCACTGCGTCACCAGGCGCCGATCATTCCCTACGTCACCGTCGGCAGCGCCGAGATCTTTCCGATCCTCGGCCGCATCGATTGGCCTTGGTGGAAGCGATTCAGCGAATGGCCGTTCTTTCCGATCACGCCGACAATGGGCACGGTGCCGCTGCCGTCGAAGTGGCACACTTGGTTCCTGGAGCCGGTCCCGGTGGACGCCTATCCGCCCGAGGCGGCCGACGACCGGGCGACGGTGAGAGCCATCAGCGCGCAGGTGCGCGCCCGCATGGAGGAGGCGATCGCGAAAATGCTCGAGCGCAGAAAATCGATCTGGTGGGGCTCGGTGTTCGACGGCGAGAAAAGCGGCGTGATCACGGAGGAGGCGGCGTGAGCAAGGCTGGGAGTCGCTGTATTCTCTATCTGCTCGTTTGCGTCGTGGCCGCCTGCGGCGATTCCGGCGTGCCGGCGAGGCTGGACGTCGGCAGCCCCGTGCCCGAATTCAACCTGCCGGCGCTCGAAGGCGGCGAGGTCGCCAGCGGCTCCCTGGTCGGCGAGGTCGTGGTGCTCAACTTCTGGGCTACCTGGTGCCAGCCCTGCCTGAAGGAGATTCCCGAGCTCAAGGAGCTGGCCACGGACGATCGTCTGCGAGTCGTCGGCATCGCGCTCGACGACGAGGGCGTGCGGGTGGTGCGGCCGTTCGTCGAGAGCCACGGCATGGACTACACGATCCTGCTCGGCGACCAGGAGATCTTCCAGCGCATGGGTGGCATCACCATCCCCTACACCCTGGTGCTCGACCGATCCCAGAACGTGGTCAACGTCTACCGTGGGCCGGCCACGCGGTCCGACATCGAGCAGGACCTGGAGAGGATCGACACGGCGGCATGAAGCTTCTGCGCCACAATCTCCGGCGTCTGTCGCAGATCCTGTGGGTCCTGTTCCGCCACGGCTGCGCGCACCTGCTGAGCCGCCGCGAGCGGGTCTGGCCGCCGCTCGAGCGCTGGCTGCCGCAGATCGGTCTCTCGGGGCCGGTGCGCCTGCGGGTGCTGCTCGAGGATCTGGGTGGCACCTATATCAAGTTCGGCCAGATGCTGGCGCTGCAACCCGACATCCTCTCGGTCGAGACCTGCAACGCCTTGTTCGACCTGCTCGATCGCGTCGAGTCGTTCCCCTACTCGGAGGTCGAGCGCATCTGGGTCGAGGAGATCGGCCGGCCGCCCGAGGAGGTCTTCGACTCCTTCGAGCGCGAGCCGGTCGCCACCGCGTCGGTGGGCCAGGTACACGTCGCCTTCCTGGACGGCGCCAAGGTGGCGGTCAAGGTCCAGCGCCCCGACGCCGAGTTCGAGTTCGGCAGTGACATCCGTCTGATGGTGACGATGATCGCGGTCATCCGGCGACTGCGGCTGAAGTTCCTCTACTGGCTGATCGAGCCGACCACCGAGTTCATTGCCTGGACCCGTGAGGAGCTCGACTACCGTTTCGAGGCGCGCTACTCGGAGCAGATGCGCATGAACGCCGCGGCCAACCCGGTGCAGAGCGTGCCTCCTGTGTTCGAGCGCTACACCACCCGCCGGACCCTGGTGGTCGAGTATCTCGAGGGGGTGACGCTGCTGAAGTACCTGCGCGCCCGTGAGGATGGCAACGAGGTTGCCATCCGGCGGTTGGAGCCGGCGGGTTTCGACCGCAGGCAGCTCGCCGCCAACGTGATCGACAACTTCCTCGGCGATGCGTTTCGCAACGGCATCTACCACGCCGATCTGCACCCGGCGAACTTGATTATTCTCCCCGACAACGTCGTCGGCTACATCGACTTCGGTATCACTGGCGTGATCAGCCGGCATGCCCGCCGACACCTGGTGGCGATGACCCTGGCCCTGGCCGAGGGCGACATGGACACGCTCAACATACAGTTCCTCGAGGTTTCGGCGTACGACCCCGAGGCCGACCCGCGCTCTTTCCGTGCCGGTCTCGACCGGTTGGCGGCCGATTGGTATCTGGAGGAAGGTGGCGAGCGCCGGCTGGCAGTGAATTTCACCCGCATCATGGGCGACATGCTGGTGCTCTCGCGGCAGACCGGCGTGCTGCCGGAGCGCGACATCGTCAAGTACATCCGTTCGTCGATCGCCATCGACGGGCTGGTGACCCGCTTCGAGCCGGTTTTCGACGTCGGCGAGTACCTGGTGGCTGCCTGCTCACGCTACCTGCAGTGGCAAGGGCGCAGGAACCGCTACGCTCCGGAGCGTCTGCTCGACTTCTCCGCCGCCAGCGGCAAGCTGCTCCGCGACGGACCACGGCGGGCGAATCGGTTGCTCGAGCGTCTGGCCGCGGGCGAGCTCCCCGTGAGGCGAGACGCGGACAGCGCGGAGGCGGGAGACGAGGTCGGTCTGCGGACACGCTCGCTACAGCTGGCCGGATCGATTCTGCTGGTGGCGCTTCTGCTTTCGGCCGGGGCTCCGGACTCGCCGGCTCTGGGACTCAATTTGTGGACGGCGCAGTGGCTCTTTCTCGCCACGGCCGGATCGTTTCTGGCCGTGACTCTCGGCAAGCTGAGCTGGAGCCGATGATCGTCATGGACACACATCTGATCGACCAAGGAGCCGCGTCATGCGAGATCTCGCCCGCTCGATGATCCGTTTCTCATGGGCCATGTCGGTGCTCGGTGCCCGGCAGATGAGCAACTTCGTGTCTCCCCGGGAAGGCTGGGATCGCTCGGCCGACGCTTTCGACGCTGTCAGCCATGCCGCGGCCGAAGAGATGGGCGAGACGATGAAGAGCTTCTACCGGGCCGGGGACCGCTTGCAGAGCGGCATGGTCGACAGCATGTCGCGATTGGTGCGCGGCAACTGGTCCGATCCCGGCAAGCCGCTGAACGAGGCCTGGGAATCGGTCGACCGCACGTGGACCGGCATCAAGGATGAGCTTGCAACCGACTCGACGGACGAGGAGTAGACGTCATCCCCGACAGTGAGCCACGAATCGCGCCGGTGCGTGCTCTCGCCAAGTCCATGATTCGCTTCTCGTGGGCGACGGGCTTGTTGGGCGCGTCGCAGCTGACCGGTCTGCTGAAGAGCTCCCGCCGGCCGCCGGCCAACCTGGGCGGGGGGCGCTCGCGGCGCTCCGGGCTTACCGGGGTCGACGGTCTCGACGCCGTCACCTGGACTACCCAGGGGTATCTTGGCGAGGCCCTCCAGGCGGCGTTCCAGGCCGGCGACGATCTGCAGGGGGAGTGGATGGAGCTGTTTGCGGACACGCTTTCCCCCCGGCGTTGGGCGCGGGCGGCGTCCCTTCTCGCCGCCCGCTCGGTCGATACGTTGCGGATCACCAGCCCGGGCTCGGCCGGCTCGGTCGCCCGCCAGGAGCTCCGAAACAAGCTCGAGGTCTACTGGCTGGTCAAGGGGGCTCGAAAGCTGGTCGACCTGCCGCCTCGGGGCGAGACGTTCCTCCTGTGGCCGTACGTCACCAGGGCCTACGAGCTCGACTCCTACCAGGCGCTGTGGGTGATCGAGGGACTGGCTCACGACTACGCGGAGGGCGCGTTGCGCCAGTCGGGCTCACCCTCCGACCTGCTGCGCGGCGAGGCGGTGGCCGGCCTGCCGGAGAGCAGCCTGCCGATGCTGCATGGTGGTCTCGGCCTGGCCTTCGCCGAGCACATGCTCGGGGCGCTCACGCCGCGCAGCACGGCCGCCGAGGCGCGTCAGGCGCTGGATCGCTTCGTCGCCCTGTGCCGGACCAACTCGATGGAACGCTACGCCGATTCCGCGATCGAGTCTCTTGGACTCGACGCTCGCTGCTTCTTCCCCGACCTGGTGCCGGTGGTGGAGAAGGGCCTCCGGGCCCTCGGTGACGAGCAGCTGCACCGATTTTTCTGGCACGGCGTCGGCAGGGCGATCTACTTCCTGCCGATCAACTTCATCCCGGGCTACGGCTCGCTCCGGCACGCGGTGCAGATGGCGCGGCAAGAATCACCCCATGAGATGGCGCGAGACCACACGCTGGCCGGGGTGTCCTACGCCTTCACCATGGTGAACATGTCACATCCCGAGATCCTGGAGGCTCTGCTGCGCGAGCACGGCGAAGAGCTGCGCGACACGACCTTCGCCGATGGCGTGGTGGCGTCGATCCTCATGCGCCAGGAGATCACTCCGGGCGCGCCGGTCTTGCGGTCCTTCATCGACCACCGGCCGGCCGGTGGTGTGAGGCGCTTGTGGGAGGATATGGTTCGCAGGCCCTGCCAGCGCGCTCTCGACGCCGGTGATGCGGACGACAGCAATACGACCGAGGTGGCGGAGGTCTACCGATCCCTGCCGCGCCGGGGAGCGGTGGAGTAGAGAGGGTGCCGAGAAGCTCCAACCTTTCCGACAGGACCCGCGAGCGCCGGCTCGAGGTCGAGAAAGCGCTCGCCGATCGCGGCCTGCTGCGCGGCCCGCGGCGCGTGTTGTCGAGTGGACGCCGGCCCCTGGACGCGGATGCCGCGATCGCGGGTCTGCGCTCCGTGCTGGCCGAGTTGGGGCCGCTCTTCGGAGCCTTCGGCCGCTACCTCTCCCGGCGTGCCGATCTGCTGCCGGCGACCGACTGCCTGCGGTTCGCGGAGATCGGGGATCGCGCGCCGCCATCATCGCTACGAGTCGTCGACGACCGGATCCTCGAAGAGCTCGGAGGCCCTCGTCGAGAGCTCTTTCCGACCTTCGAGGAACAGCCGTTCGAGTCGCGGTGGCTCCACCAGTCGCACCACGCGCGACTCGCTGGCGGCGAGCGGGTGGTGGTGCGGGTACTGCATCCCGGCTGCGACGACCTCGACGTCGAGCTCGATGCTCTGAGCGTCCTGCGGGGCGTGCTCACCGGTACGGAGCTCGCCACCGGC
The DNA here is from genome assembly GCA_024226315.1 of bacterium. Taxonomy (GTDB): domain Bacteria; phylum Acidobacteriota; class Thermoanaerobaculia; order Multivoradales; family J023; genus JAAELT01. The sequence goes on along the minus strand of JAAELT010000611.1, from coordinate 140,853 downwards.
GAGCATTTCGACGAGGTGCTCGCCGATTTTCGCCGCGACGTCGCGGCGCGGCTGGAGCTCGGCGTCCAGGCCGACGTGTTGCAGGCTCTCGGTCGCGACGCCCGGCGCAGCGATCTGCTGGTGGTGCCCCAGGTCTACCGCGACTTGTCGAGCTCCGGGCTGTTGACCGTCCAGTGGTTTCCCGGCAGCACGATCGACGAGATCGCGGCCCAGCCGACACTGCAACCCGTCGATGCCGAAGACGTCGCTCGACGGATCTGCCTGGTCTGGCTACAGATGGCACTGGCTGGCCACTACCTGCCACTCGAGGCCGATCTCCTAGAGCTCCCTGACGGCCGGCTTGCTGTGACCGGCGGGACGTTCGCCGAGCTCCCCGACGCCTCGCGTGTCAACCTGTGGAACTATTTGCGGGCGACGACCGAGCATTTCCCCGACCGTGCTGCCGCCTGTCTGCTGCGCGAGGTCACGAAGCAGCACCGCAGCGCGGTGGAAGGCGAGCTGCGCACCCGGGTGCGCCAGGTGGTGCCGTTCAGAGATGGCTCCTGGAGCACCAGCGGCGAGAGCCTGGGGGAATACGCCGTGCTCCATTGGCGCCTGCTGCGCGACGTCGGTTTCCGCGCCCGTGGCCACCTCGACGGCTTCTACCAGGGGTTGTTCTGGGCGGTCGCCAGCGCCCGGCGTTTCGCGCCGCAGAGCGATCCCATGGGTGAGGCGTTGCGCGACTTCGATTGGCTGTCCGGCTGGAATCAGCTGCGTCAGATGACGACGCCACAGCAAATGGGGTCGTCGCTCGAGTCCTACCTGGGCGGTCTGGTGGAGCTGCCGCAGAAGATCGACCGGATCCTGAGCCTTGCGACCGAGGAGGGCAAAGGCTTCCGCATACCCGCGCCGACGCCGGTGACTCGCCGCCGGCGGAATTCGGTCGTGGCGGTGCTCTCCCTCGGCTTGGCGATGGCGGCGCTGGTTCTGCTTTCCGAGCAGTGGCTGTACCTGGCCGCGGCCGTCGGCCTGAGCGGCGCATGGGGTGAGCGCCTCCTGGCGTCGGCCTTCCTGGCCATGGGTGCCGCTTTGCTGTGGAACGTCTCGAGGCGGGGGAAACCATGACCGACGTCGTGCGCTCGATGATCCGCTTCTCCTGGGCGATGTCGCTCTTCGGGGTCCGTCAGGCCGCGGAAATGATGTCGGCGCTCGGCACGGCGCGCTCGCCGCGGCAGGCCACGTCCGCCTTCGACTCGATCTCCCGCGTGGCAGCGGAGCAGCTTGGCGAGGGCGGGCTCGGCGACGCCTTCCGCACCGCCGACCGCTGGCAGGCGGACCTGATCGACGCCGTCTTCGGCGCTGTGGATCCCGCTCTGGACTTGTCGCGCGGCGTCGCCTCGAAGACCATGTTGCGCGGCTCGTTGGCGATGCTCCGGCAATCCGCGGCCGTGCTGGAGACCGCGATGCCGGCCGGCAATCGGGTGATGTGGCGTGAGCTGCGCAACAAGCTCGAGGCATTCGAGAGCTTCCAGTACGTCGAGCAGATCCTGGGAACCGAGCCGCTCACCGGTGGCGACCCGTCGCGCCAGAGGCGCGCGAGCGCAACACTCTGCGACCAGATCGAGAAGGCAGAGGACTCCGGACCGTATCTGAAGCTGTGGCTCACCGAGGGCCTGGGCTTCGCCTTCGCCGAGGCCGCGTGGGATCGCGGCGAGCCGCGGGGTTTGCTGCGCGCCGCCAGCCTGGAGCCGCTTCCCGAGGAGAGCCTGATCCCGCTGCACACCGGCATGGGACTGTCGCTGGCGCGCCGGGTGCTGCCTGACCTGGAGGCAGGCGGCGGCGACCTTGCCGCCCCTCTGCGGAGTTTCGCGCGCCTGTGCGAGGACAACGCGCGGGACGGCTTCGCCCAGGCGAGCTACGAGGCGTTGGGCCTGATCGTCCGCCAGCTGGCACCGCAACTCACGAACGAAGTCGATCGCGAGCTGGCGCGCGAGACGAGCGGTCCCGGCCACCGTGACGCCTTCTGGCACGGCCTCGGGCGCGGTCTGTATTTCACCGCCACGCAGGCGTTGCCCGGCTCGCTCGGCCGCGCGGTGGCGAGAGTCCGGCACGAGACATCGGCCGGCCCGGCGCGCTTCAATGCCCTCGCCGGCCTGGCCTGGGCGGTGACGCTGGTCAACTTTCGGCAACCCGAGGTTCTCGAGGGGTTCCTGAATGACGGCGCTTTCGACGAGAAGGAGAGCACCGCCGTCAGCGACGGTATCGCCGCGGCGGTCCTGCTGTGGCGCGACGCCGTCGGTGAGGATTCCCATCTCGAAGCTTTCCAGGCCCACTGTGCCCACAGCACAGACAGTGCGGGCGAACGCTGGCGGCGCCTGGTCACCGTACCCTGCGACGTCGCTACCCGAGATTGGAGCGAGCTGAAGGAGAGCTCAGGCCCGGGCGCGATCTTCCGCGTTCGAGGAGGTGACTAGACCGATGTGGCAGACGATCGAGCAGAACATCGACGGCATGGTCGGCCGCATGATGAGCTGGCTGATGCAGGCGCCTGTCAGGCTCACCGCCGTCGCCGAAAAGCCGTCCAAGCCGGTCGCCGAGACGATCGTCGAGGTGGCGGAGGAGATCACGAAGGTACAAGGAGAGGTGGAAGCGACGACCTCGGAAGCCGCCGAAGCGGCCGAGGATTCCGCCGAAGAGACGGCCGAGCAAGTCGATGAGGCGCTTGAAGAGCAGGACCAGAAGATCGTCGAAGCGCTGGTCGCGGACGGCTTTGACGCCGGCGCCTCGATGAAGGAGCTCACGAGCCGGATCGGCGAGACCGCCTACGCCGTGCGCCAACGTATGAACCGTCTGATCGAGGCGGGTGTCGTCCAGCGCAAGGGCAAGGGGATGAGGACCCGCTACCACCGGGTGGCGAAGTGACGGCGACAGTCCGTTCGAACTGATGACCGATCGGCACGAGAGCGAAGAAGACCGGCGCGGCGAAGCGCACGGCGGGACCGTGTCGGAGGAGGACCGTGCGTTGCTGGCGCAGGTCGAAGAGGCGCTGGCGCGGGCTCGCGAGCTCGGGGACTGGTGGCAGCAGCTCGACGCGACAGGTGCCTACCAGGATCGCTTCGATCTCTCCACCACACACAGCCGATCCCATTCCGGCTTCGGTTTTTTCGACGAGGCGGAGATCGCGGGCCAGACGATGCCGATCATGGGCAGCGTGCAGGAGCAGCTGTTCGACCATCCCAAGGCGGCGGGCGATTCCGCGGCGGCCCGCGAGCGGGCGGCGCAGTGGATGAACCGGCAGATGCGGGAGTTCGTGCTCCGTTACTTCATGCGGGTCGGCGACTTCTCCCACCCCGAGGCATTCCCGGGCAAGAACGGACAGCCGCCGCCGACCTACCTGCGGCCGTTCAGCTGGTACCCGAACGAGGAGCGGGTCGGCTTCGGCTTCGAGCAGATGTACTACAAGCCGGTGGGGCGAGGCGAGCCGCAGAGCTTCGCCGAGGAAGACCGGTACGCGATCGTCGACCTGCGCGAGATCGGCACGACTTACGAATGGATCGTGGTCAAGGTCGACCTGTTCGACTTCGAGCTGGTGCTGGCGCCACTGGGCGAGAGCTATCCCCACGGCGCGCTACCGACGACCGAGCCCAGCTACCTGGTGCTGAGCGAGCCCTTCATCGTCGATGAGGAGAATCCCGAGGGCAAGGGCGAGGGCGAGATCGGGCGCTACGGCTTCGGTTGCGCCTTCCTGCCGGGGGCCGAGGAGAGCTTCCTGGCCCACGGCCTGGGCCGCTTCGACGCCGCCTTCGAGTCGATCGAGTTCCGGGTCGGCGAGGCCGGGGAAGTCGACTCGCGAGTGGTCTTCGTCGCCAACCGGCCGCGCAAGGCGGTCAACGTCTCGGTCGACCCTGTGGACTGGGGTTTCCGCATGGCGGACCGCTTCTCACTCGGCGCCGCCTCCTCGGTGATCGAACCGATGCAGAAGATGTGGCACCGGATGCCGGGCGCCGGCGGCGTCGACGTGGTGCAGACGTTCATCAATGCCGCCAACATGGTCACCAGCGGCGGCGCCGCGCGCAGTCTGGGACTGTCGAGAAAGCAGTTGCACAAGAACTTCCTGGTGGCGCAGTTCGCGCAGCAGTACAACCTGGTCGCCGGCTCGTTGGCGGCCTGGCGCCAGATTCCCGATTGGCTCGATCGAGACAACCTTCCCGATTGGGCCTTATGGGGTAGAGCACTGAATCAGCGAAAGGGGTGGAGCTCATGAGTAGAGCGGATCTGCACGCGGTGATCTTCTCGGGCGGCGGGGCGGACGGTGCCTACCAGATCGGGGTCGCGAAGGCCTTGTTCAACGGCAAGTCTCGGTCGACTTATCTGAGACCCCTGGCCCCAGCGGTCTTCACCGGGACCTCGATCGGCTCGTTCAACTCGTCGTTCCTGGTCTCTCAGTGGGCGGACTACGGCGCCGCGTCGGTCGCCAACCTGGAGAAGATCTGGCTCGAGCGCCTATCTTGGAAAGGCCCCACCAACGGCGGCTTCCGGGTGCGCCTGAATCCCTTGGAGCTGCTCGACCCCAGGCAGTACCTGAAGGAGCCGTTCGCCTTCCGGCCGCTCCGGCACCTGGCGTCCGACCTCGGCAAGGTGGGCTGGGAAAGCGTCAACCGGACCTACAACCTGTTCGCCTCGCAGGACCCGCTGCTCGAACGGCTCACGGACTTCTTCAACCTCTCGACCTTCGTGGCGTCCGAGCCCTGGGAGAAGACGATCCGGGAGACGATCGACTTCAAGAAGATCCGCGAGTCGAAGAAGAAGCTGTCGATCGCCGCCACCAACTGGGCCTTCGGCGAAGTGCGGGAGTTCCGCAACAGCGACATGACCGACAAGCTCGGCCCGGCCGCGATCCGGGCTTCGAGCTCGGTTCCCGGGGTCTACCCACCCGCCACGGTGGGGGCCCAGACCTACGTCGACGGCGCGGTGTTGATGAACACGCCACTGAAACCGGCGATCAAGGCGCTGGCCGAGATCCTGAAAGACGACCCAAACGCGGGTCTGTGGAATCTGCCCTACCGGGAAGCCAAGCAAAGGGCCGAAGAGGCGGAGGCCTACCAGGAGACTCTGGAGCCGCCCGACCTGGTCTTGCACGTGATCTACATGAATACCGATGTCGAGAAGATGCCGATCGACGCCTTGCAGAGTACTCTGCAGACGCTCTACCGGACTCAGATCATCAGCTGGGCCTCGGCGGTCAATCAGGATATCTCGCGGTCGAGCCTTCTCAACAGAGGCATCGAGCTCCTCGGTGACCCGGACAGGATCAAGGAAGGGCTGAGCGGCAGGGAGCTCAAAGTGATTCTCGAATCGGCGGAAGGCCTGCTCGACCGATTGAAGGCGGGCCATCCGTATCGCCCGCTGACCATCCACCGCTATTTCCCGCCGGACGGTCTCGACGGCGCTCTCGGTTTTCTGGACGTCAGGCGCGAGAGGTTCGAGCGGCTGATCGACGAAGGGTTCCACAACACGGTCGCCCACGACTGCGAGGCCAACGAGTGTATCCTGGCCGGCAGACACAGAGATCTGATACAACGATAGGCATGCCGAAGCAGCACCGGATCCTGGCAATCGCCAATTCCAAGGGCGGGGTGGGCAAGTCGACCCTGGCCACCAACCTGGCCGTCGAGGCCGCCCTCGCCGGGCTCGACGTGCTGTTGGTCGACACAGATCCGCAGTCGTCGAGCGCGGTCTTCGCCGCCACCCGCGACGAGGGGCGTCCGGCGTTCGGCCTGGTGCAGATGAACCAACCGATCCTGCACCGTGAGCTGCCCAAGCTCTGCGAGCCTTATGACCTCGTGGTGATCGATACCGGTGCCCGCGAGACCAGGACCTTCCGCTCCGCCCTGATGGCGGCGGACTCGGTGCTGGTGCCGGTGACCCCGAGCGCCTACGACATCTGGGCGAGCGAAGACGTCTTCGCGGTGATCGACGAGCTCTCCGCCACCCGCGACTTCACCACCCGGGTGGTGCTCAATCAGGTCGTGCCGCGCACCAAAGTGGCGGTCGAGGCCATGGAGGCGCTCGAGGAGATCACCGAGGAGCAGGGCGCGAAGCTGCTCGACACCCGGATCCATTCCCGCGTCGCCTGGAAGATGGCGTCGGGTGAGGGCTTGTCGGTCACCGAGTACCGGCCCCGGAGCCCCGCCGCCGCCGAGTTGCGCGCGCTATGGGCCGAGCTCGACCTGGCTTGAGCTATTTCTGACCGTAAACGTCTTCCCAGCCGTCATCGCCCTCGACGATGCGGATCGTGGCGTTGATCGGGAGATCGTCGATCGTCTGGCGGCGTCCGCTCGGCCAGCGGATGGCGAGGGAGTCGGCGGCCGAGAGGTCGCCGAGGCCGAAATGCTGCTCGAGCGGGAGGCAGCCGAAGAAGCTGCCGCCGGAGACCAGGCGGTGCTGCTGGCGGCCGCCGGCCGAGAGGGCGAGGCGGGCGCCGATCGCGTCACGGTTGCTCTTGGTGCCCTGAAGGCGCACGTTCAGGTAGTTGCCGGGCAGCTCGGTGGGCCGGTAGACGCCGTTGGTCAGCAGGTCCGCAGGGTAGAGCCCGCCGCTGGCGACGATCAGGTGCAACCGCCCGTCGCCGGCGAGGTCCGCCAGGTTGACGCCGTGGCCCTTGCCGGTGAACGGCAGACCGGCGGCGAAGCTGACGTTGCGGAAGGCGCGGCCGTTGCCCTGGAGCAGGACCGAGGCCTCGGTGCGGTCCATCGCCGGGTCGCCGTTGCCCAGAAACAAGTCCAGATGACCGTCGTTGGAGACGTCGCCGGCGTTGGCGCTCATGGTGCCCCAGCAGCCGGTGATGCCGAGCTCGCCGGCGATGTCGGTGAAGGTGCCGTCGCGGTTGTTGCGGAACACCCGCATCGGCGAACCGTCGGGCGGGCCGTGGCCGTGGCGCAGGGTGTAGATGGCGTCGTCCGGCCGCGAGTAGGTGAGCTGCACGATGTCGAGCCAGCCATCGTCGTCGATGTCGCAGACCATCGCCACCGAGCCGTTGGCCGGCGCGTCGACGCCGGCCTCGCGACTGACGTCGGTGAAGGTGCCGTCGCCGTTGTTGCGGAACAGCTGGGCGCGGCCGAGGCTGGAGACGAAGAGGTCGGGCCGGCCGTCGTTCGAGAAGTCGCCCCAGGCGGCGCCGATCGACGTCCACCGGGTCTCCAGTCCAGAGGCCGCGGTGACGTCGGTGAAGGTTCCATCGCCGTTGTTGCGGAACAGGCGGTTGGGCGTCTTGCGGTCGAAGAAGCCGCCGAGGTTGTTGGCCAGGAAGAGGTCCAGATGGCCATCGCCGTCGTAGTCGATCCAGGTGGCGGTGAAGCCCGGCCCCCAGGTGTCGAGGCCGGCCTCGGCGGTGACGTCGGTGAAGGTGACCTGGCCGCCCGAGCCGACGCCGTCGTTGCGCATCAGGCGACCCTGGCCGTTGAAGAAACCCAGGCTCGAGATGTAGAGGTCGGTCTTACCATCGTTGTCGTAATCGCCGGCGGCGACGGCGAAGCCGTAGACGCAGCTGTCGAGGCCGGAGCCGGTCGAGGCGTCGACGAAGCCGCCCCGGCCGTCGTTGCGGTACAGGCTGCAGCCGGCGTGGGCGCCGGCGAAGACGATGTCCAGGTAGCCGTCGCCGTCGACGTCGAAGACGGCGCTGCCGCGGCCGCCCGAAGTCTTGTCGAGCCCGATCTCCTCGGCCACGTCCTCGAGCCTCACGGACGTCGGGTGGTAGCCGTCGCGCGCCTCCATGCGCAGCTTCTCGCCCACCGTCTCCGGGTAGCCACCGGCCTTCTGGGCCGCCAGCCACAGCCAGAAGCGCGTCTGCTGATGGGCCTCCGCAAGCTCCAGGCAGTCGGCGCCGTCGGCGATCGCCCGCGCATGGTCGCCCACCCGGTAGCTGGCGATCAGGCTCTCGTAGAGCGCCCGCCGTCGCCACTCCGGCTTGCGGCGCAGCGGCTCGAGCTCCGCCACCGCCTCGGGGTACAGCCCGCACTTGGTGTAGGTGCGCGCCAGCTCCAGGCGCGCACGGTGATCGCCGGGATCGCGGCGCAGCCGCTGCTGCCAGTGAGCTAGCTCCTTGGGGTACTGCAGACTGAAGTAGACGTGCAGGTCGGTGAAGATCTCGACCACGAACGACAGGAACTCGGGCATTCGCTCGAGCGGCACGAACTGGGCCGTCGCGATCCCGCGCAGCGCCTCCTGCGTCGCCAGGCTGGCGAACGCCAGCGGCATCTCGAAGGGCAGGGCGAGCCAGTCGCGCGGCCCGCGCGGCCGGAAGCTCCGGGAGAAGGCGTCGAGCACCTGGCCGGTGACGTCGGGCAGGGCGGACATCTTCCAGGGCGTGCGGCGCGCGCCCCGCAGCAGCCGGTTGGCGAACTCGGCGGTCGCCTCCTCGACGTTGCGCGGCCCGGCGGTGGGCGGCGAGTCTAGGTCGGAGGTGCCGTCGCCCAGGGTCTTCGCCAGCATCGACTGCGCGCCGCGCAGCGCGGCGTCGAGGCTGGAGAGCCCGGTCTCGATGAGGGGCGCGGAGCGCCGGAAGAGGGATTCGAGCAGGGGTACCATACACAAGTCTCCCATCCGGCTTGCCCAGTTTCAACAAGGAATGGGAGTGAACGCATCCCACTCCCGCGTCGGCTGGAAGATGGCGTCGAAGATGGCTTCGAGCAAGGGGCTGTCGGTCACCGAGTACCAGCCCCGCAGCCCGGCCGCCGCCAAGCTCCGGGCGGTTTGGGTCGAGCTCGACCTGGTTAGACGCCGGTCTCTATTTCGCGACCGTCGGCTCAGATCTCGACGCGTGCGCCGGTGAGGCGGACGTGGAGGTCGTTGCCGGGGAGCGGTGGGCGGTAAACGGCGTTGGTCAATCATTCGCGATCTCGTCAGCGAAGTGTTCGAGGCCCCGGACGACAGCGTGGGGTAGGATGCCGGATGCCTCGACCCCGCCCTTGAGCGCTCGCGAGAAACCCTGGCGCAGGGATTGCGGCATGAACATCGCCGGCAGGGCGGCGGCCTTCATTCCGAGCCGGACGAGGTTGCTCATACCCTCCGCCGCCGCTTCCACGCCGCTGCCCCAGCCCTCCGGCACCAGCCGTGGCCGGCGTTCGTCGCTGTCTTGCCCGGCGTCCGCCACGGCGTAGGGAATCGAATTCGGCGGCCAGGGTTGGGCCGGCGGGTCCGGGGTCAAGGGCGCACCGAGGAGCGCCTGGTAGGTGAAGCTGGAGTGCTGCACCGCGACCTGCTCGGCGAAACGGAGCTGCCGGTTGCCGAAATGGACGTCTTTCGCCGGCACCAGGGTGTCGGGGAGACGCACGGGGTTGCCGCAGTGCTCGTAGACCGCGTCCATCCCCTCGAGCGCGGCGATGATGCTTTCGACCATGCCCTCGAGCACGAACGAACCCTTGATTCCGGGAGGTTCCGGCGCGTAGAGCGTCGGAATGGTCTCCAGCTCGGCGAAGACGTAGCCCTTCGGTACGATGTCCAGGTCGTGGTAGTAGCGGCCACCCGGCTTGCCGAGGAACCGGGCGTCGAAGTCATCGGCGAACGCCGGATTTCCCGCCGTCTCGCCGGCGAAGGTCATGGGAATGACCTGGAAACCGGGATGAGTATCGTGGATCCAGCAGGCCACGACCGTGGAGAGCGCTCCGCCCTGGCTGTGGCCGGTGACGTAGACGGTGGCATCCGACGGGATCGAGGCCAGGTACTCGCCGATCGTCTGGCCGGCGGCCGGCGCGGCCTCCGGGCTCCTGGCCGTGGTCAGGTGCTGCCAACAGTGCGCCATACCCCTGGCGATCCTGCTCTTGCTGGCCGGCTTCCAGGGCAGGGGCTCCTGAAGAAACGACTCGACGTCTTCGAGGATGGAATCTAGCGACACGATGGTGCCGCGAATGGCGATCGCGTACTCCCCAGTGACCTTATTCTCGACGATGTAGGCGAGATTGCTGCCTTTCAGCCCGGGCCCCCAGACCAGCTCCCAAGCCCCTTTGGGATCGAGGTCGGTTCGTGCCAGGTTCCGCGCGATGTCGGAGCTGTGCTCGTAGCATAGTGACGCGAGAGTGACCATGACCCGTGCGTTCGCGGCGTCGGCGATGTCTGACATGCGGACTCCTTTCAGGCGCAATTCGGACTCGGTGGTTCGTGTACTCTACATGCCGGATAGAGTACGATGGGCCAGATCAATCGCCTCTTGGCAAAGAAGCGACGATACGCAGCGGCGCGGAGTGCTGACCCGACCGAAGGGAGGAATCGTCATGGGTGAAGCGACGGCTGACACGGTCACAGCAGGGGAGAGCATCATCGCCGGCAAGGCGCCGATTCCGCTGACCGACGAGGACCGGAAGGTGTTGGAGAACGTCGACCGGGCCTATGCCGACGCCCTGGCGCTCAAGGAATGGTGGGATGACGTCAGCTCGCGTGACGCCTTCCGCAACCGATTCCAGCTGATCAAGGAGTTCGATCAGCCGGATTGGAGCTTCGGCTATCTCGACGAGGCGCCGGTCGGGCCGGTGATGGGCGAAATCCAGGACCTCTTCTACGACCGGACCAAAGAGCCCGCCACCGCCGCGGCCCAGGAGCAGGGCGCCGAGTGGATGAACGAGCAGATCCGCGAGTTCGTGCTCAAGTACTTCCTGCGCAACACCTCCTCGCGTCTGACCGAGGCCTATCCCGAGACCGGCAATCCGGCCCCGGGGCTCGGCTGGGTCAGCCAGTGCCCCGAGGACCGCAACGAGCGCAAGGACATCGGTTTCTATCAGCAGTTCTACCGCGAGAAGGACAGCGGTACGATCGGCAGGTTCTCAGAGAGCGCCTCGACCAGGTTCGTCGACGTCCGCGAGATCGGCAGCCGTTACGACTGGGTGGTCGCCAAGGCACGCCTGCTCGATTTCCAGCTGACCCTCTATCCCCTGGGGCGCAACCTGCCGCCGCTCACCGTGGTCGATCACAAGGAACACCTCTGGGTGCTGTTCACGCCGTATTTCAATACCGACGACGAGAAGCCGGAAGAAGGCGTGCTCGGCGAGTACGGAATGGGCTTCGCGATCATCCAGCCGCCGGCGAGCGGGGACCTGGTGACCATCGGACCGCAGGTCTTCCACTATGGCTTCAACTACTTCAAGTTCCGGGTTCACGACAATGGCATGGTGCGGGCCAGGGTCGTCTTCTGCTGCAATCAGCTGGACGGCATCTTTCCGCTGCCGGTGAGCCCTGTCGACTGGACGATGCAACTCGCCCACCTGGCGACCTTCGGCCTGAGCTCGCGGCTCCTCGGTCCGCTCCAGGAGCGAATCGAGCGGATCCCCCTGAGCAAGGTCACCGTCGACCCGGTGTTCAGCTCGATCGATTTCCTGAATCTGCTGACCGGCGATGCCCTGGCCAAGGACTACTGCATCTCGAAAGAACAGATCTTCAAGTTCATCCTGAGCAAGCACGCCACCGTCTTCCATCAGATGGTCGGCGACTCGGTGCGGGTCTGGCGGCAGATACCCGATTGGCTGGACACCGCCGCCCTGCCGCGCTGGGTGGTCGAGGGCGAAAAGCCGCCGGCCTAGTCAGCGCCGGAGATCAGGTGGGGCGATCTAGACCGAGCCCAGAGGTTTCGGCAGCTCGTAATAGACCGATTCGACCGGGCAGCCGAAGCTGGCGGTCTCGGCACGCGCGATCTCGCCCCAGCTATAGCCGCGCGGCGTGCCTTTCGCCATCCACTTCTCCTTGTTCAAGGGGCTGCGCGGCAGCTCGCCGCCGGTCAGCTCGACGGCGTGGTTGGCCAGGCGCGACGCTCTCGCCGCCGCTTCGGTTGCCTGTTCGTCGAGGCGTTCCGCCAGCGACCGGGCCAGACCGGCGCCGGGGACGAGTCCCTCGACCGCCCGGGCGGCCATCCCGGCGGTCTTGGCGCCGACTTGGACACCGGCATGGACCGGCCGCGCCGCCACGTTGGCGGACCCCACCAGCGTGCCGGCGACCGAGCGCCCGCGGCAGCCGGTTGGCGAGCTCGGCGGTCGCCTCCTCGACGTTGCGCGGCCCTGCGGTGGGCGGCGTGTCGAGGTCGGCATCGTCGTCGCAGAGAGTCTTCGCCAGCATCGACTGCGCCCCGCGCAGCGCACCGTCGAGGCTGGAGAGCCCGGTCTCGATCAGGGGCGCGGTGCGCCGGAGGAGGGAGTCGAGGAATGTGGCCATGTGAGTCTCCATTCCACTCGTCGAGATTCAACAGGCAGTAAATGAGACCAGGTGTTGTGTCCATAAAGTGGTCAATGGTACTCTCAATGGTACATGCTTCCGGTACGAGTTCACCGTCTGTTGAGTGTTGTTTGTCTGTCGGCACTCCTCTCTGTACCGGCCCCTGCGGCTCCATTTCTGGTTGAGATTACAGCCGCCGATGTCGAGACGTCGAATAGGCTTGCTCGGCTCGTGGCATCGCCTGTTCTAGGCCCATTGGAGAGTGATCCGCCCAAGTCAGTGCACTCGATGACGGAGGTGCCGGGCTCCGTAATACTTGACCTGGATTCCGGTTTCGCCTGGCGTCTACAGATTGATGCGGAGGGCCTCTGGGGCCCGCTCTCGCTTATTCAGCGGGCAAGCCAGTCGACCGGAATACGTGTCAACTTGGTTCCGACTGCGATTCTGGTAGCCCGAGTCGAGACTACTTCTGGCCGAAGACCCCCGGGAGATCTCGATGTGAGACTTCGTTCCCCTGAAGAGATGCCTGCTTCTCCCGGGTCTTTTGACGAGAGTTTCAGCTGCCCTGTGGAGGAAGGGATCTGGCGGTGTGAGGTACCTTCTGGTGTCTTCGACCTGCGCTTACGAGCAAAGGGATTCGTATCTCATTTCCTCTGGAAACGAGAGCTTTCTGTAGGGGATCCGTTCGATCTAGGATTAGTGAAGCTCGTACCAGGGTCTTCGGTCGCAGGTCGGCTAGTAATCGACGACGGCTCGCCCTTTGTGGAAGGAACGAAGATCATTGCGACGCCGCGAGCCACACAACCCGGCTCACCGCGTGCACAGGCCCGGCATCAAGGCCTGGCGTTGGAAGCTCCAGTCACTGACCGGGGTTTCTTTCACCTCGACGGTCTTGGACCTGGGGCCTATGTTCTCCATGGCGAGCAAAAGGGACTTGTGCCGCTGCACAGTGTCCCAGTGACCGTGGCGGATGGATCCGAAATCGAGCTTCCGGAACCGTTGGTCTTGATCCGGCCCTCCGAGCTGAGCGTCGGCTTCGAACCGCCTGTCGACTTCCAGGGTGAGCCCTGGGCCTTGGTGTTAGGCACGTTGGCCGAGACCGAAACTATAAGCTCTGGGAGGAGTGCCCCGGATGGGACTTGGAGGGCCGTGGGGTTGAAGCCGGGGCGGTACTACTTGATTGTCTCCGACTCGACGGGCTCCCGAGTAGCCTCCGATGAGATCCTCGTGGGAGGGCCGATGACGGATCACTGGGTGATTCTGGAGTCTATCGAGGTCGAAGGCTGGCTCACTCTCGGCAAAGAACCCATCGAGGGAGAGGTCTTCTTCGGCGGTAGCTCAGGGATGACCTCGATAAGAATGGGGGCGGACGCAGAGGGCCGGTTCTATGGGACATTGCCTCGGCCGGGGGCGTGGAAGGTGGATATTCGGTCAGATTCCGCAGGAGTGCACCGCCGGCTGCGATCAGTCGAGGTCGAGCCTGCAGCCGGTTCCTCTCGGGCACGAGTCGAGATCGAGCTTCCCGGAACGCGTCTCGAAGGCGACGTCGTGGATCCAGAGGGCCGTAAAGTCGCCCGTGCAACTGTTCTGGCCGTTCCGGTCCCCAAGAAGCAGGGTGAGCCCGCAGAGTCTCCCTCCCACACTCGTACGCAGGATGACGGGCTGTTCCATTTCGAGGGTTTCGAGCCGGCGGTTTACCGTTTGCAGGCGATTCGCGTGGTCTCAGGCAAGAAGGAACTGAGCGAGCCGCTGGAGGTGCTACTGAGCGAGGACGATCCGTTTCGGTCGGTACGTCTGGTTCTTGGACGGCCGGTGTTGTTCAGAGGCCGAGCTCTTTCGAGTAGCGGAGGCGTCCCGGGAGCGAGCGTCCTCACAACTCCCTCTGGCGGCGCGGCAACCGTCCTGATACCCAATGTCCGCACTGATCCAGACGGGCGTTTCGAGCTCAACCTGCCTGAGGGCAGCTCTGAGGTCGAACTCACCATCTTGGCGCCCGGTTTCTTGTTCTATCGCCGGGTCGTAGCGATCTCTGAGCGAGGCGAAGTACCGATTGTCCTGGAGCAGCAAGGCGGCGGCACCATCGAAATCAGGCCTCGGGAACCGGTTGAGCTCCGGGGTGGGGTAGGACTTCCCTACGTCGTTCGGGCAGACGGGATGCGGATCGACCTTGGGACTCTGCAGTTGTGGTCGTCGCTCAACCACGTCCGGTCGGCCGCCGGACTGATCGAAGTCCCCATGATGCCTACGGATGCCTACCAGGTCTGTTGGCCGCTGACCCCTGACGATAAGGCGGAAGGCCGGGACCTCGACTGCACTGAAGGCTACTTGCCGGCCAACGGAAGGCTGACAATCGTCCAGGATTCGACTGATGGCAGTGATGAGCCCAGGGCCGAATGATCAGGTGAACCTCCAAGGAAGGAGAGAAGATGAGAAAGAGCAAGCAGTTCGTATACGCGATGGTTTCTATCCTGCTCGTGGCAAGTGTGATGGTCGTTTCGATCTCGAGTGCCGAGAGCGGCGGTTGTCAGTGGTGCGAGTTCATTGCGTTGCCAGATCCGGACGGTGGACCTCCTTCCCAGGAGGTGGCTTGTATCGACTTCGATACAGATATTGGATGGTGGACGTGCTACGAGCTCCAGAACGGGTGCTATGTTGCCGGCCAGTGTTATTGGTCTTGGAATCCGATCGACTGGTTTTGATCGGAAGACGGCAGCCGGTATCGTTGTGGCAATCGAGAGCCGCTGTTGGCCTCTCGCTATCCCTGTTCGTGGTCGCGCCGAGCGCGGCGGACCTGCGGCTGGAGCGTAGCGGGTTGCTCCAGTGGTTGGACTCAGACGGCAAAGTGAGCTCGAGCGAGGAACGGGGAGAAGTCGTCTTTGTCGGCGAGAGTGCGGCTCGAGTGGACGCTGGCACCGGAAGCGCCATCGCCCGCACCGATGATGGCGTTTTTCTATGGCTGGACCACGAAGCCAAGGAATACGCCGAGCTGCCTCTGCCACTGAAGCTGGAGGACCTTCTCACAGACGAGGAGCGGACCTGCCTGAAACAGATCCCCTGGGTCTTGGAGAACGCCGAAGCTACTGTGAGGCTCACCGATGAGAGCCGGGTCATTGATGGCCGGAAGACCGTGAGGCTGCGGGTGGAGGGGCACCTCAGGGATCTTCAGTTCGAGCGAGATACCTGGATCACCCGCGATCTTTCGGTGGACCTTGGACCCTATTTCCAGTTGATTCAGAATTTTGGTGCTCTGAGTACCCTCAGCCGCGGGTGGATCGGAGACGTCATCGCTGCCCAGGGCTATCCGGTGGAGAGCACGGCGACTCGGCGTGCTCGAGGACGTTCGCGTGTAGCGAAGCTACGACTAGTGGCGGTGTCCGAGGTGTCTCCAGACACGTCCCGGTACTTGCCGCCCGTTGGGTACTCCCCGAGCCTGAAGCGGCCACCTGTCGACCTGAAGTGCATCACTGCGCCCCGACCGCAGCAGTGAGTTGTTGCGCGAATCCGCCAAAGCTCCATTTGTTCGTTCAAGCTCAGAGCGGCTTCGGGAGGCCGTAGTATACGGACTCCACAGCGCAGCCGAAGCTCGCCGTCTCCTGGCGCTCGATCGCCTTGCCGGCGAGGAAGGCGGTGATCGCCGCCTCGAGATACGGTTGGTGCTCGGGATCCGCGGGGTACTTGAAGTTGTCGATCGCGCCGCGGTAGAGCAGGCGACGCTTGGCGTCGAGGAGGAAGACGCGCGGCGTCTGCTGCGCCAGCCAGGCGTGGGCGATCCGGCGGTCGGCGTCGTGCAGGATCGGGAAGGTCAGACCGCGCCCGGAGACGGTGGTCCGCAAGTCCGCGGCACTCTCGTCCTGCCGCGAGGCGACGACGATCAGTGCCAGCTCGGGGTGCCGGGCGGAGAAGGCGTTCAGGTAGCCGTCGTAGCGCCGGCAGTGGGAGCAGACGCCCGACCAGAAGACCGCCACCGCGCCGCGTTTGTCCGCGAGAGATTCGGCGAGCGAAGACTGCCCGCCGTCCAGGACGGGCAGCGTGAAATCGGGGAGGGATTCTCCGAGGGGCTGGTGGGCCACGGGACGCGCCTTCTGTGTGCCGGACTGGAGGTCAAGCGCTCAGTAATGCTTCGTACGCCTGCTGCCTGTCGCTCTGTGCCGGATCCTCGGTTCCCCGCAGGGCCATGTGCTGGTTGGCCAGGCTGAGGAAGGTCCGCAGAGTGCGCTTGCGCTCGGCGATGTTCTTCGGCTGGTACTCGAACAGCGAGCCGGTGAACGCTTCGAGCGACGCGAGCTGCTCCGCGCAGCTGTCGAGCTGGCGCGCCAGTGTGCCCTCGCCCGCGGCGGCGATGTGCGCGCGCAGCTTGTCGTTGCACTCGTCCTCGTCCTTGGCGTGCAAGATGTCGAGATCGAGCGAGACGTCGTTCTCGAGCCGCTCGCGCGCCTTCTTGCCGAACAGATCCTGGGCCCGCGCCAAGGCCTTCTCCCGGTCCAGAGTCTCGCTCGAATAAACGAAGGCGGCGTCCTGCGCCGCGCGCACGGGGGTCTCGAAGACCGGGCTGTGCGGGGCGCTGCCGAAGAACGCTTCGATCTGGGTGACGCTCCACGGCCGGGTGGCGTTCTCCTCGTCGCGCACGTAGGCCTCGATCTCGCCGACATCGGCCATGCCGGCGGTCATCACCATGGAGAGGTTGGCGGCCATGAGCCCGAGGGCGAGCGGATAGTCGGTGACGAAGACACGGAGGTTGTCGGCGTCGTCGAGCATCGCCGAGAGCACGGCTCCGGCAGAGGGCGCCTCGCCGCCCGGGCCCCGCTCGAGCGCCGCCAGGAGCTTCTTCGGAGCGTGGTCGACAACGTTGCGCGCACGCTGGCGCAGCATGCCCGAGATCGGGACCGCGGGCATCAGGTCGGCCAGATCCTGGTGATCGGCCAGCAGTCGCATCGACTCGATCGCCTCGGTGAGCGACTCGCGCAACTTTCGGGTGTCGCCGAGCGCCAGGCGCGCCGCCGCCTCGGCCAGGCCGATGACGTTGCGGGCCGCGGAATCGCCGGAGCTCCCGGTCACGGCCATCAGCGACTCCCGGAGCTCGCCGGCGTCGAGTTGGTCGGGGGAGCTGGCGCCGGGCAGCATGCCGAGCAGCATGCCGGCGCTCTTGAACGTCGAATCGATCATCATGCGCCCGGCGTCGGTCGTGGCCATGGTCATGACGGCGTCGATGCCCACCGTCAGTGGCATCGTCGCCAGCCGTCCGAACGGTCCAATGGCGGTATCGGCGGAAATCTCGCCCCAGCTGTAGCCGCGGGGCGCTCCCTTGGCCATCCACTCTTCCTTGTTCAGCGGACTGCGGGGCATCTCGCCGCCGGTCATCGCGACGGCCCTGGTGGCCAGCTGCGACGCTTCTTCCGCCGCCGCGGCCGCCTGCCGGTCGACGCGCTCCGCCAGCGAGCGGGCCAGGCCGGCGCCCGGGACGAAGCCCTCGAGCGCCTCGGCGGTCATCTTGGCGGTCTTGGCGCCTACCTGGACGCCGGCGTGCAGCGTCCGCGCCGCGACGTTCGACGACACCACCAGCGTGCCGGCGACCGAGCGCCCGGAGAGGCCGAGCTGCGACATACCCTCTGAAAGAAGTCCTTGGCCGAGGACGAGATCGTCCAGCGACAGGAAGCTCTGGACCAGCTTGCCGCCCACATCTTGAATCAGACCCATGTTTCGATCTCCCCGTTCGCGAGCGGTCGTTTATTCCCCGGCCTCGAGAGGAATGGTGTCCTCGATCTCCTCGGGCTTGGTGTTGACGTTCGAGGTCGTCCCGCCGTCGACCTGGATGCCGACGTAAGGCTGATCCTCGGCGGTCGAGATGTGGACCGAGACCTGGTGCAGATCCCTGTCCTTGCTCCAGCTTCCGAATCCACCGAAGGTGATGGTATCAGCCTCGCCGTCCGGGGCAGTGGAGCCCGGCGAGTTGCTGGCGCGTATCCAGGAGAGCCGGGTGAGCTTGAATGTGCCCTCGTCCTTGTCGTTGGTGTACTCGAAAAAGGCGTCGTCGGCCTGGGCCGGATCGGCCGGTACCCTGAACGCGTAGGAGAAGTCCTCGCCGATCGACGAGGTGTTCCTGATCACCGCCGGCTTCTTGCCGTTCGAGCCGCTGTGCAGCACACCCGTCGGCGGCAGGCCGCCGTGCATGGCCTGGAGCCTGAGGAACGGGTCGAGACGCGATTCCCGCACCACCAGGTAGGGCGGCCTGCCGTCCTTCGACGGGCTGGGGAACTTGAAGCCCTTGGGATAGGGGATGAAGACCTCGCCGTTGGAGCTGAACACCAGCTCACCGCCGGGGCCGGTCTCGAAACGTGCCGGCCCCTGGTAGTTGAACGAGTCCCCGGGCGTACAGGGCTCGATTGCGCTCAGGTTGACGAACAGCGCCTGGACGACGAAGCTGCGGTTCAGGAACTCGCCGCGCACCCGCCCGGTCTTGAGGTCGACGACTCCCAGCGGCAGGTTCATGGGATCCATCGACGAGGACAGCAGGGTCTGGTTGTAGACCACTCCCGAGGGGTACTTCAGTTGCTCGTTGAAGCCGATCATGCCGCGCGCGGTGCCGGGCGGCAGATAGGGCAGGGGCACCGGATCCTCGCTCAGCAGACCGCCCGGCGGCAGGAAGCTGACCTGGAACGGCACCGAGTCGCCGCAGCGGGGGCCGAACTGGAAGCGCAGCCGGCCCATCAGGTGGGAGCGGCCGACGCCTTCGCCTCCGAGCTCGTCGATGTGAAGTCCGAAGACGTCGCCGAAGTTGTTGTTGTGGACGAAGGTCGCGAACTCCTTGACCGTGTTGACCGGGATCTCGGGAGCGTCCTCGCCCAGGTCCTGTCCCGGCGGCTCCTTGGTGGTCAGGTGGATGTGCGGGTGGAGCGACGTGCCCCGCGCCACGATCGAGGCGCATTCGAGATTCGGGTTGCCGAACGGCAGCGGGAAGCGGATCGGCTTGCCGTCGGAGCCCTCCTTGCCGAGCGGCAGCCAGAGGTTGGCGGCCATGGTGATGTCGAGCTTGCCGTCCTCGCGCTGATCGAAGCGCGCCCAGGTGGAGCCGCTGTTGGGCGGGCCGGGGAAGATCTGCGGCAGAGGGCCCGGCGGCAGCCCCGGGTTGACGTTGAACAAGGTATAGATCTGGGTGTTGATGAAGATGACGTTGTAGCGGAAGTTGGTGACGTAGCCGGTCTCGAGCTCGAGATCGCCGGACGAGATGATCCCCGGCACGTCCACCACCAGGTTGTTCTGCGCCGGCAGCTTGAAGAACTTTGGTGCCGCGAGCACCCCATCGTCGCCCACGAGGCCGCCCGGATGGGTGATCTCGAAGTGGGTGACGCCGTCTTTCGGCTCGGTGAAGCGGATGCGGACCTTGCCCGCCACGTGGCTGTCGGTCATCGCCAGGCCACCGAAGAAGGTGTTGCCGCCGCCGCCGAAGGTCGGCAGGCCGTTGATGAACGGCTTCTCGTCGGGAAGGTCGCAAGCCCGCAGCGCGTCGCCGAAGTAGCTCCCCTCCTTGTTCAGCTCCAGGGTCTGTTCGAGACCCTCGGGCAGCACCAGCGGCTTCCTGATCTTCGGGTCCGAGAAACCTCCGGCCGGCACGCCCACCTTGGGCACGCACTTGTTGATCGCCTTGATGCCACCGAAGTCGAACGGCGAATCGGGGAAGGTGGTCTGGATCGGGAAGATGTTGAACTTGGTCGGGTCGAAGGGCGGGAAGAAGTTGAGCGCCGAGGGATCGCCCGGCGGCAGCGGCGGCATGTCCTCGGCGTTGCGCGGCTCGAGGTACTCGTCGGTGAAGGTGCCTCCCGCCGCGATCTTCGACAGAGTGTTGCCGTCGTCTTTCATCACCTCCGCGACGTCGACCTCGCCGATGCGGGTCTTGAGCTCCGCCGTCAGCAGCCCGATCAGCTCGTTGGCGATGTGGGCGTGGCCCGTGCGGCCGGGAAAGACGCCGTTGAGCAGGTAGAAACCGCCCAGGTAGTCGGCGGTGAGCGTCCTGTCACCCACCTCGAGACCGTCTTCGGCGACTTCGGCGAGCACGCCGTGCAGGTCGAAGACCAGGGCCTTCCTGGCCTTGGCCAGCTTTCGGATCGTGGCGTTCATGCCGTCGACACGGGCGGCGATCTTGTCGGCGTCGGCGGCCGAGATCACCGAGCCCTCCGGCAGCTTGCCGGAGACCTGGCGGGCGAGGAACTCATAGCCGATCTCCACCAGGCCTTCGAGGTTGATCAGGTCGCCTGTCTTCAGGCCGTACTGCTTCTTCAGGAACGGCACTTCTGTGCGCAGGATGTGCGCCGCGGTGTCGAGGCTCGAGAAGTAGGCCGTGTCGAGCGGGTTGGGCACGGTGGCGACGACGGTGGTCGTCTTGCCGCCGGTCACCCCGGCGAGCAGCTTCTTGTAATTCGCCTCGAAGCTCGCCAGGTCAGCCCCAGGGCTTCCGTTGATGTGGTCGCCGTGAATGTGCCCTGGCACCAGCGCTTCGAGCAGTTCCTGATAACCCAGCGCGACCAGCACAAGGGACGGCTTGCGCGCTCTGGCGTACTCGAGCTGGGTCGGCGGCTTGCCGCGCGCCGCGGTCAGGCTTGGTACGCCGAGGATCAGGTTGGCCAGAGTCTGCTTCGGATCGTCGGTCCAGACCATCGGCGCCCGCGGCCGCAGCTCGAGGGCGTCGGCGACGCTGAAGCCCGGCACCGACAGGTTGCCGAGATCGGCGTGCTCGCGCGGGAAGTCCTCGAGCACCGAGGTCTGCAGCAGGTCCGGCACCACGGCCGGCTGGTGCTGGAAACCGACGTTGCCGACCCCCGGGGGCTCCATCAGCGGCTGGTCGAAGCTCGCGCCGAGCTTCTCGGCGACGAGCGCCGGAAAGCTCCACTCCTGGACGTCCGCGGTCAAGCTGAAGTGGCCCGCGCCCGCGGCGAGGCCTTCTCCCAATACGACGAAGGTCTTGGTATCGAGCACCCGTGTCATCGCTCTCCTCCCGGGATGTCTGGCCCTCTGAGTCGTTTGTCTGCCGTGTTCGATCGTGGGACGATCCTACCTCAAAATATAGGGAATCCAAAGCTCTCGAGTAGTTCCGTGGCGGTGGCCGCTTTTGCCCTAATTTCTCTGTTGGCGGAACTTTTGGGCGCGTTGGTTCCATTCCGCTCGCTCGGATGGATCCTTTATAGATCCGGTGATGGACGGTCCGTAACCTTTATAGATCTACCTATCTATTGCCCGCCGAGCCTCGCTGGGACACAATTTCCTCGGCACGCCATTTCAGTCAAACGGCTGCGACGACTCCTGCACGGCTGTTGGGAGGACGACGTACTTCGAACCGAGGATGACCAATGAGAAAAAAAGTGATCACCCTGGTGTTGTGCTCCTGCTTCGTCGCCATCCCGGCGTGGGCCGGTAACGGCCCCTACCTGCACGGCGTCGGCGCCTCCAACAGCGCACTGGGGGGCGTCTCCACGGCTCTGGCGACCGATATCGTCGGCGCGCTGACCTACAACCCGGCGCTCCTGACTCAGTTCGAGGGCGATCAGATCTACTTCGGGGCCGAGGTCTTCACCGACAAGCCGGTGGCGACCGCCACCTTCAACGGCACCCCCGGCCGGCCCGACGGCTCGTTCACCACCGAGTCGGAGACCGAGCCCGGCGTGCTGCCGGCCATCGGCTTCTCGCACCACTTCAAGAACAAGAAGGCGACCCTGGGCTTCGGGCTGCTGGCGGTGGCGGGTTTCCGCACCGACTGGCCCCACGATGCCAGCAACCCGATCTTCGCCCCCCAGCCCGACGGCTTCGGCAGCATCAAGACCAACCTGGCGATCACCAAGATCCCGATCGCCTGGGCCTGGGAGGCGACGCCCAAGCTGTCGGTGGGCGTGGCGGCGGTCATCCACCGCGGCGGCCTGGCGATCTCGCCGTTGCCGCCGGCGGCGCCCGACTGCACTCTGCCCGATCCCGCCTCGGGCCGCGCCGTCGACTGTTTCTTCGTCGACGCCGACAACGTCGTCTCGGCCCACGCGATCGGGATCCAGGCGGGTATCTACTACAAGAAGAGCGCGACCTGGGCGTTCGGCTTCTCCTACGAGACCGAGAAGGACTTCGACGACTACACCTGGGAATCTCTGGTCACTCTGCCCTACATCCGGAACCCGGACAACAGCTTGACGCCGAATCCTCTTCTTGGCACCCGCCGAGTGGTGACGTATCCGCTCGACCTGCCGGCGATCGCGTCTTTCGGTATCGGCTACACGCCGCCGGGCAGCAAATGGAAGATCGGCTTCGACGCCCGCTGGTACGGCCTCGCGAGCACCGACGGTGCCGGCGGCGTCGGCGGCTTCCGGCCCGACTACGGGCTCAACGAGATCGGCTGGGACGACATGCTGGTCGGCGCTATCGGTGTCGTGTACGAGCCGAAGCCCGGTCTCACCTGGCGCTTCGGCTTCAACTACTCGGAGACCCCGATCCAGGAGGAGGTGGCTTTCACCTCGATCGGCACGCCTCCGACCTTCCAGGACCATTACGCCGTCGGCGTCGGCATCGCGCTCAACCAAAAAATCACACTGGATCTCGGCGCCTACTACGCGGCTCCGAACAGCGTGACCGGACCGCTCCTGAGCGCCTTCCTGGTAGCGAACCCGACCACTCTCGATCAGCAGAAACTTCCCGGCGGCACGTTCACCATCGAGGAAGAGATCCTTTCTGCCCTGGTCGCCGTGTCGTACAAATTCTGATCGGAGGCAAACATGAGCGCAACCCTCGCCAACCCGTCCGGCGCGTTGAAAGACGAGTATCAGACCTTGATCGTCGGATCCGGCTACGGCGGCGCGATCACCGCCGCTCGCCTGGCCGAGGCCGGCCATTCCGTGTGCCTGCTCGAGCGCGGCAAGGAGTGGCAGGCCGGCGACTTCCCGGACACCCTCGGCGAGCTCGGCGGCAACGTCCGCTCCGGCAAGAACCCCCTGGGGTTGATCGACTACTACCTGTGCAAGGACATCGACGTGCTCAAGGCCAGCGGCCTGGGGGGCACGTCGCTGGTCAATCTCAACGTGGCGTTTCGTCCCGACCGTGAGATGTTCGCCGACCCCAGGTGGCCGCGGGTCTACCGGGGCCTGGCTGACTCGGGAGGGATCTGGGACTTCTACAAGTGTGCCGAGGACATGCTGGGCGCCAAGGTGCATCCCAGGTGGGACCAGCTGACCAAGACCGAGATGATGAAGAAGCGGGCCGACCAGCTCGAGGACTGCCTGCACGCGCCGGTCAACCTGACGGTCAATTTCGACCTCGACGGCCCCAATCAGTTCGGCGTCGAGCAGAAGCCGTGCACCGACTGCGGTGATTGTTTCCCGGGCTGCAACGTGCGGGCGAAGAACACGCTGTACATGAACTATCTGCCCTACGCCAAGCAGAAGGGGGCGGAGATCTTCACCCAGATCGACGTGCGCCACGTCGAGAAGAACACGGACGGCGGTTACACCGTCTACTATCGTCACAACGAGGCACGAGGCCACGGCGAGGTCCGACGGGTCCAGGCGGCCAATGTGATTCTGTCGGCGGGCGCCGTCGGCTCGACCGAGATCCTGCTGCGTTCCGCCGGTCATGGGCTCGGGACCTCCGGCAAGCTGGGCGAGACCTTCAACGGCAACGGCGACTTCATCGGTCTCTCCTACAACGGCGAGGAGCGCACCAACGTGCTCGGCTTCGGCAATCATCCCGACAGCGAGCGGGCGCAGGTGGCGCCCGGGACGACCATCGTCAGCGCCATCCAGTACGACCGCTCCGGGCCGTGGGACCAGCGGATCACGATCTGCGATTTCCAGGTCTTCCCCAGCGCCCTGGTCGACACCTTCCGCCGCGCCATTCCGGCTCTGGCGGGCTTCACCGGCCAGGACACCGACGGCGGCTGGAGCGACGAGCTCGCCGAGGCCAAGCGCGTGGCGGTCGACCTCGCCTACTGGAGCCCCGACGGTGCCCTCAACCACTCGATGCTCTACCTGGTGATGGCGATCGACGACAACCAGGGGGTGATGTCGCTCGACGAGGATGACAAGCTCGACATCACCTGGCCGTCGGTCAAGAGCGACCCGATCTTCGACCGCATCGGTGACGAGCTGCTCAAGCACGCCGAGGCCCTGGGCGGCACCTATCTGCAACTGGACCGGCCGAACTTGGGGCTCGGCAAGGAAGACAACCTGATCACCGCCCACCCCCTGGGCGGCTGCGTGCTCGGCGACGATGCCGACCACGGGGTGGTGGACCCGGACGGCCGCGTGTACGATGCCGACGGCGGCGTGCACGAAGGCCTCTACGTGATCGACGGCGCCATCCTGCCAACGCCGGTCGGCGTCAATCCCTTCCTGACCATCTCGGCGGTGTCGGAGCGTATCGCCTCGACCCTGCCCGGGACGCTGGTGGACTAAACATCCCTCCAACCAAGGGAACTATCCACACGATCCCGAGCGTGAGCGCTGCCGAGCGCGGCGCCAGACGATACAATCAGTGTCGGACTTCGGGTACCTGAACATCAAGGAGCGATGAATCGATGAGTGTCGAACAGCGCGCGGGCTCGAGCCACCACGACGTCGTGATCATCGGCGCCGGCCTGGCGGGCCTCGCCCTCTCGCGGCAGCTCTTGCTGGAGACCGACAAGACCATCCTGCTGCTCGAGCGGCGCGCGCAGATCCCGCCGCCGCACCAGAAGGTCGGCGAGTCCTCGGTGCAGCTCGCGGGCTACTACTACGGCCGGGTGCTCGAGCTCGAGGAATACCTCTGGCGCAACCAGTTCATGAAGTACAACCTGCGCTTCTACTGGAAGAGCGCCGGGCGCGACAACAGCCGTTTCGAGGACTATGGCAAGTCCTATATCCGGCCGTTCTCGAACATCCCGAGCTATCAGCTCGACCGCAACACCTTCGAGGGTGAGCTCCTGCGACGGAACCTGGAGAGTGAGCGCTTCACCTCCCTCACCTCGGTGCCGCGGATCGAGGAGTCGATGGCGGCGCCGGGCACCAGCGACCCCCACACCGTGACCTTCACTCCTGAGGCCGGTGAAGCGGGGGCCGGTGAAGCGAGAGACAGTGAGGCGGAGACCGTCACCGCCGATTGGGTGGTCGACACCTCCGGCCGCAGCAAGTTCATGGCGCGCCGCAAGGGGCTGATGCGCAAGAACGAGATCCGTCACGGCTCCTTCTGGTGGTGGGTCGACGGCTTGGTCGACGTCGACCGCCTGACCGACCTGACGCCGAGGCAGATCCGGATGAAGCCCGAACGGCGCCACACCGGGCACCTGCCGTCCTGGCTGGCGACCAACCACTTCTGCGACGAGGGCCTGTGGTTCTGGGTCATCCCGCTCCAGGGCAAGACCAGCCTCGGCCTGGTGTTCGACCGCGCGGTGGTCGACTACCGCGACGTCTCGACGCCGGAGAAGGCGACCACCTGGGTGTGCGAGAAGTTCCCGTGCTTCGCCCGCGACCTGCCGCAGCGCGAGGTCATCGACTCGAACGGCCTGGCGTCCTTCTCCTACGACTGCGCGCAGACCATCAGCTCGGAGCGCTGGGCGCTGGCCGGCGAGGCCGGGCGCTTCACCGACCCGCTCTACAGCCCGGGCAGCGACCTGATCTCGATCTACAACACCCTGATCGTCGACGCCATCAAGACCGATGACGCGCAGGAGCTCGAGAGCAAGTGCAAGCTCTACGAGCAGATGATGCGCGCGGTGTACCAGGCCTACGTGCCGACCTACGCCGTCAGCTACGACGCCCTCGGCGACCAGGAGGCGTTCAGCCTCAAGTACGCCTGGGAGCTGACCGTGTACTTCGCCGGCTACGTGTTCCCGTTCATCAACGACCTGTTCACCGACCGCCGGTTCCTGCTGGCGTTCATGCGCTTGTTCTCCCAGCTCGGGCCGATCAACCGTTCGGTGCAGGAATACCTGAGCGCGTACTACCAGTGGAAGAAGACGGCGGTAGCGCCGCCCGAAGGGCCGCTCTATTTCGACTTCATGGAGATCGGCTCGCTGCGCGAGGCCGAGAAGACCTTCTACGAGGTCGGCGTGCCGGTGAGCGAGGCCAAGGCCATCCTCGCCCGCCAGGTGGACAACCTGAGGGAGCTGGCGCGCTTCATCGCCGCCCAGGTCGCCTCGGTGGTCCTGGGCGACAAGAAGGTGCTGACCAACCGCAGCTTCGTCGAGGGCTTCGACGTCCGCAAGCTGGAGTTCGATCCCGAGCAGATGCGCCGCCGCTGGCAGGAGTGTGCCGCCGACGAGGAGCTCTACTTGTGGTCGTTCGATCCCTTCGTCATGGACCGCTTCCGCACGAGCCCGGCCGAGGGTGGCCCCACGGACGAGAGCGACACCGCGGCGGAATCGCGGGCCGACCTGGTAGAGATGACGGAGTAGAAGAATGCAAGACCACGCACCGCTGCTCGAACGCGCCTTCGCCCGCGTGCCGCGCGACGCCGACTACCAGCTGGAGCCGAGCGCCGGCGAGGTGCCGACCTTCATCCGCGGTTCCTACTACGTCAACGGTCCGGCGGGCCTGAAGCGCGGGGACCTGCGCTACCGTCACTGGCTCGATCCGGACGGCATGGTCGCCGCCCTGCACTTCGGCGACGGCGGCGTGCGCTTCGTCTGCCGCTTCGTGCGCGGCTCGAAGTTCACCGCCGAGGAAGAGGCGGGCCAGGCGCTGTACCGCACCTTCGGCACCGGCTTTCCAGGCGACCAGCTCAAGCGCGGCATCGGCCTCGAGTCGCCGGTCAACGTCAGCGTCTGGGCGTGGAACGACACCCTGCTGGCCTTCGGCGAGCAGGGCCTGCCGTGGGAGCTCGACCCGGTGACCCTCGAGACCCGCGGCGAATACACCTTCAACCGCCGGCTCAACGCCATCAGCCCGCTGTCCGCCCATCCCAACTTCGACTACACCAGCGACGAGATGTTCAACTTCGGCATCTCGTTCTCGGCCCGCCACCCATCGGTGAACCTCTACCGCTTCGGCGGCGGCGACCTGATCTTCCGCAAGCGGCTGCCGCTCGAGTATCCGTGCTCGGTGCACGACTTCGGGCTGTCGCCGAGCTACGCGGTCTTCTACTTGAGCCCCCACCTGCTCGACGTCGAGGCCCTGATGCGCGACGGCGCCACCCTGATGGAGGCCCTCTCCTGGCAGCCCGAGCGCGGCAGCACGATGCTGCTGGCCTCGCGCGAGACCGGCGAGGCGGTGGCGAGTTTCCCGATCGGCTCGAGCTACTGCCTGCACCTGGCCAACTGCTTCGAGGACAACGGTCATCTGAACGTCGACGTCATCGAGCTCGAGCAGCCGGTCTACGACCAGTACGACATCCCCGAGCTCTTCACCGACGTGCGTCACGCTCAGCCCAAGCGTTACATCGTCGACCCGGAGAAGGGTGAAGTCAAGGACACCGCCGTCCTCGATTACCGCAACATGTGCGACTTCCCGGCGATCGACCCGCGCCGCGCCGGGCGCGAAACCCGCGACTTCTGGGTGCTGGGCATCTCGGCCACGGAAAAGCCCGGGCGCAAGTTCTTCGACCAGGTGGTGCACGCCAACTGGCACAGCGGCGAGATCGAGATCTTCCAAGCGCCGGCGCATCACTACTTCGGCGGCGAGCCGATCTTCCTCGGCGATCCGGAGCACGAGGACCGTGGCTGCGTCATCTGCCAGCGTTTCGACGCCGAGAGCGAGACCATGGACTTCCTGCTCTTCGACGCCTTCGAGGTGACGAAAGGCCCGATTGCCGTCCTGCCCCTGCGCGAGCCGATCCACCTGGGGTTCCACGCGTCGTTCCATCCGGCTGGATGACCCTCAACCTGACGGCGACGGCCGTGTTCGTGGTCGTCACCGTCTTCACGCCGGGTCCGAACAATCTGCTCAGCGGATCGATGGGCGTGATCTACGGCTACCGGCCGACGCTGCCCTTCCTGGCCGGCGTGGCGTCCGGCTTCCTGTTTGTGATGACCCTGTGCGCGGCGGTGTCTTCGTCTCTGACCACCTGGTTTCCGTCGGCGGCCCTCGTCCTAAGGTGGGTCGGTGCGGCATACATCCTGTGGCTGGCCGTCGGCATCTACCGGCGCAGCGGCGCCCTGCTGGTGCCGGAGCCCGAGGACGCGGATCGGCCCAGGTACTGGAAGGGGCTGCTGCTGCAGTTCGTCAACCCGAAAGCGGTCTTCTACGGGCTGACCCTGTTCACCGTCTTCCTCACGCCGTTGCTGGACAGACCGCTGGCCCTGGCCCTTTCGCTGGTGATTCTGACCACCGTGACGTTCACCGCCATTTCCACCTGGGCGCTGGGCGGACAGTTGATCCGTGGCTGGATCTCCACGCGGGCGCGGGCGCGGGCGCTCGGCCTGGTGTTGGCGCTCGCCCTCCTATACTCGGCGCTCGACGTCGCGGGGGTCTTCGCGTCGTAGGATCCGCGCGATCACGGCACGTCCGGGCGTTCCTACCGGTGGCCCATCTGACCGCGAATTCCGCCAGCGGATGTCAGATGCCGGGCCATGCGTCCGCAAATGTGCCGGGTGCATCCGTCCGCGCGTCTCGGACTCTCGTCAATCGAGCCGTCACAATCTCGCAACCATCTCATTGGTCTGTATCGACGGCCATCTGGAGTCCGCGGGCAACGTATTGGGATGAAAATCCGGTGATCGGAAGTCTCGTTGCAGGTTAAAAGAACCAGTATAGCTCTATCGAATCTCCGATATCTGCTCATTCAAACGTATGAACAGATATCGGGGATTCGATAGCTTCGGGAACTTTTGTTCCTGGGGCTGGAGCACTTACGACATCCGCTTGCACATCCGTATACAGGAATGTCGGAACTGGAGTTATGAGCTTTAGGTACGTATGTGGAGTAGATTCGCCTGTATTAGGGTGGTTTTGAAGCAGATCAGGATCTGATAGGCGTATGTTGCCTATGTGATAGTCTCCGCGATGAGAGGTCTGTATTGGTCATGGCTCGGCAGGACAGAGGAACCGCGATGGCGAACAAGCGCGCGACGCTCACGCTCAGGTTCGGGGACAACGAGGTCCTGTACGAGGCCGAGCGCGAGGCGGTCGAAGCCCAGCTGGAGCACGTCCTGGACCGGCTGCTCCCCGGCGCGGGGACGGAGGTCCGGGTCGGGCTCGACGGTGCGAAGCCGAGAGTCATGGAGGCGTCCGGAGCGTCGCCGGCAGCGCCTGTGGCGCCGGATGCCGATGCCGTTCCCGAGCCCGAGCGGCTGGCGCGCCTCTACGCCGTCGGCAAGGGCGGCCGCCTGAGACTGCGCAAGCTCCCCAAACGCACGGCCGACGCCCTGCTGCTCGTGCTCTACGGCATGCGCAAGCTCCAGGATCGCACGTGGGTCCATGCCCCCGGCATGACCTCTGCCGCCCGCGCCTCCGGTGCCCGCTTCGAGCGCGCCGATCGCCTGCTGGCCGCCTACCAGGACCTGGTCGAAGGCTTCGGCAACCGCCGCGCCAAGCGCTACCGCCTGACCGCTGCCGGCCGCGAGCACTGCGCGCGCCTGGTGCGGGAGCTCGTCGGCGAGGCCGCGCCCGCCCGCTCGAAGCCGCCGCCCGCCGCGGTACCAGGACCGGTCGCCGAGCCGGCACCGGCCGCCGCCGTCGAGGATGGCATCCCGGCCAAGGTGACGTCGAGGTGGCAGGGCGAGCTGCTGACCGCCGCGGAGGTGGCCCGGCATCTCGACGTCGGGGAAGCGCTGGTCGGCAAGCTGCGCTTTGCCTTCGTGCTGTTCGGGCTGCCGGGCGGCGACCGGCGCAAGCGGCGCTACTTCTATCCGGCCTTCCAGATCGACGTTGCCCGGCACCGCGTCCACCCGCAGGTCCGCCAGACCAACCGGCTCGCTGGCCGCGCCTACACTTCCTGGCCGCTCGCCAAGTGGTGGAGCACGGTCGAGGAAAGCCTCGGCCGCATCCCCATGGAGTTCATCGGCACGCACGAGGCCGACGAGGTCGTGCGCGTCGCCACCGAAAGTTTCGGGCACATGCATCCGCTCCCGCCCGCGCCCAAGGGAGTGAAGTAGCATGGAGCTCCGAGCGCTGGTGCACTGAAGTGGAATGAGCAAAGATGAACAGAAACCGGCCGCCCCCGAGGACTCCGACCTCGCACGGGAGGCGCGCGCGGGGTTCAAGTTCGACCTCGCCGAGGCGATCGGACGCCTGGGCGGCGGCGACCTGTTGAAGGGCGCCTCGCCGGTGACGCGCAAGAGACAGGTCGAGGTGGCGACCGACCTCTTCCTGGAGGAGCATCTGGCCGATTCCGAAGGCGCCCTGCTGGTCGTCCTGGACCGGCGCGTGCGCGAGAGCATGAAGCTCACGCAGGAGAGTTATGACCATCCTCTCCTGGCCCTCAGCGAGATCGTCGAGCACGTCCTGGGCCGTGAAGATCGTCTGCAGCTCTTCGTCCGCCAGGTCGACGCCGAGTGGGGGCGCATGTACCTCGAGCGTCCCCACTTCCAGAAGCCGGGCCAGAAGCCACACCGCGACGATCCCTACACCTTCGAGTCGGTGCGCGAGACCCTGGCCGGCTTGCTCGACACCCTCGCGGAATACCCGGACCTCACCGGGCGGTGAGGATGCCGACGCGGCACGGGGCCTGAAGACCCGCGCTACCGAGGGCAAGCCCTCTGAAGAGGGCTTCAAGGCAGTCCCCTTCAGGGGGCTTATCTTCTGTAGCACGGGTCTTCAGGCCCGTGCGTCCCCGGCCGGCGGCTGAAGCTCGGCCCGGCGATATACTCCGATCTCGATTTGATCACTGACGGCTGCGGAGATCCCCACGATGGCGAGAGTCCTGGTGCTGCAGGCGGTCTCGGGAGGGTAGACCAGGGTGGCCTCCAAGAAGCTTCCCGTCGTTGCGTCGCGGTCCGCGTCCCGGCCGACCGCGATTCGGCCGTCGCGCACCAGCCGCTGGCGGGCGGCCGTGTTGATCGCGATCCATCTGCTGATCGCCGCCCACATCGCCCAGTGGTGGCTCACCGGCGAGACCATGTCGCCGCTCGAGCCGTCCGAAGCCATGGAGGCGGGCAAGCGCGGTCTGGTCAACGCCGGGCTGGTGTTCTTCGCTGCGATGATTCTGCTGACCGCGCTCTTCGGGCGTTTTTTTTGCGGCTGGGCCTGCCACCTGGTGGCGCTGCAGGATCTCTGCCGCTGGCTGCTCGCCAGAGTGGGGATCCGGCCCAGGCCGTTGCGCTCGCGGCTTCTGCTCTGGGTGCCGATGGTGGCTTTCGTCTACATGTTCCTGTGGCCGGCGATCTACCGTCTGTGGTACGGCGACCGGCTCGCTGTCGAGCACGTCGAGCTCACCACGTCGGATTTCTGGGCCACTTTC
The DNA here is from genome assembly GCA_024226315.1 of bacterium. Lineage (GTDB taxonomy): Bacteria > Acidobacteriota > Thermoanaerobaculia > Multivoradales > J023 > JAAELT01. The sequence continues at coordinate 109,350 of JAAELT010000611.1, read as the reverse complement.
CCGGGCTGGGGGGTCGCCGCGCTGACCTTCTTCGTCTGCGGCTTCGCGATCGTCTACTTCCTGGGCGCCAAGGGCTTCTGTACCTACGCCTGCCCCTACGGCGCGATCTTCGTCGCCGTCGACCGGCTGGCTCCCGGCCGCATCCGGGTGACCGACGCCTGCGAGGGCTGCGGCCACTGCACCGCGGTGTGCAGCTCGAACGTGCGCGTGCACGAGGAGGTGCGCACCTGGGGCATGATCACCGATCCGGGCTGCATGAAGTGCATGGACTGCGTGAGTGTCTGTCCCAACGACGCGCTCTACTTCGGTTTCGGCGCCCCGGGCATCGCCGCCTCGACCCGGCCCGGGGCCACGAAACCCAGACATCGGCGCGAGCACACCTGGTGGGAGGAGCTGCTGCTGGCGGCTTTCTTCGTCCTGGCCTTCGTCACCTTCCGCGGTCTCTACGGCGTGGTGCCGTTCCTGCTGGCGCTGGGGCTGGCGGCGATCCTCAGCTACCTCGCCCTGCTGCTCCTGCGCTTCGTCTACAAGCCCAATCTGACGCTCCGGCGCATGGCCCTGAAACGCGCCGGCAAGCTGCGGCCGGCCGGCTTCGCCTACCTCGGCGTCATGACGCTGGTGCTGGGACTCTGGGTGCACAGCGCCGGCGTGCAGGCCGAGGCGTTTGGCGAGCGGCGCCGTGCCGCCACCGGTGTGGAGTATCTGCGGCAGGGCATCGCGCACGTCGAGAGCGGCGACCTCCGGGCCGCCGGCGCCGCCTTCGAGCGCGGTCTGGCGGAGGGGACGCGATCCCCGGACCTGCTCTACAACGCCGGCCTCGTCGACGCCATGAGCGGCGAGGCGGAGCGCGCCATCGCTCGCTTCGAGGAGGCCCTGGCCGCCGACCCGAGCTATCTGCAGGCGCGCGAGAACCTGGCCGGCATGCTGTGCAGCGTCGGCCGTTTCCGCGAGGGCCTGGAGCACTACCGCGCCGCCGTCGAGCTGTCGCCGGGCGACGCCACGACCCATTTCTTCGTGGCCCGCGCTCATCTCGCTCTCGGTGAGCCCGAGCCCGCGGCCGAGCAGCTGCGGCGGGCGGTCGAGCTCGATCCCGAGCTGGCCGAGGCGCGTGGCCTGCTCGAACAGCTAAGGCAGTCCGGGTACTGAGCCGCCCCAAGAACTCGAAGCCTACGACATTCGACTCCTTGGCCCATCCCCGCCGGCCCTGGAGACGGTCCTCGAAGACTCGGACGGTCTCCAGGGGAATCATCCAGTTTTGCGATACGACGCGAAGATGCTAGTATGCGTCGGCCGCAAGCGCCAATCCCACCAGCACACCGACGGAGAGGAAGAAGACCATGGGGAAGACGTCCATGCAGAAGAAGATCGCCATCGGAACGACTCTGGTCGCCCTCCTGGGGCTCGGGGTAGTGGCCGTCACCGGAGCCGCTCCCGAAAAGGGCCCCGTCATCGGGGCGGACGTCATCGTCGGCGACCTGTACGACACCGACCGCTGGGGCGAGGTCGGCGGCATCACCGCCTACTCGGTGGCGACCACCTCCTGCAACGTCGGCGACGAGCCGCTGCCCTGGGTCAGCAACACCAACGAGCACCCGGTGATCGGCCAGAACATGTACCGCCTCAAGGACGGTCGCATGGAGCAGGTCGGCATGAGCTGGCTGAAGCACGGCTTCACCGCGCTGGCCCAGAGCCTGTGCGACACATGCCAGAACCCGGGCACCGGCTCGCTGCTGGGGGTGGGTTGCTCCGACCCCTACAGCGCCAGCCTGAACGGTGACCAGAACGGTTTCGGCGGCGTCGCCGGCCTCGGCCCGCGCTACCAGGTCAACGCCTCGACCGGTTTCTACAACTTCCCCTACTTCGCCCAGGGCATGAGCGGCGACGCCATCTACAAGCGTTTGCAGGTCGACAACGACGACCTCGAGCCGACGATGAACTCAGGCGCCCGGTATTTCATCGAAGGGCACTACGTCACCGCCGCTGACGCGCTGGCCGGCAACCAGAACAACAACGCCTCCTACCGCGAGGTCACGGTCGGCGGCAGCCCCTACAATCTCTCCCTGTCCGGCAGCACCCAGCGCGAGAAGCCCGCCATCCAGGCCTGGCAGGACATCGACCCGACGGTCGAGATGTCGAGCGCCAACGTCACCAGCGACGGCCGCCTGACCCTCGCCGCCAACGCCTACTCCCTGGGCGGCAGCATGTGGCGCTACGAGTACGCGCTGCACAACCTGAGCTCCCACCGCAGTGCCGGCAGCTTGACGGTGTCTTTCGCCACCGGCTCGGCGGTCCAGAACGCCGGGTTCCATGCGCCGGATTACCATTCCGGTGAGCCCTACGACGGCACCCCCTGGCCCGCCACGATCGGCGCCAACACGGTGACCTGGGCGACCGACGACTTCGGCACCAACGAGGACGCCAACGCCCTGCGCTGGGGCACGACCTACAACTTCTGGTTCGACGCCGGCACCCCGCCGGTCCCGGTCAACGCCGACATCGGCCTGTTTCGCCCCGGCTCTCCGACCTCGGTCAGCGTCTCAACCACCGGTCCGGGCATCGCGTTGATCTTCGCCGACGGTTTCGATAGAGGCGTCCTCGACAACTGGTCGAGCTCGAGCCCGTAGAGGCGGGGGAGCGCAGGCGCCCCGCCATGGGGGCCTGGCCCATGAAGAGGATTCTCACCGGCGCGGCCGTTATTGCCCTCCTGGGGCTGGGCCTGGTGACGGTGATCGCGGCCGCTCCGGAGGCGGTGTCCGGCGCCGGCCCGGACGTCATCGTCGGTGACCTGTTCGACATCAATCGCTGGGGCTCGGTCGGTGACATCACCGCCTATTCGGTAGCGACCACTGCCTGCAATGTCGGCGACGAGCCGCTGCCCTGGGTCGCGAACAGCATTGAACACCCGGTGATCGGGCAGAACATGTACCGTCTCAAAGACGGTCGCATGGAGCAGATCGGCATGAGCTGGCTCAAGCACGGCTTTGCTGCCCTGGCCCAGAGTTTGTGCGGCGACTGCCAGAATCCGGGAACCTCTTCGCTCCTGGGGGTGGGCTGCTCCGACTCCTGTAGCGCAAGCCTGAGCGGCGATCAAACCGGTTTTGGCGGGGTTGGTGGCCTCGGACCACGTTTCGAGGTCAACGCCTCGACCGGTTTCTACAGTTTTCCCTACTTTGCCCAGGGCATGAGCGGCGACGCCATCTACAAGCGCCTGCAGGTGTACAACGACGACCTCGAGCCGTCGATGAACGCCGGCGCTCGGTATTTCGTCGAGGTGCACTACGTCACCGCTGCCGACGCCCTTGCCGGCAACCACAACAACAACGCCTCCTATCGCGAGGTCGCGGTCAGCGGCAGCCCCCCTACAACCTCTCGATGGCCTGTTTCGCCCCGGTTCACCTGACTCGGTGGGTTTCGCAACCATCGGCCCGGGCTTCCCGGGCATCTTCGCCGACGGTTTCGAGTCGGGCGACGTCTCGGCCTGGTCGCCGTAACTCTAGTCGATCCGGTCGAGGACGTGCTCGAAGTAGGCTGAGCGGATCTGGTCGCTGTCGTAGTGATACACGGGCTGGGTGATGCGGACGGTCACCTGGTCCAGCTGCGGGTACTCGCGGAAGAGTACCCGTCCCAGGTCGTCCACGTCGACCAGGGTGCCGAGCTCGGCGCGGTTCCTGATGAAGGTGTCGAAGGTGCGCACGTTGTTGGCGGAGGTCCGCGGGAAGGCAATCTGAACCCGCTCGCCGCCGTGGTCGATGAACAGCTCGACCCGCGGCTTGTAGACCGGCACGCAGTACATCGCCCAGCCGAAGAGCCGCCAGGGGCTGACGAAGTGCTCGTGGACCACCGCGCGGTGCGCCAGCGGCCACAGTGCGAAGGCGACGAGCAGCGCCACGATCAGGAGGGTCTTCGCGCGCAGGCTCAAAACCACCCCCAGACCCGGTCGAGGCGCGGATAGAGCAGGAAGGCGTAGAAGACGAGGGTCAGGGGCAGCAGCACGCCGTACCAGCTCCGGCGCGTGAACAGGAACAGCAGGTTGACGAACACGCAGCCGAAGAACCACTCGCGGGCGCCGCTCTCGATCAACACCATGAAGACGACGACCGCGGCGACCGCGGCCGAGCGCGTGCGGGGATGGAGCAACAGGAACGGCGCGAGGAGCTCGAACACCACCACGAAGTTCGAGATCACTAGCAGCGGCCACCACTCGGTGCCGAAGGGGCCGACGGTGTCGGCGAGCGCCGCGATCCGCCGCGCTTCATCTGCCGGTAGGATGACCTCGAAAGCGGTGCGGAAGCGGTCGTCGTGGGCGATCGTCCAGGTCAGCAGCTGGCCCTTGAAATAGGTGCCGTAGAGGGCTTTCTGCACGCCGGTGTAGAAGAACACGATGAGCACCGTGAGGCGGCACGCCTGCAAGCCGAGGAGCGCCTCGTCTCTGCGCTCGAGATCCAGGATCGACAGCAGCAGCAGGCAGAAGAAGACCAGGAAGAAGTGGTTGGAGACCGCCGGGAACAGCCAGACAATGGCGCTCAGCTGAAAGCCGACGAACAGGCGCATGGCGAGCATCGTCCGGCCCGGGAGAAAAGAAAGGCCCAGGCAGAGCAACAGGCCGACGCCGAAGAATACGCCGTTGTAGGCGCGCCGGGACTCCCAGATCAGGCTGTCCCACAGCAGCTCGAATGGCGCGTGGATCATCAGATACACGCGCAGGACGCGTAGACGATCGGCCTCGGCCGGGTCATCTGCCGCCAAGCGCAGCAGCCGGGCGTGGAGCGGGGCGGAGATTACTTGATGTCCGGCCAGCGCAGCAGGAACCCGTCGGCCCAGATGATGTCCTGATCGAAATCGGTGGCCAGGAAGGGCCCGATGGGGATGTCGGTGCTGCCGTCACACGTTTCGGGGATGTTGTCCCGAGCGGCGGCACAGAGCAGCAGCTGGTTGTCGGTCCGGGGGTCCTCGTTCATGTAGAACGTGAGGCTGCTTCCCCAGGCGTCGTATTCCGGAATCCCCTGCATGTAGAAGAAGGTGTCCGACGGGTGCAGGTAGCCGAAGAGCTCGGCGTAGGACACCTCGCGGTGGTTATCTACCGCGTAGGTCTGATTGGCGCCCGCGGAAGCGGCGCCGGCCTGGTCGGTCAGCCACGACATCCAGGCGGTGCCGACCAGCCGGAGCTCGGCCATCGTCCGCCGCTGCTTCGCCTTGTGAAGGGCGTCGATCAGGTTTGGGATCAGGATCGAGGCGATGATGCCGATGATCGCGACCACCAGAACCAGCTCGATGATGGAGAATCCTTGTTGACGCTTGCGGATGAGCACTGGTTCGCCTCCCCCCTGCCGTCCCGAGTTCGATGAGACCGGCAGGCCAGTGATTTTAGCACAGTCGCAGAGCCTGTCAACGCATCTGTGGCCGGCGTCAAGAGCCTGCCGGCTCGCCGCTGGCGGGCGCGCGGATCGATCTCAAGAACCTCAGCATCTGTGCCGCCGTTTCGCGTGGTTTCTCGACCATGGGGAAATGCCCGCAGGAGTCGATAAGGGTCGACTTGGAGTCGGGCATCATGGCCTCGATTATGCCCGAGGTGGCGGGATGGACCACCTGGCTCTGTGCCCCCATGATGACCAGCGCCCTGATCTTGATGACCGGCAGAAGCAGGTCGAGCAGGTTGGAGCGCTCGCCGTCGCGGTTTTCCGTCCAGACCTTGAGGTAGAAAGCCCGGTTCTTCGCCGCCTGCTCGGCGCGGAGCTTCTTGAGGTCTGCCGCTATCTCGGGAGGCTCATGGAAGGTGAAGCTTAACAGGTTGTCGTAGGCCGCCGGGGTGGCGATGACCATCGGGTTGCGCTCTTGCTCGAGCAGGTTGTCGAGCTCGCTTTTGTACGGCACGCCGACGCCGAAGGGCTCGATCAGGACCAGGCTGTGGACGTCCGTCGGCGCGGCGTAGGCGATGGCGGCGGCGATCGAGCCGCCCATCGAGTGGCCGGCAAGGTGGAAGCTCGAGAGGCCCGCTTTCTGGACGAACGCCCGGACTCTCTTGGTCTGGGAAGTGACGTCGTGGGCGAGGTCCGGATACACCTTGTTCTGGCCGAAGCCGGGAAGGTCGGGGGCCACGACATGGAAGCCCTCGCCGATCAGCGACTTGCCGACCTCGCTCCAGTCTTCCTTGATGCCGGCGAAACCGTGCAGCAGCAGAACTGCCGGGGCGTCCCGCATACCTCCCTCGAGATACCAGATCTCCTGGCCGCCGGCCTTGACAGACTTCTGCTGCAGGTTGACCAGGCCGCGTTTCAGGATCTCCGCGGTCTGCGTCTTCTGCACCTCCAGCTGTTCCTTGTGCTGCTTGCGCCGCTCCTTACGCTCCTCGAGCAAGCGCTGCTTGGCCTCTTCCTCCTGCTTCTTCTGGCGGCTTTCTCTCACCTTGCCGATCAGGTCGAAGCGCTTGACGAGATAGGCGAGGAACAGGATGATGACGATGATCACCCGGATCTTTTCCGATTGCGTCACTGCGGGTCTCCCTGGGCGCTGGTGGCGAAGGCGGCGCGCATCCGATCCCCGCTTGGTCGCGGGGGCACCTCATCCAGTCTCATGGGTACGAGCTGGTGTCGAGTATATGCGAAGAGGATTCGGCAAGCAGCCCCGAGGGGAGAAAACCCTGGGCACCAGGTTCGTCGCTTCGCCAGGTGCCTGATCCTCACTCAGCGAGGCGCCGGGTCATCACCAGGGTACGATCGTCCGGGAATGGCTCGCCGCGCACGAAGTCGTCGAGGTCGTTGGCGATGGCCGCTGAGAGCCCTGGAAGATCGGCGTCGCGATGCCGCGCGCAGACCCGGACGAGTCTCTCGAGGCCGTACTCTTCCTCGTCTGGATCCGCCGCCTCGGTGATGCCGTCGGTGTAGAGGATCAACGTGTCGCCTGCCCCGAGGGAAGACTCGCCGGCCTCGAAGACGCCGTCGGGGATGAGGCCGATCGGCATGCCCGTGGGGCCGAGGTGCTCGACCTCGCCCGAGGCCCGCACCACGAGGCCCGGATTGTGGCCGGCGTTGGTATAGCGCACGGTTCCGGTCTCTGGTTCGAGGATGGCGAGAAAGGCGGTGGCGTACTTCTCGGGCGGCGTACGGCTGAACAGCAGGCGCGACAGGCGAGCGCAGATCTCTTCCGGCGGCAGGCCGTCTTCGATCGGCACCGCCGACAAGGCCTCGAGCGAAAAGGTCAGGAGCGACGCCGCGATCCCCTTGCCCGATACGTCACCCACCATCAGCACGCACTCGCGATCGCCGTCGCGCAGCAGCACCTGGTAGTAGTCGCCCGACACCCCGCGGGACGGAATGTTGCCAGCGTGCAGGGCGTAGCCCGGGATCTCGGGCAGGTGCTCGGGCAGCAGGGTTTCCTGGATCTGGCGCCCCAGGGCGAGCTCCTTCTCGAGGCGCCGCCGCTCCGCCGCCTCCTCGAGCAGCGCGACGTTGCGCAGCCGCAGCGCCGCGATCGAGGCGAGCGAGACGAGCAGCTCCATGTCGCCTTCTGAAAACTGGCGCACGCCGGCGCGGGAGCTGAGGACGATCATCCCCAGGGTGCCCTTGTCGTCGAGCAGCGGCGCGGCGACCAGCGAGCGGACGCCGGAGGACAGGATGCTCTGGGCGGCGGCGAAGCGCTCGTCGCTCTCGATGTCGAAGACCAGGGCCGCGACGCCCTTCTCCGTGACCTCGCGCACCAGGCTGCGGGAGTAGAAGGTCTCGGCGTCCACGCCCGGCAGCGATCGGCTGGCGGCTCGGTCGAGGTCGCCGTCGTCGTGTTTGAGGTAGATCGCGCCCTGCTCGGGCCGCAGGTGATCGAAGACCCGCTCCAGGATCAGCTCCAGCAGCTCCTCGAGCTCCATCGACTGACCGAGGGCGCGGTGGACCTCGTTGACCAGGTTGAGTCGTTCGGCGTAGCGCCGCAGCGCCTCCTCGCCCTGGATCTGCTGGCTGTCGGCCGCGATCTGACTCTCGAGCATCCCAGAGGCGCTGCGGAAGATCGTGTGATCGCCGAAGCTGGAGGACGGCTCGGGCCGCGGGGCTGGCGTCACCGCGCCACCCGAGCCGACGATCGAGATGACGCTGCCCGAGATCTTGATCACGTCGCCCGGTACGATGGGCTGCGGACCGTGCACCCGCTGGCCATTGAGCAGGGTGCCGTTGCGCGAACCGAGATCCTCGATCAGGTAGCGATCGCCGTCTCTGAAAATGCGCGAGTGGTTGCGCGACAGGAAGCGATCCTCCAGCACCAGGTCGGCGCTCGAAGCGCGTCCGAGAACCAGCGAGTCCTCCTCGATCGGATGCTCGAAGGGCTCCCCCTGGACGGGGACGATGTGCAACTTGATCATGCCCCGTAGTCTATCGGCTCTCTCGGCTCAGTCCGTCCCGAGCGTTGCCCCCAGCCCTGGCTCCTCGAGGATTCTCATCATGCCGCCCTCCACCGCGAAACCGCCGGTGGCCGGATCGCGCGCCAGGTCGAAGCTGCCGTCGAGGTCCAGGTACCGCGTGGTCGGGCAGGCGTAGGCGGCGTGCACCGCGGCGGCAATCGAGATCGCGCTCTCGTCCATGCAGCCCCACATCAGCTCGATCCCCGCGGCCTCGGCGATCTGCGCGATGGCCAGCGCCGAGCTGACGCCGCCGCACTTCATCAGTTTGATGTTGAAGATGCCGCAGGCCGCGGGCTCGCGCGCCAGGGCGAATGCGTTCTCCTCGGTGATCAGGCTCTCGTCGGCCGCCACCTTGCGCCGCAAGTCCGCGGGCAGCCCCCGGGCGTCGTCGTCGCTCGCCGCCGGCAGCGGCTGCTCGATCAGCTCGAGGTCCAGATGCTCGGTGGCGCGGTAGAAGCGCAGCGCCTGCTCGGCGCCGTAGCCCTGGTTGGCATCGACTCGGATCGTCACCTCCCCGCCGGCCAGCTCGCGCAGCTTGGCCAGCCGCTCCAGATCCTCGTCGAGGTCCAGCCCGACTTTGATCTTCAGGCAGCGGAAACCGCGCCCCAGATACTCTTCCGTTTCGCTCAGCGCCTCCTCGGTCGACTTGATGCCCACCGTGATCGACGTCGGCAGCGTCTGGTGCCGGCGCCCGAGCACGTCGACCAGCGGTACCCCGAGGTAGCGGGCGAAGAGATCATGAAGCGCCATGTCGACCGCGGCACGGGCCGCGGGCGTCGCCCTGGCGGTCGTCTTCAGCTCCCGGCACAGTGCCCCGAGATGGCGCGGATCCCGACCCGCCAGCCACCCCAATCGATCGTCTTCCAGCGCAGCCGCACATGCCGCGGGAGATTCGCCAGTCACCCCTTCGCCCGGTGACGCCGATCCCACGCCGACCGTGCCGTCGTCGGCGCGGATGCGCACGAAGAACAGCTCCACTGCCGTGATCGTGCGGGTGGCGATGGTGTAGGGCCGGGAGAGCTCGACATCGCTCTTCCAGGTGTCGACGTGGCGGATTTTCATGACCGGACCTCGTCGTGCCGAGCCTGTTGCAGGTGCCCGCGTACCACTTCGACCAGACGCGGCATGCCGCCGCGCAGAGGATGCACCACCGGCAGACCGAGCTCCTCCGCCATCCGTGCCCGTGTCGGTTCGATGTCGTCCTCCCGCAGCCCCTCGTCGTGGAGAGTCACGGCCCACACCTGTGAGCCGAGGAGCCGGATCAGCTCGATCTCCTCCGACACAGGCGGGATCTCACAGCCGAGCTCGCCGTAGTCCTCGAAGTACTTGCGGCCGGGGGCGTGCTGCAGGATGACCCCTGCGGTAGCACCCGAGATGATGTGCTCGGAGCCGCACGGTCCGGAGGGATTGCGCAGCGCCGCCTGACCCTCGATCAGGATCAGGTCGGGATCGGTGTCGCGCTGACAGCCGAGGATGGCGCCCTCGAGCTCGCCGCAGACGAAATCGTTGGGAGTGGCGTCGAAGATGAAGCCGTGAGGGTAGCCTTGCAGCCAGCCGGTCTGGCCGGTATAGACCATCTCGGCGCGGATGCCCGCCTCGCGGCAGGCCCCGCGTAGCAGAGACGTCGTCGTCCGCTTGCCGAGAGCGCAATCGGTGCCGAGCACAGCCACCCGTGGCGTCGCCAGCCTCAGTACCTCGCCCGACCAGAACCGCAGCTCCGAAGTCGGCCGGGGCTTTCGGATGTCGATGATCCGGCTGCCGTTGCGATCGACGATTCCCGCCAGCTCCGGATCGTCGGACAGCAGGCGATGCAGACCGTTGACCAGCGACATCCCCGCCTCCGCCGCCTCGACCAGCCCGGCGTGCACTGCCGGCGGCAGCACGCCGCCGATGGTGGCGACTCCGACGATACAGACCGTGGGTCTCGGGTCCGCCGACGCCAACGCCTCGCCGACCGAGGCGTGGATCGGGATATCGCGCCGCCGTCCGTCGAGCAGCTCACCGGCATCCTCGCCGGCGTGCTCGGCGTCGATGATTCCGGCCAGGGGATAGCGGCTCGGTCCCCGCACCAGACCATGGGTCGTCTTGGCGAAGACCGAACGGAACATGCCGTTGGCCAGAACGAGCGCTGTGTCGGACATGGGCGCTCAAGCTATGCGACGCCGAGTCCAGCGTCAAGCCGATGGAACGCCCGGGATCAGTCTGATTCGCGGATCGCGATCAGATTGCCGAGAGTGCGGACGTAGAGGGTATTACCGGCGATCGCCGGCGTCGCCTTGATCGCTTCGGCCAGCTCGTTCCTCGCCAGGATCTCGACGGAGTCGCCGACCGCGACGACCAGCACCTCGCCCTCCTCGCTGGCGAGGAACCAATCGTCGCGTGCGCAACATGACGGGAAGGCTACCATCGCGGTGATAGAGTCGCGGTACCGGGGTGTTACCCCGCGCGTGTGGAGAACCGAGATGCAAGCAGTATTGCCCTTCAGAGAAGTCCTCGAAGCCGTCGACGCTCTGCCGCTCGCCGAGCAGGAAGAGTTGATGGGCGTCGTGCGGCGTCGGATCATCGAGCGGCGTCGGGTTGCGCTGGCGGGCGAGATCGCGGAGGCTGAAGCCGAGTACGACGCCGGGAATTGCGAGGAGAAAACCCCGGACGAGTTGATGCAGGAAATCCTTCATTGAGGCGAAAGCTCCTGCGGTCAACGGCCTTCGTCCGGGCCGCCCGGCGGGCCGTCAAGAAGGATCCCCGGCTCGCTTCGTCTCTGTCTCAGACTCTGGCTCGCCTCTCAGACGCTCGGCAGTCACGACGAAGTCTACTGATCTTCAGTCGGACCGTTCTGGCCGGATCGTACGCCCATCAGCTGCCGCCGGTTTCGCTCCGGGGGGCCTCCCTCGGCCGGGCCGCCGGCGCGTCGCGTCTCCTCGACTCGCCTTAGCAGCTCCCGCAGCGGATCCCTCTTGATCGGTTTGGCGATGTATTCGTCCATGCCGGCCTCCAGGCACTTCTCGCGGTAGCCGCGCATGGCGTGGGCGGTCATCGCGACGATCGTCGGCCGGTCGCCACCGGGATAAAGGCGGTGGATCTCCCTCGTCGCCTCGAAGCCGTCCATCTCCGGCATCTGAACGTCCATCAGCACCACGTCCCAGGGGGCGTGCTCGAGCGCTTCGAGCACCTCGAGACCATTGACCGCCAGTTCGGTCTCGAAGCCCAGGACGTCGAGCATGGCCAGCGTGACGTTCTGGTTGACCGGGTTGTCTTCCGCCAGCAGGACCCTGAGTGACTGCGGCGATGGGTCGGGCGCGGGCCGGGTGCGCTGCTCGCGGGGAGCTCGTTTCACCGGCGTCCGGGCCACGATCTCCGTCAGCATGTCGAAAAGCTGCGCCGGCTTGACCGGTTGGCTCAGCTGCGGGTGATCGGCCGGGCCGGCGGCGTAGTGATCGGATCCGCTCTTTGCCAGTGGCGTCAGCAGCAACAGAGGCAGGTCGCGATACTGGCCCTCCCTGCCCCAGCCTTTGACCCAGCTGACCTGGTCTCTACCCATGACCTGCTGGTCCACGATCGCCACGTCAACGGCCTCACCGGTCTGCAGGTGCGCCAACGCTGCAGTCGCCGAGCTCACTCCCTCGCTCAGCATGCCCCAGGCGTCGACCTGGCGGCCGAGGATACGTCGCAGTTCTGGATTCTCGCCGACGATCAACGCCCGGCGGCCGGCGAGGCGTGGGTCGCTCCGGTAGAGGAACAGTCGCTCCTCGTTCTCGCGGGCCTCGCCGAGGATGGTGAAGTGGAATGTCGATCCCGAATCCGGGGTGCTGGCTGCCCACACCCGCCCTCCCATCAGCTCGCTGAGCCGCACGCAGATGGCGAGTCCGAGGCCGGTGCCTCCGTACCGCCGGGTGGTGGACGCGTCGACCTGGCTGAAGGGTTGGAAAACTGCCTCGAGCCGGTCGGGAGGAATGCCGATGCCGCTGTCCTCGACCGCGAACTGAATCTCGTACCGGTCGCCGCCCAGCGTCCGGGCCGAGGCGTAAACGAAGACCCCGCCTCGTTCGGTGAATTTGAGGCCGTTGGACAGCAGGTTCATCAGGATCTGGCGGGTGCGCAGGCTGTCGCCGACGACGGTTTCGGGCGTCGAGGGCTCGATCCAGTAGCCCAGGTCGAGGCCCTTGCCGGCGGCCGTGGGCGCCACCAGGGTGAGCGCCTCCTCGATCAGCATCCGGAGATCGAAGGGCTCCTGTTCGAGCTCGATCTTCATCGACTCGATCTTCGAGAAGTCGAGGATGTCGTTGAGGATGCCGAGCAGCGCCTCGCCCGAGATCTGGACGGTCTCGAGCTGCTCGCGCTGCTTGTCGGTCAGCTCCGACATCAGCAGCAGGTCGGTCATGCCGATGATGCCGCTCATCGGGGTGCGGATCTCGTGGCTCATGTTGGCCAGGAATTCGCTCTTGATCCGGCTCTCGGTTTCGGCGGTGCGCGCTGCTTCGTGGGCCTGGCGCAGGGCGTCACGGCGCTGGTACTTGCGGCGCAGAGCCTGCCCGTAGCCGGCGGCAGAAATCGTCAGCGCCAATGCGTACAGGGTGTAGGCCCACCAGGTCCGCCACCACGGCGGCACGATCGTCAGGCGCAGCTTCAGCTCTTCCTCGTTCCACAGGCCATCGCTGTTTGAGCCCTTGACGTGCAGCAGGTAGCTACCCGGATCGAGGTTGGTGAACGTGACACGGTTCTCGTGGCCGTTGTCGATCCAGCCACCGGTCAGGCCGTTGAGTCGGTAGGCGTAGCGGTTCTTCTCTGGGGCCGTGTAGTCGAGCGCCGCGAACTCGAACGAGAACACGGAGTCGCGATGATCGAGCGAGATCTCTTCGACCCGATGAAGCGGCTCGTCCAGCTTGACCGGCTGGTTGAATTTCAGCAGCGAGGTCAGCGCTACCGGCGGTACATGGTCGTTGCTCTCGACCCGGTCGGGGTAGAAGGCGTTGAAGCCGTTGATGCCGCCGAAGAACATCTCGCCGCTGGAGCTTTGGTAGGAAGCGCCGAGGTTGAATTCGTTCGACTGGAGCCCGTGGCTGGTGTCGAAGCTCTTGAAGCTCTCGGTAGCCAGGTCGAAGCGGGCCAGCCCCGCGTTGGTGGCGATCCACAGGGCCTCGCCCGCCTCCGAGAGGATTCCCCAGACGACCGGGTTGGGCAGGCCGTCGCGCGCGGAGTAGTTGCGGAAGCTGGCGTTTCCGGTAACCGGGTCCAGCTCGATCAGCCGGTCGAGGCCACCTCCGTGGGTGCCGATCCACAGCGTGCCGGAGGAGTCGACGTGCAGCGCGGTCACCATGTCGTGGGAGAGGCTGTCGGCGCGATCCGCGTCATGACGCACCCGCAGGAAGGTACCGCGCGAGCGATCGAGCCTGTTGAGGCCGCCGGCGAAAGTGCCGGCCCACAGCCTTCCGGCAGGGTCTTCCGCCATACAGCTCACCTGGTCGTGGCTCAGGCTCGCCCCGTCGTCCGGATCGTTGCGGAAGTGGCTGAACGAGCCGTTGGGGCGATCGAGACGGCTCAGACCGGCGCCGAAGGTTCCCACCCACAGCTCGCCGAGGGAATCTTCGAACAGCGACATGACCGCGTCGCTGCCCAGGCTTTCCGGCCGCGAGGGGTCGTGCCGATAGGAGCTGAAAGTTCCCCCTGGCGTGTCGAACCGATTCAGCCCGGCCCCCGCGGTGCCGACCCACAGGATGGCCTGGCGGTCGTGAATCAGCGCGGTGATTCGGTCCGAGCTGAGGCTGCCGGGTTCCTCCGGGTCGTGCCGGAAGTGCTCGTACTCGCCCGTGGCGCGGTCGAGCCGGTCGAGGCCATGATCGACCGTGCCGATCCAGAGGTTGTCATCGCGGTCTTCGGAAAAGGCCAACACCATGCTGGCGGCGAGGCTCGCGGGGTTGGACGAATCGTGCTTGTAGTGGGGAATCGACCAGGTGATCGGGTTCCACTTGTTGACCCCGGCGTCGAGGGTGCCGGCCCACAAGACACCCCCACGGTCCTGATAGATCGACATCACTCGATCGCCGGAGAGTGTCGCCGGATCGGTCGGCAGGTGAAGGTAGCGGGTGAAGGAGCCGGTCTCCCGGTCGAGCAGGTTCAGGCCGCCGTTGGTGCCGACCCAAAGCCGACCGTTGGCGTCCTCGAACACGGTCCGGACCCGGTTCTCGCTCAGGCTGGTAGCGTCGGCGGGATCGTGGGTGAAGCGTTCGAATGTGCTGGTGGCCCGGGAGAATCGATTGAGCCCGTTGTAGGTCCCCACCCACAGCACGCCGTCACGATCCTCGGCGATCGACAGCACGCGGCCGTCCGAGAGGCTGGCCGGATTCGCCGTATCGTGCCGATAGTGGAGGAAACCGCCGGTCGAGGTGTCGAAGACGTCCAGGCCTCCCATCGTCCCAATCCACAGATTGTCGAGCCGGTCGACGGCCAGAGCCCGCACGCGATCGTCGGTCAGGCTCCGGGGATCCGCGGGTTCGCGCCGGAAATGCTCCGCGGTACCGGAATCGGGGTCGAGGAGGTCGAGGCCGGCGTCGTAGCTCGCGATCCACAACGCCCCGGACCCTTGACGAACAATCGCCCGCACCCTGTTGCTCGCCAGGCTCCGTGGATCCTCGGGATCGTGCCGGTAGCGGGTGAACGTATCGTCGGCGTGCTTGCGGGCCAGACCCCCCGCCTCGGTCCCGACCCAGAGATCGCCCGACTCGTCCTCGAACAGTGCCCGGACCGAGCTGTCGGGCAGTGACGCCGGATCCTTGGGATCATGCCGGTAGACCGTGAAGCGGCTGCCGTCGTAGCGGTTGAGGCCGTCCTGAGTCCCGAACCACATGAAGCCGTCGCGATCCTGGAGCAGGTCGACGACCGTGCTCTGTGACAGCCCGTCGCTCGGAGTGATCCGATCGAAACGGGTGCTCCGGGGTTGGGCATCCAGCTGTGATGCGCCGCAAAAAAAACAGATCAGCAGCGGTAGGCAGGAGAATCCGCGCCTCATGGATACACAACTCCCGAACCGGGCTTCGCCCGGGGAGGGCGCGGGCGGCCATTGATTCCGCCCTGCGCCGTTCACGCGTGGAGAGGGTGTGAGTATGTCATCCGATCTGGTCGAATGACAGTGCAGTTTGAAAGAAGGCGCTCGGCGACGCTACTCACGATCGACCCACGGATTGACTCGGATCGGCTCGGTCAGGTCCTTGCCCTGAGGGCCTGAGTCGACCCAGGGATTGACGTCGACCCAGGGGTTGACGTCGAGGTCGACCCAGGGGTTGACGTTGATGTCGACCCAGGGATTGACGTCGACCCAAGGATTGACGTCGACCCAGGGATTGACGTCGACCCAGGGATTGACGTTGAGGACGACCCAGGGGTTGACGTCGACCCAGGGGTTGACGGTCTGGGTGTAGCTACCGTCCCACGGCTCGCCGAAGCCCTCGAGGTAGAAAGCGTCGGCCGTCACGTCGTAGGCCGCCAGGCCCATGTAGTGCTCGGTGCCGGAGAGGTCGGCGTCGGCGTCGAGGCCCGGGTTGCCGCAGCCCGTCGCGGTGCTGGCGGCGGCGCCGGCGGCGTCGACGAGCCCTGCGCCCTGCTGGAAAGGACTGTAGGCGGGGCCGCCGCTCGCATCCTCGGCGGCGCGGGCGGTGGCGATCAGCCGGCACTTGACGTCGTCGGGCGACAGCGCCGGATCGGCTTCGAGCAGAAGCGCGACGACGCCACTCGTGATCGCCGCCGCGGGCGAGGTCCCCGACATCTCGAAGTACGGGAAGCCGGCCTGGAAGGTCGGGTAGAGGGTGCCGCGGAAACTGTCGTACGAGGTCATGCCCAGGATGTGGCCGCCGGGGGCGACGACGTCGGGCTTGATGAAACGGTCGATGGTCGGGCCGGCGCCGGAGAACGAGGTCAGGTAGTCGTCGTTGCCGTCGCCCGGGGTGAAGTTGTCGGACATCGCGCCGACGGTGATGACGTAGGGGTTGTTGCCCGGCACGCCGACCGACATCGGGTCCGGCCCCTCGTTGCCGGCCGCGGCCACCACCACCAGTCCGGCGTCCCAGGCCGCGGTCACTGCCTGGTTGAGCGGATCCTCCCAGTAGAAGGACACCGCCGGGGCGCTGAAGGCGAGGTTGAGCACCTGGATACCGTAAGCGGCCTGATAGTCGACCGCGAACTGGATGCCGCGGATGGCGTCGGCGTAGGTGCTGTCACCCTTGTTGTCGAAGGCTCGGATGGTCACCAGGTCGGCACCGGGAGCGACGCCGTTGTAGCTGCCCGTCGCCGTGCTCTTGGCCGACAACGCGACGCTCGTCAGGTGGCCGCCATGGCCGTTCAGGTCCTGCTCATCGGGCGGGTTCGACGGGCTGAAGTCGTTGGTGTCGAGCAGTACGTCGGCGATGGCGTCGTACTGAGCGAGATAGCGCCATTGTTCGGCGGCGTTGTAGTGAATGGTGCTGGAAACTGTCGAATTGCCGGTATCGACGAAGGCGACGGTGACGCCGGCGCCGGTGACTCCCTGGGCATGCAACTCCGCGGCGCCGGTGCGGGCCGGGTAGTCTGTCTCCTGCACCGGGAAGCCATCGTCCAGCGGCGGCATGCTCCAGGAGACCGAGCACCCCTGGGCGAAGCTCACCATCACCGAGTAGGCGTCGGAGTCGACGTCCGCCGGGAGCTCGAACCGGAACTTGAGCTTCTTGGTGCCGCCGGCGCCGATCCGCCGGTCGCGGCGGTCGCCTTCCCAGCCGGAGTCGATGAAGGCCGTGGGCGGCGGCTGATTCTGGTTGAAGATTTCGGCGGCGCCGAGCTTGATCTTTTTCAGCTTGCCGTTGGTGTCCGGCCAACTGATGCTGATGCCGTTGATGACGATCTTGTTGCCGCCCGAGTTGAGGATCGGCCATCGGATCACGCGCGGACCAAACTCGGGATCCGCCATCTCCGCGAGGCATTCGTCGCTATCGCTATCGCTGCCGCCGTCGCTATCGCTGCCGCTGTCGCTCGACGAGTCGCTATCGCTGTCGCTGCCGTTGTCGTGACTGCTGGTGCGCAGAGCTCGGTTGTCATGGACTCGTACTGCGTCGAGGCGCTGCAGGTTCTCGAGCTGGCCCCGGGTCAGGTCTGCCGCCACGGCGTCGATCAGGCCGAGCTCGTGGGTTATCTCGCCGCCTTGGTCCTCGACTAGCCCGAGGACAGCTTCGAAATCGTCGCCCTGCACGATGTAGGAGCCAGCCGGCCTGTCGCCGTCCGAGAGGGCGGAGGTGGATCCGCCAGTGAAAGAGAGGGTGCCGACGAGGACAAGAGTGAGTGTCAGCAGTCCTCGATGGGCTCGACGTGCCGGGCTCAGTGGATGCAACTTCATGGTGTCTCCTGGCATAGATGAAGATCGTAATGTTCTGACCGTCGGTCTCACTGCTTAGCAAGCATCGTGCCGGCCCCCTTCGGCCGATATAGCGTGATAAGTCCTTTTGTATGAGTAAACTAGGCCATGTAGGAATGGTCCTACCTTGGCCGTGGGCGCAAAAAAAGAGGAGAAATTCTCGTAATGTTCGAGCCCGAGAATCGGGCTCTTTCAGCGGTCTAACGCCGATGCGAGAGCGTTCACGCCGGGCTTGGCCGCCAACAGCAGGACTCGTACGACAGGCAAAAAGGCCACGTGCGGAGTGGCAGATGACCGCCCGCGACCGGCAAGGAGTGGTCACTCGGCCGGCTGTACCGCTCGTGGTGCACGCCGGAACGCCAGAAAAGTGGCGTTTTGCGGGGGGAAAAGTGGCGGCGGTGTTCGAGAATCGAACACCGCCGCCGGCTTGCTGTCCAGCCCCGTTACGGTGGCTTCAGTCCCGGATCTGGAAATCCGCCGATGGCCCGCACGGACTCGTCTGGTCATCCAGATAGGCTTCGACGGTCCAGGCACCGTACAGCGAGCTGTGGACGACCGGCGTGCCCGCGACCGGCCAGCTCACGGCCACCGTCTGCTCGCCCGCGGCCGCCGTTTCCGCGATCGCGACGCGCAGGGGCCGGGGGAAGCCTTCGACCGCGCGGCTCTCGCCGCGCCGCGAAGGATCGCTGCTGAAGGGCTGGGTCAGCTCCTGGTAGAGATGTCCGTGGGGCGTCAGGAGGCGCAGGCGCAGCAGGTGCTCGCCCGCGGCCGGCTGTGCCAGCGGGATTTCGAAGACGAGGTCCAGGACGTCGGTGGCGGAGATGTCGAGAGAGGTCGACGGGCCGCCGTTCCATCCGGTGAGGTCGCCGGACTCGAAGCCGTCGGCGAGGAGCAGTTGGGGCGAGCCGACGCGCACGGCGAGGCATTCGCCGGTCGGCACGGATGCCGGCACCGGCGGGGGCCGCGCCTGGGTGGTCTCGATGTCCGGCCCCCGCGCTCCGGACAGCGGCACCTCCAGTGCGTAGAGACGGCCGGCGTCGGTGCCGACGTAGGCGACTCCACTGGTGACGTCGAGCGCCGGGCTGCCGACGGTCGCCGCGCCGTCGCCGAGCGTGACCGAGGTGATCGTCGGGCTCACCGCGGACAGGTCGAGCTGGTGGAGCTTGCCGTCGCTGCCGCCGACCCAGGCGTGCGGGCTCGAGAGCGAGACCAGGGGGATCGACGGGTCGGGGATCGAGCCCTCGGACCAGTCGAGGGCGGCGCTCGAGCCCTGGTCGATGATCGACCAGAGGGTGTTGGTGGTGCTGAAGACCAGCTCCGAGGTGCCGAATCGCGGCCAGACGTAGCCCTTGACCGGGCCGTCGTCGGCGTCGAAGGGAGTAGCCCACAGGTCGAGGCCATCGTCGGGGTCGAGCGCGTGGACCTCGCCCGCATTGGTGCCGACGTAGACGCGTCCGCCGTGCAGGATCGGGCTGCCGTCGACGTCGCCGACGTCGCGCGACCACAGCAGGCTGGCGCCGGTGTCGGTGAAGCTCAGGCACCACACGGTGTGCGAGCTGCCGGCCGGCTTGGCCCGGCTGGCGAAGTAGACTCGTAGGTTGGTGTAGTCGACGGTCGCCGCCGAGGAGATGATGCCGATGGCGTTTGCCCCGCCGCCGTTGTCGAAGGTCCAGGCAACGGTGCCGTCGGCCAGTTTCAGGCCATGGAAGACGTTGTCCTCGCCGGCGTTGCGGGTGCCCACCAGGATCAGATCGTGGGCGCCGCTGAAGGTGGTGAAGATGCCGGCGGGCGCCGCCTGCACCAGGCCCCCGAGGTCCGGGCTCATCCACAACATTTGTCCGTTGTCGGCGTCGACCGCGTAGGCCCGGCCGTCCTGCGAGCCAAGGAAGGCGACCTTCGAGGCCGCCCCCAGGCTGATCGGCACCACCGGCGGCCGCGCCTGGGCGGGGGCGTTCATCGCCATCGGTGTCCAACCGGCCGGCCAGGTGCCGCCCGGCGTCGACGTGTCCATCGAGTGGAGCACGCGGTCGTTGGCGACTCCATAGACCGAGCCGATTCCCGGCGGCGCGAGCGCCGAAGCACCGGCCGAGTATGCCCACTTCACGTCGTTCGACGTGTCGAAGGGCCGGGACGCGACCACTCGCGCGGCGGAATACTCGCCCGAGCCGTTGTCGACGAAGGCGGCGTAGTAGAACGTCGTGCCGTTGGCCAGACCGCCATGGATAGTCGAGTCGTGGGCTCCGGGAGTGCCCGCCTGATCGACGAGCAGCGTGCCGTCGGTCGGATCGGCTGGGAAGGTGTCGATGCGCCAGCGGATCATGGTCGAGCCGTAGCTGCCGGCCGACGGATTGAGCCACTCGATCTCGTTCTGGCCGCCCGTGGCGGTGGCGGTGAGGAACTGCACGGCGCCCGGCGGCGTGGCGCACGGGCTGGGTGTCTTGGATTCGAGCCGCACGTTGTCGATCGCCCAGCCGGTGTCGGTCTGGGGATCGTTGTCGCCACCGTGGTTCCAGGCGATCCACACCCGCTGGCCCGCGTAGGCGGTGAGATCGAAGGCGGCCGAGACGCAGCCCCCGGAGTCGTCGACATAGGCATCGACGGCGGGGAAGGGCGGGCAGAAGAAGGTGGAGGCGGTGACCGTGCCGGGGTAGCCGCCGACCGGAACCAGGTCGACGAAGTTCGGCCAGTCGTCGACGCTGATCCGCACCCGGCCGCCGTCCCAGTTCTCCGAGCTGCTCTCGAACTCGTAGTCGTGATCGAAGGTGAGGTTGATCGAGCTTACTCCGGTCGGCAAGACGACGCCGCCGTCAGTGAACGGGGCGCCGCTGGACGGCGGCAGGCCGAGGATCACGTGACCGTTGTTGGGATCACTGTAGGTCGGGCTGGCGGTACCGTCGTTGGACGCCAGGGTGCTGCCGGAGCAGAATCCGGTCTCCGGCCGGTACCAGTCGCTGGCGTAGAAGTCGGGACCGATGCCGACGGGCGGTGGCGCGCATAGGAAGCCGGTGTCGTAGGGGTTCGCCAGGAGCGGATCGTTCGCCGGCGGGAAGTGCCACAGGTCGCTCGGGGTCTGGGTGCCGTCGAAGTCGTCAGCGAAGAGCACGGTGGTGATCTCGCCTCCGACTTCGCCGGAGATCTCGAGAGTGCCCAGATCTTCGTTGCCGTCCTGACAGGCGCCGCCCTGGCCGAGCTCACGGTCCTCGGCGCGCACCACGTAGTGGTACTCGGTGCCGCTCACCGCGCTGGCGTCGTCGTAGAAGGTCTCGGTGACGCAGGCTTCGAGCAGGTTGGCCGGGCCGGGGATGAAGCCTGAGGTGGTGGAGCGGTAGACGTTGTAGACCATGGGGCCCGGGCAAGGCGAGCTCGCCGTCGGCCACTCGAGCCGCATGACGCAGCTGCCGCCGGTGTCGGCCGGGCCGACCGAGGTCAGGCCGGTGAAGGTGGGGGCGACGGTGCAGTCGCCGAACGCGGTGGCCGAGGCCTCGTTCGAGAACGTCGATTCGCAGTTGGGGTCGTTGATGGCGGTGACCACGTAGTAGTAGGTCACCGCTCCGGAGACAGAGGTGTCGCTGTAGGCCGTGCCCGTCAAGCCGGTGGCGATCCGCTCGTAGGGCCCACCGGGAGAAGTGGCGCGGTGCACGCTGTAGCTGTCGCGCGCCACCGGGTTCCAGGTGAGGTCGATGCGGTTGCTGCCCATCGGGGTCGCCGCCAGCCCGCTCGCCGCCGAGGGCGCCGCGCAGGGCGGAGCCAGCACGCCGGAGATCGCCAGGGCGTAGGGCTGTACGGTGCTGCCGGTCTCGGCATTGCCCGGCACGCTGAAGCCGTGCACGCGCACTGTCCAGGTGCCAACCGCGGGCGACGTGACCTTGACCTGCTCGACGTTGTTGGTGTGGTCGGCACTGCCCATGGTGCGGTCGACGCCGTTGGGCCAGTAGACGGTCGCGGTCGGCGAGGTGACGGTGAGGTCGAGGTCGTTGACCAGCTGGCTCATGACCATCGGATCGCCGTAGGGGTCGCTCCACGCCAGGGTGACGACGAGCGCGTCGGTCCCCGAGGCGACGGAGACCGGGAAGTCGGTGAACTGGCCCGTCGCCAGACCGGGTGAGGCGTCGTGGACCTCCATGTCGCGGCCTGGGTCGCGGCCGTGGCCCGAGCCCGGGAAGAGCGAGGCCTCGAGGTCCAGCCGGCCGTAGCCCTCGGCGTTGTTCGGCAGATCGGCGCCGGAGTCCCAAATGGGTGGGATCTCCTGGGTGAGACCGACGCCGTACTGACCCGGCGTCATGTCCCAGGCGCCGTTGATGAGGGTCGCCTTGATCAGGGCGGCCGAGGGATTGAAGGCGTCGGCCGGGACCGGGAAGAGGTTGGTGTGGGCGTTGCCCTCGCCGTGCCAGCCGTCCTCGTAGTACTGGCGCGTCAGCACCGCGGCGCCGGCCAGCAGGGGGTTGGCCATCGAGGTGCCGCCCTGGGTGATGTAGTAGGGCTCGAGCGCCGCCGGCACGTCGCAGGTGCCCCACTGCTGGTAGGCCTGGTTCTGGTCGGTGCGGGTCGAGATGACGGCGATGCCCGGCGCCACCAGGTCGGGCTTGAAGCGTCCGTCGTCGGTCGGGCCGCGGCTCGAGAATGCGCCCAGGCCAGAGGCGTCGTCGGCCATCAGGTCGCCGAAGATCGGCGCCACCGAGAACCGGCAGCTGCTGAACCAGCCCCAGGTCTTCTGCTCGATGCCGTCGTCCGAGGTGCAGTCGCCCTGCGACGGCTCGAAGGTGAAGCCGGGCCGGTAGTTCTCCGAGGCGCCGACGGTGAGGTTGTTCTTTGCCGTGCCCGGAGCGCCGATGGCGTCGGTGTCGATCACGCCGTCGATCGGGTCACTCGTGAAGTTGCAGAAGGCGCCGACCCGGCGCCTGCCGTCGTTGCCGCTGTTGCCGGCGGTGTAGGTGATCACCATGTCCGGGTGGTTCCAGACAAACTCGTCGACTTCCTGCGAGTCGACGGTGTACTGGCCGTCCACCGGGGTGCCCCAGGAGTTGGAGTGCACGCGCGCGCCGTCGTCGTAGGGGTCCTGGAAGAGGGTGTTGAGGTCCGTCGGGATGCCCCCGAGAGACCCGCCGGAGTCGAGCAGCGACTGGAACACGAGTCCCGCCTTGGGGGCGGTGCCGGCATAACTCGAGGCTGGGAAGTCGTTGTTCGCCGGATCGGATCCAGAGCGCGCGCCGTTGCCCAGGAGCGAGCCCGTGACGTGGGTGCCGTGGCCGGCGCCGGCGATGGTCTGATCGTCGTCCCAGGTGGCGCGGCCCAGGGCGTAGGTGGAGACCACCCGCATCGGGTTGGTGGGCGAGCCCTGCTGGCCAAAGTCGTGGTGCAGGGTGGCGAGGTCGCCGGTCGACAGGCCGGTGTCCGAGACCGCCGCGATCTGACCCTCGCCGCGCAGGCCGCGGTCCCAGACGTCCTCGACGTCCATCAGCGGGCCGGCGGCGTCGCCGCGGCCCGTGGTGGTGTCGATCGAGGTGCGGGCGACGTTGTTGTCCAGCCGGTAGCCGGCGAAGCGCTCCACCCACAGGCAGCCGGGCATCGCCGCCAGCACGCGGGCGTGCCCCGCCGTCGCGCGTAGGCGCACCTTCCAGTCGCGGCCGCGGCCGGCGACCTGGAGCACGTCGACGCCGTCAGCCGCGAGCGCCCCGGCGAGCGCGGACGCGCCCGCGAAGGCCCGCCGGTCGAAGAGCGCGGTCAGCCGCAACTGGTGGAGCGGATCCGATTCGATGACGTAGTCGAGCTTGGGGGCGATGCGCCACGCGGGCTGGAAGACGCCGAGCCAGAACACCGCCTGAGAGCCCGCGAGCTCGGCGTGCTGTTGCGGCGTCAGGCGCGCCAGGTAGGCGTGATCGGGAACGTAGCCGCGGATCTCGGCGCCCATGGTTTCAAGCTGCCGCCGCAGCACGGCCTGGAGCTTGGGCTCGGCCGCCTGCACCACGAAGAGGTCGCCGCTGCCGTCGGCGAAGGGCTGGCGTACCAGCTCGGCGGGGAAGGAGCTCAGGTCGGGGGAGTGGAACCGCAGCCCACCGCTCTCGTCCTCGCCCACCAGGTCGTCGGTGGTGAAGGAGATCGCCGCCAGGTCGATGACCCGGGCGTCACCGGTGGCGCCGCGCTTGGCCGCGAACCGTGCGGAGAAGGGATAGAGGCTGCGCCAGTCTCGGGCGATGACGACGACCTCTTCACCCGAGTCCGGGTCGGTCACCGGCTTCGGCACGCCGGGCGGCTCGGGCTCGGCAGCCCGGACTGCCGGCATCGTCGCCCCGAGCAGCGCCGTCAGCAAAACCAGGACCAGGTTCCGGTACTCGCGAGCCGTCAACATTTCCCCCTGCGCATCCTTTCACCTCGTGATCGCCCATGCGGAGGCGAAGCCAGGATGCTACAGGAGTATTACGGACAGCATTACCGTGTAGAGAGGCTGCTCGACCGCGCCGGAACGCGCGCCCGCAGCCGGGCTCCAGGCTCCAGGCGGCTAGTTGCAGGCGCCGGGCCCCAGGTCGGCCTCGGCCGCCGCGACCAGGCGATCGATGCAGACCTGCGCCTGCGCCTCGGTGATCGCCAGCGAGACCGGTGGCGCTCCACCGGCGACGTCGGCGGCGCCGCACTCGGCCCCTTCCCCGGTCACCAGGGCTGCTTCGGCGCTGGCCCCCGAGATCACCACACTCATGGCGAAGAACTCGGGCGGCTCGGCCAGCAACTCGCATTGGACGATCTCGGCACTGCCGTCGGTGAAGGGCGAGAAGAGGTCGAACATGTCGCACGGGCAGCCGATCTCGATCACCGGGCACAGGGCGACCGCCAGAGCCGCCCGGGTCGCGCGCCTCCAGGCCTTCCTGTATTGCCGGGCGGCTTCCACGAAATCGCCCTCGTCGATCGCCGCGGCTGCCGCCACCAGCGCCGCCTCGGCCCGGACGAGCTTGCGCTCCGCTTTGGCGCAGTCACACGCGGGGCCGGCACCCTGGTCGCTGTCGCTGTCCGAGTCGCTGTCGCTGCCACTGTCGCTGTCACTGCCGTCGCCCGTGCCGCCGCAGGCGCTCTCGTCCTCAGCGCCCGTGGCGCAGGCCTCGCAGTCCGCCATGGCGACGGCCGCGCTCGCTTCATCGAAGGCGGTCTGGGCGAGCATGGCGTCGGCGGTCAGCAGCTTCGAGATCGCATCCACCGCGGCGTCCACTCCCGCAGCCGGAGCGGCGCCGTCGTCGAGGATCTTCTCGAGTTTGCGAATCGCCGCCCGCTCCTCGTCGAAGACGGTGACGCCGATCTCGGACATCAGGTGCTCGTCGTCGGCCCACAGCCCGTCGGCGAGGCTGGCCTCGATGCGCTCGATCGCCGCCTCCATGCGCCGGTCGGTCCGGTTGTGGCCGGTCGGTTCCAGCACGTCGATCGCGGCCTGCTTCAGCATCCTCGGAGAGTCCGCCAACGCCGTGTTGGTCCAGGACAGCAGGCACAGGACCAGAGTGGCGACCCAGCAGATGATGACGGACGGGCGGGAGGGCTGGGTCTCTTGCATGTTTTCTTCTCCTGGGGCGCCGGTTGTGTTTTTCGCGACTCGGCGACCTATAGAGCAAGGCTTGTGCCGGCCGTAATGCGCGCCGTCAGATTGACCATGGAGAAGAAAAAACACTCGATATGAGGAGTTTTGCTGTGTGATTGCGCTTTCATCGCACGCGGCGATCGAACGAGTGGCCGAGCTGCCTTCGGGCGGCGTTCGAAAAACGAACGCGGCTGTTCGAGAATTGAGCGGGCGAGGCTTGGCCTCGCGGCGGATCAGCGGCCGGGCCGGTCGAGGTCGTGCTTCTTGATCTTCTGATAGAGGGTGTTGCGCTGGATGCCGAGTCGCCGCGCGGCGCGGGTGACCGAGCCGTCTTCGCTCTCGAGCACCCTCTCGATGTGGCGTTTCTCGAGCTGTCCGAGGTTGAGCTCGATGGTGGCGGCACGCTGGGTGGGCACGGCTTCGGTGAGATCGAGATCCGTCGTGTCGATCTCGTCGCCCTCACACAGGATCACCGCCCTCAGAATTCGGTTCTCGAGCTCGCGGACGTTGCCGGGCCAGCTGTGCCTGGCGACCAGCGCCTCGGCCGCCGAGGTGAGCCCCAGGATCTTCTTGCCGTAGCGGGCCGAGAGTTTCTCCACGAAGTGGTCGACCAGCAAGGGTACGTCGCCGGCACGGTGGTCCAACTTCGGAACGTCCAGGTGGACAACCTCGAGGCGGTAGTAGAGATCCTGCCGGAACTTGCCGGCTGCGGCTTCCGCCTCGAGATCGCGGTTGGTCACCGCCACCAGCCTCACGTCGACCGTTCGTGGCCTGGTGCCGCCCACGGGGGTGATCTGTTTCTCCTGCACGAAGCGCAGCAGCTTGGCCTGGACCTCGAGCGGTAGCTCGCCGATCTCGTCGAGGATCAGGGTCGAGCCCGCGGCCTCGGCCAGGCGACCGACCGTCCGGCCGCTTGCGCCCGTGTAGGCTCCTTTCTCGTGGCCGAAGAGCTCGCTGTCGATCAGGGAAGCGGAAATCGCCGCGCAGTCGACCACCACCGGCGGCTTGTCGCGCCGCGGGCTGAGCGTGTGCACCGTGCGGGCCACCAGCTCCTTGCCGGTGCCGCTTTCTCCGGTCACCAGTACCGTGGCGTCGGTGGGGGCCACTCGGCGGATGGTGCCGAGGAGCGTTTCCATCTCCGGCGAGCAGTAGACCAGCTGGCTATCCTCGGGGGCGCCATGCAGGTCCTCGAGTCCGGCGGCCGGATCGCGCGGCGCGGCGGCGGCGGTCCGGCAGAGGTCAGCGAGCTGTGAGCCGAGCTCCAGGGCTCTTTGCCACAGTGCCTGATCGCCCGGCAGGGTGGTGCCGGCCACAGTCCCCTCGGCAAGGCGCAGGCCGATCCGCATCGCCGGCGCCGCGATCGAGCCCCGGCTTCGTGATGCTGCCTCTGGTGCTCGAGATGCTTCGGGGACACGGATCAGCCTCCCCCCTGGCGCCAGGCTCGGCGCCACCAGCAGCCGTGAGGACCCGAGGGGCGCGGTGCTCACTCGGCCTTCGGCCCTCAGCAGTCTGTTCGCGGCAGCGGCGTCCGCGAGCTCGGGGACAGCGGGTCGCTCGCCACCATGGACGAGCAACGGACACTCGGGGCTCTCCGGCGATGCCCGGAGACAGATCGAGACGGCCTCGATCCCGCTGAAATGGAGCAGGAGCAGGCGATAGGAACGCAGGAGGTCTCGGCAAGTAGACATCGGTCGCCGAGATGATACCTCGGCGACCGTGGAACGCTCGCTATTCTCTCACTGTCATGGGTCGCAGGCACCTTCCCCGAGCTCTGCTTCCGCCGCCTCGAGCAGCAGGTTGGCGCATTCGATGCCTTCTTCGGCAGTCGTCGGGGTCGCAGGTGTGCCAGCAACCTCACATTCTCCATCGTCTTCGGCGCGGGTTGCCGAGGCCTGATTGGTGGCCAGAAGATCGGAAACGCTGACGATGTATGGGTCGGTCATCTCGTCCCCTTCGGCCGAGCACGCAGCGATCGCGATGGTGCCGTCGATCAGGTCCTCGAAGACGGGGTCACTCAGACAAGGGCAGTTGACGCCGGCGCACGGCGGGGGCGATCCGGTGAGATCCTTGAACTTCTGGAACTTCCTCTCGCATGCTCTCTGAGAGGCCTTGACGTCGGGGCTGTCACAATCCATTGCCTCGCAGTAGGCGTTGCAGAGGCCAAAAGCGTTCTCGTCACCGATGAAGGGATCGCAAACGGTCTCCTCGGATGGCGGATCGCCGTCCGGCGTTTCCGCCGCCGCTCCGGCGGCGAGGGTGAGCGCGAGGAGAAGGATCGAGAGTTTCAGCATGGTCTTCATGGGGGCTCCTTGAGATGAGATGAGCAGTGGCGGTCGGCACGTTCTTGCCCGGAACGGCACGGCCAGAGGGTCTCGCGCTCCGTGACGCATCGAGATCCTCCCCCTCCGAGGCACACCCGAAATTGGGTAGGTCACCTTCGGCCACGCGCGAAACTGATTTGTTGCTTGCCATGATTGTATTCGCGTATCGGGGCTCTGGCGAAATCAATTCGAGTCTGTAATGGGCGTCTTAAGCTCCGAGCCGCAAACTCTCGACATGGCGCGAGCTCTCGGACCCCAGCCCCAACTCGGCTCGGAGCTCTCGCGAGCATCTGGTCGCCCCGAAGGGGCGCAAACCTAAAGACGGCGCGCTCGTCGGACAAACAGGGAGTCAAACACCATGCGGCACTCAATACTTACGATCATCGGTTTGGTTCTACTCTTCGTCGCGGTCGGACAGGCGACCGCTTCCCCGTCTCCTCCAGGCTCCGCCCAGGAGCAGGTGCGTTCCTACATCGTCCAGGGCACGAGCCTGGACGAGGTCGCGGCCGCGGTGCGCGGCCTCGGGATCCCGATCAGCCACGAGCTGGGGATCATCGACGCGGTCGGCGCGCGCCTGACGCCGGCGCAGCTGGAGAAGCTGGCCGCGATGGACGCGGTCCGCCGCATCCATGGCGACCGTGCCCTGCGGACGGCGAACAGCTCCAGCGTCTGGGACGTGCGGGACGAATTCGAGCTCGCCTCCTGGGGCAACAACGACGGCGGCGTCGACTGGAGCGCCGATTGGGTGGAATCGGACCCTAACGGCCCCGGCCCCGGCAGCGGCAAGATACGTATTCTCACCGGCGAGCTGCGGATCACCGCGCGCAACGCCTCGGGCGTTCCCAGCATCGCACGCGAGGTCGACCTCTCCGGCGTGGTGGACACGGCGACCCTGGGCTTCGACTTCCGCACCCACTCCAAGGTCGACAGCTCGGACGCCATCGCCGTCGAGGTGTCGGCCGACGGCGGCGGGAACTGGAGCCAGGTCGGAAGCGTCACCGGCATCAGCGGCGCCACCACGGACTCCCGGAGCTACGACATCTCGAGTTCCATCTCGTTCGACACAGTCGTCCGATTCCGGGTCGAGAACGGCTATACGGGCAAGAACGAGTACTTCTATGCCGACAACGTACAGGTCGAGGCCGTCACCGTCATCCCGGCCGACTGGACGGTGGCCGACGAGTTCGAAGTCGCTTCCTACGGCAACAACGACGGCAACCGCGACTGGACCGGCAACTGGCTCGAGATCGGCGAGAGCGACGGTCCCACCGTCGGCTCGGTGGTGAGCTACCCCTATTTCGCCGAGGAGCAGGGGCTGCGGATCCGCGGCGGCGACCGGGGCATCGAGCGCGAGGTCGACCTGAGTGACGCGACCTCGGCCGTCCTGAGCCTCGACTACGTCCGCCAGTCCCTCGAGTCGGCCTCCGAGTACGTGGCGGTCGAGGTCTCGACCGACGGCGGCGACAACTGGGACGAGCTCGGCCGCCTGGAGGGGCCCGGCACCGACGGCAGCGCGCAGAGCTTCAGCGTCGACCTCAGCGAATATCGCACGGCGGCCACCCAGCTCCGGTTCGTCAGCTCGTCGGCGATGAACACCCTCGACAAGATGATCCTCGACAACGTGTTCCTGAGCGGTACCGGCGACAATCCGCCCTCCTACAGCGAGTTCCCCGCGCGCATCGGGGCCGACCTGTTGCACTCCCAGGGCATCACCGGCGCCGGCGTCACCGTCGCGTTCATCGATTCCGGCAACTCGACGGTGTCCGACACGATCCACTTCAACGCCGCCGACCTGTGGCGCTACCTGGCCCAGTACGACGCCATCACCGACACGCTGGACGATTCCCTCGGGCCCGCGCAGCCGACTGCCCACACCGACATCTACGGCCACGCCGGGCACCTGATCTCGACCGCTCTCTCCGCTCGCGAGAATGTCCCCGGGCAGTACCAGGGCGTGGCCCCGGGAGCCGACCTGGTGACGGTCAAGGCGTTCGACCTCAAGGGCGACAGCAACTACCTCGACGTCATCCGTGGCATCGACTGGGTGGTGGCCAACAAGGATCTCTACGGCATCCGGGTGCTCAACCTGTCCTTCTCCGCCCCGGCGCAGTCTTTCTACTGGGAAGACCCGCTGAACCAGGCGGTGATGGCGGCCTGGCAGGCGGGTATCGTGGTGGTGACCGCGGCCGGCAACGACGGCCCCGATCCGGTGACCGTCGGCGTGCCGGGCAACAACCCCTACGTGATCACCGTCGGCGCCATGTCCGACGCCTTCACGGCGGGCGACGACAGCGACGACTACCTGGCCACCTTTTCCGCCGCCGGCCCCACCCACGACGCCGTGGTCAAGCCCGACCTGGTGGCCCCCGGTGGCCACGTCCTCGGCCAGATGGACTGGAACAACACCTTCCTCGGTGCGTTCCATCCCAGCGGCCGGCGGGACTTTCCCTACTTCGCCATGTCGGGCACCTCGCCCGCGACGGCGATCACCAGCGGCGTCGTCGCGCTGATGTTGCAGGACGACCCGGGGCTCACCCCCGACGACGTCAAGTGCAAGCTGATCCACGCCGCCCGCCCGGCGGTCGACGGCGGGGGCAACCTGGCATACAGCATCTTCCAGCAGGGCGCCGGGCTCATCAATGCCCCCGACGCGGTGGCCAGCACCGAGACTGGCTGTGCCAACAAGGGTCTCGACGTCAACAAGGACGTGGCCGACATCGAGCACTACATGGGGCCGGTGCGCTGGAACGACACCACCCAGTCGTTCTACATCGAGGGCGTGGGCCTGGATTGGGACGGTACCTATCCCACCGCCGGTTTCTCATGGGCCGACCTCGAGGGCAATCCCTGGAGCGGCGGCGCGCCCAACCTCAACCCGTGGGTGACCCTGAACCCGTGGGTGACCCTGAATCCATGGGTGACCCTGAATCCGTGGGTGACCCTGAACCCGTGGGTGACCCTGAATCCGTGGGTGACCCTGAACCCGTGGGTCACCGCCGGCGAGCCCGAGCTCGAACAGGCGGCGACCGCCATCGTTCCCTGGGTCGAGGAGGAATAGGGACGCGAGGCCACCCGAGATGCAAATGAGCTCCATCAATCCCGAGGGATCCCGGCGACCGCGGCTGTGCCGCGGCCTCGCCCTCCTGCTGCTGACCACCGCGTTGCTGGCGGGCCGCGACCTGTGGGCCCAGGCGCCCAACATCTCGTTCCGCCACCTGTCCCCCGAGCAGGGGCTGGCGCAGAGCACCGTCAATAGCATCTTGCAGGACGACCAGGGGTTCATGTGGTTCGGCACTCAGGGTGGCCTCAACCGCTATGACGGCTACAGCTTCAAGGTCTACAAGCACAACCCCCGAGATCCGGCGTCGGTGGCCAACGACTGGATCCGGGTGCTCGCCAAGGGCAATGCCGGGAGACTGTGGGTCGGTACCGAAGGGGGGCTCAGCAGCTACGACCCCGCGACTGGGACGTTCACCACTTTTCGTCACGATCCGGAGGACCCCAAGAGCCTGGCCGGCGACCGGGTGATGGCCATCTACCAGGATCGCCTCGGTGAGCTGTGGATCGGCACCAAGGCATCCGGCCTCGATCGCTTCGATCCCGCCACCGGCACCTTCGAGCACTTTCGGCACGCCGACACTGATTCCAAGACCCTGAGCGACGACCGCATCCGCGCGATCAACGAAGATCGCATGGGCAACCTATGGATCGGCACCGAGCAGGGCCTCAACATCTATCAGCGAGGATCGGGAGACTTCACCCGCATCGTCCACGACCCGAAGCAGCGTCTGAGCCTGGGCGACAATGGCGTCTCGGCGATCCTCGAAGACCATACAGGCGCTCTGTGGATCGGCACCTACAGCGGGCTCGATCGGCTCGATCGAGCCACTCTGACCTCGACCCACTACCGAAGGTCCCCGGCCGATCCGGAGAGCCCGAGCGAGGTCCGCGCGCTCTATGAAGACAGCGAGGGCCGGCTGTGGGTCGGAACCGTCCGCGGGCTGCTGCTCTACGACCGGACGCAGGATCGGTTTTCCACCTACCGTCACGATCCGGGGGACGTCTTGTCGATTTCGAGCGACGACGTCTTCTCGATCTATCAGGACCGCGCCGGAGTGTTCTGGTTCGGCACGCTGGACGCCGGCGTCAACAGCTGGAACCCCGCAACCTGGTCCTTCGCGCACTACAAGCGCTCTCCCGGCGACGATCAGGGCCTGAGCGCCAAGGTCGTCATGGCCTTCTCGCAGGACTCGGACGACAATCTGTGGATCGCCACCCTGGGCGGCGGCGTCGACGTCCTCGACCGCGAGACCGGCCGTTTCACCCACTACCGTCACGATCCGAGCGATCCCACCAGTCTCGGCGACGATCGGGTCACTTCCCTGCTCCACGATCGGCAGGGCGACCTTTGGCTCGGCACGATGGCCGGTGGCCTGAACCGCTTCGACGCCGAGACCCGCACCTTTACCCGCTTCCGCCAGGACCCGGATCAACCCGGGAGGTTGGCCCAGAACGGCGTTATGTCGATGCTCGAGGACGCCACGGGTACCCTGTGGGTAGGTACGTTCGGTGCCGGCCTCGCTCGTTTCGACGGCGCCGCCAGCGAGCAGGGCGCCGACGAGTTCACGCACTTTCGCCACGATCCGAGCGACCCAGTCAGCCTGAGCCACGATCGCGTGACCTCTCTGGCGAAAGCCACCGACGGTGACCTGTGGGTCGGCACCGCGGCCGGCGGCCTGAACCGCTTCGATCCGGCCTCCGGGACCTTCACTCGTTTTCGCGGCAACAGCGAGAGCCGCGGCAGCCTGAGCTCCGATGAAATCAACGCGCTCCACGTCGACGGTTCCGGGGTGCTCTGGATCGGCACACGGGGCGACGGCTTCGACCGGTTGGAAGGCTTCGACAAGGCCTCCGGGAAGGCGATCTTCCGCAACTTCTCCGAGCAGGACGGTCTCTCCAACGACACCATCCACGGCATCCGGTCCGACACCGCCGGGCGCCTCTGGTTGTCCACCAACGACGGCCTTTCGAGATTCGATCCCAGGACCGGGACCTTCAAGGTCTTCGACGCCAGCCACGGTCTCCAAAGCAACGAGTTCACGGTCGGCGCCCACTACCTCAGCGCGGACGGCGAGCTGATTTTCGGCGGTGTCAACGGATTCAACATCTTCCATCCGGACCGGATCGTCGGCAATACCAACGCCCCGGCGGTGGTCCTGACCTCGTTCCTGAAGTCCGGGCAGGAGGTGCCCCGCGACCGCTGGCTCGACGAGCGAGGCGAGGTCGTGCTGCGACACGACGACGACATCGTGTCGTTCGACGTCGCGGCGCTCGACTACACGGCGCCGGAGAGGAACCGCTACTCGTACCAGCTCGAGGGCCTGACCGACACGTGGATCGATCTCGACACCTACCGCCGGGTGACAGTCACCGACCTCGATCCCGGGCGCTACACGCTGCGTGTGCGAGGCTCGAACAACGACGGGGTGTGGAACGAGCAGGGGCTGGAGTTGGCAATCCGCGTGCAGCCGCCGCCCTGGGGCACGTGGTGGGCCTACAGCCTCTACGTCCTCGGTTTGGCGTCCGTGGCGCTGGTCTACCGTCGCGCCGCCCTCGAGCGGCGCAACCGCCGCCGTGCCCTGCGCCAGGCCCAGGAGGAGACCGAGACCGCGCGCCAGGCGCGCGAGGCCGCCGAGGAATCCAACCGCGCCAAGGGCGATTTCCTGGCCAACCTGAGCCACGAGATCCGTACCCCGATGAACGCCGTGCTCGGCATGACCAGCCTGGTGCTCGACACCGAGCTGACCGGCAAGCAGCGCGACCACCTGGAGACGGTGCGGGTGAGCGGCGAGGCGCTGCTCGGCCTGCTCAACGACATCCTCGACTTCTCCAAGATCGAGTCGCGCAAGCTCGAGATCGAAATGGTGCCTTTCGACCTGCGTCAGTGCGTGGAAGACGCGCTCGCCCTGATGGCCTCGACCGCCGCCAACAAGGACCTCGACCTCGGTTACTGGATCGAGGAGGGTACGCCGGAGACCGTGGTCGGCGACATCACCCGCACCCGCCAGATCCTGGTCAACCTGCTCTCCAACGGCATCAAGTTCACCCAGGAGGGCGGGGTCTTCGTGCGGGTCGGCAACCGCACCGTCGGCGATCGGCTGGAGCTCCAGTTCGCGGTCGAGGACACCGGTATCGGCATCCCCACTGACAAGCTGGGTCGGTTGTTCCAGGCCTTCAGCCAGGTCGACGCGTCGACCACCCGCCGCTTCGGCGGCACCGGCCTCGGCCTCGCCATCTGCAAGCAGCTCGCGGAGCTGATGGGCGGCGACATCTGGGTCGAGAGCACCGAGAGCGAGGGCTCGACCTTCCACTTCTCGATCAGCTGCCGGGCCGCGACGGGTCCGGATCGCTCCCACCTCTACCGCGCCCACGCGTCGCTCGAGGGCAAGTGTGCCCTGATCGTCGACCGCACGTCGAGCGAGCGTAGCCCGCTCGAGCGCTGCGCCCGCGCCTGGGTGCTGAACGCGGTACGGGTCGCTTCCGCCGACGAGGCACTCGAACGCATCCGCGGCGGCAGCAGGTTCGACCTGGTGATCGCCGACTGCGAGACGGCCGAGCGCCAGCGCCGGCTCAATCGGCTGGTCGACGCCTGCGAAACCCGCCAGCTTCCGCTGGTGCTCCTGACCCGCGTCGGCTCGGTGGTGGAGAAGGCCGTGGAGCCTCTCTTGAGCGCCGTGCTTTCCCAACCGCTCAAGCCCGAGCAGCTCCAGGAGACGTTGGTGAACCTCCTCGACGCGCCCGAGACGGGCGGCCGGTCGTCAACCGCGGAAGAGAAGCCTTCGGCATCGCTCAGGATCCTCCTGGCCGAGGACCACGCGGTGAACCAGAAGGTGATGGCGTTGATGCTCGAGACCATCGGGCACCGCGCCGATATCGCCGCCAACGGGCTCGAGGTGCTCGAGGCGCTCGGACGCAAAGACTACGACGTCGTGCTGATGGACAAGCAGATGCCCGAGATGGACGGTGTCGAGGCAGCGCGCCGCATCCATCGCGACTTTTCCGAAGAGCGTCAGCCGGCGATCATCGCCCTGACCGGCGAGGGTCCGTGGGGCCTGGAAGACGACTTCGACGGCTACCTCGCCAAACCGGTCGACCTCGGTTCGCTGCGCGATGCCCTGGATCGGTTCGTCGACTCCTCATCCGAGGCCCCGCCGGCCGAGCCCGAGCCCGCACCCAGCGCCCCCGAGCCCGAGGACTCGACGGTGTTGCCCCTGCGCATCCTGATCGCCGAGGACAACCCCACCAACCAGCAGGTCGCGCAGCTCGTGCTCGAGAGCCTCGGCTACCGCGCCGACGTCGTCGCCAACGGGGTCCAGGCGCTGGAAGCCTGCGGCCAGCAGCCCTACGACGTCGTGCTGATGGACCTCCAGATGCCCGAGATGGACGGCTGCCAGGCCGCCCGCGGCATCCGCGGTGATCTTCCCGCCGACCAGCAGCCTTACATCGTCGCGATGACCGCCCATGCCATCAAGGGCGATCGCGAAAGGTGCCTGGCGGCCGGTATGGACGAGTACATCAGCAAGCCCTTCCGTCGCGAAGATCTGCAGGCGGCACTCCAGAGAGCCGCGAAGTCCGGCCAGACCGCCGAGCCCCGAGCGGCAGCCGTCTGAGTCGGGCCCGAGAAGAAAAAAGGGCCGCCCCGGCGAGCGGGGCGGCCCGGAGCTCGACCCAACCTAGGAGACGACGCTCTCCGTCGGCTCCGCGCCGGTATCCGACGCGGTCGCCTCAACCGCCTGCTCCGAGGTGTCGACCTCGCCGGCGGCCGATTGCTCAGTCTCCGGCTCCTCGGATTGATCGTCGGGCACCTCGGTGGGTGCAACGACGGTGCGGCCGGGGCGCTTCTCCGAAGGGCGGATGCGCTCGGCCAGGTCGTTCTTGCCCACCAGGCGACAGTGGCTCTCGAAGGTGCGGGCACCGTGGAGAAACAGCCTGTCGTACTCCTTGGTGACGCCGCGTTTCTCCAGCAACGCGGTCTCGGCGCGGCGCCCGGTGTCGGCGACCTCGTCGAGAGAGTCGCGCACGCCGCGAGCGTCGGCTGCCACCTCGTCGGCGTACTTCCGCGGGTCGAAGTCGTCGCCTTCGAACCGGTACTCGGCGGTGGTCGCCTCGTCGCTGCGCAGGTGCTCGACCACGCGATCGGCCTGGATCAGGAGAGGTACCGGATCCTGGGCGGTGCGCTGGTCGAATCCCAGCTGGTGGACGGAAAGGTCGACGAACAAGGCCTTGCAGACGTTGCGCAGAGCGCTGATCTTGCTGCCCAGGTGGGAAGCCTTGTCGTCACGGGACTGGCGCGCCGCGTCGAGGGCGGCGTTGGCGGCGAACAGGACCTTGTCGGCCCTGACCACCTTTTCGATGGCGTTCTTCAGCCCCCGGCCGAAGGCGACGATGGTGCCGTAGAAGCCCGGCTCCGGGTCGCCCTCCTGCTGGTGCGGCTGGAAGATCTCGACCAGTTTCTGGCCGATCTCGAGACCGTGGCGGAAGAAGGCTGCGAGCAAGAAGCGGCAGGCTTTCTCCCTGTCTGCGGTCTCTTTGGAAGTTTTCGCGTTCATCGCGAATCTCCTTTCGTGGCGTCCCCGTGGAGGCCCCGGGTCGCCGGTGGGTTTGGTTCCTGGCGGTGCCAGGTAGCTTTTCATCGGCCCGGCGGGGCGGCCTCCGTCCCCGCCGGTCCGCGGCCCGGGGTTTTTCTCCCCGGGTGTGAGAAAAGTGTAGGGAGGTGGGAAGGCGATTTGGAAAACGGACCACATTTTCCACAACCTCCGGGCCGACCTCGGAATCTTCAGAAGGGATGGAATCTCACGTAAAGCAGTGATGAGAAAGAATTTGGGGTGAAATGGATCGGGCTGTCCGGTGTGAGGCTCGTGCCAGATTTTCCACAACCTCCCCCGAGCACTCGGCGGGCGAACAGGGCGCTCCTCAGACGTGAGGACGCCCTTTCCTTACGACTTGGAGGCCCGCCTCAGACGTGAGGATGCCCTTTCCCTACGATTTGGAGGGTCGCCTCACGCGTGAGGCGGGCGACCTGACGCTCTTCGGTCGCTCGCCTCAGCGAAAAGCGAGGCACCCGCGCGACCGGGGTTGCTCGCCTCAGCGCCGAGGAGGGGTCCTCATGGAGAGAAAAGGTTCACCTCACACGTGAGTACGCCCTTTCCTTACGATTTGGAGGGTCGCCTCAGAGCTGAGGCGCGCGATGCCTCTCGCGCCGGAGCGTCCCTCACGTGTGAGGAACGGGATCCGGCGCGAACGGGAGCCTCGCATGTCGCTGAGGAAAGCGACCCGGGAGCCCCGGGAGGTGTCCTCGACGCTGAAGTCAGCCGTCGCCCCGCGGCAGACCGAGCGCCACCAGCTCGGCCGGCAGCTGGCCGCCGCCGATGGCCAGGACGACGTACTGCCTGCCGTCGTGCAGGTAGGTCATCGGCGAGCCGGTGGCGTTGCCGGGCAGGGGGATCTCGGCGATCTGGCGGCCGTTGCGGGGGTCCAGCGCGCGTAGCGACGGCTCGGCGTTCTCGTTCTCGATCAGCACCGCGTTGCCCTGCTCGTTCATGCCGCCGAGACGCCACTTGCCCTGCTGGGCGACGAACAGGACGTCGCCTGAGAGCAGCACGAAGCTCCGCCGGGGCCAGCCCAGGGGCGGCAGGTCGAGGCCCGCGAGCGCGGGGTGGTCGCGCGGGCCGCTGCCGACAGCGCTGGTCCAGGAGATCTCACCCTTGCCCAGGTCGATCGCCGTCACCCGACCGTAGGGCGGCTTCCACAGCGGTAGACCTTGCGGTCCCGGCGGGTTCAGCTGCACGAAGCCGCGGTGGGGGTGCCCGGGGGCGCGCTCGCCGCCGTTCACCAGCATCAGCAGCGACGCCTTGGTGACCGACGGCACGTAGAGCGTCTGAGACCGGGGGTCGAAGGCGGCGCCGGCCCAGCTGGCGCCGCCCACCGGGCCGGGAAGCACCAGCGACGGCACCTCCGACGGCGGGTGGTAAAGAGGCCCGTAGTCGAAGCGGTCGAGGATGTCGACGGCCTCGGCGCGCAGCTCGGGGGTGAAGTCGATCAGGTCGCCCTCGCTCACGCCCTGGCGGTCGAAGGCCGGCGGGCGGGTGGGGAAGGGTTGGGTGGGGGAGGAGTGCTCACCGGCCACCGGCGACGCGGGCACTGGCCGCTCTTCGATCGGCCACACCGACTCACCGGTCACTCGGTCGAGCACGTAGGCGAAGGCCTGCTTCGAGACCTGCGCCACCGCCTTCACCGGCCGGCCGTCGACCTCCAGGTCGACCAGGACGGGCGCGGCGGGCAGGTCGTAGTCCCACAGCCCGTGGTGCACCATCTGGTAGTGCCACCGCTTCTCGCCGGTCACGGCGTCGAGCGCCACCAGGCTCTCGGCATGGAGGTTGTCGCCCGGGCGCTCGCCGCCGTAGTAGTCGTTGGTTGGCGTCGATGTCGGCAGGTAGACGGTGCCGAGCTCCTCGTCGCAGGACATCAAAGTCCAGACGTTGGCGTTGCCGATTCCCTCGGGGATGGTCTGGAAAGACCACAGCAGCTTGCCGGTGCGTGGGTCGAAGCCGCGCACATCGCCCGGCGGCATGTCGGGTCGGATCGGGTCGTCGCTGATCGAAGAGCCGACGATCACCACGTCGCGGCAGATCGTCGGCGGCGAGGAGACGCCGTAGAGGTCGCGGTCGACCGGCCGGCCGAGTCCCTCGGTGAGGTCCACGCGGCCGCCGTCGCCGAACCCGCTCACCGGCTCACCGGTCGTGGGATCGAGGGCCATCAGCCAGGCGTCGCCGGTGCCGATGAACAGCCGGCCGCCGGCGACGCCGGGCCAGTAGGCGACGCCGCGGTGCAGGAAGCCCATGTTGGGCGGCGATCCCTGCTTCCATGTCTCCGGGTCGTGGACCCACAGGGTCTCGCCGGTGCCGGCGTCGAGCGCGACGACCTGGGAGAACGAGGTGGCGGTGTAGAGCACGCCGTCGACAGCGAGCGGCGTCGACTCGTGGGCCCAGGTACGTAGGTCCGGCTGGGCGGCCAGGATCTCCTCGTCCGGCGAGCGCCAGCGCCAGACAACCTCGAGATCCTCGACGTTGCGGCGGTGGATCTGATCGAGTGGAGCGAACTTGGTGTGGGCCGCGTCGCCGCCATAGACGTCCCAGGCGAAGCCGTCCTCCGCGCCATCGTCGTCGTCGGGTGAGCACGCCGAAGCCAGCACGACCGCGGAAGCAAGCGCCGCCAGAACCCACCGACCGTTGATCACCCTCGCGCTGAGCACGCCGGGAAGTTAGCAGGATCCGAGGGCGGTACCAAGGAAGGCGGTCATTTCACCGCCCACATCCGGCGCATGCGCGCTGTACCGCGAGCGCCGCCGAGCATGGGGTCGAGGTGGCGGCGTTGTCGAAGTACTACCTCGGGGAGACCGGGCGGCCGGGCCTGCTGCTCGGCCACGCCGCGGTCGCCCCCGAGGCGATCGAGGACGGGGTAGAACGGTTGGCCGAAATGTTCTGACTTCCCCCCTTTGAAAAAGGGGGGACCGAGGGGGGATTCCGGGGGAGGGCCAGATCCTACGCTCGACGCCCCTCGAAACGCGCGCTCCAGACCTTGCCTTCGAGCGCGCCGAGATAGCCTTCGAGCGTATCGGGGTCGATGCCGAAGCTCTCGAGGTCCGAGGCGACGATGCCGCGGATCTGTTCGGCGTTGTAGACCTGGCGCTCGGAGACCTCGACGTCTTCGAGGCCGGCTGCGCGCAGCCCGGCGACGTACTCCTCCTCGCGGATCGCGCCGGCGACGCAGGCGGCGTAGGCGGCGGCGTGCTGGCGGATCTCGGCGGGCAGCTCCTCGACCACGATGTCGGAGATCGAGAAGCGGCCACCGGGGGCCAGCACCCGGTGGACCTCGGCGAAGACTCGGTCCTTCTCGGGCGAGAGGTTGATCACACAGTTCGAGATCACCCAGTCGGTGGCGCCGTCGTCCACGGGCAGCTTCTCGATAAGGCCCTTGCGCACCTCGATCTGCTCGAAGCCCGCCCGTGCTGCGGCCTGGCGCGACGCGTCGATCATGGCGTCGGTCATGTCGATGCCGATGACGCGCCCGTCGGGGCCGACCTTCTCGGCCGCGATCAGGAGGTCGAAGCCGGCTCCCGATCCCAGGTCGACCACCGTCTGGCCGGGCGTGACACCCGCGAAGGCCAGCGGGTTGCCGCAGCCGAACGAGCTCACGGCGGTCTCCTCGTGGGCGGCGATCTCGCTGTCGTAGCCGGCGGTCTTGGCGGCGATGCCGGCGGGTGCGGTCTGCTCGTCGCCGCAGTCGCAGCAACAACCGCCGTTGCTGGTCTGGGACCGGGAGAGGGCCGCGGTGTAGGCCTCGGCCACCTGGGAACGGATCTCGTCACTGTCTGTCGCGACCCGATCCGTGGCGATACTGTCTCTCGCTATCGTCGATGTGCTCATCGGTTTCTCCTTTCGAGTCTCAGGCGCATTTCTGCCGTGCACCCGAGAGCGCATTCGTGGTCAGTTGCACCGAAGGTGCGCAAATGTCATCAGTCGTCGCACCAGAGGTGCGCTGTCGCACCAGAGGTGCGCTATGGTTGTCGGGTTACGCCGAACAGCAACTCGCCTGACACTGCTCCAGGGCGTCCGCCATGCCACGCAGAGTCGTCGTCAGCGCGGCGCAGTCGAGCCGGTACCGGACTTCTCGACCTTGCCGCGCCGAGCTGATCAGCTCGGCGTCGTGCAGCATGCGCAGGTGCCTGGATACCCCGGAGAGATGAACGCCACAACAGCTCGAGAGCTCGGTGACGGTCAAGGCGCCAGGAGCCGAGGCCAGCCGCGCAAGCAGCGCCAGCCGTGTCGGGTCTCCGAGCGCGCGGAAAATCGCCGGTTCCAGGTACTGCTGGAGTACCCGGGTGCAGTCGTCGGGGAGGGTTGCCATCGTGTCCATGAAAGGGACTATAGCATGTTTGCGCAATTGTGCAAGTCTTTTTTTGAGGCGACATACACGATGACGTCAGACACAGGTAAAGATCCTGCTCGAATCCCGCGTTAGCGGGTCCGATCTGTGCCAAAATGGCGCCACCATGAGTGACGTTCCTCCAGTCATCGTGATCGACGACGAGACCGGCTCCCGCGAGTCGATGGCGATCGC
Source organism: bacterium (assembly GCA_024226315.1). Taxonomy (GTDB): domain Bacteria; phylum Acidobacteriota; class Thermoanaerobaculia; order Multivoradales; family J023; genus JAAELT01. The sequence continues at coordinate 68,542 of JAAELT010000611.1, read as the reverse complement.
CATCGAGAAGGCGGGGCTCGGCGTGCGTACCTTCGACGACGCCCGCGAGGCGCTGAAGTACCTGCACGAGAATCCCGGGGTGCGGCTGGCGGTGTGCGACCTGCGCATGCCCGGCATGGACGGTCTCGGTTTCCTGAACGAGGTGCGCGCCAACGGCCACGAGCTGGCGGTGGTGCTGGTGACCGGCTACGGCTCGATCGAGTCGGCGGTCGAGGCCATGCAGGTGGGGGCCGACGACTACCTCACCAAGCCGGTCGATTTGTACGAGCTGCGCAAGCGGGTCACCAACCTGCTCGAGAATCGCGAGCTCAAGGAAGAGGTCACCAACCTGCGCCAAATGCTCGACAAGCGGTACGGCTTCGAGAGCATCATCGGCCGTTCCGAGGCCATGGAGCACCTGTTCGAGCAGATGAAGATGGTGGCGCCCACCCGCTCGAGCGTGCTCATCGTCGGTGAGAGTGGTACCGGCAAGGAGCTGGTCGCCAACGCCGTGCACGTCAATAGCCCACGGGTCGACGAGCGTTTCCTGGCCATCAACTGTGGCGCCATCCCCCACGACATCTTGGAGAGTGAGCTGTTCGGCCACGAGCGTGGCTCGTTTACCGGCGCGGTGGCGCGCAAGATCGGCAAGTTCGAGCTGGCGCACCGCGGCACCCTGTTCCTGGACGAAATCTCGGAGCTGTCACCGGCGCTGCAGGTCAAGCTGCTGCGGGTGCTCGAGGAGCGCCAGGTGATGCGGGTCGGCGGCAGCGAGCTGATCAACGTCGATTTCCGGCTGATTGCCGCCACCAACCGGTTGCTCGAGAAGTGGGTCGAGGAGGAGAGGTTCCGCGAGGATCTCTACTACCGCCTCAAGGTGGTGACGCTCGACATCCCGCCGCTGCGCGACCGCGAGGGCGACGTGGCGCTGCTCAGCGAGCACTATCTCAAGATTCTGTGCGAGGAGCACGAGAAGCCGCCGATGGCGCTCTCCGCGCAGGCGCTCGACGCACTGGCGCGTCACGGCTGGCCGGGCAACGTGCGACAGCTCAAGAACGTCCTCGAGTCGATCGTCATCTTCCATCCTGGGGGCGAGATCGAAGCCGACCAGCTGCCGCCCGAAATCCGCGAGGCGACGATGATCTCGGGCGCCACCGCGCCGGTGCAGCCGCTCGTGGGGCGGCCCCGGGGGATGGACGAGATCGAGCGGCAGGCGATTCTCGAGACCCTGCAGCGGACCAAGGGGCACCGCGCGGCGGCGGCGAAGATGTTGGGCATTGGGCTCCGAACCCTGCAGCGGAAGCTCAAAGACTATAAAGGACAGGGCTATTACGAGGACTCATGAGCCATGGACCTACCAGCTGAGATTCGGATTCACAACGACCTTCTGGGCATCAAGGGTGGCCGGGGCACGCTGGTGGCGGTGAGCCCGCACGGGTTCTACGAGGCGAAGTGTGCCTTCGGCGGCAAGACGCATCGGGTGCTGCTGCCGATCGAGAGCACCGTGGTCATCTTCCGCGAGCCCGAGCCGGAGTTCGAGCCCGGCGTCGAGATCGAGCGCTAGCGCCCGGCCTCAGTCATCAGTTCAGCTCTTCGGTGAGCACCGCGGCCAGATCGTCGGCCAGGGCCTCGATCTGCTCGCGATCCTGACCCTCGATCATGATCCGTACGAGGGGCTCGGTGCCCGAGTAGCGTAGCACCAGCCTGCCGGCGTCGCCCAGCGTGCTTTGTACCTCGCGGCTGGCCTCGACCACCCGCGGCAAGCCGGTGAGGTCGGGCTTGCTCGACACCCGTAGGTTCTTCAGCAGCTGCGGGAAGCGCTCGAAGTCCCGGAGCATCTCAGCGGCTGGACGGCCGTCTCGCTGCCGGATGCCGGCGATCTGGAGCGCGGTCAACAGACCGTCACCGGTCGTGCCGAGCGACAGGTTCACGATATGACCGGATTGCTCACCGCCGAGCTCGATGCCATGGCGGCGCATGGTCTCGACCACGACGCGGTCGCCGACGTCGCAGCGCTCCACCTGGATCCCCAGGCGCCGCAACGCCACTTCCAGGCCCAGGTTCGACATCGAGGTCGCGACGATGCGATCGCCAGGGAGCTGGCCGCGGGCCTGCAGGTCGCGAGCCCACAGGTAGAGGATCGCGTCGCCGTCGCGCACGGTGCCCTGCTCGTCGACCAGGATCACCCGGTCGGCATCGCCGTCGAAGGCGAAGCCGAGATCACAGCCGCCGCCCTTCACCAGGTCGGCGACGGCCCCCGGGCGGGTCGAGCCGCAGTCGTCGTTGATGTTGCGGCCGTCGGGCTCGGCGTGGATCAGCCGGACGCGAGCGCCGAGGCGCTCGAACAGCTCGCGGGCGTAGGGCGACGCCGCGCCGTTGCCGGTATCGAGGGCGACGGCGAGACTGTCGAGAGGCCGCTCGCCCGGCAGGCTCGCGGCCAGCCTGTCGAGGTAGGCCGCGACCAGTGTTTCGCTGGCGCGCGTTCCGCGTGACGGAGTTTCGTCGGCGTGCGTCCTCCGCGAGGGTCGATCATCCGAGCGCATCCTTCGCTCGAGACGCAGCTCAGCTTCCGGGGACCATTTGAACCCGCCTGTGTCGATCAGCTTGATGCCGTTGTCGGGATGGGGGTTGTGGCTGGCAGACACGACGATGCCGCATGCAGCGCCCGTGGTGCGGGTGGTGAAGGCGACGCACGGTGTCGGTACGGTCCCCAGGTAGATGGTGCGCGCGCCCCGGGCGTGCAGCTCTTCAGTTAGCCAGCGGCACAGGGTCGGCGTCGAGTCGCGGGTATCGCCACCCAGCACGACGGTATTGCGTTGGCGCGCGTCCCGCGCGACGTTCGGCTCGGCTCTCTTTTCCGATAGCTCAACGGCCAGGGCCGCCGCCAGGGCGCGGACGGTGGCCTCGTCGAGTGGAGGCCTGCCGAAGGCGCCGCGGATGCCGTCGGTGCCAAAGAGCTCGGAGCGCTCGTCGCTCACTCGCCGTCGCTCTCCTGGCTCAGGCCTTCGAACGTGACCGACAGCTCCGGTTCTTCCATCGGCACCATCACCTCGACGAAGGTGGGCTCGATCACCTGCACCAGCGGGTTCTGCGAGACCACGCGTACGGTGTCGGTGAAGGTGCGGGCGTGGCCGTCGAGCCGCACCGGCGCGGTCAGCTCGAGCACCTGCCGGACGTGGGATTCCGGTCCGGAGACCTGCGCCGTGTTGGGCGTCACGACCGGCTCGAGGTGCCGCGCACCGGCCGCCGGCTCTCCCATCAGCTGAGCCACGATGCGTACCGAGGTGTCGAGCCGGCGCTCCACCTGGATGGTGAAGCGGTTGGGCACCAGGGAAATGACGTCGAATTCTCTCTGGGTGCGGACGTCTTCGGGCGTCAGGTTGACGTCCACCGGCCCCACCTGGCCCTCGGGCACCTCGACTACCACCTCGACGTTGAATGCCGTCAGCTGGTTGATCTCGCTCTGCTTGCCGCGCAGGCCGACCTTGACTGCGGGCACCAGGTTGAAGGTGACGAAGTCGTCGCCGGGCGTGTTGTAGGTGACCGGCGCTTCGATCACTCGCTCGCTGATCTGCTCGGCCTCGTGCACGGTGAACTTGACCGCCACGGCGATGACGAAGGCGAGCAGAAAGATGGGCAGCTGTACGCGGCCGTTCATGCCGGCACCTCCCCGGGGTGGACGTCCGAGAGCAGGAATTGATGGAGACGGTTGCGCAGGTCCTTGGACTCGAGGTCGCGGATGAGCTCGCCGCCGAAGGCGATCGAGATGGTGCCCGTCTCCTCGGAGACCACCACCGCCACGGCGTCAGTCTCGTCGCTAATGCCCAGCGCCGCCCGGTGGCGGGTGCCGAGATCGGCGGACAGTCTCTGGCTCTGGGTCAGCGGCAGGAAGCAGGCGGCGGCCGCGATCCGGTCGCCCTGGATGATCACCGCGCCGTCGTGGGTGGGGGTGTCGGGAGTGAACAGGTTGATCAGCAGATCGACCGAGACCACCGCGTCGAGCTCGATGCCGTTCTCGATGTAGTTGCGCAGCCCTTCGAGTCGCTCGAGCACGATCAGCGCGCCGATCCGCCGCTCCGCCAGGGAAGTGACGGCGAGACCGATCGAGTGGAAGGTGCTGGCGAGCTTCTGTCGGTTGCCGAAGCTCCAGAACGAGGTCGTGCCGAAGGTCGCCAGCGCGCGCCGGATCTCGTGCTGGAACAGCACGATGAGCGCCAGCGGCAGAATCAGGAACCCCTTCTCCAGCGTGTTCTCGAGCGCTGGCAGCCCAACCGCCTCGGCGATCGAATGCAGCAGCACCAGCACAAGCACGCCGATCAGCACCTGCACCGCGCGGGTGCCGCGGATCAGCAGCAGCAGGTTGTAGAGCACCACGGTGACCAGGAGGACGTCCAGGACGTCTTCCCAGCTTGAGACCGGCTGCAGCAGCTGCTCGAGGGCTTGAAGCGAGAAGTCCATGGGAGAGGTGGGTCGAAGATGTGTGGATCAGCCGCGCGTCGACGATGCTGAATCTATCGCATTCCACACGCTCAGGAACTGCACCGTCTCTGCCACGTCGTGCACACGCAAGATCGACACGCCGAGCTGCGCCGCCCAGGCCGCGGCGGCGAGGCTGCCGCCGAGTCGCTCGTGGGGCGGCGCCTCGCGCACGGCGGAGATGAAGCTCTTGCGGCTGGCGCCCAACAGGATTGGCCGCTTCAGTGCACGTAGTCCGTCGAGCTCACGCAGCAGCGCAAGGTTCTGGGCCGCGGTCTTGCCGAACCCGATACCGGGATCGTAGATCAGCTGGTCCTCGGACACCCCGGCCTCTGCCGCCCGCCGTCCGGACTGAGACAGCTCGTGAGTGACCTCGCCGCTCACGTCGTCGAAACGAATTCCGCGCTGCATCGACCGCAGCTCGCCACGGCTGTGCATGGCGACTACCGGGCAGTCGGCGTCGGCGACCGCCGCCACCAGCTCCAGATCGGCGAGCCCGCCGACGTCGTTGATCAAGTCGCCGCCGGCCTCGAGCGCCGGCCGCGCCACCGCACCTTTGCGGGTGTCGATCGAGATCGGCAGGTCGATCTCGCGGCGCAGGCTCTCGAGCACCGGCAGCAGACGGTCGAGCTCCTCGGCCGCCGAGACGTCCGGTGCGCCGTCGCCGTAGACGCCGCCGCCGGGCCGGGTGGACTCGGCGCCCAGGTCGAGCAGGTCGGCGCCTTCAGCCGCCATCCGCAGCGCGTGCTCCACCGCCCGCTCGGGCTCGAGCCAGCGGCCGCCGTCGGAGAACGAGTCCGGTGTGATGTTGAGCACCCCCATCACCCTCGGCCGCCGGTCGAGGTCGAGGGTGCGCCCGCGAGGGAGCGGAAAAGTCCAGGAGTCGGGCGCCATCGTCGCGCCGCCTCGGGATCGGTTGCCGGTCAGGGCGTGGCCGGCGATGGCAGGGAGTCGCCGGTCAGGGGTGGTTCTGGTTCCTCTTCCTCGGCGGTCACGGCCGGCGGGCTCGGGCCGTGCCCGCCGGCCTCGGGCTCGGAGCCGGGGCCCTTGCCCTTGAGTGACGGCGGCATCACGTCCTGGCCGGTCATCTCCTCGATCAGCTCGTAGATCTCGTAGCCGTCGAGCGATTCACGGTCGAGCAACTCGTGGGCCAGAGCGTCGAGCACTTTGCGGTGCTCGCTCAGAATATTGCGTGCCTTCTCGAGCCCCTCGCTGACGATCCGGTCGACCTCCTGGTCGATCCGGACCGCCGTGTCTTCGCTGTAGTCGGAGCGCTGTACGTAGTCGCGGCCCAGGAATACCGGCTCGTCTTTGTGGCCGAGAGACAGCGGGCCGAGCCGGGACATGCCCCAGTCGCAGACCATCTGGCGGGCCAGCTGGGTGGCGCGCATGATGTCGTTGCCGGCACCGTTGGTGACGTCGCCCTGGCTAAGCTCCTCCGCCACCCGGCCGCCCATCAGCATCGCGACCTGGCCCTCGAGCCAGGCCTGCCTGAGGGTCAGGCGGTCGTCCACCGGCAGCTGCATGGTGAGACCCAGGGCCCGGCCGCGCGGGATGATGGTGACTTTGTGCAGCGGATCGCAAGTCGGCACGAAGGCCGAAACCAGGGCGTGCCCGGCCTCGTGGAAGGCGGTGTTCTCCTTCTCTTCGTCGGTCATCACCAGAGTCTTGCGCTCGACCCCCATGACCACCTTGTCCTTGGCGTACTCGAAGTCCTCCATCTCGACCTGCTTCTTGTCCCGCCGAGCGGCGATCAGCGCCGCCTCGTTGACCATGTTGGCGAGATCGGCACCGGCGAAGCCCGGGGTGCCGCGGGCCAGCACCGGGAGGTCGACATCGCCCGAAAGCGGCACGTTCTTGGTGTGCACACGCAGGATGCCGAGCCGGCCCTTGATGTCGGGGCGGTCGACCACGATCGAGCGATCGAATCGGCCCGGGCGCTGCAACGCAGGGTCTAGCACGTCTGGACGGTTGGTGGCGGCGATCAGGATGACGCCCTCGTTGGTCTCGAAGCCGTCCATCTCGACCAGCAGTTGGTTGAGCGTCTGCTCGCGCTCGTCGTGGCCGCCGCCGAGGCCGGCGCCGCGATGGCGGCCCACGGCGTCGATCTCGTCGATGAAGATGATGCAGGGGGCGTTCTTCTTGCCCTGGTCGAACAGGTCCCGCACTCGGCTGGCGCCGACGCCGACGAACATCTCGACGAAGTCGGAGCCCGAGATCGAGAAGAAGGGCACGCTGGCCTCACCGGCGATGGCGCGGGCGAGCAGCGTCTTGCCGGTTCCGGGCGCACCCATCAGCAGCACGCCCTTGGGGATCCGGCCGCCGAGCTTCTGGAACTTCTGCGGCTCCTTCAGGAACTCCACCACCTCGGCCAGCTCTGCCTTGGCTTCCTCGATGCCGGCGACGTCGTCGAAGGTGACCTTCTTGCCGCCGGTGTTGAGCAGCTTGGCCTTGCTCTTGCCGAACGACAGGGCTTTGTTGCCGCCGGCCTGGAACTGGCGCATGAAGAAGATCCACAGGCCGACGATCAGGAGCACCGGGCCCCAGGTGAGGAAGATCGCCAGCGCCGGGCTCTCCTTGGGTTTCTCGGCGGTGATCTTGATTTCGGCTTCGTAGAGCTTGGGCGCGAGATCCGGGTATTCAGGGTGTAGCGTGCGGAAGTCGAAGTCCTTTTCGGGCTTCTGGCTGCTCTTGTAGCGCCCGAGGATCTCGCCCTCCTTCATCGTCACACTTTCCACCTGACCGTCCTCGACGTTGGCCAGAAACTCGCTGAAGGACAGCTCCTGGGTCTCGCTGGTTCCGGTCTGAATTGTGTGCCACAGCAGCACCACGACGCCAAAGATGATGATCCAGAACAACAGGGATCGGAACGTGGAATTCAAGGCCTGCTACCTTTCTTTCGAGCCGCGGTCGCTGGCCGACGGCGGCGGATTCTCTTCGCTGGACCCGCGGCGCTCGATTTCCGCGATCCAGACGGTGTCCTGGTCGCGGAGGCGAAAACGCTCACCGATCGTGACTCCCGGTACCCAGGCGATCTCGCCATCGATCACGAGAAGCGGTTTGCGGTCCCGCTCGTGCCTCGGCACCCGGCGGTCGATCAAGAGGTCTTTGAGGCGCCGCCAGCCGCCCCCCAGAGGTTTGATGCGGTCGCCGGGGCGGCGGTTCCGCACCAATACGTGCTTTTTGGGATCGATATTCGCCAAGCCGGCACGATCAGGGTGCCCACGGAACATCCAGCGGGCTGCTTTTCCGCGCGTCAGGCGGATCCCGAAGCCGAGCTCCGGAACCTCTACCGACCCCGGTACCTTCAGAGTATACGCGAATTCGCCAGGAGAGGATGCGCTCTTCACCAGCCGCAGCGTGCTTTCGTTCCCTTCCCAGCGCCAGCCTCGGCCGCAATCGCAGCCCAGCGCGCCGCCCGCGTGAAGCTGACGCAGCAGATCGGAGCGCGCCGCCGCGCTTGCCGGGTATCGGGCGCCGGCCTGAGCATGGAGCAACCCCAGCGCTGCCGGCACCAGAGGCGCTGGCAGCGCCTGCAGTGCGCGCCGGTCGAGGGCGGCGCCGGAACATCCCGGTACGGCAGCCTCGCGGCGCAGGCTCAACACCGGAAGGAGGCGGCGCTCGATGGCGCGACGGGCACCGCGCGCGGCCGTCGCCAGGCGCACCAGGCGCGCGGCGGTCCCCGGCTCGGCGGACTCGAGGTGGGGCAGAAGCCGTTCGCGGATCGCGTTGCGGGGAGTGCTGAGGACGAGGTTGGTCGGATCCGTCACCGGCTCCAGGCCCGAGCCGTCGAGCGCGTGTCGGATCTCGCCGCGGCTCGCTCCGAGCAGCGGCCTGACCAGCCGGCCTCGGACCTCGCGCATCGCCCCGAGGCCGTCCAGCCCGCTGCCGTAGAGCATGCGCAGAAGCACGGTTTCGGCCTGATCGTCGGCGTGATGAGCGGTAGCAACGAACCGCGCTCCCAGCCGATCGGCCAGCCCGTCCAGGAACTCATAGCGCCGGTCGCGGGCGAAGGCCTCGACGCCCTCGTCGCCGGGCTCGGAATCGGGATCGAGCCTCTCCAGGGTCAACGGCACCCCGATTTCATCAGCCAGTTTGCAGGCGGCGTTGGCACGGCGGCCGGAGTCGGGGTCCAGGCGGTGATCGAGGTGTGCCGCGTGCAGCTCGATCCCAAGGTCCCCGGCGACTTGCCCGAGGCCCCACAGCAGGGCGGTGGAATCGGGGCCGCCCGAGAAGGCCACCAGCACCAGATCGCCGGTGCTCGTCCGCCGGGCGAAGAAGCGTTGCAGGGTTTGGAGCAGGGTGCGGGGCTGGGAACGTCTCGGGCCGGCCACGGGGCCTCTTCGGGGCTTGGATGGTAGCGGTGAAGGGACTTGAACCCCTGACCTAGCGATTATGAGTCGCTCGCTCTAACCAGCTGAGCTACACCGCCAGCCAAATTTCTGCGGAGGGGCACCAACGCCCCCTCGAAAAGACAGCCTATCTCTCGGAAAGCGGAGACGCAATATCCCGGAGCCGGGATCGACTCCGGGACGGGGCAAGGCCAAGAATCTGCGCCGCAGGCGAGGGCTACGGGTTTCTTAGCGGAGGACTTCCTGGCAGCTGCGGAACTGACCGAAGAACTGCCGCATCGACGCCGCCAGCGCGCTGTCGTTCAGCCGGTAGATGACATTCTGCCCGCGCCGCTGGTCGATTACCAGATCCGCTTCCTTGAGCACCGACAGGTGCCGCGAGATGGTCGGCTGCGAGAGGTCGAACTTGGCGACGATCTCGCCGACGGCATACGAGTGCTCTTCGAGCAGTGACAGGATCTCCTGGCGGGTGCCGTCCGCCAGGGCCTTGAAGACTTTGGTCATCTTTCGGTTGCTGGGTTGGTTCTTCGTGCCTTCCATGGGACTTCCTCCATTGCTGGCGAGAGGACTCGGGCCTCCCCTGGTTTTCCGGCGATTTCGAAACCGCCGACGGTGTGTCTCCGGTTGGAGACCTTGGCCCAGATCATCGATGCCCGGTGCCATGATCAGGACCGTGCTCTCACTTTGAAGATAGTATGGGGGGCATGTTGGCAGTTACTTGAATAAGGTACTTTGATTGGCTGTCACAGTGCTCACTTGATTGGCGCTCTTGTACAAACTTCTCTATATTCACAATTTAGTGAATTGGCATTCCTCTGTGACGAACGCGGCAGCTGACCGATTTGGCCGCCTTCGGGGAGTGCGACCCGCTCCCGGCGCTCGGAAGGGAACGCCGGGTCGCTGCAAAACGGACCGTTGACTTCCGAGGGTGCCTTCCCTAAGATGTGCGCCTCCGGCGTCCGAAGGGGGGTTAGCTCAGTGGTAGAGCACCTGCCTTACACGCAGGGGGTCGCGGGTTCAAATCCCACACCTCCCACCAGATCGTGGCCCCTGACCATCGGAAGCCTGGAGAATACGGACCATGCGGGGCCGTAGTTCAGCTGGTTAGAACGCCGGCCTGTCACGCCGGAGGTCGCGGGTTCGAGTCCCGTCGGCCCCGCCATTTCAAAGCCACCCACCGACGTATCGATCCATAGAGCCCGTGCCAGCCGCCTCGAGTCTGCGCGGCGACCTGCCTGTTTCGGAGTCCATCATGCGCGAAAAAATCAAGCTCGTTTCCACGGCCGGGACCGGTCACTTCTACACCACGACCAAGAACAAGAAGCTCTCGACCGAGAAGCTTCGGCTGAAGAAGTACGATCCCAAGATCCGCCAGCACGTCGAGTACGTCGAAGAGAAGCTGCGTTAGGTCGTGGGCTCCTCTCGCGCCGGGCGAGCCGCCCCAGAAGCTCCAAGAGGATGAATCACTCGCGACGTTCCGGGACGGATGACCTACCCGGCGGCGCATCCAAGATTCCGCGCTCTCGACCGGTCCTCCTCTACGGGGGGCACGTGCTTACGATGGCCGGGTCGCGGGAGGGCGCGGGCTCCTCGCCGGTCATCCGCGAGGCCGAGGTGTTGCTCGACGGCGGATCGGTGGCCGCTGTCGGCAGGGCGTTGACCGTCATGCCCGGCACGCGCCTGATCGACGTGCAGGGCCAGCTGGTGCTGCCGGGTCTGGTGCAGGGGCATTTGCACCTCGGACAGACCTTCTTCCGTGGTCTGGCGGAGAGTCGGCCGCTGCTCGACTGGCTCCGTGAGCGGATCTGGCCGCTCGAGGCAGCTCACGACGACGAGAGCGCCTATTGGTGCACACTGCTCGGAGCGGCCGAGTGCCTGCTCGGCGGCACCACCACCATTCAGGACATCGGTATCGGTCCCGGAGCGCGGGGCTATCTCAAAGCGCTGGTCGATTCCAGGTTGCGCGGCCTGGGTGGCAAGTGCCTGATGGACGCCGGCGACGGCCTGCCTGCCGGGCTCGCGGAAGACACCGACACGACTCTGGCCGATACCGAGAATCTGGGCGAGGAGTTCGACGGCTCGAACGGCGGCCGTCTGCGCTACGCGCTCAATCCCCGGTTCATCCTCTCCTGCTCGGACGATCTGTGGCGTGGCGTGCTGGACCTCGCGCGTCGGCACTCCTGGCCGGTGCACACCCACGCGCTGGAGCAGAAAGCCGAGACCGAGCTGGTACGTACCGTCAAGCAGGGTCGCGACGAGATCGAGTACTTCGACGATCAGGGCATCCTGGACACGGATCTGCGGATCGCCCACGGTGTGTGGCTCGAGGAGCGTCATTACCCGCGGCTCGAGCAGGCACGCTTTTCCGTCGTCCACTGTCCGAGCGCCAACCTCAAGCTGGGCTCTGGTACCGCCGACGTCGTCGGCCTGCGCGGCGCGGGCATCCCGGTGGGCCTGGGCTGCGACGGCGCGGGATGCAGCAACCGGCTCGACGCCTTCGACGAGCTGCGTCTGGCGGCACTGCTGCAGATGGTTCGGCATGGCCCGGCCTCGTTTTCTGGCCACGACGCCCTGAGTCTGGCCACGCGTGAGGGAGCCGCGGCGCTGGGGCTCGCCCGGCAGATCGGTACCGTCGAGGTCGGCAAGCGGGCGGATCTCGTGGTGCTGGCCGCCGAGCGCCCCGAGTTGTGGGCGTCGCCGCAGGCCGACCTCCACGACCTGGTGGCATTCAGCGCCTCGCGGGCTCACGTGCGCCACGTTTTCGTCGACGGCGAGCAACTGGTCGAGGACGGCCGCCTCGGCCATCTCGATCTGGATACGATCCGGCGTGAGGCCGACAGGTCCTGCGCGGCGCTGCTCGAACGCTCCGGCATCGAATTCTAGAGCGCTCCATGTTAGGGTAGAGGTCCCTCCCGGGCAGGACTCTCCTCGCCCCCTTCTGGCCGAAGTTCCCGATCTCCGATAGCGCCGTCCTTCCTTTCCTCACGAGGAGAGGAACAGGATGAGTGTGTACCCAGCGTGTGAGCTGTTGCATCGGTGTCTGGCTGGAAACGCCGCCGACGACTGGCGAGAATTCGTCGGCCGTCACGGCTGGCGGCTGCGCAAGGCGATCCGATTCTCGGCCAAGAGGTGCGGATTCGCGCCGCGGCGGGCGGACATGGAGGAACTGGTCCAGGAACTGTACTGCCGCTTGTTGTCCTCCCGGCACGGGCGCTTTCGCGGCCGCTCGGAGGGCGAGCTCTGGCGGTATCTCGCTCGGGTGAGCCAGAGTCTCATCGTCGATCGGCGGCGTTCGCTCCGGGCGCGCAAGCGCCGCGCGGAACCCGAGAGCAGCAACGCGGCGGTCATCGAACGGCAAAAGAGCTTCGAGCTTCAGACTCCCGAAGCTCAGCTGCTGAGGAAAGAGCGCCGGCGGATCTTCTTTCAGCGTTGCGTCGAGGTGGCGCAGGGCGACCGTGTGGTGTTGAAGCTGCGGGCGCTGGGCCTGGCGCTACTAGAAGGTTGGCCGAGTCGCGACATCGCCCGGCGGCTCGAGGGCGGCCTCAGCCCCAGCCAGATCGACGGCCTGGTCTACCGGCTGCGGCGCCACCTGGCGCGCGAGGGCATCGAGGTGCCGCGCAGGCACCATGTGCCGGTGTCGGCGCCCACTTGAGCCAGTGGCCCGCCTCGCCTACCATCACCTCGATGCTGCGCGTCTTCACAGATTCCCGGTGCCTCGAGCACCGAGCTCCGCCCGGATATCCCGAACGCCCCGAGCGGCTCTCCGGCGTGATCGAGCGTCTGCGCGCCGCCGGGCGGGAGATCGAGCCGGAGCCGGCGCACGCGGGCGAGCCGAGTGACGGGGCCCGATCCGCGGTCCTGGCGCTGCACGACGAACGTTACGTCGAGCGGCTGCGCGCGGCGGTCCAGCGCGGCGATGGGCTGATCGACTCCGCCGACAATCCGCTCTCCGCCGGTACCTGGCGGGCGGCCTGGGCGGCGGCCGAGTGCGCCCTGCGGGCGGCCGACTGGGCGGTCGCCGATGCCGGCCGGGCCGCGACAGGTCGAGCCGCGACAGACCGGGCCGCGAAAGACCGCGCGGCGTTCGCGGCGGTGCGGCCTCCTGGGCACCACGCCGAGCGCGCCACGGCCATGGGTTTCTGCTTCTTCGGCAATGTCGCGGTCGCCGCCGAGCACCTGATTCGCCACCATGGGCTCGAGCGCGTGGCGATCGTCGACTTCGACGTCCACCACGGCAACGGCACCCAGCACCTGTACGAGGACCGGGGCGACGTGCTCTTCGTCAGCCTCCACCAGCATCCGTTCTATCCGGGAACCGGCGCCGCCGAGGAGGTCGGCTTCGGCGACGGACGCGGCGCGACGCTGAACGTACCGCTGGCGGCCGGCGCCGGCGACGACGTCTACTTCCGGGCCATGGATCAGCAGGTGTTACCCGCGCTGCGCGAGTTCGCTCCACGGATGCTGTTGATCTCGGCCGGTTTCGACGCCTGGCGCGACGATCCGCTGGGCGGCATGCGGGTCACGGAGTCGGGGTTCGAGCGCATCGGCCAGATGCTGGCGGCGGCGGCCTCCGAGCTGTGCGGCGGGCGCAGCGTCTCGTTGCTCGAGGGAGGCTATGATCTTGGACGCCTGGGCGACCTCGTCGAGTGCTACCTCGCCGGCCTTTCCGGCACCGCGGTGGATTGAAAACCAACGTCGACCGCGTCACATTTGACGCTCGCCCGACTCGCAGATAGACTAAGCCGAATAGTTTAGGTAATACTTGAAATCCTGGAGCTATCTAGGCATCAAGGCAGGCAAAACAAAGGAAGGCAAGAACGGTGCTCGCACGGAGCCCGGCCTGCCTGAAGGGGCGGAATCGATGAAACCAGGACGACAGGAGAAAGCGATGCGACGCGTGATCGTCAGTCTCGGAATGTTGGTGCTGCTCGGGACCGCCCCGGTTTTCGGGGAACAGGTTTTCGGCAGGTTCGACGGCGCGGGCGGGGATTGCGACGGACCCGGCACGCTCTGCAACGCGGGCTCGGGTGTGATCGGCATGATCGGCTGGGCGATCGCCGAGACGGGCATCAAGCGGGTGCTCCTGCTGGTCGACGGCGTCATCGTGGCGCAGACCACCTACGGCGCCCCCCGGCCGGACGTGGCGCTGACCTTCCCGGGCTTTCCGGATTCGAATAACCCCGGTTGGACCCACAATCTCAATTCCACCCGCTGGGCGAACGGCAATCACCTCATCTCGGCCCGGGCCGAGACCTTCGGTGGAACCGTCTTCGACCTGGACAACGCCCACGACATCGGATTCACCAACGACCCCTTCATCCTGCCGCCGTTCGGTGAGATCGAGCGGCCCGGCCGCAACGAGGACGTCTTCGGCACTTGCCAACGCGCCGCCTGCGGCAACGGTGTTTGCGAGGTGGGCTTGAAGGAGAATTGCCTCACCTGCCCGTCCGACTGCAACAGCCAGGAACTGGGACTCCTGAGCGATTTCTGTTGCGGCGGCGGCGGTGGCCCCAACCCGATCGACTGCGACGACGCCCGCTGCTCGCTGGGCGCCTTCACCTGCAGTGAGGAAGACCGGATCCGGTACACGGTGGTTTCCGGCTACTCGCTCGACACCGGTCTCACCCAGGAGGACGAGGGCGTCGCCTGGGTCGAGCTCGAGACCAACGGCGCGATCGTCGGCAACAGCCGGACCTCGTGTGTCTTCGATTCCAGCCAGGGCGGTTTGAGCAATTGCTACGGCCTGCCGCGCCTCGACCTCGAGGGCCGGTTCCCGGACGTGCTCGACTCGCCGAGCGCCGGCTTCCGCTTTGTCCTCGACGTCGGCGGCATGATCGTCAACGACCTGGTCACGATCGGCGCCAACACCCTGACCGCCCGCTCCGGCGACATTTCGAACCACTTCGAGGACATCGACGACGTACGGCTCAATTTCCTGTGCGCGGAGTTCGTCAGCGAGCCGTCCTTCGGGCGAATCGAATCGCCGCTCGACGGTCGGGTGTACTCGGGCCTGCTGACTTTCCAGGGCTGGGCGCTCGACGGCGAGGGCGTCGACGAGGTCGAGGTCTACGTCAACGGTTCGAAGATCGACGGCACGCTTTACGGGCCTGGGCTGGGCACGCGGCCGCTGGTTGCCGCCGAGTATCCTGGCTTCCAGGACACCGAAGCGCCGGTCTGGCGCCTGTCGAACTTCGACACCAACCAGCTCAGCGACGGCGAGCACCAGGTACAGGTGCGGGTGATCGACAATGACGGTGACAAGGTCTTCATCGCCGGAGAAGTCACCTTCCGGGTCAACAACCTGGCGAACCGGTTTCCCATCAAGCCGCTGGTCGTGGCCTTGCCGTAGGGAAACGGCCGTCGGTCCCAGCGGCCGGCCGCATTTACAGCACCTTTACTTTTCGCCGACGCGCCAGTCCGCTAAGCTGCTCTCGGGGCGGAACCTCGATGGACGGCTTGCCGGAGCTCGTTGATGAAAATCCTGGTGGTGGAAGACGATCCGATGCTGCGCGACGGCCTGACCGATCTCCTCGCGGGGGCCGGTCACGAGGTCGACGCGGTGGCCGACGGTGCCTCCGGCGCCCGGCAGGGCCGTGAGCAGAGCTACGACCTGGTGCTCCTCGACCTCATGTTGCCCAGGCTCGACGGCATCGAGGTCTGCAGGCGGCTGCGAACCGTGCGGCCGACGCTGCCGATTCTGATGCTCACCGCCCGCGGCGCTGAGGAAGAGAAGGTCAAGGGCCTACGCGCGGGAGCCGACGACTACGTCACCAAGCCGTTCGGGGCACGCGAGCTTCTGGCTCGCGTCGACGCCCTGGGGCGTCGTGCAAAGGCGGCGCCCGCCGAGCCCGAGGTGATCGAGGCCGACGGCTGCGCCTTCGACCTCGGGCGCTGCCTGGCGCGGCGCGACGGCGACGAGGTGTCGTTGACAGCCCGCGAGGTCGGCATTCTGCGCTGGCTCCACCGGCATCGAAAGCGCGGGGTCACGCGCGGCGAGCTGCTGGAGCAGGTCTGGGGCACGGTCGGCACGCTGCAGACCCGCACCGTCGACATGACCATCGCCAAGCTGCGCCAGAAGATCGAGAGCGATCCCGCGAATCCGCGCATCATCGTCACCGTCACCGGGGTGGGCTACGCGTGGGCAGAGGACGCCGAGGACTGAAGCCGCGGTTCCACCGCACCGCCACCGCGCTGCTGCTCACCGTGGTTGCCGTCGCGGTGCCGTGCGGAGCGTGGTTCTTTGCCGGCAGCCGCGGCGTGGAGAAGCGCGCGCGGCTCGAGGAAGAGGCCGTGACCACCCACGCCTACAAGAAGGGCGTGATCCTCGCCGAGCGCCTGGCCACCCGGCTCGAGGTGCTGCGCGAGGCCGAGTCGGACCGCGCCTTCTACCACTACCAGAACCTCTACCACGACCCCAAGGGCGCCGCCGAGGGCATCTCGGTGTTGCCCTCGCCGCTGGCGCAGGGGCCGACGGATCCGCTGATCGAAGCTCACTTCCAAGTCGACGACGCCGGCATCCTGACTCTGCCGACCCTCAACGACGAGTTTCCCGAGCTCGGCCTGCACTCCAGCCAGGGCTCGCAGTGCGACCTGTTCGGCGAGCTCAAGGACATAACCTTCTTCTGCACGCTGGAGTCCGCCGCCTCGGCTCTGACCTACCGTCCGCGCTCCGGGGTCGCGGGCAACGGCACGGTGGCGGCGAACGGCCGCAGTGCGATGGTCGAGATCCTCGATGCCATGGCGTGGCACCAGCACCTGAGCGCCAACGCCTTGTACGCCGACCTCAAGTACGGCCAGAAGAGCCTCGGCCCGGCTCTCGAAGACGGCAAGGACGAGGGCAAGATCGAGATCCGTGTCGGCCCGTTGGTCTGGTACACCCTGCCGGTGGGCGGTCAGCCCGGCCTGGTGGCGCTGCGCGGGCTGGAGACGCCGGCCGGCATCTGGACCCAGGGTTTCGTGATCTCGCCCGATACCGTGGCCCAGTACCTGGGGAGCTCGTCGGTGCCCGCCCGCTTCCAGCCCGCGGGTCGCTCTCGCCGAGCGCCGCCGCCCGGTGAGGTCAGGATCGCCGTCGACGGCACGCCCTGGGAGGTGGCGCTCGACATCTCCGACAGCCTGCGCGAGACCGCGAGCCAGGCAGCGAGCGACCGGGGCCGGTTCCTGAGTGTCTTCCTGCTCGGTACAGGCGCGGCGGCGCTGGCCGGCCTGCTGCTGGTCAGCATGCTGTTCCAGGCCGAGCGGCTGGGGCAACAGCGAGCCCGGTTCGCGGCCTCGGCCGCCCATGAGCTCCGCACGCCTCTGGCCGGGCTTCGCCTGTATGGGGAGATGCTGGTGGAGGGGCTCGGCGACCCGGGCCGTGCTGCGGACTACGCGCGTCGCATGGCGGGCGAGGCGGAGCGGCTCGGGCGGGTGGTGACCAACGTGCTCAGCTTCACACGCCTGGAGCGCGAGTCGGTGGCGCTCTCACCTGTCACCGGGGACCTCGGAGAGGTGGTGAGGGCGGCGGTCGAGCGTCAACGGCCAGCGCTCGAGGAGAGCGGCGCGGCGGTCGAGCTGCAGATGGCCGAAGACCTGTGCCCAGTCACCTTCGACCGTGATGCCGTGACCCACATCCTGCAGAACCTGCTCGACAATGCCGAGAAGTACACCCGCGAAGTGGACGAGCGCCGGATCCTTGTCCAGCTCGCATCGACGCCGGACGGCGCCGCGCTGTCGGTGTCCGACAACGGCAACGGCGTACCTCGGGAGCTGCGCAGGCGGCTCTTTCGGCCCTTTGCCCGCGGGCACCATCCCGACGCACCCGAGGGCCTGGGGCTCGGGCTGGTGCTGGTGCGGGAGCTGGCCCGAGCCCAGAGCGGTGAGGTGAGCTACGACGAGGCGCCGGGCGGCGGCGCGCGGTTCACCGTCACGGTGCCAGCCCCCCCTGCGCCGGCCCGACCCGTGCCGGCCTGATACGCCCGCCCGGCCGCGATACGAGCATGTCCGCCACGCATGTGTTTCCCCGTCTGCAGGTCGTGGTCGCGGCGCTGCTGTTTTCCACCGGCGGCGTGGCGATCAAGAGCTGCGCGCTGACCAGCTGGCAGATCGCCAGCTTCCGCTGCGGCGTGGCGGCGGTCGTCATGTGGCTGATCCTGCCGCAGGCGCGCCGGCGCTGGGATCGCCGGGTCGTCCTGGTCGGCCTGGCCTACGCCGCGACCCTCACCTTCTACGCTCTGGCCAACAAGGCGACGACCGCGGCCAACTCCATCTTCCTGCAGTCGACGGCGCCGCTCTACATCCTGCTGCTGGCGCCGGTGCTGCTGGGCGAGCGGACCCGTCGACGCGATTTGTTCCTGATGGTGGGGATGGCGGCCGGCATGGCCCTGTTTTTCGTCGGTCACGAGGCGCCGACCGAGACCGCCCCGGATCCGGCCCGCGGCAACCTGCTGGGCGCCCTGGCCGGCTTCAGCTGGGCGTTGACGGTGATGGGCTTGCGCTGGATCGGCCGCTCCGGCGATTCGGGGTCGCACGCCTCGGTGGCGGTGGTCGCGGGCAACGTCTTCGCGTTCCTGATCGGCCTGCCGATGGCGCTGCCGGTGGCGGCGGTGGCGCCGTCCGACTGGCTGCTGGTGGTCTACCTCGGGGTGTTTCAGATCTCCATCGCCTATGTCCTGCTGACTCACGCGGTGCGGGTGGTGAGCGCCTTCGAAGTGGCGTTGCTGCTGCTCATCGATCCGGTCGTCACCCCACTCTGGGCCTGGTGGGTGCACGGCGAGGTGCCTGGCGCCTGGTCATCGGCTGGGGGCGCGATCGTCGTCCTGGTCACTGCCGTCAAGACGTGGTTAGATGCCTCGCGGCGGTGACCCGGCCGCCGGAGACAAGACGCCGATGCTCACCATCCACCCCCTGCGCAATCAGATCCAGGCCTATTCCTGGGGCTCGCGTTCGGCGCTTGCCGAGCTGCTCGGGCGCCCCGTTCCCGCCGAAGAGCCGCAGGCGGAGCTGTGGATGGGGGCGCATCCGAGGGCGCCGTCGTCGATCCGGGTCGAGGGGATCTGGCGGTCGCTGGCCGACGTCGTCGCCGAGCGGCCGGAAGAGCTGCTGGGCCGGCGGGTGGTCGAGCGTCACGGCCGGGAGCTGCCCTTTCTGTTCAAGGTGCTCGCCGCTGAGCGGGCGCTCTCGATCCAGGCGCATCCGGACCGCGAGCAGGCCGCCATGGGCTGCCGGCGGGAAGACGCGCTCCGTGTGCCCCGCGACGCCGCCCGGCGCAACTACCGCGACGACCGTCACAAACCCGAGGTTCTCTACGCCCTCACTCCATTTCGTATGCTGCGCGGCTTCCAGCCGGCAGCCGAGATCCTGGCGCGCCTGCGGGATCTGGATCTGTGCTCCATCGCGCCGGAGCTGTGTGAGGCGCTTGCGGCGGCGGATCTGAAGGGATTCTTCACCGCCTACATGTCGCTCGAGGAAGAGCGCTGGCGGCATCTGTTGTCGGTGGCCCTGAGTCGGGCCGAGGCCCGCGCCGCGGGGGACGCCGGTTGTGCATGCGTCCTGGAGTTGGAGCGGCAGTTCGCCGCCGACCGGGGCGTGCTGGCGCCGCTCTTTCTGCATTTCGTCGAGCTGCGTGCTGGGCAGGCGATCTTCACGGGCCCTGGCGTGCTGCATTCCTACGTCTCGGGGCTCGGCATCGAGCTGATGGCCAATTCCGACAACGTCGTACGCGGCGGCTTGACGAGCAAGCACGTCGATGTCGGGGAGCTGGTCGAGATTCTGCGTTTCGAGCCGCGGCCGCCCCGTCTGCTGTCTTCAGGCGCCCGAGGCGGTGCGTGCCGGATCGAGAGCATGGCCGAGGAGTTCGCACTGGACCGGCTCGAGGTGACGGTGGGGACCGCCGTCGAGGCCGAGGGCGAGCGCGGTGTCGAGATCCTGCTCTGCACCGCGGGAGCGGGCACCGCTACCGCCCAGGATTCGGAGCTCACTTTCGCGCGCGGCGACTCTTTCCTGGTCGCGGGGCGCGTTGCGTCCTATCGGGTGGCGGGCACCGCCACTCTGTTTCGGGCGCGGGTTCCGATCTGAAGGTGTTTGACGACTCATGCCCTCCAAACGAACAAGGCCGCCGATCGGGGACACCAGCCCCGAGCGCAACCTCCTCGATCTGCCGCTCGGTGGAGGTGCGCCCGACCCCGCCCCGCTCGAGCCGATGATCCGCGGCCCCGCAGAGAGCGAACCGCCGCCCGCGAGCCGCGGACCGCGCCGCCGTCGTGGTGGCTGGCTGTGGTTGGTCCTGGCGCTGGCCTTCCCGCTCGGTGCGCTGGTGGGGTACTTCCTGCACTCGGGGCCACCGATCGCCGTCCTGTCGACTGATTTGCTCGATTTCGGCGACGTTCGCCGGGGTGCTGCTGGCCGGGAGCTGACACTGCGGGTCTCGAACCAGGGCGAGAGCGATCTCCGGATCAATGCCGTGGTGGTCTCGAGCGAGACGCCAAACCCGGGTGAGGCCGCGGAAGACTTCCGTGTGGTTGCGGACGGCTGCGCGACGGGGGAGGTGGCACCGCAGGCAGAGTGCGAGGTCCGCTTGGCCTTCGCGCCTTCGGCGCTCGGCGTTCGGCGCGCCCAGATCCGGCTCGCGGGCAACGCCCTGGGTAGCCCGAGCACCGTGCCGCTCTACGGTGTCGGGGTGGCGCCCGAGCTGGCGATCGAGCCACGAACGCTCGACTTCCGGCGGCAGACGGTTGGGACTTCCAGCCAGCCCGTGAGCCTGCGTCTGGACAATCGAGGCACGGCGCCGGTGCGGCTGGGGCGGCTCGAGATCGTCGGCGCGACGGGAGATTTCCGGCTGGTTGCCGACGGTTGCAGCGCCAAGAGCCTCGCCCCGGGCGATCGGTGCAGTGCTCGCTATGTCTTCGCGCCGAAGGAAGCGGGCCAACGTGACGCCTCGGTGCGTATCGAGAGCGACGCCACCGCCGATCCCGTGACCGCGTCTCTGTCTGGTTTCGCGGTGGCGCGCCGGCCGGTTTTGCGCCTCGACACCGACCGACTCGATTTCGGGCGGTTGCCGGTCGGCCGCACCAGCAGCGCCCGTGGCGTGACGCTGGCCAACGACGGCAACGGCCCGCTGCGCCTCCGGGGTCTGCGGCTGGAGCAACCGGGCGACGTCGCCGCCGGCGGCGCGTTCGAGCTGTCGGTGCCGAGCTGCGCTCGCGGCGAGCTGAGCCCGGGCGCCGAGTGCGAGGTGGAAGTACGCTTCCTGCCGGCGGCGGAAGGCGACGCGCGCTCCGCCCTGCTGCTGGATTCGAGCGCTACCAAGGAGCCCTACCGACTGGCGCTCACCGGCATCGGCACGGCTGCGCATGCCGCCATCGAGCCGCCGCGCCTGAGTTTCGGTGAGGTCGGCCTGGGTAACTCGGGTTCGATCCGCGAGCTGCGGGTGAGCAGCTCGGGGAGCGCCGATCTGGCGATCGAGAAGGTCGAGATGGTGGGCGCCGACGCGGGTTCTTTCAGCGCCAGCGGCTGCGCCGGGCAGCGGCTGGTGCCGGGCGCCGATTGCGTCGTCCAGGTCCGCTTTCAGCCTCAGCGTGCCGGCCCGCACCGCACCGACCTGCGGATCCGCCACAGCGCGGACGGTGGCCGTCACCAGGTGCCGCTCAACGGCCTCGGGGTGACGGCGCGCCTGTCCGTCGATCAGAGCCAGCTCGCCTTCGGAGAAGTGGAGACCGGGTCCGCGGCGCGCCGGCGCCTGACCGTGAGCAACGCCGGTCGAGCGGACCTCACCGTCACCCGCCTGCGCCTCACCGGTGGCGGTGACTCGGGCTTCTGGCTCGACGTCGATCGCTGCACCGGCACCACTCTACGACCTGCGGCGAGCTGCCAGATCGTGGTGGTCTTCGAGCCCGACGCCGCGGGTGCCCGCAGCGTTCGCCTGGCGATCGAGCACAGCGCCGCGCGCCGGCCTCGCGAAGTACCGGTCTCAGCCACGGGCATCGCCCCACCGGTGCCGGAGATCCGGTTCGAACCGGGTGGTCTCGGCTTCCCGGATCGGCGTGTCGGCGAACGTGGCGTAATTCAGACGCTGCGCATCCACAATCTTGGCACCGGCCGCTTGATCCTGGGGGAGATCCGCCTCGAGGGCGAGCACCCGCGAGACTTCGAGGTGGTCGCCGGCACCTGTGACGGGGCGCCCTTCGTGGCGCCCGGGTCGAGTTGCACCGTGGGCTTGCGCTTCACTCCCACCGCCGGGGGCGACCGCAAGGGCCTGATCGTGGTGCGCCACAACGCCGCCGGGCGGACCTCCCGGCTCGAGCTCGCCGGCTGGGGTACGTCGCCGCCGCCCTGAGCGCCATCGGCAGCCTTGCCGCTGCGCACTCAAATGTGGACAATATGCGGGGAGGAGGGGTCGCGCGAAAAGCGCGAAAGGAGGACCACGATGCTCAGCTGGTTCGGCGGTGAAGACGACGTCGGCATCCTGATCAACAAGAAGAGGTATGCCAAGGCGGCCAAGGTGCTTCAGCAGCAACTGAACGAGCGTCCAGAAGACGTTCACCTGCGCCAGCGTCTGGCCGACGTGCTGGTGCTCGACGGCAAGAGCAACGCCGCCTTGCAGATCCTCGGCCAGATGGTCGACGAGTTCGCCGAAGAGGGGTTCGACGCCAAGGCTATCGCCGTGCTCAAGAAGATGCAGCGGATCGATCCCGGCCGCGACGAGATCGAGCAGAAGCTGGCCGGCCTGATCAAGCGCCGCGACCGCGACGTCTGGCAGCGGATCGGCGCCGTGGCGGTGCAGATCGACTCCGGCGAAGAGCCGGAGCATCAGGAGCTGAAACGGGCCGACGCCGCGATGCCGACAGTCAAGACCTCGCCGCTGTTCTCCACCTTCTCGGGGCAGGAGCTGCTGGCGGTGATCCGTGGCCTGAGTCTGCTCAACTTCGAGCCGGGTGAGATCATTGTCTCGGAGAGCGAGCCGGGCGACAGCCTGTTCGTGCTCGCCACCGGCTCGGTGCGGGTCTACGTGCGCAACGCCGAGAACCGCAACAAGGAGGTTCGCCTGCTGGAGCAGGGATCTTTCTTCGGCGAGATCTCGCTGCTGTCGGGCAATCCGCGCACCGCCACGATCACCGCCGCCACCCCGGTGGAAATCCTGCAGCTCGATCGCCGCACTCTCGATTCGATCGCCGCCCAGCACCCTCACGTGCCGCAAATCATCCGCGAGTTCTACGAGAAGCGCGCGATGAGCCCGGAAGAGGTGCGGGCCCGCGGCGGCGCCGTCAGCTCGTAGCCGCTTCTCGTCGCGTATAGGTCAGGAAGCTGAACGCGTAGGCGTGGCGCTCGTCGGCCTCGTGGCGCTCGTCAGCGACAAGCCGCCAATCGTCAGCGTCGACCTCGGGGAAGAACACGTCGCCCTCGACCTCGGCGTGCACCAGGGTGAGGTAGAGACGGTCGGCGCGTGGCAGCGCCTCGGCGAACACCCGGGCACCGCCGATGACGAAGACTTCCGTCTCGCCGGCCGCCAGCTGAAGAGCCCGCTCCAGCCCGTGGGCGACCTCGGCCCCCTCTGGCCGGTAGTCCGGATTGCGGGAGAGCACGATCGATCGCCGTCTGGGCAGCGGCCGCCCGATCGACTCGAAGGTCTTTCGCCCCATGATCACCGTATGGCGCAGGGTGAGCCTCTTGAACCGCTTGAGGTCCGCCGGCAGGTGCCAGGGCAGGTCGCCGTCGCGGCCGATGACCCGGTTTTCGGAGCGGGCGACGATCAGCGAGATCATACGGCGATCGGCGCCCGGATCCGCCGGTGCGGCTTGTAGCCCTCGAGCCTGAAGTGCTCGCAGCGGAAGTCGAACACCGAGCGCACCTCCGGGTCGAGGTGCATCACCGGCAGCTGCCTCGGCTCGCGCGCCAGCTGCCGGTCCGCCTGCTCCACGTGGTTGAGGTACAGGTGGACGTCGCCGAGGCTGAGCACGAAGTCGCCGGGCGCCAGGTCCGTCACCTGGGCGATCATCAGGGTCAGCAGCGAGTACGAGGCGATGTTGAACGGCAGGCCGAGGAAGATGTCGGCACTGCGCTGATAGAGCTGGCACGACAGGCGGCCTTCCGCGACGTAGAACTGGAACAGCGCGTGGCACGGGGGCAGGGCCATGTCTTCGATCTGGGCCGGGTTCCAGGCGCTGACGATCAGGCGCCGCGAGTCGGGCTCGGTACGGATCTGCTCCACGACGCGCGCGATCTGGTCGATCCGGCCGCCGCCGGTAGCTGGCCAGGAGCGCCACTGGACGCCGTAGACCGGACCCAGGTGGCCGTCCTCGTCGGCCCACTCGTCCCAGATCGAGATGCCGTGCTCGTGCAGGTAGTCGAGGTTCGACTCGCCGCGCAGGAACCACAGCAGCTCGTGGATGATCGACTTCAGGTGCAGCCGCTTGGTGGTCAGTGCCGGGAAGCCTTCGGCGAGGTCGAAGCGCATCTGATGGCCGAAGATGCTGCGCGTGCCGACGCCCGTTCGATCCTCCTTCACCGTGCCGTGGTGGCGCACGTGGCGCAGCAGGTCGAGATAGGCTTTCATGAGTCGCCGGAGTCTACCACCGGCCTTGATAACCAATAGGGGTCTGTTAGCGTAGTATCAAAGGAAGCGCAGAATTCAGGTTCCATCCCGCCGGTCCCGCCGGTTCCCGCCACTCATTTCGGAGAAGCAACATGTACGAACGCACGAGGATTCAGAAGATCGGCAGCGCCTTCGGCAGCCTCTACCGCAGCATCGACGCCGCCCGCCGCGTCATCCTCAACCTCATCTTCCTGGCGCTGGTCATCGCACTGGTGGCCTGGTGGATGTCCGACGACGGGCCGGAGGTGCCGGAGCAGACGGCGCTGGTGCTGTCTCCACGTGGCGTGATCGTCGAGCAGCTCGCCGGCGACGCCGTGGACCGCGCGGTCGGCAAGCTCACCGGCGACGAAGAGCCGGAAACGCTCTACAGCGACCTGGTTCGCGCCATTCGCGCCGCCAAGGACGACGACCGCGTGAAGGTCCTCCTGCTCGATCTCAGCCAGATGGGCGGAGGCGGCCTGGGCGGGGGCTTGAGCAAGCTGCAGGACCTTCGCGTCGAGATCGACAAGTTCAAGGAAAGCGGCAAGCCGGTGATCGCCACCGCCGACTTCTACGGCAAGAGCCAGTACTTCCTGGCCACCGCGGCCGACGAGATCTACGTTCACCACATGGGTATGGTGTTTCTGGACGGCTACAGCCGGTTCCGCCGCTACCACAAAGACGGCCTGGATCGGGCTGAGATCGACTGGAACATCTTTCGTGTCGGCACGTTCAAGTCCGCCGTCGAGCCCTTCATGCGCAACGACATGTCCGACAAGGCCAGGGAGTCGAACCTCGAGTGGCTGGGCGACATGTGGGGCTCCTACCTGGAAGACGTGGCGGCGGCCCGCAACCTGACGCCCGACGAGCTGAGCCAGGCGATCGAGGACTTCACCCAGCACCTGGAGGCGGCCGGCGGACAGGGCAGCGAGATGGCCCTGCAGCTCGGCCTGGTGGACTTCGTCGGTGATCGCGACCTGGTGCGTGGTCGGCTGATCGAGCTGGTGGGCGAGGACGAGGACACCCACAGCTTCCACCAGATCCGCCACGGCACCTACCTCGAGACGGTCGACGACGACCCGAACGAGGGCAAGGGCGACGACACCGTGGCGGTGATCGTCGCGCGCGGGCAGATCCTGAACGGCAGCCAGTCGCCCGGCACCATCGGCGGCGACTCGACCGCGGCGCTGATCCGCAAGGCGCGCAACGACGAGGACGTCAAGGCGATCGTGCTGCGCGTCGACAGCCCGGGAGGCAGCGCCTTCGCCTCGGAGCTCATCCGGCGCGAGTTCGTGCTCGCCCGCGAGGCCGGCAAGAAGGTCGTGGTGTCGATGGCCACCGTCGCGGCCTCCGGCGGCTACTGGATCTCCACCGCGTCAGACGAGATCTGGGCCAGCCCCAACACCATCACCGGCTCGATCGGCATCTTCGGCATGCTGCCGACCTTCCAGAAGCCGCTCGCCACCCACCTCGGCACCCGCGTCGAAGGCGTCGGCACCACCTGGCTGGGAGGCGCCGCGCGCCCCGACCGCGAGCTCGATCCCCGCGTCGGTGAGGCCATCCAGACGATGATCGAACAGGGCTACCAGGACTTCCTCGAGCGCGTCGGCGAGGCCCGTGACATGACCACCGCGGAGGTCGACGAGATCGGCCAGGGACGCGTCTGGAGCGGCGCCGACGCCCACGAGCTCGGCCTGGTGGATCAGCTCGGCGGGCTCGAAGACGCCATCGCGTCGGCGGCCACCATGGCCGAGCTGGGCGACGACTACCGGGTGGAATACGTCGAGAAGTCGCTCGACTTCAAGGACCAGATGCTGGTCGACATGCTGAGCTGGACCACCACCTGGTACAAGCCCGAGACCAGGCGGCTGGTGCGGCCGCAGCTCGAGAAGCTGGTTGTCGACTACATCAGCTCCACCGCCGAGACGTTGATTCAACTCAACGACCCGCGTGGCATGTACGCCCACTGCATGTGTGAGGTCGAGTAGTTGACGCCGGCCGGCGAGCCAACCGAGCCGACCGAGCCGACCTGGTGGCAGGCGAACCGCAGGTGGGTGATCCCGGTCGGCTGTCTGGGTTTCCCGACCGCCATCGGGTGCTTCATCTTCGTCGTGCTGTTCGCGGTCTTCGCCGGCATCAAGGCATCCGACGCCTACTCCCAGCCGGTGGCCCTGGCCACCGGCCACGCCGAGGTCACGGCCGTTCTGGGCTCGCCCGTTGCGCCCGGCTGGTTCGTCACCGGCTCGATCAACGTCAACGGCCCCACCGGCGACGCCAACATCGCCGTGCCCCTCTCGGGCCCCGAGGGCAGAGGCACCCTCTACGTGGTGGCCGAGAAGAGCGCCGGCCAGTGGAGCTACGAGGTGCTCGAGGTCGAGGTCGAGGCGACCGGCGAACGGATCGACATATCCGGGTCGATGGAGTAGCGGTCAGCGCCAGTTCTCCACGTCGAGCCCCTCGACGCGACTGAACTCACCGACGTTGTCCGTCACCAACACGAGTTGGCGCGACAACGCCTGGGCCGCGATCAGCATGTCGTAGGCTCCTATGATCCGTCCCTCTCGTTCCAATCCGGCCCGGATCCGGCCCAGGGCTGATGCCGCCTGGCGGTCGAAGTCCAGACACTGGACTTCGCCCTGCAGCATGTCGAGCTTGGCGTGGTTTGCGACCTTCTTCCGGCTTTTGTCCGCGCCATAGCGCAATTCGGCGAGGACGATGGAGCTCAGATAGAGGTCAGTAGGAGCCTCTCCCTGAATCCGGCGGACGACACGGGGGTACTGACCGTTGAAGTAGTCGACCCAGACGTTGGTGTCGAGGAGATACTGCATTCAGTCGAGCTCGGGGCCGGGCTCGGCCTCCGGTGGCTCGGCAGGATACGGGAAATCGCTCGAGGAACCTGCGAGGTCGAGGAAGTCCTGGCTCCAGGCCGGCTGCTCGCTCTCGAGAACGACACGGCGACCCTGACGGTAGATCAGGACACGATCCTGACCCTCGAATCGATATTCCTTGGGTAGCCTGACAGCTTGGCTGCCACCGCTCTTGAAGACCTTGGCGTGATCGGGCATCTCGCTCACCTCCCCTAGAGTATATACGAGAAGTATCTACATATGGGTCGATGATCGCCGTACCATTTGGGACTCAGGGGTCGATGAAGTCGAAGAGCGTCTCGAAGTACTGATCGGCCTTCTCCTCCGCCTCGATGCGGGCATTTGAGGAGAGTGCGCCATTCTCGAGCCGCGAATCGTTTCCCGCCCGGCGGAGGCGCGATCCTGACGGTCGCCACCGCTCGCCGCGCCGGGAAGACGCAATCTTCGCCCGCTAAATCGAATCCTCCCGCGCGAAGACGCGATTCGGCGCGCTCGAATCGTGACTACAAAGTGCTTCGAGCGGTCTTCGAGCGGTCTTCGAGCGGTGCGAGCACGATCGGATCGTCAGGCCAGCAGTCTCACCCACAGTAGAGAAAGATGCATGGAGAGCAGGATTTCCGTCCCGAACGCCGGCGCCGGCCTGACGATCCTGATGATGCTGACGATCATTCCTTTACTGCGGAAATCAGGACAGACCGAGCCGGGAGGAAAGAAACAGAAGAATTCCGGAGGCAGGGAATCATCATCAGCATCGTCAGGACGGAGGCGGAGTGCGGAGGCGGAGTTGCCTCCGGCCGCCGGGCGGGCGAGATGTTGCGGACCTGGAAACGTCCGGAAATGTCGAGAGCGGGTCACCATTCTCACGGTTGCCGAACGAGCACCCGAAATATCCGAGGATGACCACCGATTCCGAGACTCCCGCCTCCGGACTGACCCTCGAAGACGTCGCCTCACTGGCAGACGGCGTGAGCGAGATCGGCCCGGCCACCGCCGAGCGGCTCAGCCGGCTGATCAGCGCCCATCCCCTGTGTGCCGACCAGATCGCGCGGCTCGAGGGCATGGCGAGCGACGCCGGCCTGGACACGGAGCTCGAGGCCCGGCTGAGTGCCGCCCTGGGCTGCAACCGTGATCTCGACCTGCTGCTCGAGTCGCGTGATTGGCGGCACCCGAGCGAGGTGCTCGATCCCGACGGTGAGCGCGGCATCGCCTACCGCTCGCTGATCCGCGCCGCTGACGCTCGGATCGAACGCTCCCGATCGTCGGAGCTGTTGCTCGAGTCGCGCCGCAAGCTGGAGCGCGCCGAGGCCGCCGAGCGGGCCGAGGAAGACCTCGTGGCGTGTTTCGTCGACGGTCTGCTCGATCGCCCGCCCGAGCGCGCCGAGCGCCTGCTGCGCCTGGCCGACAGCCGCTACCGCCGGCAGAGCTCCGGGACCGGCGCCGCCGCTCCCTGAGAGCCGGCCACCCACGCTCGGCGTCAACTACTTTTGCTAGTAAATAGGTTCTAAATAGGTTCCTAGTAAATAGGTTCCTAAATAGGTTCCAACCACCTCGGGCGGAGGCCGTCCGGCAACAGCGAAGGGCCCCCGTCTAAGCGATTCGCAGTCCGCCGACGGGCCGATTCCACGTCGTCGAGTCGGCGGGCGGACCCGGGCTAAATAGGTTCCCGGGCTAAATAGGGTCAGGTAGTTGATCTGACTGCCGTCCTCGGGCAGGTAGCTGGCGCCGGCGCCGACGTAGTCGAAGGTGTAGGCGAAGAAGCCCCGCCGCGCGGGCAAGACGCTATCCTCGCCCGCGAAATCGAATCCTGCCGCGGGAAGACGCGATGCAGAGCGCTCTGAGTGTTTCTTGGCCCTCCGGAATGGTCTGACGCGGCATTGTCACGACCGAGTCCGATTTGCCTGTTATTGTCGGATCGACAATAACGGACCGTGCCGATCTGCCCGTTATTGTCGGATCGACAGTAACGGCCTTTCGGCGTTTGCCTGTTATTGTCGGATCGACAGTCACGGGCTATCCCAGCTTGCCCGTTATTGTCGGATCGACAATCACGGCCTTTTCCCGTTTGCCTGTGATTGTCGGATCGACAGTCACAATCTGATCCGATTCGTCTGTGATGTCGGATCGACAACCACGCCCTGGCTCCGATCTGCCCGTGATGTCGGATCGCGACTCGCGGCCCGGGTCTGATTTGCCTGTGACTGTCGGATCGCCATCATGGTTCTCGATTCTTCGGAACGTCTATCGGGACCGGCAGTCATAGTCGAACCTCGTTCGGCTGTGACTCTCTGGCGCCTCGTACCTGCCCTGGGGCCGAAGTTCCTGGTCTTGCCTCTGTCCTCTCTCCATCGCCCCACCGCCTCCTCGACGGACCCACGCGCAGCATCAGGATTCTCGAGGCTGGTGCCGTGGAACGAGGTGAGATCCCGATGGTCGCAGCACCCGCCGAAGTGCCCGGCACCTACCGCGGATCCTGGATGCCGTGGTGTCCGGGGAGGGCTACGGCGATCTCTGCCTGCACGTGCTGAAGGAACCGGCGGATGATGCGCCGCCGGGGTGGTGATCGGGAGGCGACGATCAGGCGAAGACGTCCTCGAGGGCCCGCGCTTCGAGGACGCGATCGGCCCAGGTCTCCAGCTCGTCACGGCTGGCCCCTGCGAGCCGTTGCTCGACCCAGTCGGGCAGGCGATCGAAGCGGCGCGCCAACTGGCGCCGCAGCAGGGAGGCCTCACCTTGCTGGATCCCCTTCTCGATCCCCTTCTCGATCCCCTTGCGTTCCCAAGTCGTGACGTACTGCATTCTCGTCTCCGCTTCCAGTCGTTCGATCTCCTGGCCAAACTGTGCATCCAGCTCCGTCGGCAGCTTCAGCAGCCAGTCGATGAAGCGGAGCAGCTCCAGAACGTCCCGCTGCTGATAGCCCCCCTGATAGAGCCGGCGAACCAGGCGCAGCTTCCATTGTAGTCGACCCGCCGGATCGTCGCGGGTGATCCCGGTCTTGAGATGCGCCATCGCCACGACGGCGAAGGGATTGTCGCTGGCTTCGAGCTCGGGCCACCGGTCGCGTTGGTCCCGCAGCTTGACGACCGGAAAGCGCAAGCCGGCCTGGCATCCCCACAGCTCGTAGCCGAACTCATCGGGCCGCCAGCTGGCGCTGTCGTCAGTCAGCACGGCCAGGCTGGCGACGGGGCAGCGGTGGCGGTCGTAGAGCCGGTAGTTGTAGACGTACATGCGCTCGGCGAAGCCCGGATCGTGATCGCCCTGTACTTCGACGTGGATGAACACGTACTGCTCCTGACCATCCAATCGCCAGACTTTCATCACCTTGTCGGCAATACGCTTGCCGATCTCGGCCTCGCGCATGATCTTCTGCAGCTCCTGGTCCTGGCTCTCCCAGCCGCGGGTCCAGTCGACGCTGCGGTGGGCGTCGGGGAAGAAGAAGGCCAGGAAGTCGGGGAAGTAGCGTTCGAGCATCTCCTTCCACGGACTGTCGTAGGCGTCGCTCATGCCCGGCTGGTGGGGCAAGATTGTTGCCAGGGGGCGGGGGAGGAGGTAAGTGCTTGAGGGGGTGGGATTTGGCTGAGATTCAGGCGGTGGGACTGGCTCGACGGGGTGTCAAGGAATTGTGCGGGGAGTGGGTTGGGTGAGGCCTTCAGAGCGTGGAGAGCCAGGCTGGATAGGCGTTCTTCCCCGGTGTCAAGGGACTTGGACAGCGGCGCGATCTCTTGACCGGTGGCGGCCCCACTGGCCGTGTTTCGCCAAGGTTGGCGATTGTGCAGCAGCTTGCTGCACAATTGTGCGCTGTGGTGGGTCTCTGGGAATGTAGCCCGAAGTCCGATATCCTCGTCTCGACATGAGCGAGAAAGCTATTTCTCCCGGATCATGAACATGTGATGAGTTTCCTGATGAGAGCGACCTTACTTTGTATTTCGTTGCTGCTGGTGGCCTGTGCTCCCCAAGACTCGGACCCCGAGACTGAGGCCCAACTGGCGCGCCTGACGGCTGAGCTCGAGGCGAAGGTCGTCGAGGTCGAGCAATCCCGCCAGGCCATCGTGCGCCTCGAAGGCGAGGTCCGAAGCTTGCTCGACGAGAACACCAAGCTCCGGAGCATGGTCGAGGTCCTGCGGCTCAAAGAGGACTCGAACGAAGCCCTCGAGGCCGCTCGCGCGGAAACCCGCCGTTACCGTGAAGGCCTGGAGCGCGCCGTCGAGGAGTTGAACCGGCAGGCCCGTCAACCGCGCCCCGAGGCATCCCGGCAGCAGCCCCGTGAATCGCAGCGCGATGCCTCCGAGCCATCGGACAGAAATGTCTTCGTGCGCGAGCCGTACGTCTACGACGACGGGCAGGGGACGATCCAGGTGGAAGGCACGATCCACAACACAAATGACGTCGGCATCGGCGGCTACCTCGAGATCACCCTGACTGTCGACGGCAGGTACGCGGGATCGACCACGCTCACCCTGGACTTGGAACCCCATACCGTCCACGACTATGACTACACGTTCAACGCGGTCACGCCGTCGGGGCTAGTCCGGGTTACGGCGGTGTGGGGATCGGGGAAATGAGCCGAAAGGGCCTTTGTTACGGTGGGCGAGGCGCACCTCCAATGCCGATGCAGCTGTCAAGGGCGGCTCAGCGTCGATCACCGCTGCCGGGGTGCATGGCACCCGAACCGCAGCCAACGGCGGAAGCTCGTCTACCAAGCGACTCTGCAACGGCCTGCTACACTTCGGGGGTAATGTTTGCGCATCGTGAAGACTGTGAAGCCGGGGCAGAAAGGTACCAAGAACCTGCTGGCCCGGTATGGAGCGACTCTCCTATGTGTCCGGTACCGCTACGACGAAGACACCCGCGAGAGTCTGAAGACCGTGGAGCTGGTCATCCAACGGCGCTCTTTGAGGCACGAATCAGAATGCCGAGGATCAAGGAAGCCGGGCGGCCGGGCCGGAGGTGCTGGGAGACCGAGGGTGGCTCTGCGGATCGGCTGGCGGGAGAGGGACCTGCAGGCCCGGGTCAAGTCCGCGGGAGGCTGGTGGGACCCGGACAGGCAGGTCTGGATCTTGCGGCGGGACGTGGCGGAGCGTCTGGACTTACTGGATCGGGTCGTTGGTGGGGGTGGCTACATATGGACACCGGTGGCTACATTTAGGAACCGCGTGCCGGTCAGATAAATGTTCTGCGTCTGAGAAGACCGTTAAGACCCTTTGCAAACCGATGTCTTGTTGGCCCCTCATAAGGGTAGAGGGTTCCTAGTATCCGGAAGGAGAAGCAGGTGATAGCAGCTGAAGAGATATGTTTAATAACTAACCGAATAGCGGAACTTCTCGTTGAGGCGGACTGGTCCCAGTCTACCAGGCTGAGGCAGCACAATCATATGTTGGCGCTTCGCCGATCATGTGATTTTCTTGAGAGATTCGACGGACCAGAGGGCAAGGAGTTTTTTCGAAAATATGAGCGTGCGGTTCGAAGTGGCGACGCTGCTGCAGAAGGCGCGATTCCAGGCACCAGAGGCGGTGCTGTTGGCGCCGTTTCACAAGAGATAGGCCACTTTAGGTCCTTCCTGCGACGAGAGCAAGAGCTTCTGACGATCGCTCGAATGGACGAGTCATTGGCGAATTGGATCGTGACCAGTATTGAGAAGAGAATAGATCGGCTGCTTGAGGCCGGCCGTGGCGCAAAGCAGGTAGAGGCTGCGATCGGCATACTTGCAGGTCATACGTGCTCTAGAAGTCGAGCTTTGCGGGAGAAGCTAAGCCAAGGTAGATGGCGTTACGTCTTGCTAACCGGTTTTGGTGGCTTGGGTCTTATCGCCGCAAACTTGGCAGCTGTAGGCATGCTAACCGACGTAGGGATAGGTGCTTCTACAGGGCTTGGTGGATCACTAACCGTCGCAGGAATCAGTGCACTTCAGTAGAAAACGGTCTCCAGGGTCCGCTGGCAGAGGCAGAGGTGTGATATGAGCAACAGAGAACTCGATATACTGGTTTTTGGAGCCATGGGCAATCTGATGGAGAAGAAACTTGG
The DNA here is from genome assembly GCA_024226315.1 of bacterium. Lineage (GTDB taxonomy): Bacteria > Acidobacteriota > Thermoanaerobaculia > Multivoradales > J023 > JAAELT01. Next base: position 35,303 of record JAAELT010000611.1, on the reverse strand, counting down.
CCCAGCGCTCATGAAACTTCTTGACAGAGGTGATCTTCCTGCAAAGACCCGGCTGGTGGGGATAAACCCTGAGCGTACGCAGGGCGAGTTCGAGACACGGATGAAGGAAATCGCCCGCGCTGCTGCCGAGGGCAGCGTCCATGCCTCGGCACGCGAAATGGAATGGGTCTTTATGGAACGGGCGAGCAAGTCGTTGGCCAAGAAAGGGAAGGCCAATCGCATTATTTATCTTGCCGTACCCCCGATCTCCTATTCGTCCATTATCAAGGAGTTAAGGGAGAAGAATCTAATTCACGAAAGCGGCACCAAAGAGCCGTGGACCCGTCTGGTCTTGGAGAAGCCTTTTGGCTCAGACAAAAAGACCGCGAAGGAGCTCCAGGCCAGGCTTGTTTCTTGCGGATTGAAAGAGGAGCACATTTTCCGTATTGATCACTATCTCGGGAAGGAGACGGTGCAAAATATATTGGCGTTCAGGTTCGCTAACACAATTCTGGTGCGAGACTGGAGGGGCAGTAACTTCGACCATATCCAGATCACCGTCTCGGAGGCCGATGGCGTGCCCAGGCATAGGATCCCTTACTACGATGGTACTGGCGCCATGCGGGACATGATACAGAATCATCTTCTGCAGCTCTTCTGTCTGGTCGCCATGGGTCCTCCCGTTTCGAATGATGCCAGCGACATACAAGCGCGGAAGTTAGAAGCGCTGAGACGTGCATGGCTACATATCCAGAAGAGAGTAGGAGAGAAGAAGCCGCCGAACTATGTCCGGGGCCAATACAAAAGAGGGGTCGTCAACGGGCAGTACGAAACCGGCTACGAGGGCAGTAGCGAAACCGAAACTTTTGTCGCGCTGGAGCTTGGAGTCGGTGGCGGAGGAGGGCTGTCAGGCGTCCCGTTTTATCTGCGGACCGGCAAGCGTATGCATCACCGCTTCTCGGAGATCATGATCGCCTTCAAAGAAGCGAGAGACGATACCTTGTTCGGCGAGCAACAACTTCCGAAGAATGTACTGACCCTCCGTATTCAGCCGGACGAGGGTTTCAGCGTCGATGTGGGCTGCAAGGTACCAGGCCAGGGAATGCGTATCGAGCCTGTTCGGATGGATTTTCGTTACAGTGGCCAATTCTATGGAAGACCCGTACTGAAGGAGTACGAGCGACTGCTCGTCGACATAGTCAACGGCGACCAGACGCTGTTTCCGAGCTGGGGGGAGATCCTCTACTCCTGGCGGATTGTCGACTATTTTCGGAGCCGATGGAAGGACGAGAAACCGACTTCCTATTATTCAGGTACCTGGGGCCCACGAGAAGCCGACGAGCTCCTTGGCGACGAGCGCAACTGGCACAACCCGACTCTGAGTTAGCGACCCGAGGCGATCTCCCAGATGGTGGTGCCAGACACAGCAGATGGTGGTGCAGCAGGTGATGGTGCCAGACACAACTAAGTTCGCTAGGCAACGACGTGAAAGGAACCAATATTCGGACTGTGGTGAGTCTGTTTTAGGAGAACTCTCTCCGAGAACTCTATTTGTGAGATCGATTGCATGGGAAAGACCGCAGAACCATGAGATGCAGGGGACGCTGCAGCCCTCTTGACCGCCGGGTGGCGGCTGACGTACGATGCCTTCGTGAAGGCGATAGCTGGCCAATGGGCGCCCCTGATCTCAATGCCGTTCCCAGCGACTCCTTGGCGTCGGAACTCCTCCGAACTACCGAGGTTCGCCGTAGAGTGCCTTCTCAGTGACCAGCGGGTCGAGCGGTGCCACGGCAACGCCGCCCGGGAACTGCCCGATCCACCGTGGTTCTCGTAGACCAGAGCCGCCAGTGCCGGATCCGGGCGGATGTGGCGCCAGTGCCACGGAGAGTCGCCGTGGTCCTCAGAGTCGACAGCCCTTCGTGTCAGGGGCATTCGCTTCGAGGCAGGGCTTGGCCGGGGGTCGTCGTTCTCGGCCGACGATGAGCGCCAGCTCCCCAGCGGCTGGCGCGGGCCGTAACGGCCTCGCGAGAGCTTTGGGCGAAACAAGAGATTCTGCTATAAATGCGCCAGCAATTACCGGAGGGGCCGATGTTCCTGAGTCGGAGAGAGACTCTACGCGATCGAGCAGCCAAAGAGACGCTGGCCACCATCCGCCGCGACCGAGCCGAAGCGCCGGCGCAGGTGAAGCCGCTTCTCGCCTACATCGAGGAGAACCTCTTCGATCCCGATCTCACTGTGGAGTCGATGAAGGAGGCGTGCGGCGTGCGCGGCCACACCGTGATCAGCCTATTCAAAAAGACGGTCCGTCTGCGGCCGTCCGACTACTTCAGGGAGCATCGGCTCGAAGTAGCGGCGCAGCTGTTGCGGACGACGACGCTCGAGGTGTGGATGGTGGCCGAGCTGGCGGGTTTCGGCTCCGAGCAGGTGCTGGGTCGGAACTTCGGCAAGAGCTTCGGCTGCTCACCTTCGGCGTACCGCGCCGAGAACGCGGAAGCAGCCGCTGGCGAGCCACTGTCTGCGCACAGCTTCAACAGCGTCAATCTGTGGCGACGCGCGCTCCCTGGCCGGCTCGCTCCCGAGCAGGGCGCGGCTCTGGCCAGGGCGTTAGGCGAGATCTATCTGGGCGAGGAGCCGAATAGCCAAACGCCCGTGAAGCTGAAGATCGACGGCCGGGTTCATGAGCGGTCTGAGGCCGAGAAGATCTGGCTCCAGATCCGGGATCTGCCTCGCGATCAGCAGGAGCTCGTTGTGCGCGAGCAGGTCGCTTTCAGCAGCTCGGCGTTGTTCGACGTGCTGCGGGAGAAGAGCCGGGAGGAGGGGCGGCGAGATCGGCAACTCGGTGTACGTATCGCCGAGTTGGCGTTGACGAGCCTGGTGGGGAGCGCGGAGGAATTGGGGGCTGAGCTTCCTGGCTTGCGGGCTCTGGGCTGGGCCTGCGTTGGAAACGCCCACAGGCTGGCTCTTGACTTTCCGAGTGCCGAGGAAGCTTTCGAACGGTCGGCCAAAGAGCTACTGAAGGCATCCTGTGACCGGGCTCTCGAGGGAGAGATTTGCCATCTCAAAGCAGCATTCCGGAACATTCAGCGCCGGTTCGAAGAAGCCTTGGACCTCGCCGACCAGGCCGTTGGTTTCCTTGATACCGGTGAGAACCGTCGGATCCTGGCAGAGAGCCTGATCCTTCGGGCGATCATCTCAGCTGCCGAGGGGAAGCTCGAGCCGTCGATTGCTGACCTGACTCGCGCCTCAGAGTTGGTGGCACCGCACGAGAAACGCCTACGGCTTAGTATCGGCCATAACCTCGCGGCGGCCCATGTGACAGCTGAGCAGTATGAGCGCGCCTCGCGGCTGCTTCCGGCAGCGATGGAGATCGCTTCCACATATGATGAACCGCTGATTCGGTTTCACCTCAAGTGGCTCGAGGGCCGAATCAATATGGGCGTCGGCAAGACGGCTGTGGCTGAGAAGGCGCTCGCTTCAGCTCATGAGGGCTTTCTTCGACTTGGTGAAACCGGCTATGCCGCAGTTGTGAAACAGGATCGGGCGAACCTCTATTCAGAAGCGGGCACGGTTTAGGGCCCCAGCCGCTCAGACCTTCTGAATCTCGGTCTCCGGCAAGCACGACCTCAACCGCTTCTCCTGCCCCTCGCTGATCTCGGTGTCCCCGAGATGGAGATACTGCAGCCGGGGACGCATCGTCGTCAGGTGATCGACGCCGGCGTCGCTCAGGCGGAAGCCGCCGAGGTGGAGGGCGATCACGTTGGGGTCGGTGGCGACCGCTTCGAGATGCTCGTCGGTGACTCCCGGGCCCATGAGCATGGCGGCGGCCGCCTGGCCGGTCGAGGCCGTGTCCAGGTTGAGAAGCGTGGTGACTCCCTGTGTCGTGGATGCCTGGGCGGTGATGTAGGCGTGGCTCTGGGCGGAGGTGGCGTTGTGGGCGGCGTTGGACAGGGCCTGGGCGGTGGCCTGGTAGAGGTTGCCCATGGGCACGGCCGGCGAGTCGCCGAGGACCTTCACGTTCACCTGGGTCACAGCGTCGGTGATCTGACTGTTGACGGCGGTCGGGAAAGCCATCGGAGGTCTCCTTTCGAATATAGAGATGGAGGGAGGGCGGCAAGCTGTTCCAGAGCTGGAGTGCAGAGCTACAGTTCGGTTTGAGGAGCCTCGGGGACGCGTGGCTCAGAATCCTCGCTCCGCTCCTGCGCCGCCTCCTGGCGCAAGCTCAGGACGACGCAGCTCGTGATGCTGGAGGCTGCCGCCAGGAAGAGCGCGCAGCCGATGGCGAGTCGGCATCCGAGTCGTTTGTTCACCGTGATCTCCTTCGAACGGTCGTCGAAAGGACGATAGTACCCTCCACGCGGGTAGTTCGCGGACTACCCCCCTGGGCGTTGTGGAATCGGCCGGCGGCGCTCCAGCATGCTCACGGCGCATTCCGCTTCGCGGGACGGCGGACATGATGGAGCGTGCTGGCAATCGATTCGGGGCAGGCAAGATCGCTTGGGCGGTGATCGTGGCGGTGCTGGCCACGGCGCAGGGCGCGGCGGCGCAGGGGCCCGAGCAGGTGCCGCCGACGTTCGAGTACAACCTCACCAACCCCGGAGCCCGCAGCATGGGCTTCGCCGGCGCCTTCGCGGCGCTGGCCGACGACGCGACGGCCGCCTTCGCCAATCCCGCCGGGCTGGTGCAGCTGGTGGAGCCCGAGGTTTCGATCGAGGGCCGGTCGTGGAGCCTGTCGACGCCGTACGTGGCGGGCGGCAGGTTCTCCGGACAGCCCCTCGGTACCGGCCTCGACGACACCGCCGGAGTGCGCCTGGAGCGCTCGACGGCGGATCTCGACGGGCTGTCGTTCCTGTCGTTCGCCTACCCGAGACGACGCTGGGCGGTCGCCGTCTACCAGCACCAGCTGGCGAGCTTCGAGTTCGCCGGCGAGCTGCACGGCCTGTACGGCGAAGTGGCGCCGGGCTTCGGCGTGCGGCGGGACCTCGACCACCGCCAGGTCAGCGACCTCGAGATCGTCAGCCACGCGGTCGCGGGCGGTTACCGCGTGACCGACACCCTGAGCGTCGGCCTGGCGGTGGTCCACTTCGACGGCCGGCTGTCGGGGCTCACCGAGGCGTTCGCCCCGGCGCCGTGTGGGGTGGACCCACCGTGTCCACCGGAAGTCCTGAGCGGCTTCTTCGACCCCTGGCCGATGACCCCGGAGTTCCTGCTCGCCTCCTACCACGTGCAATCCGACGCCACCGACTGGGGGCTGACCGTGGGCGTCCTGTGGAGCTTCGCCGAGGGGTGGAAGCTCGGTGGGTTCCTGCGCGAGGCGCCGGTGTTCGACCTCGACTACGAGATCCGCAGCGGACCGGCGCTCGGGGGCGCCCCAACGGGCACCGTGACCGCCTCCTGGTCGACCCCGACCGGGTTCCCCGACGTCTACGGTCTGGGGCTCTCGTACCGCACGCCGGGCCAGCGCTTCACCGTCGCCTTCGAGTGGGACCGGGTGGAGTACATGGACTTCACCGGCAGGCCGGAGGTGGCCGGGCTGATGATCGAGGACGGCGACGAGCTGCGCCTGGGCGCCGAGCTACTGCCTTCGGTGAAGAGGCCGATTCTCTCCCTGCGCGCCGGGGTCTGGCTCGATCCCGACCACTCCTTCCGTTACGTCGGCGGCAGCGACAAGGCGCGCGCGCTGCTGCCGCCTGGCGAGGACGAATGGCACTTCGCCGCGGGCCTGGGGGTGGCCTTCGACCAGGTCCAGGTCGATCTCGGGGTCGACCTGTCGGACCAGGTGGACACGGTGTCGCTGTCGGCGGTCTACGGTTTTTGAGCACCGGCGCCGCGAGCAGGCCGTGGTAGGCTGACGCCTACCTCGAATCACGCCGGAGGCGACCGGGCATGCGGGAGCTGGTCTCTGTTCTCTTTGCGCTTCTCCCTGCCCTCTTCATCGCGGGGTGGGGCCGTTACCTGGTGCGCCATCTCGACGACCCGGCCTTCCCCGAGCTTCACCTCAAGAAGATCCAGCGCCTCGGCTTCGCGCTGGCGATCGGCCTCGGGCTCAGCTTCGTGGCGTCGACCCAGCACGCCATGAGCAAGTTCCTGCTGGCGGTGCTCGCCGTCACCGCGGCCGACTTCCCCTACCGCCGCAAGATCTTCCAGGAGACCTGGAGCTTCTTCGCCTACCTGACCCACGGCATCCGCTTCTGGATCGCCTACCTCGGCGTCTTGACGCTGCTCGCGCTGCTGCCCGAGATCGTCTACCACTCGGGCCAGCGAGCGATGGAGTGGGGGCTGCCGGTGGCGGTGGCGATCGGCGTCGTACTGCTGGTGTGGAACTACTTCAACGCCTGGACCTTCCCGCGCATCCTGGGCTCCGTGCCGTTCGAGCACTCCGATCTCGAGCCGCGCTTCGCGGCGGTCCTGGAGAAGGCCGACTGCCGGCCGCCGAAGCTGTGGCGCAGTGGCCCCCGCGGCGGCAACATCGTCAACGCCTTCGCCCTGCCCTCGCTCCACCGGCCCGGCGTGGTGTTCTCCACCGGCCTGCTCGAGGCCCTGGGCCCGCGCGAGCTGACCGCCGTCTTCGCTCACGAGGTGGGGCACCTGGAGCACTACACCCGGTGGCGGCTGGTGCGCAGGCAGGTGGCGCTGACGCTCACCGTCGCGCTGCTGCTGGTGGCGCTGTTCTACTTCGGCCGCGACTCGGCCCTGGCCAGGACCCTGGTCTGGGCGTGGCCGATCGCCTGCCTGGTCATGTTCACCCGGGCACAGGCCGGCAACCAGGGCCACGAGCACGAGAGCGACCTACGGGCGATCGAGCTGTGCGGCGATCCCCAGGCGCTGGCCGACGGGCTGGCCAAAATCCACCTGCTGACCGCCATGCCGAGGCGTTGGGGGGCCAAGGACGAGCGCCGGATGTCGCACCCCAGCCTGGCCCAGCGGCTGCGCGCGATCAGCGAGGCCAGTGGCCTCGAAACGCGGCACGAGGCCGCCGATGGCGAGACGCGGCACGAGGCAGGCGGCCTCGAGACACGGGTCGAAGCCGGGCCGCTTCTGGTGCGCGCCGAGGGCGATCCCACCAGGGCGGTGGTGCTGGCGGCTGACCGGCTGCACTGGCTCTCGGGATTGCCCGCCGAGGCCGAGCTCGATCCCGAGACCGCCCACGGCCTGGCCGGGGACGCCCGCGCCATCCGCTACCAGGATCTCGCCGATCTGCGGCTCGAGGTCGGCTCATTCGGCGCCCGTCACCTGAAGGCAACCGACCGCGAAGGGCGGAAGATGAAAATGCCGCTCTCGGCCGACGACGTCGCCGCGGTCAAGGCCGGCCTCGAGCGCATCGATCGCCACGTGCTGGGCACCGCTCCCGAGGCGGCGCCCGAGATCGCGGAGACTTCCGGGCTCGGCGGGCAGCGGCTGGAGGCGGTGCTCGCATTGTTCGCGGCCGTGGCGCCGCCCTTCACCGCGCCGCTGGCCCTGGCCGCGCTGCTGGTGCTGATCCGGCCGGCGCTGGTGACGCTCGCCGCCGCCGGCGCGGTGGGCGTGGCCAGCGCCGGGCTGGGATGGTGGTGGATGCCCGAATCGTGGCTGGTGGGCACGACCACGATCAAGGTGACGCTGGCGGGCCAGGGCATCTTCGGCCTGCTGTTCCTGTGGCAAGCCGTGGAGCGTCATCGAGCCCGTTATCCCGAGCCGCGTTGGGTGGCGTGGATGACGCTGTTGACGCTCGGCGGTTTCACCGCGCTGTCGGCCGTGGGTGTGGCACTGCGCTTCGCGCTGCCGTTCCCGCTGCTCCAGCTCCATCGCTGGGCGCGCCAGAGTCCGGGGCTGGTGCTGCTTCTGATCGGCACCGCCGCGGCGTTCTGGAGCCTGCGTCGCTGGGGTACCCGGTTGCCGGCGCTCGGCCTCGCGGCGGCTGCCGCGGCGGTCGTGCTGCTGGGTACGGCGGCGTTTCGCGAGCGCTGGGGCGGCGATCCGCTGCGCACGATGGAGCCGCGCCTGCTGATTGAGGACGCGGTGGTCGAGAAGGTGCGATCGGTGCCGCTCGACGACTGGGCGACGAATCTGGTTCTGTCGCCCTCGGGCGAGCGGCTGGCGGCCGGCGGCTGGGACGTGTCTTCAAACCTGGGCGACGTCGAGGACGGTTACGGCTACGGCTACGGCAACCCCAATCTTCGGTTCGAGGTGGAGACGGACAGCGGTTCCGTGGAAATCTCGGGTGACGTGATCGAGTTCATCGACGAGGATCGCGTCGCCGTGCTCGACGCCCACAGCGAGGGGATGAAGCTGTCGTCGGTGTCGCTGTCGTCGGTGTCGCAGTCGTCGATGGCCGCCGACGGCATCTCCCTACCGCTGCTCATGGAGCCGCGGCTGCGCGTCGCTGGCTCGCGCTGGCAGGTGACCGGCACGGACTGGGGCGAGGCGGGGCAGGGGATCATCCGGCTCTCGGGGGTCTTCGGCGAGCCGGACTTCGAGCGCCAGAGCTGGCGCCCCGAGGGCGGCGAGCAGGCCTTCTTCTCCTCGTTGCAGGTGACCTCGGCGGGCCGTGTGCTGGCCATCGGCGCGAATGCCGGCATGGGTGACTGGAGTCTGCTCTCCTTCCTGACGCTCCTCGGCGGTGCCCATGCCGTCTCGTCGGAAGTCACGACGCTCGGCCCCGAGGGCCAGCGGCGGCTGCTGACGACGAGCATGAACCTCACCTGTCTCGAGCCCGAGCCCGATCAGCTCGACTTCCACTGCCTGGCGAGCGAGGCTGGGTCCACCCAGCTGTGGTCGATCGATCCCGAGGCCGAGAGCGTCACGCCGGTGGGCTCGCTGCCGGGCGAATACTGGCAGGCCTATCCCCTCGACGACGGCCGGTTGCTGCTCAGCGGCTTCGACGAGTCGCTGGCACTGGTGGACCCGGCAACGAGGCGAGCCTCGAAGATCGGGGATCAGATCGACACCGGCTCGCCGCTCGCGTCCGAAGGCGACGGCGAGGAGGTACCGGGAGGCTGGCTGGCCGAGATGATCGCCGCCCAGGCAGGCGCGTTTCTCGATTTCTCGACCCTGGCTGTACGGTCCGGCCACCTGGCGGTGGCCGTGCGCACCGGCGAGACGACCCGGGTGGACGTCTATCGCCTGCCGCCGAGGTCGAACCGCTAGAGGAGCCTGTTGCGCGTGACGGCAATGGGCTCCTCGTAGTCCGGGGCGCTACGCCGCGCTGTCCAGCGCCGTCTTGCCTGCGCGCGCTTCGAGCGCGGCGCTGAAGCGGCGGCTCCATTCGCGCCAGGCCTGGGACACTGCCCAGGTGACGTCGCGGTACTGAGGGTTGAGGCCGCGGCCGGCGGCTTTCAGGTGACGCTGGGCGAGATGCACGATCTCGCGGCTGAGGGTTTCCGGGACGCCTGGCTCGGTGGCCACGCGCTCGATCAGTTTTTTCGTTCTGTTGTTTCTCATTCGTTCCAAGGCTCGTTCGTGATGGCTCCGGATGGAGCTCGGGTATGCGCGGGACGACCCCGCACTCGTGTTGTCTTTGCTTGTAGGGGAATAGGGATTTGGATCAGGAAAAGGGTCCCGGCGGGTCGACCTCGGGTCGAGCGGCTCCGGCGACCGCAGCCACCATAGCGCATCCATGACGCTTTGGGAAGCTTTTTGTCTGAAAGGCGCCGATGAGCGCGTCAGTCGTGGGTGGCGGCGTCCCGCGCGGCGGTCAGCTCGTCCGGGGTGATCAGGCCCCGGTCGAGCAGCAGATCCACCACCGAGCGCAGCAGCGCACCGGTAGTGGCCAGGCCCTGCTGCATCTCATCGACCTGCTCCGCGTCGATCGGCGTTGATCCGTACCGCGAAGCACCGGGGCGCCCACGCTCGCCATGGAACAGCTCGTAGAAGAACTCGGAGGGCTGGATGCCGATCACCTGCAGGATCATCAGCACTTGCTCCACCCGCAGGCCCTTCTGCTTGGTCACCAGCTGGCTGATGTAGCTGCGTCCCCAGCCCAGGGTCTCCTGGATCTCGAGCTGGGTGAAGCCACGGCCCCGAATCTTCTGTTGGAGCAGGGCCAAGGCACGGTCTACCAGGCGGTCAACGTCTTTCATGGTCGAGATGATGTTCGATCGGCGGCTGGATGGTCAAGTGGAAAGCTCGAAACCTGCGGCGAGGCCGTCGGCCACGGCCAGACCCTCGAGCGTCGGTACGATTCGGCGATCCTCCCGGCGTAGCCTGCCGGCGGCTATCGAGCGTTCCAGGAGATCGCTGTTGCGCTCCGCCAGATCGAAGCCGAAATGCTGCTCGAAGCGCTCGAGATCCACCCCCGCTGCCGTGCGCAGACCGAGCATGATGGTCTCGATCGCCAGGTCTTCCGGCGTCAGCGTCTCGCTGCCCGCCTCGGGGCTGGCGCCCTCGTCCAGGGCCCGCTGCCAGCGGGGCAGCGATCGTTCGTTCCACCAGCGGCGGCGGCCGTCGAAGGAGTGCGCCGAGGGGCCGAGGCCCAGGTAGGGCACGTGGCGCCAGTACTTGCGGTTGTGACGCGAGCGGTGCCGCCGGGAGCGGGCGAAGTTCGAGACCTCGTAGCCGTCATAACCGGTTTCGGCGAGCAAGCGGTGGGTGAGCAGGAAGAGCTCGGCCTGCTCGTCGCTGGGAAGCTCGTCGAGCTCGCCGCGGGCGCGATGTTTGCCGAAGGTGGTGCGCTCGTGGACCTCGAGCTCGTAGCATGAGAGGTGGTCGGGACCGAGCGCCGCGGCCCGCTCCAGGTTGCGTCGCCAGCCCGAAGCGCTCTGGCCCGGCAGGCCGAAGATCAGGTCGACCGACACGGTCTCGAAGCCGGCCGCCAGAGCCAGCTCGATCGCGCGCCATGACGCCGCGGCGTCATGGCGCCGGCCGAGGAAGCGCAGCTCGTCGTCGTCGAAGGATTGGACGCCCAGGCTCAAGGTGCCGACGCCGAGCCGCCGCCAGGCGTCGAGGCTCGCCGGCTCGACGTCCTCGGGATTGGCCTCGAGATAGATTCGCGTCCCGGGTCGCGGTGCGAAGGTTCTACGGATGGCCTCGAGTAGGCGCTCGAGATCGTCGTGCTCGAGCAGCGACGGCGTGCCGCCGCCGAAGTAGATCGTGTCCGGCGACTGTGTTTCGTTCGCGCGCCTCTGGCGCGACGGTTCGTTCGCGCTCCTCTGGCGCGACGCATACAGGGCGATCTCGGCGAGCAGCGTGTCGACGAAGCGCTGGCGCTTGTCGCGCCGCCCGACCAGGACGGCGAAGTCGCAGTAGGGGCAGATGGCTGAGCAGAAGGGGACGTGGAGGTAGAGCCCCGCCGGCTCCTCTCCCGTCGCGCTCACTTGCCGGCGTCCGTCTTCAGCACCGCGATGAAGGCCTCCTGCGGGATCTGCACCGATCCCACCATCTTCATGCGTTTCTTGCCTTCCTTCTGCTTCTCGATCAGCTTGCGCTTGCGGGTGATGTCGCCGCCGTAGCACTTGGCGGTGACGTCTTTGCGGAAGGCGTTGATGGTGGTGCGGGCGATGATGGTGGAGCCGATGACGCCCTGGATCGGAATCTTGAACTGCTGGCGGGGAATGGTGTCGGCCAGGCGCTCGCAGTAGTGCAGCGCTCGTTGGCGCGCTTTCTCGCGGTGCACCAGCTGGGAGAGGGCGTCGACCCGTTCCTGGTTGACCAGGATGTCGACCTTCACCAGGTCCGAGTCACGGTAGTCGAGCATCTCGTAGTCGAACGAGCCGTAGCCCTGGGTGACCGTCTTGAGCCGGTCGTAGAAGTCGAACAGCACCTCGGCCAGCGGCATCTCCGAGGTCAGCTCCACGCGGCCCGGGGTCAGGTAGTTGAAGGTCGTCTTCTCGCCCCGGCGCTCGCGGCACAGCTCCATCACGGTCCCGATGTAGCGCTCTGGCATCATCACCGATGCCTTGATGAACGGCTCGGCGGTGCTCTCGATCTCCGACGGGTCGGGGTACAGGCTGGGATTGTCGATGGCGACTTCTTCACCGGTCTTGAGCTCCAGCTCGTAGCGCACCGAGGGCGCCGAGAGCAGCAGCGACAGGCCGTGCTCGCGCTCCAGGCGCTCCTGCACCACCTCCAGGTGCAGCAAGCCCAGGAAGCCGCAGCGAAAGCCGAAACCGAGCGCCATCGAGGCGTCTTTCTCGTAGGTCAGGGAGGCGTCGTTGAGGTGCAGCTTGTCGAGCGCCTTGACCAGGTTTTCGTACTCGTCCGAGGCCACCGGGTACATCGACGAGAAGACCACGGGCTTGGCTTCCTTGTAGCCGGGCAGCGGCTCGTCGGCGTGGCGGCCGGCGTCGGTGATGGTGTCGCCGATGGCGATGTCCTGCACCGACTTGACCCCGGCGATGACGTACCCCACGGCGCCGGCGGGTAGCTCCCGCTGTGCCACGCGCTCGAGCCGCAGGGTGCCCAGCTCCTCGATGACGTAGCTCTTCTTGCTGTGCATGAGGAACACTTCCTGCCCCTTGGCCAGTGTGCCCTGGTACACGCGCACCAACATCACCACGCCGCGGTATGCGTCGTACTGGGCGTCGAAGAGCAGCGCCTGGGGCGGCGCCGCCGGGTCGCCCTCGGGCGGCGGCAGCTTGTTCACCACCGCCTCGAGCACGTCGTCGACGCCCTGCCCGGTCTTGGCCGAGCACTCGACCGCTTCGAAGGGATCGAGCCCGAGCTCGGCGTCGATCTCCTCGCGCACCCGGTCGGGGTCGGCCGAGGGCAGGTCGATCTTGTTGATCACCGGGATGATCTCGAGGTCGTACTCGAGCGCCAGGTAGAGGTTGGCCACCGTCTGTGCCTCGACCCCCTGGGAGGCGTCGATCAGCAGCAGCGCACCCTCGCACGACATCAGGGACCTCCTGACCTCGTGCGAGAAATCCACGTGGCCGGGGGTGTCGATCAGGTTGAGCTCGTAGGTCTCGCCGTCCTGCGCGGTGTAGGGCAGGGTGACCGTGTTGGACTTGATGGTGATGCCGCGTTCACGCTCGATGTCCATCGAGTCGAGGATCTGATCGCGGAAGTCGCGGTCTTCGACGCCGCCACAGCGCTGGATCAGCCGATCCGCGAGGGTCGACTTGCCGTGGTCGATGTGGGCGATGACGCAGAAATTGCGGATGGTGTCCACGTGAGTATCTCCTCCGAGCGGACATCGGCCGCTCGGCGAAGCGCATCCTACAATCGATGGCCGGACTTCGCCATGCCGGCGGTCCGCCGCGGTGAAGGCAAGGACCGTCCGGCCGTGGATGTTTGCGCCAGGGCGAGTTTTGCTTACAATTGCAGGGTAAGAGCTATGTGTAAGTTTCGATAGAGAGAGTTGTAGAAGAGAGAGTGCTCCAGAGAGGACCCCAGTGTGAGCCAACAGAGCATCGGGAGGGGGGCAGAAGGTTCGAGGATCGTTCGCCGTCGACTGCTCGTGCTGGCCCTGTCGTGCTTCGTCGTCCTGACAGCAGCGTCGTTGCCGAACGAGGAACGGTCTCATCTCGCCATCGGCTCACCCGCGGCGCAGAGCAGCACTTTCGAACGAGCGGTGGCGGGCAGGGCGGTAGACGGCGAGCTCGACGGTGAGTACACGGGTGGCTCCGTGAGCCTCACGCACCGCGACCCCTATCCCTACTGGTGGGTCGATCTCGGCGGTCCTGTCGACGTCGGCTCGGTGATCGTCCACGGCCGCACGGACGCCTTTGCCGAGCGGCTGGATCGATTCATCCTTATCGGCCTGCCCGATGGTGCGTCGCCCGCCACCGAGCCGTTGCTCGCGACCCTCGATCGCCGCCAGGTCACCGCCCCCGAGTTCACGCGCTCCGACTGGACGATTCATCGCAGCGAAGGACACTTCACCGACGCCGAGGCCAGTGAGGTCGTGCCGCTCGAGGGAACCTTCCGCTACATCTATGTCATGCTGCCGCGGGCGGACTATCTGCAGCTGGCCGAAGTCGAGGTCCTGCCGCCCAAGACCGGCGAATGAGTGCCGGCGCGAAGCAAGAGGTCACCCAGCTGCTGTCGCGGCTGGAGGACGGGGACCTGGAAGCGGAGACGCGGGTCTGGAACCTGCTCTACGTCGAGCTCCGCCGGCTCGCCCACCAGGCCCGGTCGCCGAATACCAGCCTCGATACGACCGCGCTGGTGCACGAGCTCTATCTACGCTACGCCGGGCGGCCGGGCTCGGGCCCCGTTTGGCAGAACAGGACGCATTTCTTCGCCACCGCCGCCAAGGCGATGCGCCAGATCCTGGTCGACCGGGCACGGCGTCGCCAGGCCGTCAAACGTGACGGCGGTCACCGAGCGGAGATGCACGAGGATCTCGCCGGTCCCGACCATCGGCCCGAGGAAGTGCTGGCGATCCACCAGGCTCTCGGCGAGCTGGCCCGCACCCATCCGCGCCACGCGCAGCTGGTGGAGCTGCGTTTCTTCGCTGGCCTGACACTGGAGGAGGCGGCCACCGGGCTCGACATTTCGCGCGCCACGGCGGCGCGCGATTGGAAGGCGGCCAAAGGCTGGCTCTACGGCGAGCTCGAAGAGCGCCGCCCGTAGCCGCCCCAAGAAGTCGAAGCCTTCGGCGTTCGACTTCTTGGCCCATCCCTCCCGGCCCAGGAGACCGTCCTCGAAGACTCGGACGAGCCTCCTGGCGGCTTCGGAGACTTCCGGCGCCTCAGGAACCGGCCGGCCGGACTTCGGGGTCGGTGCTCCTTTGGCGGCCGCTCCTTTGGCGGCCAGCACGACAGGCGCGCTTTCTCGCCGTGGCCCCTTTGGAGGCCGGTAGAGAATACGGCGGCCATCTTATACACTCGCGCCTGCTCTCAGGACCGAGACCCTCCACGCCCAAACCAGACGATTCAGGAGATGACATGGGGTCTGAGACCGTAATTCTGGTGACCGGAGCCACCGGCATGGCCGGAGGAGACGTTTGCGCGCAGTTGGCGGAAGTACCTGGCGTCGAAGTGCGGGCGGCCGTGCATTCGCCCGAGAAGCAGGGCCTCCTGCCCGAGACCGTGGCCGCCGTGCCGTTCTCGACCGATGATCCGGCGACCGTCGAGGCCGCCTTCGAGGGCGTCGACAAGCTCTTCCTGCTCACCCCCGGCGGCCCCCTGGGCCCACCGGCTACCCGCGTGGTCATGGACGCGGCGAAGAAGCGGCCGCTCCAGGCCATCGTCAAGCTCAGCTCGTTCGATCCCCACGGCGAGCCGCAGGCGCCGACCGATCTCTGGGCGCTCGAGACCGAGGCGATGGTGCGGGAGGCGGGGGTGCCGTTCACCTTCTTGCGCCCGCCGTGGTTCAATCAGAACTTCACCCGCGGCTATTTCGTGCCGATGGTGATGCAGAACATGCTGGCGATGCCCTTCGGCGAGGGCCGCGCCGGCTGGCTTGACACCCGCGACCTGGCGGCGATGGTGGTCAAGGCGCTGACCGTGGACAACCACGAGAACAAGATCTACACTCCCACGGGGCCGGCCGCGATCAGCCTCACCGAGATCGCCGATTCCCTGTCGCGGGCGACCGGCCGCCAAATCGGCTTCATGCACCTCACCGACGAGCAATGGGTCGAGGCGATGCTCGCCGTCGGCCGGCCGGAGGTCGAGGCCCACGCGACCCTGGCTTTGATCTCCAAGACCCGGGATGGTCACGCCACCCAGATCACCGATGACGTGGAGAGGGTGACGGGGAGAAAGCCTCGGTCGTTCGAGGACTTCGCCGGCGATCACGCGGAGGCCCTGACCGGGATCGCCAACACCCCGCCGCCGCCGCCGGGTGCCGCGCAATGACGCCGGCGCGTCGGTGAGCATCGCGGCCGGGAACATCGCGGACGGCCGCCGGCTCCCGCCTGCGGCAGCGCTCGCTGTCGCGGCGGCCTTGTTGCTGGCCCCGGTCATCAGCTCGGCCTCGGCACAGTCCGAGCAGCCCAACATCATCGTCATCCTGGCCGACGACCTGGGCTACTCCGATCTCGGCAGCTACGGCGGCGAGATCGACACCCCGAACCTCGACTACCTGGCGCGGTCGGGCACGCGTTTCACCCAGTTCTACGTCACCCCCCGTTGCAGCCCGACGCGGGCGGCTCTCCTGACCGGTCGCTATCCTCACGAGGTCGGCCTGGGATATCTCAACCGGGACTGGCGCCGCCCCGGCTATCGCGGCGAGCTGAGCGCGGACGCGGTCACCGTCGCCGAGGTGCTGCGCTCGGCCGGCTACCGCACCTACATGTCAGGCAAGTGGCACCTGGCGCGCAACCCGCGCCCCGACGGCTCGCAGCCAGACGAGGAGCAGCGCCGCGCCTGGCCCCGCGCGCGCGGCTTCGATCGCTTCTTCGGCACCATCCGCGGCTCCGGAAGCTACTACCGGCCCGCCAGCCTGGTGCGGGACGACCACTTCATCGAGCCGGGTGAGGGCTTCTACTACACCGACGCCATCAGCGCCGAGGCGGCGGGCTTCCTGGAAGAACACTTCGCCGAGGATCAGGAGAGCCCGTTCTTCCTCTACCTCGCCTACACCGCGCCCCATTGGCCGATGCACGCCCCACCCGAGACGGTGGAGAAGTACGCCGGGCGCTACGATGCGGGCTGGGACGCGCTGCGTGTCGAGCGGCGCCGGCGCACGGTGCAGCTGGGTCTGGCGCGGGCGCAGTGGGCGTTGCCGCCGCGCGACCCGAAGGCGGCGGCCTGGGAGGAGGAGCCGCTCAAGGAGTGGCAGGCGCGGCGCATGCAGGTCTACGCCGCCATGGTCGAGCGCATGGATGCGGGCATCGGGCGCGTGTTGTCGACGCTGCGCTCGGCCGGCGCGCTGGACAATACGCTACTGCTCTTTCTGTCCGACAACGGCGGCTGCCGTGAGGTGTTGAGCGGTCCGTATCGGCTGGGCGCCTATTTGCTCCAGCCCCTCGACATCAAGTGGCGGCGCTTCGGCGACCAGCCCAAACGGATGCCGGGGTCGGTGAGGACTTTTCAGACCTACGGCGCCGGCTGGTCGAATGTCTCGAACGCCCCGTTTCGTTCGCACAAGAGAGCCACTCACGAGGGCGGAATCGCCACTCCGCTAATCGTCCATTGGCCGGCGGGCCTGGACGTCGAGCAGGGTTCGCTGATCCGGCAGCCAGGGCACGTGGTCGACTTGATGCCCACCCTGCTCGAAGCGGCCGGAGCCGTCGATTCACCGCCGGACGGCAGTACGCCAAACTTGCGCGGCGAGAGCCTGATGCCGCTGTTGCAAGGCGACTCGCGGAGCCGCGGTCCGATGTTCTGGGAGCACGAGGGTAACCGGGCGGTGCGCGAGGGAAAGTGGAAGCTGGTCTCCGACTGGCCGGGCGAGTGGGAGCTCTACGACCTGGAGGCGGACCGCACCGAGATTCACGATCTGGCGGCGCGCGAGCCGGAGCGCGTGGCGGCGATGCGGGCGATGTACGATCGATTCGCGGCTCAGACCGGCGTTGAGTCGTGGCCCTGGGTGGCGCGTCCGTTCCGTCGACTGGTCTGGGGTTCGGCAGTCATGCTGTTGGTGGTGGCGGTGGTCCTGGTGGCGCGCCGGCGTCGTGCTCGCCGGGCCGCGGCGAGCTGAACAAGGGAGAGACAGATGGCCGATTGGACCTACCGCAAGGGCTTGCACGACGTCGGCGACGGCGTCTACGCCTACCTTCAGCCGGACGGCGGCTGGGGCTGGTCGAACGCCGGCCTGATCGCGGCTGGCGGGCAGAGTCTGCTGGTCGACACCCTGTTCGACCTGAAGCTCACCGCCGAGATGCTGGCCGAGATGCGGCGGGCGAGCCAGGCCGCGGCGGCCATCGACACGGTGGTCAACACGCATGCCAATGGCGATCACTGCTGGGGCAACCAATTGGTGGCGGACGCCGAGATCATCGCCTCGCGCCGCGCCGCCGAGGAGATGCACGAGCTGCCGCCCGGCAAGATGGCGAAGTTGATGAAGGCCGCCACGACCGCCGCCCGGCTCGGCGGCCCGGGTCGCGCGCTGGGTGGGGTGCTGGGAGCCCTCGGCCTCGGCAAGGCGCGGGACCTGATCGCCGCCGGCCCCTTCGTCGATCGTGTCTTCGGTGCCTTCGAGTTTTCGGGCATCGACCTGGTTCCGCCGAGCAGGACCTTCGAGCAGAGTCTGACGCTCGAGATCGGCGGCAAGACCGTGGAGCTGATCGAGGTCGGCCCGGCCCACACCAATGGTGACGCGATGGTCCACGTGCCCGAGGACCGGGTGCTCTTCGCCGGCGACATCCTGTTCATCGAGGGCCATCCGATCCTCTGGGAGGGGCCGGTCGCCAACTGGGTGCGGGCGCTCGACCTGATTCTGGAGATGGACCCGGAGGTGATCGTCCCCGGCCACGGACCGATCACCGACAGACGCGGCGTCCAGCGGCTCAAGGACTACTTCGTCGAGTTGGAGCGCGAGGCGCGCAGGCGGTTCGAGGCCGGCATGGGGCCGGTGGAGGCCGCGCGCGACATCCACCTGGAGGGCTTCGACGCCTGGGGCGACGCCGAGCGCCTGGCGGTCAACGTCGACACCCTCTACCGAGAGCTGCGCGGCGAGCCCGAGCGCACCGACGTCATCGAGCTCTTCGCCCGCATGGCGGCGTTGGCTTGACCGAGAGGCTATGGCGACCAGGTCGACGGGTTCTAGTTGGGATCAGGCGTTCCCGCGGGGCGTCGGCTCGGGTTCAGCTCGGGCCGCGCCGATCGCTGTGCTATCTTGATGCCAGTCCGTGAATGACAGAGGGGATCGAGATCCGGGGTCCGGCGCCCGGGCCGGAGCTGGAGCGGTGAGGGGATCTGGTTGGCTGGTGTTAGACACGCTCTCCTGATCGGCATCGACAAGGCGACCCGGCTGCTCAGGAGGTCCTACGAGCGGCACCTTCGAGGTTGCGCCAGCGACCTGCAGAGGATGCTCGTTCTGCTGTCGCGGCGCGGGTTTCGGGCTCAATTCCGTCTGAACCAGCAGGCGAGCCGCGCCGGCATACTGTCCGCGGTCGACGAGTTGATCAAAAGCGTGGATGCCGGCGACACCGTGGTGCTCTACTACGCCGGTCGAGGCTCGCGGGTGCAGGCGGAGGAATGGTCGCATCCGCGGCAGACGATCGTCCCTTACGACACCGGCCGGATCGACGGCAGGGGCAGGAACCGGGACATCTTCGACCTGGAGATGGATTCCTGGATCGCCCGGCTCGCGGAGAAGAAGGCGCGGGTCACCGCGATCTTCGACACCTCTCCCTCCGGCGTCCATGAGATCAGGGGCCGCGTCAACCGGTCGCTGCCGGTCGACGACCGGCCGGAAGCCAAGATGAAACTCGAGGGGAAGGGCGCGATCCCGGGGCCGATTCTGGTAGCGGCGCGAGCCGCCGGGGATGGTCTTCAGAACCGCGGAGCCTCGGGTTGGTTGGACAGCGCTCACCGTACCCTGGTACTCGCGGCATGCGGCCCCGAGGGGCGAGCGCGCGAGGTCCAGAGGCAGAAAATCCCGTGCGGTGCGTTCACCTACCTGCTGAGTGAGGTGCTCGGCCGCGAGGAATACGACGACATTCCCTGGGAAGAGCTCCGGTGGCCAGCAATCCTGAAGGAGATGGAGGCCGAGGGGCTGCCGACTGGGCAGGTGCCGCTGGTCGACGGATGGAATCCCGCCGAAGCCGTCGGGCCACCGACCGCCGAGACCAAGCCTCCGAGGGCGGAGCCTCTGGCGGTCGAGCGATATGCGCTGTTGATCGGCGTCGAGCACTATCCGCTCGCGCCGAAGGGCTTCGATCGGCTCAATGCTCCGCTCCATGACGTGCAGCGGATGCACGAGGTGTTGTCGGGTTGGGGATTCCAGATCCGGATCCTGCTCAACGAGTATGCCACGCGTTCCGGGATCATTGCAGCGGTCGAGGAGCTCTACGACGTACCAAGAGGTTCCACGGTGCACGTGCACTTCTCGGGTCACGGCAGCCAGGTCGAGGGAGAAGACTGGGCCCGGACGTTCAACACCATCGTCCCATACAACAGCGGCCGCGTGGATCATCCAAATCGAGATATTTTCGACACCGAGATCGACCTCTGGATCAAGCACCTCAACAAGAAGACGTCGAAGGTCACGCTGACGTTCGACAGCTGCCATTCGGGTGACGTCAGTCGCGCCGTCGGCAGCATGGTGCCGGCCGCGCCGTCAGGTGACGTCGACGAGGATTTCGTCGAGCTCGCGCGGAGCCTCCCCGCGGACCGGAGACTCAAGAAAGAGATGTTCGAGAGCGGACCTCCGGAGGACGTCGATGGCGAGGCGGAGGGCCCGGTGACGCGGGGGCCGGCGGGGTGGCTGCTCGGCAAGGATCGCACGGCGGTGGTGTTCGCCGCCTGCGGCGCCGACCAGAAGGCCTGGGAGGCCGGCCGGTCCAGGGTCACCTACGGCAGGTTCACCTACAGCTTGACCGAGGCGCTCGAGGCCATTGATCCCACCGAGCAACCCTGGGAAGAGATCGCCTGGTTGCCGATCAGCGAGGCGGTGATCGATGAAGTCAAGACCCAGACGCCGGTGCTCGAGAGCCTGGACGCCGGACCGCGAGTAAAGGAGCTGACCCGCCACGCGGTCTTGATCGGCATCGATGATTACTCCCCCGAGCGCGGCCTGCGCCCTCTGAAGACACCGGTGGCCGACGCCGAGGCGCTGAAGAGGGTGCTGGTGGAGGAGCAGGGTTATCCCAGCGACAACGTCCACCTGCTGAAGAACGAAGAGGCGACCCGAGACGGGATCCGGAAGTTCTTCACCGGGCTCCGCGAGAGCAAGAAGATCCGGGAGCACGACAAAGCCGAGCCCAACGCCGCCGTGCTGCTGTACTTCGCCGGGCACGGCGAGGCCAGGACCGTCCAGGACGAGTTCGAGGGCTTCCTGTTGCCGCAGGACGCGCACAGCCAGGTCCCCGAGACGTGGCTGCCGATGACAGCGGTGGCCGAAGAGCTCAAGCAGCTCGGCAGCCGTCATCTGCTGCTGGTGCTGGACTGCTGTTTCGCCGGCTCTTTCAACTTCACCCGCGGCGGGCACCGGCGCCCTCCGATGTCCCGCAGTCTCTACCTGCGCTACCTGCAGAGTCACACGCGGCAGCTGCTGAGCTCCGCCGCCCACAACCAGCTCGCCCGCGACGTCGGCGCCAACAACGAGAATCATTCTCCTTTCGCCGCCGCCCTGCTCGAAGGTCTCAAGGGCGAGGCGGACCTGATCGGCGATGGCGTCATCACCTCGACCGAGCTGTTCCAGCACATCGAATCGAAGCTGATGCCCGTACCCGGCGGTCAGGTCCCCGGTCTCTCGCACCTGTCTCCGGACAGCACGGGTCAGTACGTCTTCTTCGATCCTCGAAGAACATTCGCTCTCGACGACTTGAAGGACCCGAAGCTCGATCCATCCGAGGCGCCCTGGCGAGGGCTCGAGGTTTATGGCGACAAGGACGCGGACCTGTTCTTCGGACGGGATGCGGTCATCCAGGACTTGCTCGCTCTCGTCGAGACCCTGCACGCGCACTCCGAGCCAGCCGCGGGCGAGCCCGGGCCTCCGTTGCTCCTGGCGCTGGTGGGGGCATCGGGCAGCGGCAAGTCGAGCCTGGTCAAGGCCGGTCTCCGGCCTGAACTCTCCGAGGATCGCTGGCGGATCGTCGAGGTGCCGCGGCTGAGCGAGTTGCAGGTCGACCAGCTCGGGCAGGCGCTGCTTCCGGCGGGGGAGCTCGCGCTTGCCGAGGGCCAACGGCGCCTGCTGTTCGTCGATCAGCTCGAAGAGCTCTACACCTCTTTCCCGAAGGCCGCCGACCGGGAGGCCTTCCTGACCTCGATGAGCGAGCGCATGGATGCCGGCGATCGGTTTCTGGTCACGCTACGGTCGGACTTCCAGAGCCGGCTCACCAATCGCCTCGGCGACCGGGTCCGCGAGTACCGGATCCCGGATCTCGATCTCGACGAGCTCCGGGAAGTGATCGAGCGGCCGGCCGAGGAACGCGCGTTGTTCTTCGAGCAGGACCTGGTCGACCGGATCGTCGAGGACGTCAGGAATACCTCCTGGCCGCTGCCCCAGCTCTCGGTCGCGCTCGCCGACATGTTCGGCCAGGCGCATCGCCGCCTGGCCGCAGGCGGCGACCGTGAGCTGACGCACGCCGACTACGAGACCGTGGAAGGAGTGGCCGGAGCACTTCGCACGAGGGCCTCGGGTCTCTACGCGAAGGCTTCTGCATCGACGCGAGAGATCCTGCGTCGCCTGTTGCTGCGCCTGGTGTCGCTCGAAGGTGGGCATCGCACCCGCAGGCGAGTCCACGAGCGGGAGCTCGTCTTCGGCGGACCGGAGGCGGATCGGTTGTACGAGGCCGTGCTGGAAGACCTGATCCGGAACCGATTGCTGGTCCGAGACGGACCGTATGTCGAGCCGGCCAACAACGCCGTGATCCAGCAGTGGGACGACTGGCTGGACGAGCAGTGGGATCTCGTCCAGCTCCTGCGCGAGGTCTGGCGGGCGGCGCTGGCCTGGAAGGAGAGCCCGGATCGAGCTTTGTGGAATGACGATCCACGTCTACCGCAATTGCGCGAAAAAGACGAGCTGCGGCCGGAGCTGAACGAGATCGAACGGGAGTTCGCGGCGGCGAGCTTCGAGCGGCGCAAAGAAGAGCTGGAAGAGGAGAGACGGCTGAGGCGCCAGGCTGTCGAGGCCCTGGCCCAGAGCGCGGTCGGGTACGCGCAGATGCGGCTGGAACGGCAACAGTGGACCCGGGCGTTGGCTTTCTTGGCCCGCGCGCTCCGCCTGACTCCCGACAATACCGCGGTGCGCAGCCGGATGTTTCAGATCCTGACCCACTACCCGAACCTGAAAGCGCTGGTTAGACATGGCCCCGGCCTGTCTTCCGTCGCCTTCAGCCCGGACGGCGAGCGGTTGGTGACGGCGACGGCCAAGGAAGGCACGGTCCGGCTGTGGAGCGCCCACACCGGCGAGCCGGTGGGCTCCATGCGAGCGGAGGGGGCGGTCGGGCTCGCGGGATTCAGCTCCGACGGCCGGCTGGTGACCGTGGGTGACGGTGTCGCTGTCTGGGATTTGGAGACCGGCGAGAAAGTCGCCGAGCCGTTCGCTCCGAGCGACCGGGTCGATGCCGAGATCCTCAGCCCGGACGGCCGCCGGCTCGCCGGCCGTTCGTCCCAGGTGGCGAAGTTGTGGGACGTGGAGGGCGCGAGGCAGATCAGTGGCGCGCTCATGCACGAGCATGCGATCCACGCGATGGCATTCAGCACCGATAGCGAATGGCTGGTGACGAGCTCCAACCTGGCCTCGTGCGTGTGGAACGCGAAGAGCGGGCAGCTGGCTGGCGGGCCCCTGAAGCTCGACGGTTTCGTACACTCCGCCCATGCCGGCGAGAAGGGCCTCTTCATCCTCGCCGTGAAGGGTTCGGAGGCGCAGATCTGGGACTCCGAAGGCGAGCCCGTCAGCGATCCGATGCGGTCGGAGGGGGAGGTCGAATCCGCGGTTTTCGACCGGTACGGCGAGCGTATCCTGATTGCCGCGGACGACGGCACCGCGCTAATGTGGGGGTGGGGGCGTCCGCCCGGGGTTCCGATCCGCCACGCCCGCCCGCTCCAGCGCGCGCTCCTCAGCCGGGACGGTCTGCGGATCGCCGCGGTGTCGAGCGACGACACGGTCCGAGTGTGGGACGCCGCGATGGCCAGCGCGCGCGGTGAGCGGCTGCCGAGGCCGGCTCACGCCGCCGCGGCGGCGCCGACCCCGGACGACCTGCGCAGAGCCCTGCCTTGGCCGGTGGCCTGGACCGCGGACGGCCGGCGCGCGGTCAAGTGGTTTCGGTGGTCGGCGACGGTCTGGGATCTCGAGGCCCGTGAGCCGCTGACCGATCAGCTGCCACACGAGGGCGTCGAGTCCGCGGCCTTGAGTCCGGACGGTTCCCGGGTCCTCACGGTGGCCGCGGATCACACCGCCTACGTGTGGGCCGCGGCCACCGGCAAGCGGCTCGGCGGGCCTCTGAAGCATGTCCGTCATGCCGGTGCCGCCTCCTTCAGCGCCGACGGCGAGCGCCTGTTGACGGTCTCGGATCAGACGGTCGTACGTGCCTGGCACTTGGAGACGGGCAAGCCCGCCAGCGCGCCGATCGAGCGCCGTTACAACGTGCAGGCGGCGTCGTTCAGCCCGGACGGCACGCGGATCATGGTGCTGATGAGCCATGGCCCGCTGCTCTGGGACGTGGCGAGCTGGTCACTGGAAGGCAGAGTCTCGCATTCCAACAACGCCACCGGTGCCGCCTTCAGCCCGGACGGCACGAGGCTGGTGACGTCCTCGCTCGATCGCACCGCGCGGGTGTGGGATACGGCGAGCCGGAAGCCGGTCGGGCTGCCGCTGAAGCACGAGGCCGAAGTGCGCACCGCGGTCTTCAGCCCGGACGGACAGCTGGTGGTGACGACGTCCGGGGACGCCCGGGTGCGGGTGTGGGACGCGTCGACCGGCAGGCCGGTGGGCGAGCCGTGGTCGCTGCAGTCCGTGCCGGACCTGGCCTGGTTCGCGCCCGACGGTCTGAGGGTGCTGGCGGCCCGTGACGGCGCCGTGGTGAGGGCATGGGACGTGCTGCCCGGCGCCGATTCCGACTCCGGAGCTCTCGCCGACCTGGCGGAGCTGGTCGCCGGGATGACCGTGACCGAGCTCGGCGATCTCGAACCGATCTCGGCCGAGGAGCTGCTGCAGAGATTCGCGCGACTGCGGCGGATCGCGGAGGCCGCCGGCGACGAGCCGAGCGTGGCGCGCTTCGTCCGCTGGTACTTCGCGCATCCCTGGCAGCGAACGGTCTCGCCCCTGTCTCCGAAGACGGCCGACGAGTACCTGGAACTGTTGCTCGACGACGGCGAGGGAGAAGCGTGGCGTGAGGCCATGGCGATCTTCCCCGGCCACCCGCTCTTGTCGGGTGAAGAATGAGGGCTGCATGCAACCGTTCCGAACGAACCATCGCCGTGGGCACTCGTCCGCGGCCCGACTAGAGGAGTACGTCATGAGCGTCCACAACCTTTCCCGATTCGTCGCCCACCTGGCCCTGAACTACGACAAGCTACGGAGGTATCTCGACGAGGAAGCAGGCGGCAGCGCGACCTTCCTACCGGTCGGGGACGACCAGAAGACTCTGAAGGACATCGAGCGGCTCTGCGGGCTGAACGAAGACGAGGTGGCACTGATCCGGGAGGGTATCTGGGAGGACATCTTCAATTACATCGCCGAGGCGGGCCCCAGGCCGATGGGGGAGGACCAGGGCAACTACCCATGATCCTTTGAGCACCGATACGACAGAGGCTGGCCGAACGGCACGGATCAGTCGCCCAGAGCACCAGGACTGCCAGAAGCCGCCAGCGCTTCGTCCACGAATCGGCGATCCAGGTCACCAGCAAGCCAGTAATCCAGGAAGCGTCGGTAGTTGGCCTTGGCTGGCTCCTGCTCACCGCGCTGCGACTGGATGTGCCCCAGAAAGTAGTGACTTCGCACAAAGGGTACGGGCTGCTCCAGGTGCTCGGAGCCGCTCGTGGTTACCTTTCGAAACCATTGCTCGGCTCGATCGAGTCGGCCGGCCTCGAGCTCGGCCCGCCCCAGGGCGTACCAGATAGGCACGTGACGTGGATAAACGTGCCAGTGAAATTCGACGCCCCTGGGCGGCAGCAGCTGCTCGGCATGGGTCAGGGCCTCGATCGCCGCGCGGGTGTCGCCCAGCGCCAGCGCCAGCAGGCCCTTCAGTAGAGCCAGTTGGCGCTCTTCCACCTTGTTGGGATGATCCTGCCAACGCTGTTCGAGGAGCAACGCCAGCCGGTCGGCGGTCGCGGGTCGCCCAAGCTCCTGCTCGGCCAGCGCGGCGAGGAACATACCCTCGAGCTCGGGCCATTGCTCCCAGCCTTCCTGTTGCGCCTTCCGGGCCTCGACGAGCGCTCGTTCGGGTTCGCCGATCTGGAGCAGCAGATCGGCTTTCCAACAGCGTGCCAGAGCGCTGAACGCGTCGGGCTCGGACGGAGCTCGTATAGCCTCGTCGAGCTGCGAAAGGGCTTCTGCCGAGTTGCCTCGGTAGAGGAGGTTTCGGGCCATGGAGCTGGCCCCACGCCAACGGGCGAATGTATCGGCCGACTCGGTGAGCAGTGCCGCCTGGGCGTCCGCTTGCTGCCAGTTCTCACGCAGCACTTCCAAGCGCCATCGGCCGTAGTGGATGAAGGATTCCCGTGGGCGCAGCTCCGCAGTTCGCCTCAATGCTGCATCGGCCTCGTCCAGACGCCCCCATTCGGTCAAGTGCCAGCCGATCCCGAGGCGTGCGATCCAGTCGTTCGGATAGCGGCGCGAGAAATCGGAGACGATGCGATAGCCGGTTTCGAACTCTCCCAGCGCCGCGTGTACGTTTGCCGCATCGACGTAGGTACCGCGGAAGTCGGTGCCGTCCGAGATGAGTCGGTCGAATTCCACGATCGCTTCTTCATAGCGCTCCAGAAACGCATAGCGGCGCGCTAGATTGTTGCGCAGCCCCATCTGTCCGGGGTCGAGCTGCAGACCCGCGAGATAGGCCTCGATGGCACGGTCGAGGGTTTGCCAGTGGCTGCCGTAGTAGGCGCCTTCGATGCGATAACGCTGATCGCTCGGCAGCCGATCCGCCGACTCGACTGCGCGGCCCATGTATTCGCGAGCCTCGGCGGCGTGCCCGAGATTGCCGTGGTATGCCCCGAGGTCTGCGAGAGCCAGAGCAAAACTGGGATCGATTCGAACCGCTTCTTCCAAGAGAACGATGGCTTCGCTCCGTTTGGCTTGATGATAGAGCAGACTTCCTTCCGAGTAGAGGCGCCAGGCCTCCAGCGACGAGGTGGTAACGGTCTGGATCTCCGGGCTCGCCTCGGGTGGCAGCACGGCTTCGAATCGGTCGCGCACCGCGGCGCTTACCGCATCGACCATGTCGAACAGGCTCTCCTCGCCCAGGCCCGCCACCTGGTCCGATTGCAGGATCGTGCCGTCCGATGCGTCCTCGACAGTGAACGCGATGCGCAAGCGTTCGCCGGCGCGAACGAAGCTGCCCCGCACCACCGCCTGTACGGCTCCCCTCTCGCCCACTCCTTGGATCACTTCGAAGCTCGGCGTCGGCTGATCGAGGGCGTCGAGCCCTTTCAGGATCTGGTACATGCGACTGGTACTGAGGCAGTGGATCCCAGGCGACTGAGAGAGATCCGTCACCAACATGTCGGCAATGCCGTTGCGCATCCAATCGAGCTCCGGGTCGCCGGTGAGGTTCTGGAAGAAGAGCACCGCCAGCGCAGTCGGCTCGCGCGTCTCGCTCACTGTCGGCTCGTCGACTGCGGTCTCGACCTTGCTCAAGTCCGGCCGCCGGCTCGTCGACATCTGCCAGAAGATCATGCCGGCGGTGACCAGCGCCGCCGTGGCGACGGCGACGCGTGGCCAGGCCCTCTTCGGCCCACCCGGCGTGTCGGGATGGGTCATGGTGGTGGTGAAGGCGGCGTCGCGCGGGCTGCTCGGGGCTGTCGTGGCGACTTCGCTCTCGGCCCGCCGCAGCTCGTCGCGCAGCTCGCTGGCGGAGGGAAAGCGCCGTTCCGGGTCCTTCTCCAGGCAACGGCCGATGACGTAGTCGAGTCCTGCCGGCAGGCCGTGTCGGAGCTCTCTCACCGGCTCCGGCCGGTCGCGCAGGATGGCGGAAATGACCTGGGCGCGGCTGTCGCCCTCGAACGGCCGTCGGCCGGTGGCCATCTCGTAGAGGATGATGCCAAAGGAGAAGACGTCGGTTCGCACGTCCAGCCGCCGGCCCAGGAGCTGCTCGGGAGACATGTAGGGTGGTGTGCCGAGAATCCGTCCGGTCTCGGTGAGGGGAGCGGTCGCCGTAAGCTCGTCGGCGCCGGCGGAATCGGGGTCGGCGAGCTTGGCCAGGCCGAAGTCGAGCACCTTCACTCGGTCCTGGTCGTCGACCATCAGGTTGCCCGGCTTCAGGTCGCGGTGGACGACGCCCTGTTCGTGAGCGGCGGCCAGGGCGTCGGCGATCGGGATCGCCAGTGCGAAGAGCTCCTCGACCGGCATGCCCCACTTCGGGATGTGGGTATGCAGCGTCTCGCCCTCGATCAGCTCCATGGTCAGGAAGTGGACACCGTCCGCTTCCTCCACCGAGTGCAGGGTCACGATGCTGGGGTGGTTGAGGCCGGCGACAGTGCGCGCCTCGCGGCGGAAGCGCTGCAGGCGCTCCGTCGTCGCCGCCATCTCCCGCGGCAGCACCTTGAGCGCCACGCGCCGGCCGAGCTTGAGGTCCTCGGCCACGTAGACCTGGCCCATGCCGCCCTCGGCGAGCTTCTCGACGATGCGGTAGTGGAGCAGCGTCTGGTCGGGTTTCAGCTCGTTGTCCTCGCTACGATCCGCTCTCTCGGATGGCGTCGAGACTAGCAGATTGCAGCGACTATCTCCCCGACGATGAGGTGCCCGGCCGTCATCTCGCGCGTAACCATATGGCAGGACGTTCGGTCGTCAAGCGACGCCAGCGCGGGCTTTCGATTCGCGGGTCGATCCGCGAATCGTCTGGCTTGGTGTAAGCTAGGTGCCAAGTCCAATAGTTGTGCGGAACGGGCCTGCCGGCAGGCGTCGAGTCGGGGCGGATCGTGTTAAGCTCTCGTGAGTCGGTGCACCGACCGGTTGCCGGCGGACACGGCGGCGCGACATGGTCGGTTGGCGAGACACGGTCGAGACGAGATCATCATGAGAGGCAGGGATGGCCGACGAGATTGGACCGTTTTTCGCGCGCGGGGCGCGGGGAGCCCGGAAATAGGCGACAACGACGCATGAATCACGTTCGTTTCGGTCGTACCGAAGTCCAGACATCGACCGTCTGCCTGGGAACCTGGGGCCACGGTGGCTCCAACACCGTCGGCGGCCGACCGGTGGGCTGGTTCGGCACCGACGAGCACGAAGCCCGCGAGACCCTGGTCCAGGCCTTCAGATCCGGGATCACCCACTGGGATACCGCCGATGTCTACGGTGGCGGCCGGGCGGAGCAGCTGATCGGCGGCTGTTGGGACACCGTTCCTCGCAGCGAGGTCTTTCTCTCGACCAAGGTCGGCTGGGACCCCGGCTCGCACGGCCACTACTACCACCCGGAGCAGATCCGCAGACAGCTCGAGAGCTCGCTGCGCAACCTGAACAGCGATTGGATCGATCTCTACTACCTTCATCACTGTGAGTTCGGCCCCCGAGGCGAGTACCTCGACGAGGCGGTCGATCTCCTGCGGACGTTCCGTCAGGCCGGCAAGATCCGGTTCATCGGCCTCTCGGACTGGAAGAGCGAGGCGATCGTCAAGTACGCCAGCCGGGTGAACCCCGACGTCGTGCAGTGTTACCGCAACGTGGTCGACGACAGCTACGAATCCAGTGGTCTGAAGAAGTGGGTCGAGGAGCGGGACGCCGGCGTGGCGTTCTTCTCTCCCCTCAAGCATGCCCTGCTGCTGGGTCTGTTCGAGGGCCCGGTGACCTTCGGCGCCGGCGATCATCGCAGCGCCTTGCGCGAGTTCCGGGACTTCGGTCTGATCTCGCGCTTGCGCGCGTGCCGTCGCGAGCTGGAGCAACGGTTCGGAGATCACCCCGAGCCGGTGCTCTACGGTCTCGTGGGGGCGCTGCTGGCCGACGCTCCGAATAGCTGTGTGGTCCTGGGCCAGCGACGGCTCGATCACGCGGCCGCAGCCGCAAACGTCGGCGAGCCGCTTAGCGACGACGATGCGCGCTGGGTGCGCCAGCTCTACCAGCAAAACGGCCGGGTGACCCGTGCCAGCTGGAAGAGCTTTCAGCAGGCCCGCTGAGTAGAGACGCCGTAAAGCCCCTGTAAAGTTCGCCGACTTCGGGGCTCGGGCGGAAACCCGGTCGAGGTTTCCGACGTACACTCCAGCCATGACGAACTCCACCGCCGAGCTCGCCGACGTCCCCGAGCTGGACCTGCTCTATCCGCTGACCGAGTTCTACCATTCCCACGAGTCGATTCCGTTGGCCCGGGAGGAGGAGGGGGGCTCGCGCATGCCGGAGCCCTACCGCGGTCTGCTGGTCCACGAGCGGGACATGACCTCCACGCTCGAGGTCTTTCACGGCGAGCTCATGACGCTGCGCATGCTCGACAAGGCGCGCATCCCCGACGGTCTGTTGCGCAAGGTGGTACTCGTGGGGCGGCGCTCCGGCCGGCCGGCCGAGTTCGGCGCCATCCGCATCCGGCTCAAGACTTTTTCGTCCGAGGCAAGGTGGTCGATCCTCGAAGGCCGCCTGCCGCTCGGGGCGATTCTGGAGCGTCACTCGGTGGCCTACACCAGCCGTCCGCGCCTGTTCTTCCGGCTCGAGAGCGACGCGCGGATCGAACGCAAGCTGGAGCTCACCCGGTCGTCGCCAGACCAGCCGCTGACTCTCTACGGTCGGCAGAACGTCCTCAGCGACCCCGAGGGACAGACTTTGGCGGAAGTGGTCGAGATCCTGCCTCCTTCACTGGCAACGGCGGTTGGCGGTTAGACTGCACTGGTGGCGCAAGACCAGTCGGTGACCCGCGACCCGCTCCCCTCCCGTCGTCAGATCGAGTCGAATCAGCTCGCCGGGCTCCGGCGACTGATCGAAGAGCTGCAGCCGGCCAACCGGTTCTACGGTCCGCGGCTGCGCGCCGCGGGCCTAGATGGCGACCTCGCCAGCCTCGAGGTCTTCCGCCAGCGCCTGCCACTCACCACCAAGGCCGAGCTGGCCCGCGACCAGGAGGAGGAGCCGCCTTATGGCACCAATCTGACCTATCCGCTGGAGCGCTACGTGCGACTCCATCAGACCAGCGGCACCAGCGGCCGACCGCTGCGCTGGCTGGATACCGAGGACAGTTGGCAGTGGATGCTCGGAGCTTGGGTCCGGGTTTTCGAGGCCGCCGGCCTCGAGCCGGCCGACCGCGTCTTCTTCCCTTTCTCCTTCGGCCCCTTCCTCGGCTTCTGGGCTGCCTTCGACGCCGCCTGGCGTCACGGCTGCCTGGCGCTGCCGGGCGGCGGCATGAGCAGCAAGGCGCGATTGAACGTGCTGCTCGAGAACGGTGCGACGGCGGTTTGCGCCACCCCGACCTATGCCATCCGCCTGGCCGAGGTGGCGGCCGAGGAGGGCATCGACCTCGGCGGCTCGGCGGTGCGCACGGTGCTGGTGGCCGGTGAGCCGGGCGGCGCCGTGGCCGCTGTCCGCGAGCGGATCTCACGCCTGTGGGGCGGCGCTCGGGTCATGGATCATCACGGTATGACCGAGGTCGGACCGGTGAGCTTTCCGAATTCGCGATTTCCCGGGCTGCTCCACGTCCTCGAATCGTCCTACCTCGCCGAGGTGATCGATCCCGCGAACGGCCGCCCGGCGCCGCGCGGCGAAATCGGCGAGCTGGTGCTCTCGACTCTCGGCCGGCTGGGCTCGCCGCTCTTGCGCTACCGCACCGGTGACCTGGTGCGCGTTTCCCAACGCGACCCTGGCGAGCTCGGAGTCGCCGAGATGGCTCTCGAGGGCGGCATCCTGGCTCGCGCCGATGACATGGTGGTGGTCCGCGGAGTGAACTTATACCCGAGCGCCGTCGAGACGGTGGTTCGCGAGCACCAGGATGTGGCGGAATACCGGGTGCGGCTGCGTACGGGCAATGCCATGACGGAAGTGCGCGTCGAGATCGAGCCGGCGGCCGGCTGTGGGGACCCGCCGGGGCTAGCGCGGCGCCTGGAGGAGTCGTTCCGCACCGCCTTCCAACTGCGGATTCCCGTCGAGCCGGTGGCGCCGGGCGCTTTGCCGCGTTTCGAGCTCAAGGCGAAGCGGTGGGTCGAGGATCTTGTAGAATGAGCCCATGCTGAAGAACCTTCTCCCCCTGTCCGTCCGCGTCACGCTGCTGGCGCTGTTGTTGTGCCTGCCCGCCGCCGCCGAGGATCTGACCATCGTCTCTCAGGTGACCGGTGGCAAGGGCAAGCCCACCACCTCCACCCAGTACATCACCACCGACAAGATGCGTACCGGCGACGGCCGCAACGACACCATCATGGACCTGGAATCGGGCCGGATCATCCAGGTCGACCACAAGAAAAAGACCTACCACGAGACCTCGCTGGAGGAGATCCGCGCCCACTTCGCCGAGCTCGAGCGCATGCTCGACGAGAACCCGATGATGGCGGCGATGATTGGCGGGGCCACCGAGGTCACGGTGCGCGAGGGCACCGAGACCCGAGAGGTTGCCGGCTACACCTGCAACCAGTACTTCCTGACCATCGGCAAGCTCGAGTTCGAGGTCTTCGCGGCCGGGGACCTGAAGGTGCCGATCGAGTACTACGACGCCCAGAAGATGGTCTACGCCGCCATGGGCCCGATGGCCAGCCGCTTCGACAAGATGTACGACGAGCTCAAAGAGATCGGCGGTGTCACGCTCTACACCAAGATCGATTCCCGATTCATCGGCATGAAGATCAAGAACGTGAGCGAGGCCACCGAGGTCCGCAAGGGGCCGATACCGGCCGACACCTTCGAGCCGCCGGCCGGCTACAAGAAGAAGAAGTCGCCGTACGAGGAGAAGAAGAAGTAGGCCGGCGGACCAGGCGCGATCACCGCGTCAATTCAGCCACCTTTGGCCAGCTGCAAGTCGTTCGTAGGAGCCATCCGGATGGATCCTCAGGATCCGTGAGTGGCTCATGCTGCCGAGGAAGTAGTCGCCGGACACGGGGTCGTGGGCGATGCTCTCGGGGAAGAAGTCATGCTCGGGGATGGTGAACTTGCGCACCGACTCCGGGCGATCCGCGCCCGCGGCCGGTGAGCCCTCGGTGGGCGGGTCGGGCAGGGCGTGGGCCCCCGTCCAGCACCCGAGGAGCAACAGCGCGCCGGCGAACCAGCGCGTCGAGGCGCTCACCGCATCTGGACGCCGCATCCGTGTCATCGTCCTTCCTTTCGATCCGCTCTCGAGGCGGGCCTTGACTATATCGCCAGTGGTTTGAGCTTCAAGGTTGCCGCGGTCGGTGCGTGCAGGGTTATTGCCGAGCAGCCGCGGCCACGGCGGCGACTCCCGGCTGCTATACTCGCTGCCAGATCGGTGTGATCAGAGAACTCAGGCTCGATGCGCGTCCGCGAGCGGTCGCGACGGGCGGAGTGTGGAGCGATCGATGGCACCGCTGCTCGAGCGGCGTCGATCAGGAGCAGGAACACGGCGACCCCGCCGAAGGAGGAAGCATGAACTGGTATGTCGAAGTCTTGAAGAAGTACGCGGTATTCAGCGGCCGTGCCCACCGTACAGAATACTGGATGTTCGTCTTGTTCAACTTCATCATCTCGTTCGTGCTCGGTTTCGTCGACGGCCTGACCGGCATGATGATCAGCGCCGAGGGGGGCGTCGGGCTGCTGGGCACCCTCTACGGCCTGGCTGTGCTCGTCCCCAGCATCGCCGTCGCCGTCCGCAGGCTGCACGACACGGGTCGCAGCGGCTGGTGGTACCTGCTCGTCCTGACCTGCATCGGCATCATTCCGCTGATCATCTTCCTGTGCATGGACAGCCAGCCCGGCTCGAACCAGTACGGCCCCAACCCCAAGGGCGCGTAACGATCGGCGGGGGCTGAGCGCCCCCGCTGCCGGGTAGGAAGAGATGACGGCTGGGAAGAACCAGGGAACCTCGATCACCGTCTTCACGGTGATCAACTTCGCCTTCGCGGGCATCGCGTTGCTGAGCCTGGCGATGATTTTGCTGGCTCTGGTCTATGGCGTGTTCTTTTCCGGCGACGAGGGAGAAGAGCTGATGGCGGGAGTCTTCGGCTCCGTGTTCATCGGTTTCTTCCTTCTCGCCGGAATCGTGGTGTATCTGGGGGCCGGGATCGGGCTCGCCAAGAGGAGGCGCTGGGGGTATTACCTTCATATCGCGGGTGCCGTGATGGCCGTGATGTACTGCTGCGGTGTCGTCTACACGGTGGTCGCGTTGATCTTCGCGCTGAAGCCCGAGTTCAAAGACGAATTCAGCTGATCGCCGGGGCCTCCTCAGGCCTCTGGTTTCCGCCCTCCGGCGACCGCGGACGTGTGATACCGTCTCGCGGCGCTCAGACCGTCCCGTCCATTCCAAGAGCTCACGTCATGCCCGATCCACAAGCGAAGCGACGCGTCTTCTCCGGTATCCAGCCCACCGGCAACCTCCATCTCGGCAACTACCTGGGCGCCATCCGGCGCTGGGTCGACGGTCAAGGCGAGAAGGAGAACTTCATCTGCGTGGTCGACCTCCACGCCGTCACCATCTACCAGGATCCGGACGACTTGCGCGACCAGACCCGGCGGTTGATGGCTTTCCTGCTCGCCTCGGGCATCGACCCGGATCGCACCACCCTTTTCGTCCAGAGTCACGTGCGCGCCCACGCCGAGGGCGCCTGGCTGCTCAACTGCGTCACCCCGGTCGGTTGGCTGGAGCGGATGGTCCAGTACAAGATGAAGTCCGCGCTGCAGGAGAGCGTGCTCACCGGGCTGATGACCTACCCGGTGCTGCAGGCGGCCGACATCCTGCTCTACAGCGCCCACGAGGTGCCGGTGGGGGAGGACCAGAAGCAGCACATCGAGCTGGCGCGCGACATCGCCCAGCGCTTCAACCAGCACTACGGCGACGACACGCTGGTGGTGCCCGAGCCGATGATCGCCAAGGCCGGCGCCCGCATCATGGCGCTCGACGACCCCACCGCCAAGATGTCGAAGAGCGCCGCCAGCAAGCGCGGCCACGCCGTCGGCATGGCCGACCCGGACGACGAGATCCGCTACGCCCTGCGCCGCGCCGTCACCGACTCGGGCCGCGACATCGTCTTCTCCGACGACCCCGAGAAGGCCGGGGTCAACAACCTGCTGACCATCTACCAGGTGGTGACTCGCAAGACCCCCGAGGAGACCGTGGCCGACTTCGCCGACGCCCGCGGCTACGGCGACTTGAAGAACGCCGTCGCCGACGTGGTCGTCGAGGCCCTGGCGCCGATCCGCGAGCGCTACGAGCAGCTCATGGGCGACCCGGCCGAGCTCGACCGCCTGATGGCGATCGGTGCCGATCACGCCCGCTCGGTGGCCGAGCCCAAGGTCGCGGAGATGAAAGAGAAGATGGGCTTCATCGTCCCCGCCGACCTGCGGCCGGGCGGCTGATCGCGGTGACCGGCGGTGGCGAGAACCCGCCGTCACCGGTATGACGGATTCCGGCCGCGGCGAGAGCTCGGCTTCACCGGTACGACGGATTCCGGCCACAGCGAGAGCCTGCCGTCACCGGTATGAGGGATTCTGGCCGCTGCAGAAAGTCGCCCTCATCAGTATGAGGGATTCTGGTCGCGGCGAGAACCTGCCGTCACCGGTATGAGAGATTCTGCCCGCGGCGAGAGCCCGCCGTCACCGGTAAGACGCATTTTGCCCGCGGGCAAAAT
>JAAELT010000610.1 GCA_024226315.1 bacterium | reverse complement strand
GTTGGCCGCCGGCGGCAGCCGGTAGGCGGGATGCCCCCAGTAGGCGTTGGCGAACGGGCCCAGCTGGCCGCGCTCGACGAAGCTCGCCAGACGTTCCTTGATGCCGGCGAAGTACTTGGTCGACGACAACGGCCAGTCCGAGATCGACTCGGCCAGTGCCGAGGTCTCCGCCGGGTCGGCGTCGAGCGCCGAGACGATGTCGACCCAATCGAGCGCGTGCAGGTGGTAGAAGTGGATGACGTGGTCCTGCACCATCTGCGAGGCCATGATCAGGTTGCGCAGCAGGCGGGCGTTGGGCGGCGGCTCGGCGCCGATGGCGTCCTCGACCGCGCGGATCGAGGCGATTGCGTGCACCGTGGTGCAGACGCCGCAGATGCGCTGCGTGAAGGCCCAGGCGTCGCGCGGGTCGCGGCCTTTGAGGATCAGCTCGATGCCGCGGAACATGGTCGAGGACGACCAGGCGTTCTGGACCGTGCCACCATCCACCTCCGCCTCGACCCGCAGGTGGCCTTCGATGCGGGTCACGGGATCGACGACGACGTGGGTCATGAGGTTTCTCCCTTCTGCTCGGCGGATGCCTCCGTGGCCTCGCTGTGCTTGCCGCTCGACATCCAGCGTTTGCCGAGCTGGACGAAGCCGTGGGCGGCGAAAGCGGCGGCGACGCCGGCGGTGGCCAGGAGCCCGACGCGATCGACGTTGGAGTGCAGGCCGAAGCCCGGGAAGCCGGCGACGTGGCTATAGAACGGCGTCATCTTGTCCCAGAAATCGGGCTCGGCGCAGCCGATGCAGGGATGGCCGCAGCCGATCGGCCAGTTGGTGCTCTCGTTCCAGCCGACGTTGGGGCAGTTCTGGTAGCACACCGGCCCTTTGCAGCCCATCTTGTAGAGGCAGTAGCCGAGGCGGTGGCCCTCGTCGCCCCAATTCTCCACGTACTGGCCGGCGTCGTAGTGGGCCCGCCGCTCGCAGTTGTCGTGGATCGATTTGCCGTAGGCGAACATCGGCCGTCGGTAGCGGTCGAGGGCCGGGAAGCGGCCGAAGGTCAGGTAGTAGACCACCACCGCCACCAGGTTCTCGGCGTTGGCCGGGCAGGCCGGCAGGTTGATCAGGTTCTTCACGCCCGGCACCGCGTCGGCGACGCTCAGGGCGCCGGTGGGGTTGGGAGCCGCGGCCGGCAGCCCGCCGAAGGTGGCGCAGGTGCCGATGGCGATGGTCGCCGCGGCGCCGCCGCACACCCGGCGCGCGATGTCGAGCGCCGAGCGCCCGCCGATGGTGCAGTAGGCGCCGTTTGCGCCGGTGGGGATCGAGCCCTCGACCACCGCGATGTAACCGCCCGCCTTCTCGCGCACCACTCGGTCGAGGTTCTCCTCGGCCCGGTGGCCGGCAGCGGCCATGATGGTCTCGTGGTAGTCGACGGATAG
Organism: bacterium; assembly: GCA_024226315.1. GTDB lineage: Bacteria > Acidobacteriota > Thermoanaerobaculia > Multivoradales > J023 > JAAELT01. Next base: position 38,400 of record JAAELT010000610.1, on the reverse strand, counting down.
CGTGTCGAGGATGATGTCGGCGGTGGTCGGCCGTCCCGCGCGCAGGAAGGCCTCCGAGTTGCCGGCACAATCCTGGAATTCCAGCCAGACGAGGGTGGGCTTCTCCTGGGTCTCGATCGCCTCGGCGATCTGCGCCCCGACCGACCTGGGCAGCGCCAGGACGGTGGCCATCGTGCCACAGAAACCCAGAAAACCTCGCCGCGAAACTCCCCGCCGTTCGAGCTCGGCCAAAAAGGGATCGCGGGAGTCTGCCATGGCGTCTCCTGTAAGAATGATTTTGATGATGATGTTGTGGCCCGGATTCCATGCAGTGGCACGTCTGTCGAGATGGTTTTAGTCTCGCGGGCAGGTAGGTGTCTTGCCTACCCGAACAGGTAGGCGCCGGCCCAGCAAGAAGCGCCGCCCGCAGGGGATCGGACGCCGCGAAGAACGGGCGGCTAGAGACCCAGGAAGCGGATGCCGATGCCGCATAGGGCGATGGTGCCGCCGGCCATGGCGTGGCCGTAGCGCTCCAGGCCGTCGAGTGGCAGCAGGGCGACGCCGGCCGAGCCCAGCAGCACGACGCCGAGCATGGTCGCCAGGGTCACCGCGGCGAAAACGCCCGCGACCAGTGCCACGGCCGCCGCGTCGAAGGTCGCCGCGGGGTACATGAGCACGGGGATCAGCGGTTCGCAGGGTCCGAGCAGGAAGGCGATGAACAGCGCCCACGGGGTCAGCAGGGCGGCGCCGAGTGCTCCGGAGGTGCCCTGGCGCCGGTCGATGTCACGCCGAGCGATGTCACGCTGAACCGCACGCCGCAGGCCCCACGCCAGGTACACCAGGCCGACCGCGATCAGAAGCCAGGCCGCCAGGTCGGCGCGCCGCGAGTCGAGCCCCTGCAGACGCGAGACCGTCAAGCCCAGGGCGATGCCGACCGCGCCCAGCAGCACCGAGCTCGCCACGTGTCCGAGGCCGCACAAGAGGGTGACGCGCGCGGTCCTTGCCGGCGACCATCCACGGGTCCTCGCCAGGGCGATGAAGGGCAGGTAGTGATCCGGCCCCACCAGGGTGTGGATGAAGCCCACCGAGGCGGCGGTGAGGATCAGCAGGCTCAGGTCGTCGGACACGCGACCGCCTCCGTGCTCAGGCAGTGGCCGTCGTCGTCGTTGCGGTCGTGGCCTCGGCGCAGACCGTCGCCGAGCGCCGGGCCCGCAGCCAGTCGACCCACTTGTCGATACCCTCGCCGGTGACCGCTGAGACCCGGATCAGGTTGGGCTCGGGCATGGTGCGCGCCAGCGCGTCCTCGATCGCCGCCACGTTCACCTGCGGTAGGTAGGGAAGGAGGTCGACCTTGGTCAAGAGCACCAGGTCGGCCTTGCGGAACATCACCGGGTATTTGAGGGGCTTGTCGTCACCTTCGGTCACCGCCAGGGCCACGACGTTGACCTCCTGGCCGAGGTCGTAGATCGCCGGGCAGACCAGGTTGCCGACGTTCTCGATGAACAGCAGATCGAGGTCGCGCCACGGCAGGTCGTGGAGGGCCCGGTGTACCAGGCGGGCGTCCAGGTGGCAGGCGGAGCCGGTGGTGATGGCCTCGGACGGGATCCCCGCCGCATCCAACCGTCGGGCGTCGTTGTCGGTGGCGAGGTCGCCGGACAGCGCACCCAGCCGCCAGTCGTCGGTGCGGCGGGCGGTGGCTTCGAGCAGCGCCGTCTTGCCCGAGCCGGGCGAGCCCATCAGGTTGACTGCCAGAACGCCGTCTCGCATGAAGTGGTCGCGGTTGTGCCTTGCCGTGCGGTCGTTGCCCGCCAGCAGGTCTTGCTGTACCTCCACCGGCACCACTTCGGGGTCGCCGCAGCCACAGGTCTCACACATCACGCCACCTCCATTTCAATCCGTTCGAGCAGGATCTCGTCGCCGGTCTCGAGCTGTGCCGGGCGGGCACACGCGGCGCAGCGCAGGACGTCTCCGCGCACGATCTCGGCACCGCAGTCCGGACAGCCCCAACGTGCCGGCACCGGCACGATCTCGAGATCGGCGCCGGCACACGATGTGTGCTCGCGGAACAGCTCGTAGGCCGAGGCTAGCAGCTCCGTCTCCACGCCCGAAAGCTCGCCGACCTGAACCCTCAGGTGGTGGACCGCGGTCGCGCCGCGACTACGTGCCTCGGCATCGACGACGTCAAGAAGGGACTGGATGAGCGAGTATTCGTGCATGGCTCCGGGCGCAGTATGCCATGGCCGCCGGGGTGCTCCGCCGTCCCAAAGGGTGGTTCGGAGGCCCCCTCGGGCGGTCGGGATCCAGGTTCGGACAAGCTCCTACGAGGAGAGCTCCGCCTCGAGCGCGACGTTGACGCGGGAGAACTCGGGCTCGATAGCGGCGAAGAGCTCATCGGCCTGATCTGTCGAGCCTTTTCTCGCCATCAGCACGAGGCGGTCACACAGGTCCGAGAGCTTCAATGCGCCGACCTGCCCGCTCACTGACTTCAGGCTATGAGCCGCGTCTCGCATTCCTTCGATGTCGCCTTGTGAGACTGCTCGACGCAGACTCTCCAGCAGCTGCCGAGACGACGACAGGTAGTCGTTCAGAATCCGCACGAAGAAGCCGTTCTCGCCGCCCGCTTCCAGCTCCCGCAGCTCCGTCAGGGTCTCAGCGTCGAGGACTCCGGATCTGGATCCGGCAGGCACCGCCCGCGTGGATGGTGCTGGGCTCGCCGTACCAGCGGCCTGAGACAGCCAGCGATTCAGACATTCGGACAACTGAGCCGACCGGAAGGGCTTGCTCAGGTAGTCGTCCATCCCCGCTTCGAGGCAGAGCTCGCGGTCACCCTTCATGGCGAAGGCGGTGATCGCCACGATGGGGATGCGGTGCTGCCGCTGGCCATCGCCCGAGAGCTGCCCCGAGCTCTCCAGCTCGCGGATCTGGCGAGTGGTCTCGTAACCGTCCATGATCGGCATCTGGCAGTCCATCAGGATCAGGTCGAAGGATCGGCGTTTGACCTGATCGAGCGCCTCGGGGCCGTTACTGGCGATCTCGACGCTGCTGCCGAGATTCTGCACCATGCACTCGATGACCTCTTGATTGACTGGGTTGTCCTCCACCAGCAGGATGCGGGCCGCCGCCAGGTGACGAAGAACGGCAGCGGCGGTGGGTTTGCTCTCGGGCGGCGCGGTCCCCGGCGCTGCCAGATCGGAGAGGTACGAATAGAGCTCCGCCGAACGCACCGGTTTCGGCACGCACCGGCCGATCCCCGCCGCGCGCAATGCCTCATCGTCCAGTGGCGAGACCACCGAGGTGAGCATCACAACAGCGAGGCCCTCGAGCTCTGTCGAGCTGCCGAGGTTGCGCGCCAGCGCCAGCCCATCCATGCCGGGCATCAGCTGGTCCACCAGGGCAACGTCGTAGGGCTCGGACGCCACGGCGGCGGCGAGCAGCTTCTGGATCGCTTGCGGCCCATCTGCCGCCGTGGCGCTTGCGGCACCCCAGGCCTCGACCTGCCGGTTCAGGCTCTCTCGGCTGGTGGCGTTGTCGTCGACGATCATCACCCGCGGGGCGTCGAGGCCGAAATGCTCGAACCTCACGGTTCCGGAGTCGTCACGCTGTTTTTCCAGGTTGACGCGGAACCAGAAGGTCGAGCCCTCTCCCGGAGTGCTCTCGACCCCCATCTCTCCGTCCATCAACGCCACCAGCTGGGTGGCGATCGACAAGCCCAGGCCGGTACCGCCGTACTTGCGGGTGGTGGATCCGTCGGCTTGCTGGAAGGCTTCGAAGATTCGGTCTCGCGCCGGCGCGTCGAGCCCGACGCCGGTGTCGCGGACCTCGAAGTGGATACCGGCGCCCGTCTCGGCCCCGGGCTCCGCCGCCGAGACCCGAACCGCCACTTCGCCCTCGGCGGTGAACTTGATGGCGTTCGAGACCAGGTTGAAGAGGACCTGCCGGAGCCGCGTGGGGTCGCCACGCAGCCGGGTCGGCACGCCTTCGGTCAGCACGCAGAGCAGCTCCAGGCCCTTCTCCTGACTGGGCTCGGCGAAAAGGTCCGCCATGTCGTCGAAGAGATCGCGCAAATCGAAGTCCACCACTTCGATCTCCAGCCGGCCGGCTTCGATCTTGGAGAAATCGAGGAGGTCGTTGAGCAGATCCAGCAGACTTCTCGCCGAGCGCCGAGCGGTATCCGTCAGCCGGCGTTGGCGAGAGGTCAGCTCGGCGTCTTCGAGCAGCACTTCGATCATGCCCAGGACCCCATTCATCGGAGTCCGGATCTCGTGGCTCATGTTGGCCAGGAACTGCGATTTGGCGCGATTGGCGCTCTCAGCGCTCTCTTTGGCTTTCCTGAGCCAGCGCACCTGGGCCAGCTCCGCGGCCTGCCGCCTTTTCTTGGCCTGGGCACGGGTGAAGAGCACCAGTGCGGTGCCGCCGGCAAGAGCGTACAGGCCGTACGCCCACCAGGTTCGCCAGGGCGCCGGCAGTACCCGGACCGCGATCTCGGTGCCCTCTTCGTTCCAGACCCCGTCGTTGTTCGAGGCCTTGACGCGGAAGGTGTAGCGGCCGGCGGCCAGGTTGGTGTAGGTCGCGTGGCGCAGCTCGCCGGAGTCGACCCAATCGCGATCGAAGCCTTCGAGCTTGTGCAGGTAACGGTTCTTGTCAGAAGCGGTGTAGTCGAGGGCGGCGAACTCGAAGGCGACCACGTAGTCCCGGTGATCGAGAGTGAGCTCACGCACCTCGGTGAGCGGCTGTCCGAGGTCGACGGGACGGTTGAACTTCAATAGCTGGGTCAGCACCACTGGCGGCGCGTGGGTGTTGTCGCGGACGCGCTCCGGATAGAAAGAGCTGAAGCCGTTGATGCCGCCAAAGAAGATCTCTCCGTCGCGGGCGCGGAAATTGGCCGCGAAGTTGAACTCGTCGCTCTGCAGGCCATGACTCGCGTTGTAGACCTTGAAGCTCTCGGTTTCAGGGTCGAGCCGCGCCAGGCCACTGTTGGTAGAGAGCCATAGCGCGGCATCGTCCTCGACGACGATGCCGTAGATGACGTCGCTGGGCAATCCGTCATTCTCGGTATATCGCTTGAACCTCGCGCGCCCGGCCAGTCGGTCCGCGGCGTCCCAACGGTTCAGGCCGCCGCCCTGGGTGCCGATCCAGAGATCGCCGCCGGTATCTTCCCGAATCATCCAGGCCTGGTCGCTCGACAGGCTGTGGGGGTCGTCGGGATCGTGACGAAAAGCGATGGTCTCCCCGCTTTCCGGGTCGAAGAGATTCAAACCCCCGCCTTCGGTGCCGACCCACATGCCGCCGGATGAGTCTTCATATAGCGAGATGACCAGGTCATTGCTCAGGCTCGTCGGATTCTCGGGGTCGTGCCGATAGTGGGTGAAGCGCTCCGCTCGGCGATCCAGTCGGTTGAGGCCGCCGCGGTAGGTGCCGACCCAAAAATGACCGCGTCGGTCTTCGAGCATGCTGGTGACGCCCCTCCAGGACAGGCTCTCGGGATCGCCGGGGTCGTGCTGGAAGCGGGTGAAGGTGCCGCTACGTCGATCGAAGCGGTTCAGCCCGCGATTGAAAGTGCCGACCCAGAGCACGCCGGCGCGGTCGACGAAGAGAGACATCACCCGGTCGTCGCTCAAGCTGGACGCGACATCGGGATCGTGCCGGTAGTGGCTGAAGCTCCCGGTGGCGCGGTCGAGCCGATTGAGCCCGCCGCCGTAGGTGGCGACCCATAGCCCGCCGTCGGGATCCTCGGCGAAGGAGGTGGCGAAGCTGGCGCTCAGCTCGTTTGGATCCTCGGGTCGAGGCTTGTAGTGGCGAAACGACGCGAAAGCGGTATTCCACTTGCTCAGCCCGCTGTAGGTGCCGACCCAGAGCACGCCACCTCGGTCGTGAAAGATCGAGGACACCCGGTCGTGGCTCAGGCTGAACGGATCCGTGGAATCATTCTGATAACGCGCGAAGCCGTCGCCCGGGCCGAGCCATTCGTTCAGCCCGCCGTCGGTGCCGATCCACAGCGTTCCCTCCCGATCCTGGTAGATGGCGTGGATCTGGTCCGCGCCCAGGCTGGTCGGATCGTCCGGATCATGCCGGTAGCGGGAGAAGCCGCCTCGCGCGCTCTCTGACGCCTGACCATCCCAGCGGTTGAGACCGCTTTCGTAGGTTCCCGCCCACAAGGCCCCCTCCCGATCCTGGTAGACGAGTCGCAACCGATCGCTTGACAGGCTGGTGGGGTCGTCGGGGTCGTGCCGGAAGTGGGTGAACTTGCCGGTCTCCGGGTCCAGACGATTGAGCCCGCCGCCGTCGGTGGCGATCCAGAGCCTGCCGCCCGAGTCCTCGAACAGGCCGCGGACGCGATTGTGGCTCAACCCCTCGAGGTTCGACGGGTCGTGCTCGAGGCGCTCGAAGTTGCCGGTCTCGCGGTCGAAACGGTTGAGGCCGCCACCGTCCGTGCCGGCCCACAGGTGGCCTCGACGGTCCTCGAGCAGCGCCCGCACGCGGTCATGGCTGAGGCTGGTCGGATCTTCGGGGTCGTGCCGGAGGTGGGTGAAGCCTCCGGTCGCCGGATCGAGGCGGCTGATGCCGCCGCCGTCGGTGCCGATCCATAGCACACCGTCGGAGTCTTCGAGGATCGTCTTGACGATGTCGTGAGGCAGCGAGCCTGGGTCGCTCGGGTCGCGGCTGTAGGTGACGAAGCGGTAACCGTCGTAGCGGTTGAGGCCCTCCTGGGTCCCGATCCAAATGAAGCCGTCACGGTCCTGAAGCACACAGGTGACGAAGGCCTGGGAGAGCCCATGCTCGAGAGAGATCCGCTCGAAGCGGATACTCTTCTCCTCTGTGGCGGCGATTCTCGGCGCCAAGCCCAAGGAGGCCAGCGACAGGGCGAGCCCGAGGATACGTGGGACGTACACGCCGCCCATTCAATACCGCTCCCGCGCCCCCGTCAACCTACGGGCTATTCGTGCGGTACCCAGTTGATCGACATCAGCTCGGTCAGGCCGTCGGACCAGAGGTAGCCGTCGGACCAGAGGTAGCCGTCGGACCAGAGGTAGCCGTCGGACCAGAGGTAGCCGTCGGACCAGAGGTAGCCGTCGGACCAGAGATAGCCGTCGGACCAGAGGTAGCCGTCGGACCAGAGATAGCCGTTGGTCCACAGGTAGCCGTCGAGGCCCATGATGTAGTAGTTACCGTCGGCGTCGACGTTGGCCCGGCCGCCGTAGTGCTCGATGCCGGCCAGGTCCCTGCCGACGTCGAGGCCTCGGTTGGCGCAGCGCCGGGCACGCGAAGTGGCCGCACCGTAGGCGTCGACCAAACCGCTACCCTGCTGGAAGATGCTGTAAGCCAGAGCGCCGGAGTCGTCCATGGCCGGCCGAGCGGAGCTCATCAACCGGCACTTGACGTCGGCGGGAGAGAGACTGGGGTCCGCTTGCAGCATCAGCGCTACCACGCCCGACACCACCGCTGCCGACTGCGATGTGCCCGACATGTAGAAGTACTCGCCATACTGCCATTCGGGGTGCTCGCTGGGGATCTGACTGGTTGAGTCGGCGATGCCCAAGATGTGGCCGCCGGGAGCCACCAGGTCCGGCTTGACGAAGCCTTCCACCGTCGGTCCGGCGGAGGAGAAGGAGGCCAGGAAGTCGTCGCCCGGTTGGCCGGGGGTCACGCCGTCGGACATGGAGCCGACCGTGACCAGGTAGGGTATGTTGCCCGGCACGCCGATGGTCATCGCCTCGGGACCCTTGTTGCCGGCGGAAGCCACGACCACGATTCCTGCCTCCCAGAGGGCCATCACCGCCTGGTTCAGGGGATCATCCCAGTAATGGGAACGGGGCTCCGCGCTGAATGACAGGTTGAGCACCCGGATGCCATGAGTGTGCTGGTGATCCAGCAGCCATTCGAGCCCCCGGATGGCGTCGGAGTAGCTGCCTTGCCCGTTGCGATCGAAGGCTTTGACCGAGACCAGACGAGCGTCGGGGGCGATACCGTTGTAGGAGCCCGAGGGGCCGCCTCTCTGGCTGCCCACGATGATGCTCGCGACGTGGCTGCCGTGGCCGTTGCTGTCGTCGTCATCGCCCTGGTCCATCTGACCCAGGATGGCGTCGTAGGTCGCCAGGCGTCGGTTGCGACCGCGCGAGTCGTTGTCCAGAGATTGGTGCTTCCGAGCTCCCGTGTCGAGGACCGCGACCGTGATCCCGTCGCCCGTGATCCCCGAGGCGTGGAGCTGTTCCGCGCCCACCAGGCGCGGATACTCCGTGTAGGGTACGAAGCCATCGCTGTCGTCGCTGTCGTCGCTGTCGTCGCTGTCGTCGCTGTCGTCGCTGTCGTCGCTGTCGTCGCTGTAGCCGGCGCCGTGGCTGTATCTGGGGTTACTGACGGCGGAGCCGCTCTTGCCGGCGTCGTCGGTCTCGATCTTGCGGTCCTCGTAGATCCGCGTGACCGCGTCGTGCGCTTCGAGCGCCGCCAGCTGGGTGGCGGTCAACCGGGCGCCGACCGCCCGGATGATCCTCAGCTCGTGGGTGATCGCCCCGCCCGCCAGCCGTACGGCCTCGGTCACCGTCTCGGAGTCGGTGCCCTGGACGATGAACGCGGTCGCGGGGGCTTCGGGTGCGGTTCCTGCCTTGGGCATCGCCGTACAGGCCAGGAAAACGAGGCCGATCATTGCCGCGGCCGACCGGATGGTGCTCTTCTTGTTGAGCTTCATTGTTGGCACCGCCATGATCAACTCGGATCTGACCAGAGGTCGATCGAGATCCAGTCGTTCCAGAGGTTGCCGACTCTGGGGAGCTGGTAGGCTCGCCAGAGGTCGTCGGCCGCCCGAGTGACGATGTCGTTAGAGGCGGACGCCGCGATCGATCGCGAGGACGCCATGCCACCGGCGAGGAGAGTGAACGCGGCCGCCAGAATCACCGTTCTGGCCGTCGGCCGGGCGCACTTCTTCCGTACCGGGTAAACCCTTGCTTCTTGTCCCATGCTGTCTCCTGGGAACGATGTGGAGCAGCCCTCGAGGGGGCCGCGTCGGGATGAGAAGCAGGCTAGAGCCGGAACATTACGACCTTCATTACAGCCCCCCGACTCGCAGAGACTTTCTGTCTGAACCCGCGGCCTGTTGACGCAGGGGCGGGGGTCAGTTCGGTGTCTCGTCTTCCTGTTCCAGGCCCAGGCGCTGGAGGAGGTTCTTCATGATGTTGGCGGTCAGGCCCCAGACCTGATGGCGGCCGACGTGGTAGATGCGCAGCATGCGATCCGCGCCGTCGATCTTGACCAGCCGGTCCTCGATCGCCCTGGGGTTGGCGAAGGCACTGATCGGCACCGGGAACAGCTCTTCGATCTCGTCGCCGTTGATCTGTGTCTCGACCGGGAACGGCACCGCCCCGACGCACGGCACGATGTGGAATCCGGTAGGGGTTTCGGCCTCGTCGAGCTCGCCCAGACGCAGAATCTTCTCGGTCGCGATCCCGACTTCTTCGTGCGTCTCGCGCAGCGCCGCGTCCCAGGGATCTTCGCCGGCCTCCAGGCTGCCGCCGGGGAAGGCGATCTGGCCCTTGTGATGCGGCAGCTTGTCGGTGCGCTTGGTGAGCAGCGTCCACAGCTCCCCGGCGTCGACGTAGAGCGGCGCCAGCACCGCCGCTTGGCGGGAGTCTGTGGGCGGCAGGCGGCGCGGCGGCGGTGAGCTCAGGTGCTTCCTGAGCTCCATGATCCAGCTGTGCACTTGTGGCTCCGTCATCTCCAGCTCCCCTTGTCCTCTCCTCAGGAACGCGACTCAGCGATCCTCGAAACGCTCGCCGTACATCTGGAAGCCGAGCGCCCGGTCGGTGGCTCCCGGCAGCGTCACCGTGAAACGGTACAGCCACTGCGGCCGCGGCGTCCACCACATGGGGTGTTTTGGCGTCCAGCCGGTGGGCACGACGCGAAACGAGATACCGCCCGAGGGCAGCAGGATGCTTTCTTCGAGCTCGCCGCCGCCGATCAGCATCTTGCTCGGCGCGTCCTTGCCGAAGTCGAGGCGCATCATGTCGAGCGGCAGAAGCGAGCCGACCAGGAGCTCGGCGGGCTTGTCGCCGTCGATCACCAGGCGTCCGCGCCGAGTCTCGGCCCAGGCGTTCTCCGACAGGAACTTGACCATCAGGCCGTTGTGCTCGGAGGCCGGTCCGCCGGGCATCCAGCGCTGGCTGTTCTCGTACGGCAAGAGCGCGCGTGCCGCCGGCGTGACGTGGCGGTAGCCTTCCCCGGCGTCGATCGGCTCGCTCCAGGGCGAGCTCCATAGGCGCCACAGGAACGGTGCGGCGACGGCAGCGACGATCACCGGCGCCAGGCTCAGGACCAGGATCCGGCGCTTGCGGGGCGCCGACGCCAGCAGCCACAGCGCGCCGTAGATCGGCAAGAACAGCCGGTTGGCCACCGCGCCCTCGCCGCCGTAGAGGTTGAACGGCTGCAGGATCACCACACCGACCGCCCAGGCGGCCGCCGCCAGGGCCAGGGGACGCCGCCAGCCCGACGCCTCACGGCCGACCAGGAGCAGCAGCAGCGGCGCGAAGTAGGGAAGCAGACCGATCGAGCGCCCGGCCAGGAGGTAGAGGCCGTCCCACGCCCACAACCGCGGGTCGAGGCCCCAGGAGAATCGTGCGGCGCCGTCCCAGTGCAGCGCCGACAACCGCCGCACCGTCTGGTCCCATTCGGCGGCGGTGAAGTCGACCAATGGAAACCCGGTTTCGGGGGTGAAGCGGAAGTGAGATGCTCCCAACAGGTGGAGCCCGCCGCCCGCCCAGGCGCCGACGCCCAGCTGGATTGCCAGGGCGGCCAGGAAGCCGAGGGCCAGCGCGCCACGGGCCGCTCCGCGATCCTCCCCGACCGGCGCGAAGAAGGCCGCCGCGAAAAGCACAGCATAGAGCGGTTCGGTGGCGGCGGGAATCGCCAGCAACGCGCCGACCGCCAACCAGCGCCGCGCCGACGCCCGAGTCCGTTGCCGCGTCTCCTCGGCGGCGCCGGCCACCAGGCAGAAGGCGAGTACCGTGACGGCGAACAGGAACAGGTCTCCCGTGGCCAGGAAGACATAGGCGAAGAGTACCGAGGCGAAGATCAGCACCGTCACCCACGCCGGAGCCCAGGCGCCGATCCGGCGCTCCAGGGTGCGCGTCGCGGCCACCGCAGCGAGCGCCAGGAGCAGAGCATTGGCGATCGCGAAGCCCTGGCGTGGCCAGATCTTGACGAAGGGCGCCAGGTAGAGGGCATAGGGGAACGGCCGGTCGTAGCTGATCCGGCGGCCGCCGGTGGAAGAAACCAGGGAGAGGTCGGTGGGATTGCCGAGGTCGGCCAGCAGCATGCGGTCGAAGTCGGTCCGGGTGTAGGTGAGATCGAAGTCGTCGGCCAGGCTCGCGGCCTGCATCAGGTAGGTCGACTCGCCGGCCATTCGCCCGGACCAGGCCGAGCGGTCGTAGAACGCGGCGCCGATCAGGGTGGCACCGAGCAGGGTGCCGAGTAGCACCCAGGCGATCCGGCGCAGCGGCATGAAGCCAGGCCGTAGGTCTGGGTTCATGAGGTTCAGATCTCGGCGTCCCAGACCGGACCGGCCAGGTCGGGAAAGCTGGTGAAGCCCAGCACGTGCGGCAGAATCCGCAAGCGGACCGGCCCCAGCGGCCGGCGCAGGTCGAAATGGAAGACAAAGTCCTCGCCCGGGTCCAGGTCCACCGGCAGCCCGATCCAGCGGTGGTCGGCGCGCAGGTTGTGGCCGTCGGACAGCACCTGGACCTCGATCGCCACGCCGCCGTCGAGCCGTTCGCCGGCCAGCCAGCGGGCAGCGCTGCGGTTGGCCAGCTTGATCTCGAGTCGACGGCGTTCGCCTTCCCGCCAGGGGGCCTCCGCGCCCATCACGGCGAGCTCCCCTGGAAGCGTTTTCCACGCCATGCTGGTGGGCGCCTCGGGCTCGACGGTAGTGGCCTCGGGAAGCGGCTCCCGGCGCCAGTCCCGACAGGCTTCGATCACCGCTCGGGCCGCGGCCTCGGGTCGGTGGCTCTCCGCCACATGGCGCCGGGCGGCTCGACCGAGCCGGCGCAGGCCATCGGGCTCGGCCAGCAGATCCGCCAGCCGCCGGGCCAGCACCGCCGACTCGCCCTCGCCAACCGGCACCTTGATGACGCCCTCGTCCGGCAGCTCCGCCGACTGGGCGTAGTCGGACACCACGGCGGGGCGCCCGATGGCCAGGATCCGTAGCAGCGACGCCGAAGTCTCGCCGGCGGTCGGGTAGCGCAGGTTGAGGCACAGGTCGGAGGCTGCGATCGCGGCCTCGAACTCCTCGAAGGGCAGGAAGCCGAGGAAATGAACGCGGTCGGCGACGCCCGCCTCGGCGGCTCGTTTCTCGAGCTCCAGGATCGGCGCCACCTCGCCGCCCACCATCAGGTGCACACCCTCGAGCTCGGGGGCGGCCAGAGTGGAGATCACCACGTCGGTACGTTTCATCGGCGTCTGGAAGCCGAAAGAGCCGAGCAGGGGACGATCCAGCGGCAATCCATGACGGCGGCGAAACTCCTGCCCGGCCTCGGCGTCGGCCTGCCTCCCGAGCGGCACGCCCATGGGGATCGAGCGCACCCGCACGTCGCCCAGCTCCTCGCGCAGCCAGTCGGCCGCCCAGTGGCTGTGGGTGAGGATGCCGATCTGCCGGCTCACCAGCGAACGGTGCGCCGGAAGGGCGAACTGAGCCGCCATGCCCGAGCCGCCGGGCCAGCGCATGGGCATGGCCGCCGCCTCGCCCACCCAGCCATGATCCTCCAGCAGCTGCCGGCGGTAGGACTCGAAGTCTCCGAGCTTGACCGTGCGGTCGATCAGGAAGTGGTGCAGCACCATGTCGTGGAGGGTGAGCACCCCGGGGCGTCCCATCGCCAGGTCGTAGACCTCGGTGTGGTACTGGTTGTTGCCCATCTGGTAGAGGGGCAGGCGGCCGCCTTCACCGAGCCGTTCGGGCCCTACGACTTCCCAGCGGCCGGTGATCTCGGGCGCCGTCGGCTGGTCCTCGAGACGCACGAGCCGCAGGTCGCACAGCTCGCCCAGGTGCGGCAGCAGATCGGCCGAGTAGTCGGCGATGCCAGAGCGCACCGGCGGCAGCGGCGACACGAAGTCGATCGCCAGCCGCTCACCGTCTTCTCTAGGCATCCGGTTCCATGCCTTCTCGGAGCCAGGCCTCGATGAACGGATCGATACCGCCGTCGAGCACGGAGTCGGCGTTGCCGATCTCGAGCTTGGTGCGGTGATCTTTCACCATGCGATAGGGGTGCAGTACGTAGGAGCGGATCTGGCTGCCCCAGGCGATCTCCTTCTTGGCGTCCTGCCGCTTGGCTTGCTCCTCGGCCCGCTTCTTCATCTCGAGATCGTAGAGCCGCGACCGCATCACCTTCATCGCCGTCGAGCGGTTCTTGATCTGGCTGCGCTCGTTCTGGCAGCTCACCACGATGCCGGTGGGCAGGTGGGTCATGCGCACCGCCGAATCGGTGCGGTTGACGTGCTGGCCGCCGGCGCCCGAGGAGCGGAAGGTGTCGATCCGCAGATCCTTGTCGAGGATCTCGATTTCGACCGTGTCGTCGACCTCCGGATAGATGTCGACCGAGGCGAAGGAGGTGTGGCGCCGGCTGTTGGCGTCGTAGGGGCTGATGCGCACCAGGCGGTGGACGCCGCGCTCGCCTTCCAGGTAGCCGAAGGCGTAGTCGCCGCGCGCCGCGAAGGTGGCGCTCTTGATGCCCGCCTCCTCGCCGTCCTGCTCCTCGATCATGTCGATCTCGAAGCCGTGGGATTCGCAGTAACGCAGGTACATGCGCAGCAGCATCGCCGCCCAGTCCTGCGACTCGGTGCCGCCGGCGCCGGGGTGGATGGCGATCAGGGCATTGAGCGCGTCGTCCGGGCCGGAGAGCATCAGGTCCAGCTCCAGCTTGCCAAGCTCCTCTTCCAGCCGTTCGACAAAGGTGACGGCTTCCTCGTCGGCCTCGCCTTCGGCCAGCAGCTCGCGCCAGCCGGCGAGGTCGTCGGTGTCGCGCCGCAGCTGCAACAGGGTGTCGCGCTGGCGCTCTACACCACGCCGCTTGCGCAGCAGCGGCGCGCTCTTTTTCGGGTCGGTGAAGAAATCGGGTGCCTGCATCTCACGGTCGAGCTCGGCGAGCTCCTGTTCCACGCCGGCGCGGTCAAAGATACCCCCGGAGATGGGTGAGCTGGGCTTCCAGTTTGTCGAAGCGTTCGGAGAAGTTCTGCGGGATCATCGTCGCGTCTTTCTAGAGAGTTTGATTGCTGGCGCCGAGTGGCGCCGGCGGCTCCATTGTAGCAACTCCCGTCCGCCCGGGCCGGCGTCCTCGGCCACCGATCACGCTACCCAGTGTGCCACCGGTCTCGACAGGAACTCCTCGACCGCGATCCCGTCACCGCCCACCAGCAGCTTGCGCGTTGGCCGGAAGGCGTCGGCGAACGCCGCCATGCCGGGCAGCGCGTCGGGCGAGCGCCCGCTCTTCACCTCGATTGCCGTCAGCGTTCCACCGGCGCGAGTCACGAAGTCCACTTCGCGATTGCGGTCTCGCCAGTAGAAGAGCTCGCAAACGCCCGCCGCCGCCAGCAGATCGAGGTTATGAGCCAGCGTCGTCGTGTTGCCGACATCCTAGAGCTGGCCGAGCATCTTGGTGTAGGAGAGGATCTGACTGCTCGGTGGCCGGCGGCCGGGTGTACTCCGGTTTACTCATGACGTTGAGTAATTTTACTCAGTGCTCTGAGTACGCTGCAACATCTGTCGCTCGAGTCGGACGACGGTTTGCCCCGGGACACGCGCTCGTGCAGAATGCGGTTTCGACTCGTTCGGGAGACTCTCGAGATGAAGCGGAAGATGAACCTGCGCATGGGCACGATCGCGACCCTCGTCTGGATCGGCCTCCTTGCCGTCGCCTCGGCGTGCTCTCGAGCCCCCGAGGCGCCCCCCGAGGCGCCGCCGGCGGCCGAGGAGTCGCCGACCGCGGTGCGGCACCTGGCCGACGAGTACATGGACGCCTTCCTCGACCGCTTCCCCGAGACCGGTACCTACTACGGCATCCCGGGGCGGCGCCACGACCGGTTGACCGACAACTCGCTGGCGGCGCTGGCGAGCTGGCAGGCGCGCGAAGACGCCTGGCTGGACCGGCTCGCGGAGCTGCAGACGCCTGTGCCGGGCAGCCCGGACTGGACGCTGCACGGCGTCCTGCTCGAGACTCTGGAGGCGGCGCTCGCCATGCGGATCTGCCGCGACGAGCTGTGGACGGTGAGCGAGGTCGACGGTTGGCAGACCTGGCTGCCGTTCATTGCCGAGATCCAGCCGGTCGGCACCGAAGAGCAACGGCGAGAGGCGCTGGCCCGGTCCCGGGAGCTGGCCCGCTACCTGGACACCGAGATAGCCAATCTGCGCGAGGGTCTTCAGCTCGGCTACTCGGCGCCGAAGCGCAATGTCGGTCTGGTGGCGAAGCAGGTGCGTGGGTTGTTGGCGCCCGAGTCGCCGCTGCGCAGCCCCGCTCAGCGCGACGACGCCGCGGCTTTCCAGGCCGCTTTCACCGAGGTAATCGAGCAGGAGGTCGAGCCCGCCCTGCGCCGGTACGCCGAGTTTCTCGAAGCGGAATACCAGGACGCCGCGCGCGAGGTGATCGCGGTGGCGGAGAATCCCGACGGCGCGGAGTGTTATCGCGCCTCCGTGCGCCATCACGCGACCGTCGAGCTGCCGCCGCAAGAGATCCACGACCTCGGCCTCGAGCAGATGGCTTTGATCCAGCGGGAGATGCTCGAGGTCGCCGAGGGGAGCTTCGGCACCCGTGACGTGCCCGCGCTGCTGAAGCGACTGACGACGGAGCCCGAGTACGCCTTCGCCTCGCGCGAGGAGATCATCCGGTACTCGCAGGACGCGGTGGAGCGCGCGCGGGAGGCCATGCCCCGCTTCTTCCGTCTGCTGCCCCGAGCGGACGTCGTCATCGAGCCCTACCCGGCCTACCGCGAGGAGGGCGGTACCGGCGAGTACCAGTCACCGTCCGAGGACGGCAGCCGGCCCGGCGTCTACTACATTCCGGTCGTCGACCCGGAGAAGCGGCCCCGCGTCGGGTACGAATCGCTCGCCTTCCACGAGGTGATCCCCGGCCACCATCTGCAGCTGGCGATCGCCATCGAGCGTACCGGCTCCCATCCGCTGGCGCGGTATCTGGACAAGTCGGGGTATTCCGAGGGCTGGGGGCTGTACTCGGAGCGGCTGGCCGACGAGATGGGGCTCTACAGCTCCGACCTGGCGCGCCTCGGGATGCTGGGCGATCAGGCCGCGCGCGCCGCCCGGCTGGTGATCGACACCGGCATCCACGAGCTCGGCTGGAGCCGCCAGCAGGCGATCGACTACATGATCGCCCATACCACCTGGGCGCCCCAGGACGTCGAGGCCGAGGTCGACCGCTACATCGTCTGGCCGGGGCAGGCGAACGCCTACATGCTGGGCATGCTGAAGATCCGCGAGCTACGCGAACGCGCCGAGGAGGCGCTGGGGGAATCGTTCGACGTCCGCGATTTCCACGACCGGGTGCTGGAGGACGGTGCCGTCACCCTGGGCATGCTCGAACGCAAGATCGACCATTGGATTTCGACACCATGACCGACCACTACCGCCGCCGCTCGCCGGTCAGCGGCCGGGAATTCGACCCCATGGACGAGCCACGGTTCGTCGAGGTGCCGACCTTCATGCGCGCGCCGCTGGCCACCACGATCGACGGTCTCGACGTGGCGCTGGTCGGCGTGCCGTTCGACGGCGGGGTGACCAATCGCCCCGGCGCCCGCCTCGGGCCGCGGGAGATCCGCGTCCAGTCGAGCATGACCCGCAAGATCCACCCGGTCACACGGATGAACCCCTTCGAACTGTGTCGGGTGGCCGACGTCGGCGATGTCCACTTCGAGGATCTCTACGACTTGAGAAAGGCGCACGGCGAGATCGAGACTTTCTACCGCCGGCTGCGCGAGGCGGGCGTGGCGCCGCTCACAGTCGGCGGCGACCACTCGATCAGCTATCCGATCCTGCGGGGAATCGCCACCGAAGCTCCCCTCGGCTTGATCCAGGTCGACGCCCACACCGATACCTGGGGCGAGTTCCAGGGCTCGCGTCGTCACCACGGTGCGCCCTTTCGCCGGGCGGTGGAGGATGGCCTGATCGACCCCCGCCGTACCGTCCAGATCGGCATCCGCGGCGCCCAAAATGTAACCGACGGCTGGGACTTCTCGGCTGACAGCGGCATGCGTGTGCTATTCATGCACGAGGTCGCTCGCATTGGTCTGGACGAGACCATCGCCGAGGCCCGGCGGGTGGTCGGCGACGGCTCCGCCTACGTGTCGTTCGACATCGACGCTCTCGACCCGGCTTTCGCTCCCGGCACCGGCACGCCGGAGATCGGCGGCTTCACCACGCTCGAGGCCCAGACCCTGCTGCGCGGCCTGCGCGGTCTCAGGCTGAGAGGCGCCGACGTGGTCGAGGTGTCGCCGCCCTTCGATCCCAGCGGGGTGACCGCGCTCGCGGGAGCGAGCCTGATGTACGAGCTGCTGTGTCTGCTGGCCGAAACGATCGCCGGCCGCTAGGAGCCTACTCGCCCATCGGCACCCTGAAGGCGGTGAAGGCACCGATACCGATGAATACGTACTCCCACCATTCCATCCAGACGAACAGCTCGCCCAGGGGCAGGTGTGCTGGCCGCTCCGGCTCGTCGTAGTCGTAGGCGTCGATCTCCGTCTCTTCCAGGATGAACTGCCGGAACTCGTCCAGCTCCTGCTCGGAGAGCTCGGCGCGCAGCTCGGGCACCGAGGTGTCGAAGTAGAGCGCGATGTCCTCGACCGAGATGTCGCCGTCGGCGAAGGCCTCCTCCGCCAGGAGCTCGACCGAGTTGAGCTTGCGGTAGTAATGATCGTTGATCATGTAGTCGGCGCCGATCATCGAGCCGGCGGCGATCGCCATGGAAAGGAGGGCGACCCCAGCGTCGGCGCGTGCCGCTCCCGCGGTGACGGCGGCGCCTACCAGCCAGCCGATGACGATGGCCAGGAAGGCGAACTTGAAGCCGGTGAAGACCACCGCCGCGTACCACACCCCGGCCGAGATCACGCCCACTCCAAGGCCGAACAGGACCGCCCGTCCCGTGGAGCCCTCGCCCTTCGACGAGACGGTGACGCCGCCGCCGCTGATCGTGACGCCGGTCGGCGTCGCCGGCTGGGCATCACCCTGGTACATGTCTCCCTGGTAGACGTCTCCCTGGGGAGCATCCTCGCCGGGTGGCGTCGGTCCCTGGTAGACGTCGCCGGTGGCCGCCGGCCCTTGATAGACGTCGCCGTCGGGTTGCGGGGTGGCCGCCGGCCCTTGATAGACGTCGCCGTCGGGTTGCGGGGTGGCCGCCGGCCCCTGGTAGACGTCGCTGGCCGCGGGCGCGCTGGTCGCGGGTTCCTGATAGACGTCGCCGTCGGGCGCCGGCCCCTGGTACACGCCGGGTACCGGCGGCGGGGCGGAAGCGGCGGCCGGCTGGGGACGTGGGGCGCCGCGTCGATCGAGGAACTCGGCGCACTTGGCGCAGAAATTGCGGCCGTTACGATCCTTGGTGCACGTGGCGCACAGCGGCTGGTCGCAGCGTGTGCAGATGGCCGTGGCGGAGGTTCCTTGGTGATGGGAACAGTCCATGAAGTCGCCCTCCTTGATGCAAGTAGGGGCTCAATTTACCAGTCCACGGCGGCCAGGGACAATAGACAATCGTTCTCCAGGAGCGGTCTGCCGTCAACCCACCAGTCGGCCGAAAATGAGATCCACGACTTTTTCGGATTCCACCTCGGTACAGACGGAGACCGGGGGTCTGCCGTCCCAGGGGCCGGTGGTGGGCATGTCGGTGGAGCCGGTGGCGGGCCAGGTCCTGCCGCGGCCGAGACCGCAGAGCTCGACGCGGATCGGCCAGCGCTCGGTGGTGAAGAGTGAGCTGTCGATCAGGTAGGCGACCGCGGCCGGGTCGTGAAGGTAGATGCCGTCGAAGCCGACGGTCTCGCGGAAGAAGGAGAGGTAGAGACGCAGGATCGCCGCAAGCTGCCGGGCCGTGTCTCTTGGGCTCGCGGCGAGCGCGGCGATCTGCGCGCCGCTCATCGACACCTGGTGCGTGACGTCGAGGCCGACCATCGCCAGCGTTGGAAAGGCGCCGAACACCAGGTCCGCGGCTTCAGCGTCGTTCCAGATGTTCGCCTCGGCCGCCGGCGTCACGTTGCCCGGTTCGAGCGCGTTGCCGCCCATCACCACCACCTCGTGGACGCGCTCCGCCAGCCCCGGGTCTTTCTTGAGCGCCTGTGCCAGGTTGGTCAAGGGGCCGAGGGCGAGCACGGTGAGCGGCTCGTGGCCGTGCGAGCTGTCGATCAGCAGGTCGACCGCGGTCTTGTCGCTGGGCCCCGTGGTCGGGGGTGGCTGGTCGGTGTTGCCGAGCCCGTCCTCGCCGTGGATGTGCGGCACGGGGCCGTGGTAGGAGCTGGCCATCGGTTTCGCCGCTCCGGCCGCCACCGGGATGTCCGTGCGCCCCGCGATTTCCAGCAGACGCAGCGCGTTGCGGGTCGTGACCTCGACGTGTGCGTTGCCGAAGACCGTCGTCAGTCCCACCACCTCGACCTCGGGTGAGGCCAGCGCCAGGAAGATCGCCAGTGCGTCGTCGATGCCGGGGTCGGTGTCGATCAGAAGGTTGCGGGGCATGTGCTCAGGTCCTGCCGAAATATGTCTTTGTTTCCGGCTTGATCCAATAGATCAAGAGAGCGATGCACCCGGGCAGCGTGCAGATGCTGGTGAAGCCGATACAGATGAGGACCAGGTCGTACACCCAGAGCCAGGGCCGGGGCTTGAAAATGAATGGCGCCAGGCACACGGCGAACAATCCCAGGCCCATGAACAGAATCAGTCCGCCGACGAGGTTCGCTTCTGTCGCCGACATGTCGAGGTCCGCCGGGTCAGGGATGAAAAAGATGAGTGAGATCGCTGCGGTGGCGAGGTAGATCAGGGCCAGGATTCCCGCGTAGACTTTGAACCACCAGACGACCAGGGGTGTCTCGGTCGGGGTGTCGGGAGTGATTTCGGTATTCATGACGGGGCAGCCTCAGTTTCAGGCGACGGGTGGATCACTTCTTGCGCCGTAGGCTGCCTGGGGCTCGTGGACCCTGCTCCACCCGTCCGGCCACAGCTCGAAGCCGGCCAGCGCGAAGTGCCGATCGAAGGAGAAGGCGCGTCGAATACGCCGGCTCCTCATCAGCGCGAAGGACACGCAATCGGTGAAGCTCACGCCTTGATCGGCGAACTTCGCGAAGTCGTCCACGGCCTGGAGCTCGTCCTCGTGGTCCGGCCGCAGGATCTCCAGGACGTTCGATGTCAACAGGCTTCGCGCCCGCGTGGCCGCGAAGTCGTACGAGGTGCGTCGGGCCAGGAAGGTGAAAGTCTCGTCGAGGACGAAGTTGCTGGTGAAGCAGCGTGACGTCGATGCCTCCAGCTCCCGCCAAGCCAGGATGGACTGGTCGTGGTACTGGTCCCTTGCGATGTAGAGCGCGAGAAAAGCCCCGGTGTCGAGGAAGATCACGCCCGGTCGCCATAGAGATAGCGGTCGTGCTCCGCGGCCGAATCCGTGGGGGCGTCGCCCGTGAACACGGCAGTGTCGGCGAACAGAGGATCAGCTGCCCGCCGGAGAGCGCCCGAGCCGCTCAGCTCCGACTCGATCGCCCTGCGGATGTACTCGCCCAACGAGATGCCTTGCTCTCGTGCTTTCTGTTGCGCCTGGAGCTTGAGCTCGGGCGGTAGCATGAGGGTGGTTCGGTGCATGTGAGTCTTCCTCCGAAGGGCGACCTGCATAATGACACAGCCATAACTGGGGCGTCAACGACACGAGCTCCTGGCGGTGATCGGTTCCAGAGGGAGTGGTCAAAAACAGGCGAAGAATCTCTGGATAGAATGTGACGACTTCCCCGAGCCGGAAGGAACCGCCATGGACCCGCAGAGCCCTCCCCTCGACCTCGGCCGCACCCGCGGCGTGCGTCAACGGATCCTGATGCCGTCTCGTGGACATCCGTGTGCCGAGTATCGGCACACGGCTTCGATCGCGGCCACCACCCTGTCCAGGGCGGTGGCCGCAGTCGTATGGGTTCAACCCCTGCGCCAGCTCCAGCCGACGCCGAGGACCGCCAGCACAGCGCACGCCAGCGGCACCAGCCACGGTGCCCGGCTGTAGGGGCTCAAGCTCCGCGCGCCCGTGATCCGTCCGCGCAGCACGCCTCGCTCGCCGACGCCGAGGCGGCCGGTGACGTCGCCGCGGCGGTCGATCAGGCCGGAGATGCCGGTGAGGGCGGCGCGGATCAGGGGCCGCCGGTTCTCGGCGGCTCGGAAGCGGGCGGCGCGGAAGTGCTGGTGGGGGGCGGTGGTGTCGCCGTACCAGGCGTCGTTGGTGACGGTCACCAGCACCGTGGCGCCGTCGCGCACCTGCTCGGCGACGGCGCCGCCGAAGATCACCTCGTAGCAGATCGCCGCCGCCAGGCGCTCGTCGCGCCAGGGCAGGAGCGCGGTCGAGCGGCCGGGGGTGAAGTCGCCGGCGGCGCGCGCCACCCGGCCCATGAAGGGCAGCACATCCTTGAGCGGCACGTACTCGCCCCAGGGCACGAGCTTGCGTTTCGAGTAGTTGCCCACCGGACCTTCTTTCGACACCAGCAGCACGGAGTTGAAGTACTTCTCACCCTCGTCGATCTGGGAGCCGAGCAGCACGTCGCAACCGCGCTCGGTGAGCCGCGCGAGGTCGTCACGCAGGCGCTCGGAGGTGCCGTAGCTGTGCGGCCAGGCGGCGCTCTCAGGCCACACGAGCAGCCGGCGTTCGCCGGCGGGCACGCGACCGTCGCACTCAGCGTCGGACATGGCGATCAGACGGCGGTAGTTGTCCCAGCTCTCCTCCCAGGTGTGGACGATGGTCGAGTTCGGCTGGATGACCCGCACCTCGCGGCCGGCGCCGGGAGAGCGGACGGCCTCGCCGTCGCTCCAGCGGCCGGCGACGATCAGCACCAGCAAGGCGAGCAGCACGCCGGTGGCGGCGGCCTCCCAGCGCCGCCGCCGCCAGGCGACCGCGACGCAGACGTTGGCGAACACCAGCAGCCAGGAGACGCCGAACGAGCCGACCCAGGCGGTGAGCGGCAAGGCGCCGGGCACGTCGGCCCAGGCGTAAGCCGCCAGGTTCCAGGGGAAGCGGCCGAAGGCGACGCCGCGCAGCCATTCGATCGCCACCCACAGCGCCGGCAGCGCCCACAATGAGATCCACACGCCCCGCCGCCAGATCCGCCGGCCGAGGAACACGAACACCACCTGGTCGAAACCCAGGTAGAGGGCCAGCAGCACCTGCGCGACCAGGGCGAGGGCGGGGGTGAGGCCGCCGAAGGTCTGGAGCGTGCCGGCGATCCAGTACATCGAGCCCAGCCACAGGCAGAAGGCAAAGAGCCAGCCCCAGAGCACGGCGCGCCGCCGGCCGAGCAACAGGATCAGCGGCGTCAGGGCCACCCACGGCAGCCACACCGAAGGCTGGCGGCCGAAGCACAGGCTCCAGAGCGCGCCGCCGGAGATCGCCAGCAGCGCGCTCACGGCGTGCTCGCGCCGGCCGGACGATTTCGCCTGGGCGTTCAGTTACTCGCCGCCGTGACCCAGGTGTCGAGCTTGTACTTGTCGTTGACCTCGCGCGCCGTTTGGTCGGCTGCCGGCCGCTGCTCGAAGGGGCCCACGCGCACCCGGTAGTTCACCTGGGTACCGACCTGCACGGGCGACAGGAAGACCGTGTAGCCGCCCTGGCGCAGCTGTCCGAGGACGCGGTTGGCGCGCGCCTCGTCACGGGTCGAGAGCACCTGGATCACGAAGCCCTCCCGTGGATCCGCGGTTGCTGCCGGGCGCGGCGGCGGGGGCGTCTGCCGCGGCGGGGGCGGAGCGGCTCGCGGCGGCGGCGGCGTGCTCGGTGGCGGGGCGGCGTTCGGCGGTGGGGTCTGCCGCGGAGCCCCGGCGCTGCCGACGTCTTCGGCCAGGGTGGTGTCTTTCTGGGGCTCGCTCGCCGGCTCGGCGCCCTTCTCCTGATCGGAGAAGAACTTGAACTCGTCCAGCTGCTCCAGGTCGCCGGGTGCGGCCTCGGCGGAAGCTACCTGGTCTTGTTCCACCACTTCCGGTCGCGAGCCCTCGCGGCCCACCCAGACGCCGCTCACGAAGGCGGCCAGCACACAGGTCAGGAGCACCACGAAGGAGACCAGGACCTGGCGGTTGGTCAAGGCGATCTCGTAGTAGCTCGACTCGTTGGATTCACTCACGTTTCAGACCTCACGAAGGCTCGGTTCGGTTGCATCTTCGCCCCGGCCTCCTGGCCGGCGCTCCACGTTTTCTCTGGGGTCTTTCTCCGGTCTCGGTGGGAGACGGCTAACGCCTGTCCCATCAAGAGTATAAATCGAAACCGGTCGTGGGCGAGAGCCGCCGGCCCCGGGCGGCTCGCCATCGGTCGATCGACGCTTGATCTCCGCGCTCGAACGTAGTATCTCTATCTGCGATGGTCTCGAACGCCCACGGTGGTCCGGCCGCTGAAACTCGCTCGCTGGGAGTCCCGCTCCTGCTGTTGGCGGCCCTCTGCCTGACGCTCCCCGCGGGGCTGGCGGCCCAGGCCCGGGCGCCGATCGTCGCCGTGCCGCAGGACGCAGCGGCCGGCACCGACGACTTCTACTACCTGGATCTCGCCAACGGTACGGTGCTGCACGGCGATCAGCTACGGCGCAATCCGCTTCAGATCCGCGTGCAGCGCGTGCGCCAGAACCTGTTCGCGGAGATCGGCCGCCCGACCAACCAGCCGGCGGCGGTGGGCGAGGTCCTGCTCGTCCCGATCCACTTCGCCGCGCGCAGCGTCCGGGCGGTGCTGTTCGTCGAGACCAGCACCGGCTACGTGGCCTTCTTCGATCAGCTGGGCAAGGGAGGCACGTTCGGGCGCATCACCTCGGCCATCGGCCGGCCCTTCAGCACTCTCGCCGCAGCCGACGGCAACTTCGCGCTGCTGCCGCGGCACGACACCAACGGCAGGACGGTCGGGGCCTACCTCTACCACGCCGGCAGCGGGCGGGCGTTCTACCTCGCCGGTCTCAACCGGCTCGATACCGACCGCGCGGCGGTGGCGGCGGCGGGATTCCCGCGGCTGACCGGCAGGGTCGCCGCTGCGGAGATCCAGAGCTTCGATCGTACCGTCAGCTACCTGGTCGTTGACGGCGGGGACGGATCGCTGCGCTTTCTGGACGTCGACGGGGACAACCAGGGCAGGGTTTCCGTGCGCGGCACGACGTCGAACCTGTTCCCGACCTTTGCCGCGGACGCCGCCAGCTCGTCTCCCGAGCGCTTCGTCGCTGTGCCGATCCGCGATTCCCGCGAAACCACCACACACGTGCTGTTCGTCGACGGAGCCACCGGCGACCTGGCGGTTTTCGACGGCATGGAGGACGACGCCCGCGCGCCGCGGGCGCGCAAGCTCGCCGCCAACCTCTACGGCGCGCTCGGTACCTCGGCGGCCGGCGAGCGGATCTGCGCCGCGGTGCCCGCCGTCGCCGGCAACGGCGCCACCTCCGGCGTCTGGCTGATCGACAGCCGTACCCGCGCGGTCGCCTACGTCGCCGACCCGGCCTCACCGACGGCGACGATTCGGCGGGTCGACGTCGGCAACTGATCCACACATCTCCGTGAAGTCGCGGGCTGGGTCCCCCGTCCAGGAACTGCCCAGAACATCGCGCGTGAAGCGTAACTTGTCCTCTTCCTCGAGGGCCACGCGGCTCGTCGCCCACTCGGACGCGGCGTTCTCCGGTGTCGCCGGCGGCAGGTAGCGTCCGTGGTAGAGGCCGTGGGCGAAGCTGCGCCGCCAGGAGCCGAACAAGGTCGCCGGATGGTCGATCAGCTCGCAGAGATCTTTGCCAGCGGCGGCTTGCCGCCGGGCCGCGCGGTGGAGCTCATTGGCGATCGACAAGGCGTGAGCGCCGAAGTCGCCGGCCGCCGCCAGATAGGCCTGCAGGCGCCGGGACTCCGGCACGTCTAGCATCAGCTCGTGGGCGCGGGGTGATACCGAGGCGGCGTAGGCGGAGCCCTTGATGGCCGACTCCAGAAGGGCGTGGAAGTAGTGCTCGGCGACGTCCACCGGCATATCCCCGGTGTCTCGCAGACCGTCGGGCGCCAGATAGTAGGGAGCGTAAAGGACGACGCGCCCCGGCTTGGACTCGCCACCCGCAGGCGCGAGCTCGTCCGGCAGGTAGAAGGCCATCGCCCAGTCGTCGCGGTCGTGGAACGCCACCCAGGTGTGCTCCGCCACCGGCTCGAGCCAGCGGGCCGGCAGGTCTTCGGGCGCGTTGCCGGTGATCAGGAAGCCGTTGGCGCCCAACGTCCAGGCGAAGGCGACGATGAGCTCGGCCGTGTCGATCACCCCCGGGCGTACTCAGTGGGTGTCGATCTGGCGCCGCAGGAGCTCATTCTCGAACGCCACGCCGACCTGGGCGGTGGCCAGCTCCAGCAGCTCGATGTCCTCGATGGCGCGATTCGACGAGCCGTTGTCGGTGTAGACCACCGAGATCACGCGCTCGGAGCCGAGCACCGGGAACACCACCAGCTGGCCGTTGCGCGGCCGGCCGACGAGGGTGGAGAATTCCGGCGGCAGGCTGGCCTGATCGAAGGCCAGCGAGCGCGGCTGGCCGTCGGCCACGCAGCGGGTCAGCACGTTGTCGGCGCCCAGGCTCAGGCGCAGCGCCCGGGTCACTTCGGCCAGCGGCTTGCCCTCGCCCGAAAAGCCGAAGGCACCGAGCGCGGTCAAGGCGTCACGGCGCACAAGAAAGAGCACTGCGCGCTCGACCGACTCGGAGATGATGTGCATCAGGTTGAGGGCCATGGTGGCGGACAGCAGACCCGAGCGGATGTCGGCCAGAACTCGGCGCAGGCGCGCGAAACCCGCCCGCGTGGTGGCGTTGGTCCCGCCCTTGGTGCCGGCGTCCTGAAGCGTGCGCACCAGGCTGTAGAAACAGGCGGCGAGCGCTTCCGGATCGGCTGAGATCGCCGCCACCGCGCCGCTCTCGAAGGCGCGGGTGGTCAGCTCCTGGGAGTCGATCAGGCAGATGATCGACGAGCGCGGCCGCGACCGGCGGATGGCCAGCAGGTCGTCCACCGTGTGGCTGCCCTCGCGCATGTCGAGCACGACGATGGTCGGGGTGGGCTCGCCCGGCAGGCGTGTCCCGGCTTCGCGCAGGGGCACGCGCACCACGTGGGCGATCTCGTCGCGGATGATCTCGGTCATGCGCGCCGCCAGGGTGCGATCCGGGGAAACGATCTGCAGGCGGCGGTGGGCCGCCTGGGGCACGTTCTTGTAATCCTCGTCTTCGAGCGGGATCTCGACGTCCAGGGACTCGAGAGTTTCCGACACTGTCCCGAGCGACCTGGACTCGCCGAGCATGCGCTGGCCGTCGCCGTCTTCTTCGGCCGGCGTCGGCTCAATGGTCGCCGTCTCGCCGCCCTCATCGTCGCTCAGGTGGCGCGCCTTCTCGTCCATGATTCGGGTCGCTTCGAGCAGCACCATCTGGGTGTTCAGATCGAGCTTGGGGATGACGTCGCCCGGGTACATGGCGATGTCGTCGATCGGCTTGAGCTCGTCGAGTGCGAACTCGAACGAGCCCGTGGTCCAAGTGACCAGCTCGTAGATCGACAGCTCGATCTGTTCTTCGATGACTTTCCGGATGTCGTCGAACTCGAGGGTGCCGGAGGACACCAGCACCTGGCCGATTGAGCGCCGCGGCTGCTCGGATGCCTGGACGCGTAGCATCTCGGTCATGGCGCCGGTCTCGACCAGCTGTTTCTCGACCAGCAGGTCGCCCAGACGGCGGGAGCCCGGGGCCCAGGCGCTGACGATCTGACCACGATGGAAACCGATTTCCGCCTCCTGGCTGCCGCGCGCCAGCGACAGGGTGCCGGTGCGCCGGCCGAGATGTACGAACTGCATCACGTCGGCCAGGGACACGTCTTCGAGTTTGCCGTTGAGGCTCACCGCCGCTTGTTCTCCACGCTCGGATGACCCGCGACAGCCGCCGCCGATCGCTTTAGTTTCACTTCTCAGGTGCTGCGAACCAGCTGGACGAGGCTCTCCAGGGTGCGCAGCTTACGGTCGGTGTTGGAGTAGACCCGGGCGGCGAAAAGCGCCGACGCGGCGTGGGCCGCGAGCAGATCCAGCAGGTCGCGGTCTTCGGCTCGCAGGATCGTCTTGTGGTCGAAGAGCTTGAGCACCACGAGCACACCGACGATGGCGTCCTGCACCCGCAGCGGCACCGCGGCGATGGCGTCGGAGAACTCGTCGGGCCCCATTCGCAGCACGCCGTCCTCGAGCGCGGCGTCCACCAGCGGGTCGCCGCCGAGATACTTTTCGCGTCCGTACAGGCCGCTCGGATCCTGGTCGAGGCCGCGAGACAGCGCTACCTCGCACTCATTGGTGCCCTCGCTGCGCAGCAGGAGCACGAAGCGCTCCGCCCCCAGCAGATCGACAGCGATCTCGGCGATGGTGGCCTGGACCTCGGTCGGATCGAGGGTGGCATGCAGCTGGAAGGTCGCCACGTAGAGGTTCATCAGGCGGCCGAGCTGGTGCTCGGCCTCCACCAGGCGCGCCGTCAGCTCCTCACGATCGCGCTCGTTGGCCGTGATCTCGCCTTCCAGATCTTCGACCCGCTGGGATGCCTCCACCTCGCCGGCGGGCTTCGCCGGCTCGACCGACAGGGCCTCGAAAATCGACCTGGCCCGTTCCAGGGTCGTGCCCAGCTCCTTCAGCAGGTCCCCTGCGGCGGCTTTCTCCATCGATCAGCTCCAGCTACAGTCGCTGGATCACCTCGATCAACTCCTGATTGCCGAACGGCTTCTTGATGTATGCCGCCGCGCCCGCCTCGAGCCCGCGGACCGTATCTTCTTCCTTGCCCTCGGTGGAGATGATGACTACCGGAATCTCCTGGAACGCGGCATCCGCCTTGATCTGGTTCAAGAACTCCAGGCCGCTCATGCGCGGCATGTTGATGTCGAGGAGAATCAGATCGATGTCCGCGTGATTGCCGAGACACTGCAGGGCTTCGAGGCCGTCGTGCGCGTGAATCAGCGCAAACTGACGCAGCAGGACCTCGAACATCTTATGGATCAGTTTCGAATCGTCGACGACCAGAATCTTCTGCGGTTGCACCTCTGTCCTCCTCATGGATCCGCTCCTCTCTCGCCTGCTCGCCGGCCCGTGGCCGGGGGGCATCGTCGCACGGGGATCCACGGCCTCGACCGTGACCGGACGCCAGGAGCGCACTTGCCGAGTAGCCTAGCCCAAGCGCTCTGACCTTGCAAGCAAGACGGGCCTCGGCGGTGCCTCGCCCGAGGGCCGCGATCAGCTTGACATCCGGCTTCGGTTACGGCGACACTTCCCCTGAAATGGTCCAGAGCGGTTGATCAAGATGCAGTCGGGATTCCAGGAGCTGCTCGACGAATTCCTGCTCGAGGCCCGGGAGCGGGCCGACGAGGTGGAATCGATGCTGTTGCGGCTGACGTCGAACGACGCCGAGGTCAAGGCGGCGTCGGTGGCGCGTGTCCGGCGTGAGCTCCACACGCTCAAGGGCAACTCCGGCATGATGGGCTTCAGCGACCTGCAGGAGCTGGCCCATACGATGGAGGATCATGTCGATCTGATCGACCTGGATGCTCCGGAGATCGACGACCTCCTGGGCGAGCTCGACACCCTGCGCCGGGGTCTGGAACAGGCTCGTCTCGCCGCTTCGGGTGCCGATGTCGCGACCGAGCCCGATGAGCCCGGTCCCGATGCCTCCGAGGAGCCCGGCGAGACGGCTGTCGGCGACGTCGCGCCGGAAGCCCGCGAGATCGCCGGCAGCAGCGTGCGGGTGCCCTTCGCGCGGATCGATCAGCTGGTGGAGATGCAGGCAGAGACGCTGATCTTCCGGAATCAGCTGGCCGACGCGGTGCATCAGGGCCTGCTCCTGATCAAGGAAACCGGCGTCGATCCGGAAGAGCTCCGGGTCCGCTCGACGAACGCCTGGGAGGACGTCGAGCGGGCTCAGCAGGCGCTCGAGAAGGTCCTCAACCAGGTCCAGGAGCACGTCACCAACCTCGGCATGGTTCCGCTGCAGAGCCTGTTTCGCTCCTTGCGCCGCATCGTCCACGACGAATCGAGCCGCGAGGGCAAGGACGTCGAGCTGGTGATCGAGGGCGGCGACACGCCGATTGACAAGACTCTGCTAGAGGCCGCCGCCGACGCCCTCGGGCACCTGGTGCGCAATGCCGTGATCCACGGCATCGAGCAGCCAGAGGAGCGCTTGCGCCAGGGCAAGTCGGAGAGCGGCTCGGTGCGCCTGCGGGCGAACCTCGAAGGCGGCGAAGTGTGGATCGAAGTCGCCGACGACGGCGCTGGCGTCGATCTCGCGAGCCTGAAGACCCAGGCCCGGGAGCTGTTGGGCGAGGAGGCCGCAGGTGGCTCGGAGCTCGCCCTGCTGTTCGCTGACGGCGTCTCCACGCGTCACGGCGCCGACTTGTCCGCCGGCCGTGGGGTGGGCCTGACGGCGGTCAAGACGAGCGTCGAGCGCCATGGCGGGCGGATCGACGTGCGCTCTCAGCGCGGAGCCGGCACCTCGTTCATGATGCGACTGCCGGTGACCGCCTCGATCCTGCGATCACTGCTGCTGTGGGTCGACGGCGAGGAGTACGCGCTGCCGCTGTCGGCGGTGCTCGAGACGATCCGACTGACGGCCGAGGACTGGCACGAGATGAACCAGGCTCGGGTCGCCCGCTGGCGCGGCCAGGTCGTACCGTTGCTCGATCTCGGGATCGCTTTCGGCACCGTCGGCTCGCCGCGCGATCAAGGGTTCGTGGTGATGATCGAGATCGACGGTCGCTATCGGGGGCTCGTGATCGACTCGATCTCGGGCATTCGTGATATTGTGGTGAAGGGTCTCGACACGATCGTTGGTCAGCCGGTCGGTATTTCGGGTTCGACGATTCTCGGTGACGGCCGCGTCATCATGATTCTCGATCCGGCGGCGCTCGCCGCGGTACCTCCTTTCGCCGAAACTCGCAGATGAGCAGGAAAACGCGCCGCAGCAAAGCAGGAGAAGACGTCTCTGAGGCCCCCGCGAAGGCAGGGGCCTCGAAGAAGACGACAGCCGCGAAGACGGCTTCCGCGAAGAAGGTGGCTTCTGCGCAGAAGACCCCTGCCTCGAAGAAGGCGGCAGCCGTGGAAACAGCAGAGCACACGACCGAGGGGAAGGCCGAGAAGCAGGTCTCGCTGCCGGCTTTCGGTTTCGCCGAGGACCTGCTGAAGAAGCGGGCCGAGCCCGCCGAGGCGCCGGACGAGGCGCCGGCGGACCCCAATCGCATCTTCGCCTTCGCCGACAGCCTGGATGCCGCGGCCGAGGAGCAGTCCCAGGCAGAGCCCGTACGGCTCGAGACCTGGGTGGCGTTCAGTCTCGCCGGCGAGGTCTTTGCCATTCCGGTGGATCCGATCCGCGAGATCGTGCGCGTGGCTTCGATCACCCGCGTCCCACACGCTCCGCAGCCGATCCGCGGCGTGACCAACATGCGCGGGCGGGTGATCCCGGTGATTGACCTCAGGCAGCGGATCGAGCTCGAGCCGGTCGACCTGGCCCGCGGGTCCCGGGTCATCGTGGTGAGATCGCGCGGTCGGCTGCTCGGTCTGCTGGTCGACGGCGTCCACCAGGTGATCCACATCGATCTCGCCCAGGCTCAGCCGCCGCCCGAGGACGTCATGACGGCGCAGTCCGACTACATCTCGGGCGTCTATCACCTCGACGACCAGTTGATCCTGCTGCTCGATCTCGATCGAGCCCTGGTCATTCAAGAGGCCGTGCCGGCGGAGGTCGCCGCGCCGGCGTCCGCCGTGCCGGCCGACGGCGCCGCGCCCGCGGGAGCGGTGTGAGCGGACCACGGCGGGAGAATCTGTCTTTGAACGACCGGCCTCATCGGGACCCGCTCGGCCCGGCAGCTCGAAGAGGCTGGCGAGCGGCGGCGAGGATTGTCTGCCTCGGGCTGCTCAGCTCGTGGCTGCTCGGTATCGGCGGCTCGGCCTGGGCACAGAAAGCCGAGGGCGACAAGGCGCCCGAGACGACGTCCGCCAAGGCGGGCTACAAGGTCATCGTCAATGCCGACAACCCGGCCGAGGAGATGGAGGCTGCGGCGGTCGCCAAGATGTTTCGCAAGAAGCTCAAGCGGTGGCAGAATGACGTGGCCGTGGCACCGGTCGACCTGGGACCCAGGAGCGAGGTCCGCAAGTCGTTCACCAAGGGTGTTCACGGCAAGAGCATCTTCGCCATCAAGAGCTACTGGCAGCGGATGATCTTTTCCGGCCGCGACGAGCCGCCGCAGGAGAAGGCAACGGAGAGCGAAGTGCTCTCTCACGTCCGAGCGAACGCGGGAGGGATCGGTTACGTGTCGTCGGACGCCTCGTTAGGGACGGGCGTCAAGGAGCTGAAGATCACCCAATGAATCGATCGGCCGCCACCGAGAGCTCGCGTCGCCGGGTCTGCTCGGTCAGGGAGAAGGCTGCATGTTCCAGCGAATAAGCCTCAGATACAGGTTGTACATCATCCCGGGCATCGCACTCCTCGGGTTCGCCCTCATCATTTTCCTCAACTGGTTGCTCTCCAATCAGGTGACGCGGCTCGGTGAGCAGATCCAGGGCTCGTTCGTCGTCCAGATCCGCGACGGATTCGTCCCCGGCGTCGACACCACCCGCGATCTCCAGGAAGCCCTTCTCGAGCTGCAGAGAGCCCTGCAGGACGCCGCGAACGAAGAGAGCCTGGATGACCTGCAGGGCACCGACGAGCTCCGGGACAAGATCCTCGGCGTGCTGCTGGTCGCCAAACAGAACCCGACTTTCGATCGGCAGGTGGTCGAAGGTCTGGAAGGGAGATTTCGCGAGTACTACGAGTTGGCGGCGGACGTCACCTCGACCTTCATCGCCGTCACGCTCGACGAAGGCATCTTGTCCGAGGACGTCCTCGCCGGCCTCAACCGGATGCGGGATCTCTACAACGATCTGGACGAACAGATCAACGCCCTCTCCACGCAGCGGCGGGCGAATCTGGATCAGGAGTTCGAGAAGCTGGCCGGGGAGCTGACGAAGCTCCAGGACAGCCAGAATCAGGCCAGCTTCGGCATTCTCGGCATCAGCTTGCTCTTCAGCATTATCCTGGGCTTGATGGCGATTCTGATCTTCCGGTCGGTCAACCAGCCGATTGGCCAGGCCGTCACCGTCGCGGACTCGTTGTCTCAGGGCAACATGAAGACCACCGTCCAAGTCGTCGGCGACGACGAGATCGGCCGGTTGCTGCGATCGATGGAGGCGATGCTCTCCTACCTGCGCGAGATGTCCGACGTCGCCTCGGCGATGGCCACCGGCGATCTGCGGGCGCAGATCGATCCGCGCTCCGAGGAGGATCTGTTCAGCCGCGCGTTCCGCGACATGTCGGAGAACCTGCGGGAGATGATCGGCCGGGTCAAGGAGGCCGCTGACGCGGTCGCCGGCTCCGCCAACGAGATCTCCAGCTCGTCTTCCCAGATCACCCGCGGCGCCGAGAGCCAGAGCGCCTCGGCCGACGAGACCCTGTCGACCATGGTCGAGATCGCGGCGCAGATCGACAGTGTCGCCAAGTCCTCGCAGGCGCTGGCGGTGAACGTCGACCAGACGTCGTCGTCGATCCAGGAAATGGGAGCGTCGATCGAGGAAGTGGCCAAAAACTCGACCAACCTGCTGACCTCGGTGGACGAGACCTCCTCGACAATCGAGGAGATGGCGGCGTCGATCCAGTCGATCGAGGCCAAGGTGCGGGTGGTGGACGACGTTTCCCGCGAGGCGGCCGAGATCGCCAACTCGCGGGGCGACGAGCTGTCGAAGATGATCGCCGGCATCAGCGTCGCCGGCCAGGACATCGGCAAGATCGTCGGCATCATCGAGGACATCGCCGACCAGACCAACCTGCTGGCGCTCAACGCCGCCATCGAAGCGGCACACGCCGGCGACGCCGGCCGCGGCTTCGCGGTGGTTGCCGAAGAGGTCAAACGCCTCGCCGAGCGTTCCGTCACCTCGACCCGCGAGATCGCGCACGTGGTGGAGAACGTGCAGAAGAACACCGGCGACGCCATCGAGCTGACCCGCGACATCCTGCAGCAGATCGTCGACTCGGTGACCCGTACCTCGGAGCTGGTGGGTGAGGTCTACAGCGCCACCCAGGAGCAGTCCGGCGGCGCGGCGCAGATCCTCCAGACCTCGACCCACATGCAGAACGTCACCCGCCAGCTGGCTTCGGCCGCCAAGGAGCAGGCCAACGGCGCTCGCGACATGATGAAGGCGGTCGAGGTGATGAACCGGATGACCCAGCAGGTCGCCGACGCCAGCCGCGAGCAGAAGCAGGGTGGCGACCTGGTGGTCAAGGCCGTGGAGCGGATCGCGCAGATCGCACAGCAAAACCTGGCGGCGGCAGAGCAGCTTTCGACCAACACCAACAACCTGACCCACGAGTCCGAGCGCTTGCTGAGCGTAGCGGAGGTCTTCACCCTCGAAGCGGGAGCCGAGTAGGCGTCGCCACCGGGCCGGCCCAGACAGCTCCGGAACACGAGGGGAGGGAAGCGAGAGCGATGAGCGGAGCACCACAGCCTTTCGAGACCACCTGGCAGGAGTGCATCGAGCTGCTCGACAGACTGCCGTCGATGCCGGTCGAGGAGCGCCTCGACGCCATCGAGCGGTTGATCCGGAACCCGTCACCGGGCGTGCGCAGCAGGTCGCTGCGCATGGGGGCGGCCGCCATCCCCGACGAGCGGCTCAAGGAATACCTGCGCGCGGACGCCGACGACGTCTTGCGCAACGCCGGCCTCGAGATGCTCAAGATGCGCGGCAACCGGGGGTTCAGCCTCACCCTGCTGCTGCTCAAGGACGACGACCCAGACGTCGTGCTGCAGGCGGTGATCGTGCTGACCCACCTGCGCGACCCGCGGGCGCTCGAACCTTTGCGCAGCGTGCTGCACCATCCCGACCCCAACGTCGTGCAAGAGGCCATCGTCGCCATCGGGCAGATCGGCGACGCGCGCGCCATCCCGGACCTCCTGGGCTTCCTGGAGGCCGATTCGTGGCTGCAGATGGCGGCCGTCCAGGCGCTCGGCAACCTGCGGTCGCCGGTGGCGGTACCGCATCTCAAAGGCCTGCTGACGGACTTCATGGCAGGGCCCCTGGCGGCTGAAGCACTGGCGCGAATCGGTGGCCTGAACGCCTTCAAGGCGCTCGCCCAGCACTGGCTGCGGTTCCGCAACGAGGTGGACAACGAGACCACGCTCGGCCTGCTGGCACACTTGCTCGAGGGGCTCGCCAACGCTCCCCAGGCGCCCGACGGCCTGGTGGTCGCGCTCGACGAGCTGCTCGACAACGATCAGGAAAACATTCGCGTGGCGGTCGCCCGCTGTCTGCTGGCTCTCGAGACCGGCACCCACGACGCCGAGGCCCTGAACCAGGTCGCCAGCTCCCACCGGGAGGCGGCCATCCTGCCGGCCTGCATCCACCACCGCAGCGATCTCATCCCCCACTTGCTGGCGCAGAGCGGCCTGCAGCGCGCCTGGGGTTTCTTGCTGGTAGCGCGATTTCCCAAGGCGACGCCGGCCTCGGCGGTGGTGGCTGCCCTGCAGCACTCGCCGACGCCCGACCAGCTCGGCCCGATCCTGCGTGCCCTGTCGAAGGTCCGCGCTCCCGAGGTCGGCTCGGCGCTGCTCGGTTTCTACCTGCGCCTACCCGAGGAGCAGCGCACCTCGGTCCATCCCCTGATCAAAGTCCATCGTCGAGCCCTGCTCGACCGGCTGGCCGCCGACGACGACATCGATCCGCCCACCCGCGTCGTGCTCTCGGCGCTCCTGGGCGGGTCGTCGGGGGATGTCGAGACCTCGCTGCTCGAGCTCGGCGCCCAGGATCGGGTGCGGGCGTTGCACGAGCTGCTCGAGCTGGAAGGAGTGATGCGCGGTCTGCCCTGGCTGCGCTGGTTGGAGGAGGCGCCCGAGACCTACGGCGCGGTGGCGGCGGAGTTTGCCTCGCGCGCCGGGCTGCGTGACCTGGCGCCCAATTTTCGGGAGATGCTCAAGCAGGAGACGCGCCCCTTCCTGATCCGCACGCTCGGCGAGCTCGGCGACCGCGAGAGCGTGCCACTCCTGATCGAGCTGCTCGAACCAGAGACGCCGTTCGAGCCGCTGGTGCTCGAGAGCCTCGGCCGGGTCGGCGGGCCCGAGGCCCGCTCGGCCCTACGCGCCGCCACCTCCTCGGGTCGTCCGCAGCGTGAGCGCATGGCCTATCGCGCGTTGGCGCGCTGCGCCACCGAGGAAGACGACGAGATCTTCCGTGACGCCACCGACCACTCCGATTGGTACGTGCGGTTGTCCTGTGCCGAGGTCCTGGGCCGCTTTTCGCGCCCCGAGAACCTGGCGGCGCTGGCGCAACTGGCGGCCGACCCGGTGCCCATCGTCGCTCAACGAGCCCTGTCCTTCCTCGAAGCCTGACCCGGGGAGCCGGAACCGTGGTGGAAGCGACGGCCTCTCTCACCCTTGAGGAGCTGGCCCTGTTCAACGAGCTACTCGCGAGCAAATTCGGGTTGCATTTCCCGGAGCACAAGCTCGAGATTCTCGAGTCGCGCCTGCAGCCACGGCTGTTCGCCAACCGCCTGCACCGCTTCATGGACTATTACCTGCTCCTGCAGTACGACCTGAAGCGCGAGCTCGATCCGTTGACCCGCGCCATCACCAACAACGAGAGCTACTTCTTCCGTGAGACCTCGCAGTTCGAGGCGCTCGACAACCACCTGCTGGACGAGCTCAGCCAGGGTGGCCGCGCCGGCAAGCTGCGCTTCCTGTCCGCGGGCTGCTCGTCAGGCGAGGAGCCCTATACGCTCAACATCTTTCTTCGTGGCTTCCCGGCGGCCCTGGGAAAAGACACCCTGCGTATCGACGGTATCGACATCGACAACCAGCGTCTGGAGATGGCCGAGCTGGCGGTCTATCGTCCGACCTCGCTGCGCGTGCTAAACCAGCAGCAGTGCAGTCGTTACTTCGCGTCCCGCTCCGGCGCGGGCGGCGCGGGCTTCGAGCTGCGTCCGGCGTTTCGCCGAGGCGTCCGCTTCAGCCGCGGCAACATTCTCGATCCGGCCAGCTACCCCAGCTCGGAGCCCTACGACGCGGTGTTTTGCCGCAACGTGTTGATCTACTTCTCCGAGACGGGCCTGAAGGCCGCTATCGAGAACTTCGCGCGCGCGGTCCGCATCGGCGGCCTGCTCTTCTTGGGCCACAGCGAATCGATCATCGGCCTGACCAAGGCCTTCCAAGCCGAGCGGTTCGGTCAATGCATCGCCTATCGCAGGAAGGACTCATGAGTCAAGAATCCGGACAGCGGATACGGGTCGCGGTGGTCGACGATTCGACCTTCATCCGCAAGGCCATCCTTCGCATGCTCGCAGACGATCCGCTGCTCGAGGTGGTGGGCTCCGCGGGGTCGGGCGAGGAGCTCCTGACCCATCTCGACGCTTGGCGCCCGGACGTGATCACGCTGGATCTGGACATGCCGGGCATGGGCGGGCTCGCCACTCTCGATCGGATCATGGCGCGTCGTCCGACGCCGGTGATCATCCTCTCGACCCACAGCGGCAAGGGCGCGCCGCTCACCATCGAGGCGCTGCACCGGGGCGCCACCGACTTCATCGACAAGCAGCAGTACTCGTTGGTGGACTTCGAAGCCCTGCGCAGCGTGCTGATCGAGCGGATCTTCCAGGTCACCGACAAGGCGTTGCCCACCCAGGCGGAAAGCCCGGACAACGACGCATCGCACGAGATCGAAGCCGCTGCCGGCCTGCCGGAGCCGGTGCCCGGTGCCTACGACCTGATCGTCATCGGCGCCTCCACCGGCGGGCCGCCGACGCTGCAGAAGATCCTCGAGGATCTCGGCGAGTCGATCTCGGTGCCGGTGGTGGTCGTCCAGCACATGCCGGTCGGTTTCACTTTCGCGTTCGCCGAGCGCCTCAACGCCTATCTGCCCCTGCAGGTGGGCGAGGCCCACACCCAGGAGCGTCTGTTGCCGGACACCGTTTACATCGCCCCGGCCGGCAGCCACCTGCGGATCCGGCGTCACGAGGACGAGCTGATCGCCGAGACCAGCGCGTTTCCCAAGGACCTGGTGCACGTGCCCTCGATCGACGTGCTGTTCGAGTCGGCGGCCGAGGCGGTGGGACGGCGGGCGATCGGGGCTCTTTTGACCGGCATGGGCCGCGACGGCGCCAAGGGCATGGTGGCCCTCCAGTACCGCGGCGGCTACACCCTGTGCCAGGACGAGGCGTCGTGCGTTGTCTTCGGCATGCCGCGAGCGGCGCTGGCGCTCGGCGCGGTCACCGAGATCGCGGCGCCTGATTTCATGGGCAAGCGCATCAAGCAGCTTATCGAGTCCGGGGTCAGAGGTCCGGGTAAGCACCCGTCGGTGCGCTGATCGCCGTCCGGGCGGTGGCTACTCGAGGTTTGCGAGCCGATACACTCCACACCTTCGAGAAGAAGAGCCGGAGGACGCGCAAGACCGACCTCGATAGGGCGTAGCGACCTCGAGCTCCAGTATGTCCGAGCTCAGTAAGCGAAGCTAACTGTAAGGATTGTTTTCGATTGCGATGGCGAAGCCGACGACGATCACGGCCAAGACCGGGACATACCAATGCCTCTTAATCCAGCGGCCTTTCGGCTTCGCCTCCTCCGCCATGTCGGCCTCCTTCGCTTCCTCGGCCATCCTCGTGAAGGTCTCCGGGAGGCTCTCCAGGTTGATCTCGGTCAGGTTCGGCTCCGGTGCCGACTCGGTCCAGGCGTCCATGGTCTCGTCGAGGAGACCGGCGCCCTGCCAGGCGAGAGCCTCCTCCAAGTGGAGTTCGAAGCTCTCGTTTTCGGCAAGCGTTGGCACCGCCGGTAGGAAAAGCAGCAGCGACAGGGCAAGGTGGCACAGTTTTTTCGGACCTCGTTTTCTCATGGTTCGTCTCCTTTGTGGTTGGTTTCCCCGGGCTCGCGGGGGCATCTCCTTTCGAAGATCCGGTCACTCCAGGGGTCGAGTCCCGGGTTCTCTGCCGCCTTTTCCCTGATTAGCAGCCTGACACGGTCTCGCCGGCCGTGCACCACCCAAAGAGATGGCTCAGGCTTCCGCGACTCCATCATCCAGCGCCGGATGGAGATCGCCTGCCGGGCGCTCGCCGCGTCGACGTTCGAGGTCTGGGGGATCGGGCCCGCTCTTCATGCGAAGCGCAAAGGGAATTAGCGTTTCGCGGAATTGACCTGGGCGCCGCCCGCTGGCAGCCTCTCCCAGACGCCCGCGTGCGCGACGCGGGCGCAGT
>JAAELT010000609.1 GCA_024226315.1 bacterium | reverse complement strand
CTACAAGCTCTGCGTGGCCGCGTCTCCGGACACCCGGATACGCAGATAGCGTTAGCTGAGGCCCACGGACCTTCACGGAGCAGGGCGCAGGCGTCGGCCGAGGCCGTCTATCCGGTGGCCTGGAGCTCCTCCCGAAGAACCTTGCGTAGCGTCTCCTCGTCCAGCGGCGTCGCCGCCTGACCCAGGTACTCACGCAGCGCCTGGTTGATCATCGTCTGATAGCCCGATCCCGCACGGTCGGCCCGCTCGCGGAAGGCCGCGAGGACCTGATCATCGAGGTAGATCGTGATCCGCGTCTTGCCCCGCTGGCGCAGCACCGGACCGCGCCTGCCCTGGCTAAAGTCGTATTCCTTCTTCATACTGCCGCCGTTCCTTTCGCGCTGCCCGCCGTGCCGAGATGAGCCGAACTTCCGCGTCGCGGTAGGTGTACACGACCACGAGGACGCGTCCCAAGGCGTCAGTGCCGAGAGAGACATGGCGCTGCTCGCCTACGGCGCTGAGGTCTTCGAGCGTGATGGCAGCCGGATCGAAGAGCACGAGCTCAGCGTCGGCAAAGTGGATTCCGTGCTTGCGCAGATTCGCCGCCGCCTTACT
>JAAELT010000608.1 GCA_024226315.1 bacterium | reverse complement strand
GATCAGCCTGCTGCGCTACCTGGACGGCGTGGGCGCCAGCGTCACGGACCTGGCGCGCGAGATCGACGGGCCCGACGACCCGGTGCAGGCGGCGCTCGACGTCGACGACCAGCGGCTCGAAGACGAGCCGATCCACCGGCGGGAGACGCTCGAGGACCTGGCGCGCTTCGGCACCGCGGGCGCGGCCCAGCTCGAGGAGCTCAAGGAGAGGATCGAGAAGCTCGAGCGGGAAGTCCGCGGCGGCTCAACGCCGGGCGGAGAGCAGCCGCTGCCGAACGGTGTCAAGGAGTGAGCGTTCGAGCTTGAGGTCGTTCGCGGCGCGGTAGAAAGTGCGCAGAGCGCGATAGGCCTCCGGCCAGTTGCGCAGATCGCCGAGCACGGCGAAGGAGTGGCGTGCGAGGTCGCGGGCGTCTTCCGGGACGCCGCGGTCGAGGTGGAGCTCGGCGAGGTCGACGATCAGGAGTGCGCGGTCGAAGGGATCGCCCCTCTGCTCGATTCCCTTCTGGGCAATCTCGTACGCCGCGAGCGCTTCCTTGAAGCGCTGAAGGTCGGGGCTGCGAAGAAGATCACCGGCGAGCCATTGAAGCCGTAGCCATGGGAAGGAGTCTTCTTCGACTCCGAGCAGAGTCTCCTGGACTAGGCCGAGGGCGTCCAATAGCGTTGGAACGCTAGGTGCGCCCTGCCTGGCTTTCGCGAAGTTTGAAACAGCCGCAAGGTGAAAACGGTCACCGTTTGGCGGCAGCAGCGCCAGCGCCTCCTTCGCCAGCTCTGCGACCGTGCCGTAGTCGCGAAATCGCGTCATGATGCTCGACGCCGCAGTCAACCGCTGTCCGAGGTTGACTCGCTCGCCCAACCGTGCCTGCCCGAGGAAGAAGCGGACCAACGTACGAGTTTCGACTTCCCGGCCTTGATCAGCCCGCACGTAGGCGAGGCGTTCAGCAACCTCGGCGCGGCGCCGCAAGTCGCCGGGACACGCGATTCGCGCCGCTGTGAGGAGGGCACGCTCCGCAGCTGAGAACCGAGCCGTGGCACGACAGGTCGAGCCATAGGCCGACCACAGGGCAAACACAAGTTCCCGGCGCCGCTGCTCAAGGGGCAAGCGCCCCAGCGCCGCCAGCGCCGCGTCCGCAACCTGGTAAGCCGCTGGCGGGTCCTGGAACCTCAGCTCATCGATGCGATCCAGGACAGCCCACAGCAGCGGTGGTGTAGGCTCGCGAAGCACCTCGCGAGCTGTCGATCCATCGACGACGCTGGCGGCCCTTTCGGCGGCAGAGTGATTCCGTGTAGTCACAACTCCTGAACGGTAGCAGCACGAACAATGGGCGGTCAAACCGCGGAGTCGTGGTAAATAGAGACGCGGCCCGCCAGAAACGGCGGGCCGCCGTTCGCCTCAGCCGCTCGGGTCGAGCACGGACCCGTGCCCCGAGCGGATACCGGCAGATATGCGCATGACTCCTCCTTCGAGAGCGAGTCACCGTCCGGCTCCATGCGGGAGAGCGCCCGCCCTCCTCGGAATCTCTATCATGCAGAGAGTGCCGGCACCCTGATCCCGTCGGATT
>JAAELT010000607.1 GCA_024226315.1 bacterium | reverse complement strand
CGGCCTTCTATGGCGTTCGTGTTCCTCGGCTCGCAGCTTTGCCGCGGGCTTCCTTCAGACGACCCCTCGCGAGGCCGCCCTTGCCGTAAGCTAGTCATTCTCGTAGTCCATAGCGTGGACGGTGGTTCTCTGACAGGGGACTTGCACCCCGTAAGTACATGCCCATGCCGGGCGTACCCAAGCGGCTTCAGCGGTCGGTACCCGGCGCTGAGCGCCGAGTGCCGCCGCTGAGCCGCGAGGCCGTTACCCGGACTAGGTTATGGACACGCTGTCGATCATCATGAGTAAAGCGGAGAGACTGGCCGAATTGCTCCCTGAAAGCGGCATTCTCTCAGTGGTTCGCCACATAGAAGTAGCAGAGCGGCACTATACTACTGGCCGGCAAGAAGAGGAGTCGGACCTTTTTGACGACGTCATCTATCGAACCAACCACGCATTCGAAGGCATCCTTAGGGAGTCCTACACGATACTTGCCGAGCAGGAGTCCGCCAACGTGCAGGCGTACGCGATCGAGCAATACTTGGCGGAAAACTCGATCTTCGAAGAGCGCGTGATGGAGCTCTTCACGAACTACAGGCGCAAGTGGCGCAATCCGTCAACTCATGACCATGTTGGGACGTTTACGGAGTCCGAAGCGTTTCTCGCCATTCTGAGCGTTACGGCTTTCGTCGGGATGCTGATGGACCAAATGGTCGAGCGCCTAGTATTCGACCAACAAGAACTGCAGCTGGCCGAGCAAGCAGACCAACTCCGCCAAGGCCTGGATGATCACCGCGGCGAACCTCTCTTCGACCGTGTCGTCTACCTCCTCCAGACCTTTGCGGGCAGTGAGAGCGCCACTGCTGGCAAGAACGAATTGGAATTGTTAGCGTCCCTGCGTGCATACGTTCACACTGCGGCTCCTAACATTATCGTTACGCACGAACCGCTGCTCAGCGACGACTTTGGAACGCTTCATCCTGATTTACTGCTTCGTGAGGGCGAGGATGTCGCAGTCGTGGAAGTTAAACGTCTCAGGCGTTGGTCGGGGCCTCAGCGCCGGTCTGCCATGGATCAGCTTAAGAGATACGTTACCGCAGCGAACGCGATAGGCGGCGTTGTCCTTATTACTCCTCCCCCAAATGCTAGAGAGTCTGAACCGGAGCACATCCACGTAGTCGTCGAAACGTTAGGTGCTGATCGGATGCTCACTGCAATACACGTCGCGCCAAAAGGGGCTGCCTGATCTCCGATTTGACGTTGTACCAAATGAAGAATCCGGCTAACACGTCAATCCACGGGTCGCCACAGCTCTCATGCTGTCATAAGGGAGTCGTAGCACATTGCCTCCAGGAATGGCCTGATGTCGGTGTGGGTGGCGCCCGTGATCTTGGCCGTTCGGCAGCCCTTGCAGCAATGACCTACTACTTGAAATTGTTCGCCAAGGATAGATGTTCATATGCCTAGGACTGTCTATATTGAAACTTCGATTCCAAGTTACCTGACGGCCCGGCCCAGTCGAGACGTTCGGGCAGCAGCATGGCAGCAGCTTACGATCCAGTGGTGGGAAGAAGCTCGGCCACAGTACGACTTGGTAACATCCGAGTTGGTGATTGCTGAGGCATCTCGGGGCGATCCTGAGGCCGCCGGGCACCGACTTGCCAGTCTTGAGGGAATACCGGAACTCTTGATCGACCAAGAAGTGCAAGATCTTGCTCAACGTCTCATCTCAGAAGGCGGGATTCCGGCCTCTGCACAGGCAGATGCTCTCCATGTTGCAGTGGCAGCTGTGCACGGAATTGACTACCTGCTAACATGGAACTGCCGCCACATCGACAACGCTACGATGAAGCCTCGTATGCGGTCGATCTGCGGTGGCGCCGGATACCAATGTTCAGAGATCTGCACTCCGCTCGAACTCTTGCCGGAGGAAGCCAACGATGTACCGTGACGAGATCATCGCCGAAGTATGGCGCAATCGCGATGCTTACGTGGAAGAACATCATCATAGCCTCGAGGAGATCGTTACCGATCTGCAACGTAGGCAGGAGAAGCACCGCGAGAGGTTAGTTGACCGACGGCCGAACAAGAAGATACAGCAGACGGCTAAAGGCCGCAGCTGATCTTCCGCGTTCGGCGGAGGTGCAGAGCTACATGGAAGCTCCTGGTTCGGTAAGGTAGCGCCGATTGAGGTGCGATTGAGGTGCCGGCCGCTTCGGCAGGATAGAGCGGCTGGGTTATCGAGCAGGAGACAAGCTGGCCTCGGTCGTCGATCCCGGCGTCACCGCCGCGCTGCCGCTCCAGGTTCGACCGTCCGGATGCACGACGGTGAAGCTCCAGACCCCAGGGGCGAGGTACGAGAGCACGGTCCGGCCCTTGCTCAATGTCCGCTCGCCGGGGGCGTGGTGGAGTTGCAAGGGGTGGATGAAGGGCTTGCCGTCCGGGCCGGAGAGGACGAGGCGCGCCGCCAGCACGTCGGCGAGCTCTGCCACCGCGAACCGCAGGGTTCCGCCCGGAAGCAAGCGCACCCGGCCCTGGTCGCCGGGTGCGGTGACGGCGACCCGGGTCACGGCGCTCTTGCCCGAATGAAGCAACAGCTCCCACCGGCCCGGCGGCACCGTCGTGATGGAGACCCTGCCGTCGACCACCCGGTGCCTGCCGCCGTAAAAGACTCGGCCCGAAGGATCGACGATCCGCCACCTTCCGATGCGCAACCGGGCCGAGGCGGCCGGGAAGAAGAACCGCTCGGTACTGTGATGCCGTTCCAGGCCGGGGCGACCAGCGACGTCAGGTAGACGAAGTCGCTCGGCGCCAGAGAATGCCCTGCCCGCACGGGTAGGCTCATTCCCACCCTTGCGGGGTTTGCGGCCGACTCCATGAACAGGCTAGGCAGAAAGTGTCGGAGTGGGTCCTCGTTTACCGGAGGAGAATGAGATGCGATCAACTCAGCGACTGGTTACCACGATTACACTGGCCCTCGCCCTGGCTGGCGCGGCGGAGCTCGGTGCCGGTTTCTGCGTTCCCGGGCCGGAGACACTCTGCCTCGTGGGAAACCGTTTCGCGGTGGAGGTCGACTGGGAGGACTTCGATTCAGCTACAGGCAATGGCCAGGTCATGCCTATCGCCGTCGGCGACTCGGTGGGGTTCTTATACTTCGACGACGCACGGTACCTCGAACTGATGATCAAGGTGTTGGACGGTTGTGCCATCAACGGCCGGTTCTGGGTCTTTGCTG
This sequence comes from bacterium, assembly GCA_024226315.1. Lineage (GTDB taxonomy): Bacteria > Acidobacteriota > Thermoanaerobaculia > Multivoradales > J023 > JAAELT01. Next base: position 32,315 of record JAAELT010000607.1, on the reverse strand, counting down.
CCGGCCTCTCCGACTACTTCCAGACACTGACCGTGACCGACACGGCGACTGCCGTAGCGAGGACCTATGTGAATCCTCTAGGTGAATATCCCCACCTGATCGACACGGCAGCATTTGCTACATGTCCGCGATCGAGAGCGCACCACCGGGACGTTACGCGGCAGTGGAACGCCACCGCGCTCGAGCTCATCGAGGGCCGTTTTTCGCTCGAAGTCGAATGGCGAGATTTTGTCGGTGCGACTGGCTCTGGACAGCCCGTGGCGTTGACGAGCCACTCGGGCTACTTCTGGTTCTTCAGTAATCTCAGCCCCGAGCTTGCCGTCAAGCTCTTGGACGCCTCGACCCTGAATGGAAACTTCTGGGTAACCTTCGGCGCAACCACCGATGTCGAGATCAACCTGCGGGTCACGGACCAACTGTGTCGGGCCACACGAAGCTATCTAAAGCCCCTCGGTGCTCCAGGCGAAACCGTATCGGACAGAGATTCATTTGCGGCGACCGCGGACTGCGTCATCTTCGGCGACGGTTTCGAAAACGGCAACCTTTCCGCCTGGTCGGGCTCGGTGCCCTGACACGATCATTCAATGCTCGAACCGTTGCTCGGTGTATAGGGAGTCGAGATGGCCGATTGCACTCACTGCAGAGTTCAGGTTCCGAGGGGCGTTACCTCGTGCCCCGAGTGCGGGCTGCCGATTGGGCAGCCCACGTCGAGAAAGCGCAGCCTCGTTTTCTTCGCCCTGGTCGCCACCGGCGGCTGCTTCGGCCTCCTTCTGATCGGCGTCATCATGTTCGCGTTCATTCTGAACTTGCAGGAGGGTGTGCAACCGGGTGGGGAACTCCAGGAGGCGCTGCAAAAAGCAAAGCAGAAGCGAACCATCGCCGATATCCATCACGTTGGCACGGCGTTCATGCGCTGGCACGGCAAAGAGGCACATTCTGGCGAGATCCGTTTGTCGGAGAACCCTTCGGCCGCTGACTTGACGAGAATCCTGGTGCCGGAATATATCGAGGAAGTACCGTTGACCGACGGCTGGAAGTACAAGCTCGAATACTGGGTCAATCCCGATTTGGGAGCCCGGCCCGTTTTCCGGGTCCGCAGCCCTGGCGCAGACGGAGCTTTCGAGACCTACGGGGTTCTTTCCTGCGCAAGCCCGATTTTACGAAAAGGTGAAGCTCAGCCGCCCCCGCCTTACCACGATACGGTGCGCTGTGGGCTGGGGCAGCCCGGAGGCTGGTCGCCCGGGGCGCTATCTCCGTTGCAGCTTCAGGCGACGGCCGAGGAACGCCAGCAGCACGCACGAGATCACTCCACGACGACCCACCGCCGGCCGAAGAGCCGATGCTCGGTGAGGGTCGCGTCCCCGTCGCGGGCCAGCTCGGTGCCCGGTCCCAGCATTTGCCGGGTCTGTGCCTCCATCGCGGGCCCGACGACGTGCAGCTCGGTGGTCGGGAGAAACAGCGCCAGGTAGAGCTGCCAGGGCTCGAGGTTGCCGTCGGGGGTCCGGATCACGGTGTTGACGTGGCCGATCCGCGCCGCGAGGCGCCGCGCCCGGTCCACTTGTTCGGGATCCGGCCTCGGCTGCTGGCCCGCGAGGCGCTCGAGCTTCGCCGCGCCCGGGCCTTTCGCGCTCATGCCGAGTATCCAGCTCCCTGCCTCGCCCGGGATACCGGCGCGGAAGAGGGCACGCCCGTCGAGGGTGCGGAGGGGCTCGACGTCGAGGCCATGCCAGGCAGCTTCCGACGACTCGAGCGGCAGGAACTTGACGCGTAGGAGCAGCAGGTTGCCCAGCCGTGAGGTGACGCCGTAGGAGTCTCCCGCGGCCTCGGGCGGCGCGTGGAGGTAGATCGCGGAGCTGTCGTCGCTGAACGTTTCCGGCGGCAGGCCTCGCGGTGGTCTGGGGCGTCCGTGAAGCTCCGCCAGCCGGCGGTAGTTGCTGGCCGCGAGGACGTCGGCGGCTGTATAGGCCTCGGTCGCGAGCGCCCCGAGGTCGCGCCGGCCCAGGCTCCACTCCGCGGTGGCGGGGGCGACGAGGTAGGTCGCGGGCGCCGGCCACAAAAGGAGCCGGCCGCCGGTGGCCGGCAACGGAAACGAGCCCCAGATCAGGGCCAGGGCCGCCAGGCCCCAGATCGCGACTGGATGCCGAAGAAAGAGCAGACCCCGGGCCAGGAAGAAGATGGCGAGCGGGTAGAAATAGCTCAAGAAGCGCGGGCTCACGTAGCTGTAGAAGAAGACGAAGAAGACCAGGATGACAGTGACCGTCGAGAGCAGGAACAGGCACCAGGGCCGGCTCCTGGACCGCGCCGCGAATGACGCCGCGCCTATCGCGATAAGGATCGCGGCGGGGATTCCGACGAAGGCGACGAAGGCGAAGGCGTACTGGCCGATCGCGTCGGTGTGAAAGCCGAGCAGGCTCCACTGCCGGTTGTGCACGTCTCCGATCGTGCCGGTGACAGATCCCTTGTAGAGCAGCCAGACTGCCGTCGGTGCCAGGAACAGCCCCGCCCCGGCCCACAGTCGCCGGCTCCTCAGGTCCTGGCGCCGGAAGCAGAGCAGGGCCGCGAGCGCTGGCACCCCCATCAACAGCGCGAGCTGCTGGGTGACGGCGCTCAGGCCCGCGAACAGACCGGCCGCCACGTAGCCGGGCTCCCGGTCGCCGCCTCTACGCCAGGCCAGGACGCTCCAGGTCAAGAGGCAGGCCGCCGGCACGTCGGCCATGACCTCGAACGACAGGCTCAACCAGGTGGCGTTGACCAGCCAGCCCGCGGCGAGACAGGCGGCGAGGTTCGCGGGCGTATCGCGGCGCAGGCCGCGGTAGAGCCCGAGGGTCGTGGCATGGACCAGGATCTGGGCCAGGAGGGGATAGAGGTAGAGGGCCGACCACCGACTGAGCACGGCCAGGACCAGCGGCAACAGCGGCGGCCGCGCCGAGAAGCGGACGTCGTGGCCGGCAAGGTAGAGGCCGTTGGTGATCCAGTCGTGGGCGTCGCCGCGCAGGAAGGGGTAGTGGGCGATCAGGTCCGGATAGATCAGGTGACGGCCGACGATGAACAGATGAACGCCGAGGAAGACGGCGAGCCCGACGAGCTGGGGCTCTCGGCGGAGCCAACGGTGGTCAGGCACGGTCGGTCCTAGGAGAGGACCGTCACCTCGGGAATCGCGACCACGAGCTCGCAACCCCAATCCCTGACGTCCGCCATCTGTTCCATGATCTCCTCGCGCAGGTTCCAGGGCAGGATCAGCAGATAGTCGGGCCGTGTGTCGCGGATGTGGTCGGGCGCGTGGATCGGGATGCGGGTGCCGGGCAGATAGCAGCCCTGCTTGTGCGGGCTGCGGTCGACGGTGTAGTCGAGGAAATCGGTGCGCACGCCGCAGTAGTTGAGCAACGTATTGCCCTTGGCCGGCGCGCCATAGCCGGCGATGCGTTTGCCGGCTCGTTTGGCGGCGATCAGGAAGTCGAGCAGCTTGCGCTTGGTCTCGCGAATCTGTTCGCCGAAGTCGCGGTAGTAGTCGAGCCCTTCGAGCCTCAGGGCCTTCTCCCTTGCCTCGAGCTCGCGCACCCGCTCGCTCACCTGCCGCGAGTCGTCGCTCTCGTGGCGGGCGAAGACGCGCAGCGAGCCGCCGTGGGTGGGCAGCTCCTCGACGTCGAAGATCCGCAGGCCATGGGCCGAGAAGACGCGGTCGACCGCCAGGAACGAGAAGTAGGAGAAGTGCTCGTGGTAGATGGTGTCGAACTGGTTCTCGGCGATCAGCCGCACCAGGTGGGGGAACTCCATGGTGACGATGCCGCGCTCGGCGAGCGCGATCGCCAGTCCGGCGACGAAGTCGTTGAGACGCGGGGTGTGGGCGAGCACGTTGTTGCCGAGCAGCAGGTCCGCCTGCCGGCCCTCGGCCGCCAGGGCGCGGGCGTTCTCGGTGCCGAAAAACTCCACCCGTGTTTCGATGCCCAGCTCGCGCGCCGCCTCGGCGACGTTGGCCGCCGGCTCGATACCCAGCACCGGTACCCCGCGCTCTTTGAAGAAGCGCAGCAGGTAGCCATCGTTGGAGGCGATCTCCACCACGTGATGCCTCTCCGAGATGCCGAAGCGCTCGATCATCATCTCCACGTAACGCCGGGCGTGGTCGAGCCAGGAGTCGGAGAAGGACGAGAAGTAGGCGTAGTCCGAGAAGATCGCTTCCGGTTTTTCGAACTCCGGCAGCTGCACGAGCAGGCACTGCTCGCACAGATAGGCGCACAGCGGGTAGATGGGTTCGGCCTGCTGGAGCTGCTCCGGCTTCAGGTAGGAGTTCGAGAGCGGCGAGGAGCCGAGATCGGCGACCACGTGGTGTAGTGGCGTATCGCAGAAGCGGCAGGAGAAGGTGGTCATGAGACGAGGGAGATTAGCACGCCGAGCGCGGGGCTTCGGCCCCAGCTCATATTCGTCTCAGCGCATGCATTGACACTGCCCCCCAATCCCAATACAGTCCCTGGTTACAGACAAAAAGAGAGAGATAGGGTTTCATCTTCAGGTACACATCCGGGCACGCCTGATCTCTCCCAACCGGCCGCGAGCGAGGCGACTTCGACGCCTCGGGGCAGCCGGAGAGCGAGCGGAAATCTGTCTCGGTGAGGGATCGCGGACGAGGCGACACCATGGCCGAGATTTCAGCCAGCCGACACGAGGTGGTAGCCGCCATGGAGAATCGTCGCTTCTTTCCGCGCTTCGCGGGCCTTCTTTCCGGATTTCTGCTCCTCGTCCTGGCGCCGGTGACGGTCGCCGAGACTCCAGGCAAGCTGGCGGACCACTTGCCGGGCTACAGCGTCGCGCGTTGCCTGTTTCCGGAAGGGCGGCTGGTGCTGGAGCGCGAGGGCGAGCTCCTGGTGCTGCGCAAGGGCGACACGCTGCCCGAGATGCCGCGGATGAAGGTGCTCGAGCTCGACGCCGAAGGCGCGCTGCTGGGGGAAGCGGCCGCCGCCGGAGCGGCGGTGACGACTTCCGCCGTGCCGGAACGGATGATCAAGATCACCCAGACCCCTGAGGGAGTGATCGACGTCACCCTGATGACCGCCCAGCCGCCGGAGAACGAGGAGGTCGAGCTGCTCGAGGCAGGGACAGTGCTGGCCATCGGCCCCGACGGTGAGCCGATCGCCGAGCCCATGGGCGGCGCCTCGGCGGCCGGCGCTCCGGCGACCGGCGTGCCAGCGGCAGGCGTTCCAGCCATCCGGCCGACCAGGGCGCCGATCGCCGAACCCGATCCCGGGACCGAAGACCAGGACGGTCAGCCATGAGCCGCCGGGTGCTGCTGGCCTCGCTCGCGGCCCTGACGTTGCTGCTGGCGGGCGCGACGTCCGCGGACGAGAACTGCGTGGTGGGACCGGATGCAATCCAGCTCGGCCTCGATCAAGCCGCGGCGCAGAAGGGCAGCGTACCGCTCGCCGTCGGCCAGTGGGTCGGCGACGTGTTCGTGCTGCCCTACACCTTCGGCTCCACCTACGACGCCGACGTCGGCGGGGTGAACAACGTCGCGCCTCGCCAATGGGTGGCGGAGTCCTTCTACGCCGACAACCCGGATCGCTACGACTTCCTGGTGGTGTTCTCCAATTTCGACTGGGACGCGGGGCCGGGAGTGCGCGGCCTGTACTGGTCGGTGGCCAACGACGTCGAGGGCATCGGCGTCTCCACCTTCGACCTTTCCGACGAGTTCGGCAGCGAGCGCATGCAGGGCTACATCGACGGCACCTACCTGGCCGACTACGTGCGCCCCAACGGCTCGCTGGACGAGGACCGCGTCGAGGAGATCCTCAACCACGAGCTCGGCCATCGCTGGCTGGTGCATCCGCTGTTCGACGACGGCGGCGCGTCGAGCATGGCGCTGCTCGGGCGCGACCAGGCCCACTGGAGCTACCTGCTCGACACCGATGCCTCCTACATGTACGGCAGCGACTGGACCGACAACGGCGACGGCAGCTTCACCGCCACCGCCATCCGCCAGCGCTTCAGCCCGCTCGACCTGTACCTGATGGGCTTCACCGGGTCCTCGGACGTGCCGCCCTCGACCCTGCTGATCAACCCCGACGTCGACGTTGAGCAGCTGCCGATGCTCGGCGCCACGATCGACGCTACGACCACCACCGTCACCGTCGACCAGGTGATCGACGCCACCGGCCCGCGCATCCCGGACGCCGGCAACTCGCAGCACGAATTCAGACTGGCGGTGATCTTCCTCACCGATCCCGGGGCGCCGTACTTCATCGACGACGTGGAGCGTCTCGAAGATCTGCGCTCCTTCTGGCAGCGCAGCTTCTTTCGCGAGAGCCGCGGCCGCGGCATAATCGACGTCGCCGATCAGGGCGATCTGCCGCCCGGGACCGTCAACATCGATCTCCAGGCGGCGATCGACTGGCTGGTGGGTCAGATCGGACCCTCGACCCTGTGGCTCGATTCGGGCATCACCCCGGCCCGTGACACCGCCGAGGCGATCGAGGCGCTGGCCAAGGCCGGCGGCCAGTCGGTCGCCGTGGAAGACGCGCTGAGCGCCCTTCCGGACGCCGGCGCGCCTTCGGCGGAGCTACGCTACAGGCGTCTCGAGGTCCTGGCGCGCTACGGTTCCCCGGACGCCGGGGCGCTGGCCGACGAGGCGCGGGCGGAAGTGACGCCCGAGGGCGGCTGGCCGGCCTTTGCCCGCTACACACCGGACGCGGTGACCACCGCGCGGGCGGTGCGCGCCATGGCCGCCGCCGGGCGGCCGCAGGCGGCGGCCGACGGCTGGGCCTGGCTCGAGAGCACGCAGAACGCCGACGGCGGCTGGAGCTGGCAGGGCGGTCCGAGCTCGGTTCCGGTCACTCTCGAGGTGCTGCTGGCCGCGCGCGTGTCGATGCCGGCGGACTTCTGGACCCTGCCGGCGGTCGAGGCCGGTTACGCCTGGCTGCTCGACCGGCGCATGGATGGCGGCCTCGGTGACGTCTACCCGAACGTCGCGCAGACCGCGCTGTTCCTGCAGCTGATCCTCGATCAGCCGATCAACCAGGGCATCGTCCAGCAGGCGATCGACTTCCTGACCGCCAACCAGCAGGACGAAGGCAGCTGGGAGTCGAGCATCTACAAGACCGCGCTGGCAATCAACGCGCTGATCGCCTTCGCCCTGCCCGACCCGCTGGTGGACCCGGGCGAGGTCTTTGTCGATCCGGAGAACCCGTTCGACGACGAGGAGGCCACGTTGACCGCGGCGGTGCGCAACGGCGGCCTGCTGCTGCCCGAGGGCACACCCTACGTGTGGCGGATCTCGGTGGCCGACCAGGAGATGCCGCTGTACGAGATCCCCGGCACCCTGCCGTTGATCGCCGACACCGGTTTCGTTACCGTCGTCGACACCCTGCCGGTGGTGCTCGATCCCGGCTACTACGACGTCACTTTCGTGATCGATCCCCGACTCGAGATCAGCGAGAGGACCCGCGACAACAACTCGGTGACGATCCCGATGCGGGTGCGCAGCCATCCGCCGGGTATCGATCTCACGTTCTCCACAGGCGACCTCGCCGCGACGCCCGAGGCGATCTCCGCCATGCCGCAGATGGTGACGATGTCGGGCATGGTGCGCAACCAGGGCCTGACCGACGCCACGGGCGCGGTAATCGCGATCTATGACGGTGATCCGGCCACTGGTCCGCTGCTGGGCTCGACCACCGTCGACGTGGCGGCCCTCGGCATGGCGCCGTTCTCGGTGCCGGTGACGCTCACCGAGGCGCGGCCCCACGTGCTCACCGCCAAGGCCGATCCCGACGCCCTGCTGGACGAGAGCGACCGTCTGAACAACACCGTCTCGCGCACGGTGCTGGTCGACCTGGTGACCGATCTCGAGATCGAACCGGGCGCCTTCACCGCCAATCCCGGCGCCGTCGACGTCGGCGATCCGATGACGCTCGAGGCCATCGTCCACAACGGCGGCACGACCACCGTGTCCGACTTCCAGGTGGCCTTCAGCTACGAGACCGGCACGCCCCCGACAACTTTCCTGATCGAGCTGCAGAACATTCCCGACGCCATCGGCCCCAACGAATCGCTGACCGTTCAGACGACCTGGGCGCCCAACGTCGCGGGCAGCCCGCTGACGCTGTTCGCCGAGGTCGACCCGACCGGTTCCATCGGCGACGTCGAGCCGGGCGACAACCTGGCGACCATCGGGGTGACGGTGGGCGCCAGCCCGCTGACCAACCTGCGGGTGACGCCGGAGTCGATCGCCTTCGATCCCGACCCGCCGCTGCAGGGGCAGATCACCCACGTCAGCGCCCAGATCACCAACCCCACCGACAACGACGCCGGCGCCTTCGACGCCGAGCTGTGGCTCGACGCCGCGGGCACCGGCACGCTGCTGGCGAGTGAGAGCTTCGCCGGCCTGGCGGCCGGCACGAGCGTCGAGATCGCCGCCGACTGGAACGTGCTGCAGCCCGAGAACCGGCTGGTCTACGTCGTGGTCGATCCGCTCGACCTGGTGGGCGAGTTCGTCGAGGACGACAACGAGGCTTTCGTCACCGCCGACGTCCAGACCCTGCCGGACCTGGCGGTGTCGGGCGGCGGCGTGGACATCACGCCGGACTTCCCGGCGGTCGGTGACAGCGTCCACCTCGATGTGCTGGTCGCCAACCAGGGCGACCAGGGGGCGCCCGCCAGCGTGCTCGAGCTGCTCGATCCCGCGGGCGCGGTGGTCGACAGCGAGCCGCTGCCGGCGATGGACGGTCACACCGAGCTCGCCCTCGGCCTCGACTGGGATCCGGGCGCCTCGCCCGGCGACCACACGCTCACGGTCCGGGTCAACCCGGGGGCGACCTTCCCGGAGGGCGACGACACCAACAACCAGGCGGCGGTCGCCGTGGCGGTACAGAACGCCGAGCTGTTCGTCTCCAACCAGATCTTCTCGCCCAACGGCGACGGGGTGAAGGACACCACCACGATCTTTTTCCGCAACGATCCCGAGCAGGTGGTGATCACCAACGGCGCCGGTGAGTTGGTGCGCACCCTCGACGTGCCGATAGGCGCCGAGTCGGTGGTGTGGGACGGCGATACCGACCGCGGCAACCTGGCGCGCGACGGCCTCTACGACGTCACCGCTGGCGAGCTCGCCTCCTGGGCGGTGGTGGACAACAACCTGTTCGCGGTCACCAGCGAGCTCGAGCAGCTCCTGCTCGTGGGCTTCCTCGAGCCGGAGGTACCGGGCTTCGAGGAGGAGCGCAGCTACTTCACCTCGATGATCATGAACCCGGTGCTGGAGGAGCTCTACACGGTGGAGCGCTACCACCGCGCCGGTACCTCCTCGAGCGAGGACACCCAGACGCTGAAGCGCTGGAGCGGCGACGAATTCATCGAGATCGGCGACTGGCTGCCGGTCGACCGGCGGCTGATCAGCTCGAACCTGCTGGGCGACACCTTCACCGCCGGCTTCCTGAACGGTGGCAACCACCGGCTGGTGCGCTACCCCGGGCCGGTGGTCGAGCCTTTGATCTCGCCCGACGAGTACGGTTTCGACCCCTGGATCTCGCCCGATGGCCGCTGGCTTGTGTGGGCGTCGAGCTTCCGTGAGCTGCTGTTCGTGGAAGATCTCGACGACGGCACGCTGCACGAGTTCGACCCCGGTCCGCTCGACGGCTACAGAGTCTGCGGCTACTCGATCAACTGGTCGCGCCACGGCGTCGCCGTGGTGTCGGTCGCCACCCACGACGGCGTCGGCTATTTCTACGAGGTCACCACCGACGATCCGCCGACCGTGCGGGTGGTCGAGGTCGAGGACTGGGAGCTCAACTGCGACGGCGCCGGCGGCGGCGGTGGCGCGTCGATCGCCGACGGTCCGGCAGGCAGCTCTCAGGCGAGCAGCGTGGCCAAGGCGACGGGCTTCGGCGGCCTGCACTCGGCCTTCGATTTCGAGCGCGACGAGGGCACCTGGATGGTGGTCGGGGGCAGCTACTCCTACTACTACGGCGCCGGCTCGACCTCTACCAGCGCCGGCGCGCCCAAGTCCGCGCCCTTCCGCGTGGTGTGGGCCGACGACGGCACAGACGGTGCGCGATCAAGCACAAACCAAGCGAGCACGGACCCATTGGCCGACTGGCGGCGACCGGCGGTGGCGCCAGCGTCGAGGCCGGCGAAGGCGAGCCGTAATCGGCCCTTCCGCGTGGTGTGGGCGAACGGCGGCGGCTCGACCCCGGGCGCCGGGCGAGAGCTCGGCAGCGTGCGCAAGTCGGTCGAAGGCGACTCTCTGGGAGAGTTCCAGGTCGACGGCAAGGGCGGTGGCTACGACGACTACGGGTCGACCCTCCATGTCCAGAGCTTCGGCACCGAGGACGGCGCCGGCCTTGCCGACGTGATGCTGGACATCGGCGGCGATCCCTTCGGTCCGACGCCGACCGCCAGTCTTTCCAACGACGGCTCCGTGGCCTCGTTCCAGGTCTCCTCCTACGGCGGCGGCTACTTCGACGTCGCGATCGACAACCTCGCTGAGCCCGGACCCGGCGAGTCGGCGGCGCCGATCTTCGAGCGCGGCGGCGGCTTCTTGTCGGTCGACCCGCCGGGCGGCGCGCCACCGACGCCGAGCGACAAGGCGGTGGTGGTGGGGGCCAGCCCGGTGGGGCAGTTCCTCACCAAGTGGGCCACCCAGGAGCTGCGCGGCCTGCCGCTGGCGCTCGATCAGGCCCTGTGGTCGCCGGTCGACAAATACGTCGTGGCGTCGCTGGCCACCGGCAACCTGCTCGACAACATCATCACCTTCTTCACGCCGGCGGCCAACCTGACCGTGCGGGTGAAACCGCGCATCCTGTTCGCCGACGCCGGCGTCGACCTGGCGGTACTGGCCACCGACCGCTACCTGCAGAGCTACCAGCTCGAGTACCTGGACCTCGACGACCCGGCGGGGGTCTACATGCCGATCGGCCTGCCCAGCAACGAGCCGATCTACGGTGACCGCTGGGGCACCTGGATCCCGCCCGGCAACGGCCGCTACCGGGTTCGGATCACCGGCCTCGACCGGGCCGGCAACGTGCGCGAGCACTCCAAGCGAGTGACCTGGAACGGCGACACCGACATCGCCAACCTGTATACCGAGAACCGCTACATCTCGCCGCGCTCCAGCCCGGGCGTCAAGGACGCGCTGATCTGGCACTACACCGTGCTGCGGCCGGCCAACCTCGATTTCGCGATCACCGACCTGGACGGCAACGTGGTTCTGGAGGTCCCGGTGTCCGCCGACCAGGTGGGGCCGATGAGCAATACCTGGGAGGGTGTCGACGGCGGTGGCAACCCGGTGCCCGACGGCGACTACCTGTTGACCTACGGCAACGCCTCCTGGCCGGTGCGGGTGGACAACACGCCGCCGCAGGTGACGCTGTCGATCGACGACACCAAACAGGTGACCACCGAGTCGTCGGACAACGAGCCGCCGCGGTACGACCTGCTGGTCAACGAGGTTTTCGCGGCGGTCCGCGACGACAACATCGAGAGCTGGCAGTACCAGGAGCTCGGCACGCTCGAGGACGGGGTCTGGGCAACGCGCTCGATCGGCTCCGAGACGTTCGAGCGCGACGGCGACGTCGCCTGGCGGGTGCTGGGCTCGAGCCAGACCCAGCGCCAACGCCGAATGGTGGCCCTCGACCTGGCGGGCAACGAGACGATCACCCTCGCCAGCCACCGCGACGAGCGCCTGCTGTTCGCCGACTCCGAGCCCGGCTGCCGCGGCCAGCAGCCGCCGTGCATCTTCCCCGACCGGCCGGTGCTCGAGACGATCATCGACTCGGGCGGCCTGTTCGCGACCCCCACCTACACCCTCAATCCTTCGTACGACACGCTGGTGGTGCAGAGCACGGTGTGGACCGACGACCTGGACCTCGAGCTCGAGTACCGCACCGTGGGCCTCTCCGGCCTGCCCTCGGGTCCCTGGACGACCGGCTCGATCCAGCTCAAGGAGGCGCCGACCGTGCGCGGCGTGTGCACCAACGAGGTGAGCCCCGCCGTCGAGCGTTGTTACTTCGTCGGCGACCGGGTGCAGATGCTCTACTGGGATCATCCCGAGCTGCCCATGATCCTCTACGAGGTGCGCCTGAAGGCGACCAACGAGGACGGCCAGGAGATCCTGAGCGAGGTGGCGCTGTTCCAGCCCGAGGTGCCGCTGGCGATCGAGTATCTGGGCGTCGATCACGAGGGCGACCGCTTCCGGGTCACCAACGTCAGCGACACGCTGGTGAGCCAGCTCCTGCTGGCGGTGCGCGAGGTGCTGCCGGGCGGCGCCGTCGTCTGGCAGTCGCGGGGCAGCGTCATCAACCGGCTGGAGCCGGGCGCCTTCGTCGACGTGACCACGGGTTGCAACCTGATGCTCGACGGCGACAAGCAGATCCGCGCCCAGGGCATCGGCAGCCTGGGTGAGGAGGCAGTGTCGCTGCCGGTGATCATTCCACCGCGTGAGGGCTTCAGCGCCCTGCGCGGCACCTTCACGCCGGCCAGTTGCGAGGAGGGCAGCGCCGCTCGCGGTTACTTCGGTGATCCGCAGAGATCCCCGTGCTTCCCGCCGCCGCCGTGGCCCTCGGTGTGGCGCTCCACCGGCGCCGGCAGCGTCGTGATGGGCGGCTTCCCGGTCGATCCGACCGGCATCGCGGTCGAGCGCTACGAGATCCTGGTCGACGGTGTGCCCTACATCACGGTCGACGGGCCGCTCGACGCGGGGGGCTACACCGAGGATCTGGACCTCTCCCACCTGGCCGAAGGCCCCCACACCGTGTCCGAGCGTTACACCTACGCCGGCGAGGAGGGTCTGCTCGGCCAGTGTCCCCAGGGCTTCCCGCTGATCATCGACCGCACGCCGCCGACGGTGGCCATCACCGAGCCTATCGACGGCGCCTTCATCTGCCCCGAGGACCTGATCATGGACGTGTCGCTGGACGCGTCCGACGACCTGCTGCTCAAGCACCGGGTGCTGCTGGACGGCAGTCCCCTGATCGGACCCAACGAGGCCTGCGCGCCCTACGTCTCTCCCGGCGAGTCGTTCGAGGTCGAGGCCACCGGCTTGCCCACCGGCGTACACGAGCTGTCGGCGGTGGTCACCGACGAGGCCGGCAACACCACCTGTAGCGCCCCGATCCTGATCCAGGTGCCGGACCTGCCGCGGGCCAACGTGCTCGCCACGCCGCCGGTGTTCTCGCCGGTCAACACCCTGGACCGCCCGGACGCCGGGGAGGTGTCATTCACCACCGGCACTCCCGGCACCTTCGAGCTGGCCATCACCGACGCGTCCGGAGGCGTCGTGCAGTTCCAGGTCGGCTCGGTCACCGACGCCGAGCAGGAGTTCCTGTATCTCTGGGACGGCACCGACGCGGGCGGGACGCTGCAGCCCGACGGCGTCTACCAGATCGAGCTGACCGCCATCTCGCCGTGCGGCGCCCGGGACTCCGACACCGACGACATCGAGCTCGACACCACGCCGCCGGAGGTGATGCTCACCGCCCCCGAGCCGGACGTGCTGGTCGGCTCGAGCCTGGAAGTCAAGGGCCTGGTACGCGACCTCCACTTCCAGCTCTGGCAGATCCAGATCTTCTCGCTCGACAGCGGCACCGACTGGGTGACGGTGGACACCGGCACCAGCCCCACCACCGAGACCGATCAGTCGATCGGCGTGTGGAACACCGGCAGTGCCGCGCCCGGCGATTACCTGGTGCGGGTGCGGGCCGTCGACCGGCCTGGCAACGAGAGCTTCTCGACCGAGATTCCGGTGACGGTGCGCGAACGTCGCTTCATTCGCTTCTTCCAGCGTGATCCCGAGATCTTCTCTCCCAACACCGACGGCAACCTGGACGAGACCGAGATCCTCTACGAGCTGATCCAGGACGCCCTGGTCACCCTGCTGGTGGTCGACGAGGCGGGCGACGTGGTCGCCACCCTGATCGACAACCAGCTCGACGCCGCGGTGGTCGGCGGCACCACGCTGCCGTGGAACGGCGTCGCCGACATCGGCGGCGTGGCGCCCGACGGCGTGTACGAGCTGGTGCTGCAGGCCGCGGATCCGCTGGTGCCGCCGACGCTCGAATCCGAGGAGGAGAGGCTCAGCGTCACCATCGACACCGTGCCGCCGGCGCTCGAGATGATCAACCCGGTCGAGTTCTCACTCAACGGTCTGCCGCTGCAGGTGGTCGGCTCGCACGACGAGCTCCACCCCGAGGAGTGGACCCTCGACCTGCTGCTCGACGAGCCGCTGCTGCTCACCACCGGCTCGAACGTCTTCGACAACCGCGTGCTCGAGGTGCTCGACGACCTCGAGGACGGGCCGTACCAGCTGCGCTTCGCCGCCGTCGACAAGGCCGCCAACCCGGCCCAGATCACCCGCGTGTTCGAGATCGACAACACCGCGCCGGCGGTGCAGATCTTCTCGCCCGCGGCCGCCTCGGTGCTCAACACGCTGGACGACTACGTGGCGCTCGACGGCGAGATCATCGAAGAGAACCTGCTCGGCTACGCGTGGAGCTACGCCCCCGGCACCGCGCCGGACGAAGCCGACTTCGTGCTGCTGGACGAGGCCACCGGCACCCTGGGCGACGGCTCGGTGAGCTACCAGTGGGACGCCAGCGGCCTGGACGACGGTCCCTACACCGTGCGCCTGCAGGCCACCGACGAGCCCGGGCGCACCACCGAGGCGCGCCGGGTGTTCACGGTCGACAACACGCCGCCCGAGATCATTCTCACGCAGCCGACGGGCGGCGCGGTGGTCGCCGGCGAGGTGGACGTGCTCGGCTCGGTCGACGATGCCAACATGCAGCTTTGGTCCCTGGAGCTGACCCCGGCCGGCGGCAGCCGCCTGGTGCCGCCGCTGGCGGTCGGTGCCAGCCCGGTGAGCGGCACGATCGCCGCCTGGACGGCGCTGCCCGCCGACGGCAGTTACACACTCTCCGTCGAGGCCGAAGACCGCGCCGGCAACACCGCGGACCTCGAGATCATGGTCGAGGTCCAGGTGACGCCGCCGGGGCCGCCGGTTCTGATCAGCGCCGAGGCGGACCAGCGCGACGTGACCCTGGTGTGGGAGCCGGGCGCCGGCCCGCCGCCGACCGGCTACAACGTCTACCGCGACGGCACGCAGATCAACCTGTTGCCGGTCTCGGGCACCACCACCGTCGATCCGGGGCTGGCCGACGGCGTCTACACCTACACCGTGCGGGCACTGGCGGCGAACGGCACCGAGAGCCCGGACTCGGGCAGCCTGTCGGTGGAGATCGACCTGGCCGGACCGGTGGCCCACATCAGCGCGCCGGCGGACGGCAGCCGCATCTCCGACCTGGTGCAGATCACCGGCACCGCCTACCGCGAGACCGGTCTGGCCAGCTGGCTGCTCACCGTGCGCGAGGCGCCCGCCGGCATCTGGATCCCGCTGGGCAGCGGTACCGCGCCGGTGCTCTCCGACTTCCTGGCGGTGTGGGACACCGCCCTGGCGCAGTGGCCCGACGGTCCGTACGAGCTGCTTCTTTCGGCCACCGACGTGTTCGGCAACACGGCGAGCGCGCAGGTGGCGGTCGAGGTGGACAACGAGCCGCCGGTGGCACCGGTCCTGACCGTCGCCTTCGCTTCCGCCCAGGACGCCGACGCCGAGATCAACGACGTCCACGTCGAGTGGACGCTCACTCCTCAGCCGCCCGACCTGGCCGGCTACTACCTGTACCGCAACGGCCTGCTGGCCAACTCCCCGGGCCCGGTGATCGGCTCGCCGGAGCCGTTCCTGATCGGCGCCACCGACTACGACGACAAGGATCTGCCCGACGGCACCTACATCTACTACGTGACCGCCGCGGACACTGCGCAGAACGAATCCGCGGCGTCGAACGAGTCCGACCCGATCGTCATCGACACCCGGCGGCCGCATGCCGTGATCGTCGATCCTCCGGACGGCTCGAGCTTCGAGCAGATGGTGCAGCTGACCGCCGAGACCCCCGACCTGGACGTGGTTTCGGTGCAGTTCGAGGTCATGGCCGACGGTGCCGGCACCTGGTCGCCGCTGGGCGCCGCGCTCAGCCAGCCGCCGTGGGTGGTGGAGCTGGCGCCGGGCTCGCCGGGCCTCTACCACGTGCGCGCCATCGCGTCGGACGCCGTCGGGCCCGACCCGGCGCCGGAGTCGATCTCGCTCACCGAGACCGACCTGGCACCCGGCTCGCCCAGCCTCGACCTGCTGGTCGACGGCGGCACCGTGCACCTCACCTGGTCGCCGGTGGCCGACACCACCGGTGACCTGGACGGCTACGTCGTCTACCGTGCCGGGTCGCCGATCACCGGCACCCTGCCCTCCGATCAGCTCGAGTACGACGACTCAGGTCTCGCCGACGGCGGCTACAACTACTCGGTCACCGCGATCGACACCGCCGGCAACGAGAGCGTCGGCTCGCCGTCGCGCTTCGCCCGCGTGGCGACGCCGACCTTCGACTTCATCGACCCGGTCACCGAGGTCGCCACCGTGGCGCTGTCCGGCGAGTCCGACCCCTACTTCGACAGCATCGAGTTGCAGAGGCTCAACGGCACCCGGGGCTGGGAGACGGTGGCGCTCTTCGCCTCCGCCACCTTCGAGCTGAGCTTCCCGGCACAGCTGCTCGAAGACGGCTTCAACACCTTCCGCTTTCTCGGCGCGGACGCTCAGGACAACCGCAGCAAGCTGTCGCGCGAGCTGGTGATAGTGCGCAGCGAGCGGCCCTTGCCGCCGGCCGACCTGGACGCGACGGTGGCCGGCGCCGACGTCACCCTCGACTGGCAGCCTAGCGCAGATCCCGACCACCACGCCTTCACCGTCGCGCGCGACGGCACGACGCTGAACGTCACTACCCAGGGCTTCCCCTATCAGCCGGGCACCCACGGCCTGCTGGGCTCCCAGGATGACCTGACGGCGTGGGAGATGGCGGTCGACGGCGGCGACTTCACCGGCTGGCAGCTGGTCGGCTTCCAGGCGTCCGGCGTGGAGTGGGAGTGGACGTGGCCGGGTGCGGAGCTCGTCTCCCAGGTCACCGTCCGCTGGGGTACGCGCGCCCGGCGCTACTCGGTCGAGGTGCTGGTCGACGGCCACTGGCTGTGGTGGCACTTCCAGTCGTCCAATTTCTCCACCGTGCGCACGCACGGCATCGACGCCGAGATCAGCGGCATCCGCCTGGTGATCCCACCGGGATCCTGGTGCTTCAACTGCTCGCTCAACGAAGTCACCCTGCAGACCGAGACCCGGGCGGCGAGCCCGCCGTACGTCGACGCCGGGCGCCCGGACGGCGCCTACGAGTACGAGGTCGACGAGCTCAACCGCTTCGGCCAGTTCTCCGATCCGTCCGAGCTGGCGGTGGTGGTGGGCGCCGGCACGCCGCTGCCGCCGGTCACGCTGCAGGCACAGTCCGCCGGCTGTGGTGAGATCGAGGTTTCGTGGCTGGCGCCGGCACCGCCGCCGGCGATCCCGCTGGGCTACCGGTTGTACCGGGCCGCCTCGCCGGCAGGGCCCGATTCGGCGGCCGACGTGCCGCTGATCGAGCTGCCGCCGGGCGCCACCCTCTACGTCGACGGCGGCCTGCCGACGGGCGCCGCCTTCAACTACCTGATGACCACCCTGGCCCAGGTCGCCGGCATCACCATCGAGAGCGCGCCCTCCAACCTGGCCTCGGCCACCTCCGAGTGCACGTCGCCGCCGGCGCCGGTGCTGAACGAGCCGACCGTGGCCGGCGTGCCGATCGACTGGCCGTCGCTCTTCGCCGACGTCGGCGGGCGCGGCTACCCGGGCTCGATCATCACCCTGCTGCACGACGGCGCGCCGGTGGGCTCCACCCTGCTCGACGCCACCCTACCGGACGGCGCGACCGAGCTGCCGGGTTACCGCACCAACGGCACCTTGCTACGCCTCTCGCCAGACGGCCGCTTCGCCAGTTACATGACCTACAACGGCGACTCCTACGTGGCGGTCGTCGGTCTCGACACCGGCACACGGTCGCTGTCCGGCGGCTTCTCGCCCTCGCAGCCTTCGGTCAGCCCGACCGGTGACCGGGTGGTCTACCGTGGTTTCGACGGCGGCTCGCACCTCTACGTGCTCGACCTGGCGAGCGGGCTCTCCGAGCAGCTCACCGACGACGCCGACTCCGACCAGGACCCGGTGTTCTCGCCCGACGGGCACAAGATCGCCTACGTCGTCGACGGCGCGGACACCGTGCTGCGGGTGATCGACGCCGCCGGCGGCACGCCCGAGGACGTCTACACCTCCTTCTCCTACATGTTCGGCCCGGCCTGGAGCCCGGACGGACGCTACCTGGCGGTGGTCACCGGCCAGGGTCCGAGGGTGATCGACACCCTCACCGGCGAAGTGCACGATATTCCTTACTCCGCGTACCACGAGATGACCGGCCAGCCGTTCTCCCCCGACAGCGGGCGTCTGATCTGGGCCGAGTATCCGACCTTCGGCGCCGAGGACGCGGTGCTCAAGGTCTACGATCTCGAGACTCGCGAAACGCAGGACTTCAGCCCGGCGCCGGGCGAGTACGCCGGCGCTTTCCTGGATCGCGACACGGTCGTGTTCCTGGCGATCGATCCGTCCGGCGAGGTGCTGCTGCGCAGCCGTTCGCTCGCGGACGGCGCCGAGGTCACCCTGGCCGACAACTTCTCGCGCGACGCGTTGCCGAACGGCGACTTCGCGTCCTGGGATCTGATCGTCCCGGGCGACGGCTCGATCCGCGTGCCGCAGGACGACCGGCTGGTGAAGCTGGTGCGCCCGAGCGGCGCCTTCACCTTCCCCGACGTCACCCTGCACGCCGGCGTCAACGAGCTCGTCGCCGAGCAGGAGCTCGGCGACGACGTGCAGAGCTCGCTGCCGATCGAGGTCAACGTGGCGCCGGACCTGTTCCCCGACGCCGCGGTCACCGCCTTCACCGCCACCCCGGGCTTCCCGCTCACCGGCGACCCGGTGGTGATCGAGGGCACGGCCCGCAACCTCGGCCAGGGGGCGCTCACCGGCTGCCTCGCCACTCTCGTCCGCACCTCGCCCGCCGGCGTCTCGGAGACGGTGCTGGTGGAGACCCTGGACCTCGCCGCCGGCGAGAGCACGCGCGTGCGCACCACCTGGAACACGGCGGGGCAGAGCGGCGACTACTTCTGGCGCCTGACGCTCGACGCCACGGGCGAGATTCCCGAGCTCGACGAGGACAACAACACCGGAACCCTGGTCGTGCCGCTGCGCGACACCTTCGGCGTCGAGGCCACGGTCGAGACCGACCGCGACAGCTACTTCCTGGGCGAGGTGGCCACCCTGCTGGTGACCGTCACCACCAACGACGCGCCGCAGGACACCCAGGTCACCACCCTGATCGAGGCCGCCGACGGCAGCCAGGTGACGATCGTCGATCAGAGGACGCTGCCGGCCTTCGGTTTCGACAGCGTCGAGATGGCGTTCGCCTGGCCGGCGGACGGCATCTACCCCGGCGACTACCGTGCCCGGGTGGAGGTGAGCCGCGGCTCCGCGCCGGCGGCCGAGGACACGGCGCCCTTCGCCGTGACCGCCCGCACCGAGGCCGAGGCCGAGGGCTCGGCGGACCGGCCCGCCTACGTGCGCGGCGCCACCGCCAACTTCCTCGCCCGGGTGCGCAACATCGGCGACCTCACCCTGTTCGACGCCACCGTCACCCTCACCGTCGTGCCGGCGCCTGCCGGCGTGCCGGTGGCCACCGAGGTGCGGCAGGTGGCGGCGCTGACGGTGGACGACCTGAGGAGCTTCAACTGGGCCTGGGATACCGGCGAAGCGCAACCCGGCGCCTACACCTTCAACGTCGCGGTGAGCGATTCGATGGGCGACCCGCTGGCAGCCTCGGTGCCCTACCCATTCGTCATCGAGAGCGTCGGCGCGGCCGTCACCGGCACCCTGTCGCTGGTGCCCGCCTTCGTCGAGCCGCTGTCGCCGATCGACGTCACCGCCACCCTGAACAACCAGGGCGACGAGGCGTTGGTCGACATGCCGGTGTTCGTCGACGTGGTCGACCCGCAGGCCGGCGTCGCTCACACGAGGCTCGAGGCCACGGTGTCTCTGGGCGTCGGCGAGACCACGGACGTCTCCTGGGACTACGCTCCGGACATGACCCAGCTGCGGGCTTTCGTCGGCATCCTCGGCGCCACCATCGACCGCGCGCCCGAGGACGTGCAGCTGGCCACCGCCTCCTTCACCCTGGTCGACCTGACGCCGCCGGTGATCGAGCTGCTGGATCCGTCCGGGGCGCTGGTGTGCGACGACGAGCTGCCCATCCGCGCCCGCGTCACCGACGCGCTGTCGGGCGTGGTGAGCGTCTTCTATCAGCTCGACGGCGGTGCGCTGAATCTGCCGATGATCCTCGAGTCGGTCGAGGACACGGTGTATGCCTCGCGTCTGCTGCTCGGCCCCAGCGATCCCGGCTCCCACCACATCGAGGTGTCCGCCGCCGACGCCGCCGGCAACGTCTCGGCGCCGGTCGCCGTCGACGTCGACACCGTCTCCGACGACGGTGCCGCGCCGCGGATCGAGCTGGCCGGGCCGGACGAGGGCGCCTGCACCGGTCCGACGGCGATCACCTTCACCGTCACCGACTCCCAGCTGTCCACGGTCACGGCGACGCTCGACGGCGCGCCCTATGTCTCGGGTGATCCGATCACGACCGAGGGCGCGCACGTCTTCGAGCTGGTGGCCGAGGACGTCTGCGGCCGCGTGTCGACGGTGACGCGGAGCTTCGTGATCGACACCGTCCTGCCGGTGATCACCGTCACCGACCTCGAGGACGGCCAGGTCTACGCCGGCGAGGTCACCTTCAGTTGGGGCGCCGCCGACGACAACCTCCAGGCGGTGACGGCGACGCTCGACGGCGCCGCGGTCACGAGCCCGTTCACCGTCACCGACGTCGGGCTCCACACCTTCGTGGTCAGCGCTGACGACTGCGCCGGCAACCTGGCGGAGAGCACCTTCGGCTTCGAGGTGGTGCCGGACGAGGTGACCATGGCCGGCGGCCTGTTCCTGGTGCCGCCGACGGTGGAGCCGCCGAACACGGTCCAGGTTCTCGCCACCGCCCGCAACGACAGCCCCTCGGCGCTCACCGACGTCACGGTTTCGGTGCGGCTCACGCACCCGGTCACCGGCGCCGTGGCGGCGGAGGCTCAAGCGGTGTTCGACCTGGCCGCCGGCGAGCAGGTGCCGTTCGAGCCGACGCTGGCCACCGCCGGGCTGGAGCTGCTGACCTACCCGGCCAGCCTCGTTGCCACCGGCGAGAGCGGTGGCGCGCAGTACGTGCTCGAGCTGGCGACCGCCACCCTCGACGTCGTCGACCTGACGCCGCCCACCGTCAGCGTGCTCGGCCCCGGCGCCGGCACGGTGTGCAACCCGGTGACGGTGCGGACCGCGGCCAGCGACGCGCTTTCGGGCGTCGAGCAGGTTCGCCTGGCGGTCGACGGCGGCCCGCCGATGACCATGAACCCGGCCATCGAACCGGGCGAGTACCTGCTGACGCTGGACTTCTCGGGCGATCTCGGTAGCCACAGCCTGGTGGCCACCGCGATCGACGGCTTCGACAACGAGGCGGCGGCGCCGGCGCTCGTGATCGACGTCGAGACCTGCGGCGGCACGCTCGATCTCACCGGCATGATCTTCCTGGACGACGACATGGTGGCCCTCGGCTCACCGCTCCATGTCGAGAGCGAAGCGCGCAACAACGACGACATCGAAGTCATCGAGGCGCTGGACCTGACTCTCGCGCTGGTCGATCCGGAAGACAACTCGGTGCTCGACAGCGTCACCGGTTCGTTCAGCAACGTGGCGGCGGGTCAGACGGTGGCCGTCAACGCCCCGTTCGCCACCGACGAGCTCGGCGATCGAACCTACCGCATCGAGCTGCGGGCCAGCGGCATGTACCGCGGCAACGCCTTCGACCTGCTGCTCGACAGCGTCGACTTCCAGGTGATTCCCACCGTCGAGATCCCGACTCTCGGCCCGTGGCCGATGATCGTCCTCGCCCTTCTGCTGGCACTGGCGGGCTGCGCGAGGTTGCTTTCCCAGACGAACAGCCGGGCTGTACTCGCGAACAGCCGTGTGAAGGAGCAACGGATGGAAGGTGCGCGCCCGCGGCGACGCGGCAAACGGCGAGGTCTGTGGCTGGGGATCTCCCTGCTGGTGATCTGGGGTCACGCGGCGAGCCCGGTGGCTGCCGAGGAAGCCTGTGAGCGGCACTTTCCGCTGCTGCGAGCGCTGCTCGAGGCCGCGCCGGTCGACGGCGCCGAGCTGGGTCCGATCCCGACCAAGCACGCTGTCGATCTGGGGCGCGAGTTGGCGATCGAGAAGGCCCTGTGGCTCGACGAGCAGTCGCGTCAGCGCGAGCGGCTGGAGCAGTCGCGCGAGCCGGGAGTGGGCGCCGCGTTGGTGCGCCTGGGCACGGTCGACGCCGAGGTACGGAGTAAGCTGCTGAGCGTGGAGTCGGCCCTCGAAGCCGGCCAGGCGCCACCCCTGGCCGCGGCCAAGGCGTTGGCCGCCTGCAAGGCCGAGGAGGTCCAGCCGTCGTCGGCGCCCATCTCGGTGCGGTTGGCGCCGGTGCGCGGTGAGGCGATGGAGCCGCGCCGCCCGCGGCGCAGTGAGCAGCCGCCCGAGGGCTATACCGGGCCGCCGTCCGAAGCGCTGCGGGCAGCCGCCGGTCAGACCGTCCTGGCGGCCGACGACGAGGCGGCCATCGCCGCCGAGATCGCCGCGGAGCTCGCTGGCGAGACGGTGATCCCCAAGGCGGTCATCGACCGGCCGGACCCGGTGGCCGACAGAGTCACCGAGCTGGGCGGCGACCCGCTCGCGCTGTACGCTCACGTGCTCAACGAGATCCGCCCGGCGAGCTACTTCGGCGCCGCCAAGGGGCCGGCCGCGGTGCTGCGCTCGGGCGAGGGCAACGACTTCGACCAAGCGGGTCTCCTGGCCGAGATGATGCGCCTTGCCGGCTTCCCGGCGCGGGTGGCCTGGGGCGTGCGCGCGATCCCGACCGGCTCGCTGCTCGAACACTTCGGCGTGGCGAGCTTCGTCGAGCTCGAGCGCGTCCTGACTGCCGCCGGCATTCCCTGGGAGCCGGTTCTCGTCGGCGGCCAGCCGGGGGCATACGAGCTGGAGCGCGCCTGGTGCGAGGTCTGGCTGCCCTATGCCAACTTCCGCGGCGTGGTGCTCGACGACACCGGTGAGACCTGGCTGAGTCTCGATCCCGAGCTCAAGTCGATGGCCACGGCCAGCGGCGACAGCTTGCTGGAACAGATGGGCCTGAACGCGAGCGCCTTCGTCGACTCCTACCTGGCCGGTGCCTCCTGCACCGCGCCGCTCACCGACGCCACTTCCTGCCCGCTGCCGAGCGAGGTGCTGGCCGGCCAGGTGGACGCGTTTCTGGCGCCCGATGGTGACTACCAGAGCGCCAGCCTGCCGCGAGCGCTCGTCGTCCAGGAGGAGGGTGTGCTGCCCGCCGGCCTGGTGGGCCGGGTCACCGCGGTCAACGGTTTCGACATCGATTTTTCCGAGGAGGTCAGCCATCGCGTACGGCTGGTGGTGCGCGAGGGGCTCCGTGAGCTGCTCGACGTCACCCTGCCGGCGAGCGACCTGGCCGGCAACGAGGCGGTGCTGTGGTTCGGCCCCGCGACGCCCGACGACGAGGCGGTGGTGGCGACCTACGGCGACCTGTGGGTGGCTCCCCCCTACCTGGTCAATGCCCGGGTCGAGCTGATGGCGAATGGCGAGATGATCGCCGCGAGCGAAGAGGGTATCGGCATGGGCCGGGCGTTCGAGCTCGAGGTCACCCTCACCACCCCCGGTGGCGACAGCCTCAGCTTCGTCAACGAGCAGCTCACCGGCGTGCCGGTGGGCATCGGCATCGCACCGGGTTCCCAGGGCTACGCCACCCAGGCCGGTGGTGAGCCCCAGAGCACGCTCGAGGTGTTGTCGAGCCTCACCGGCGATTATCTGGACGCCGCCGCTGACTTTGCCCGCGAGCTGGCCATGCTCGACGGCCTGGCCGTCGTCCACCCCTTCCCGTCGATCGCCATGGTGTCGAGCGTGGTCGAGCCCGAGGGCAGCCTGGGGCTGGTGGAGCGGCTCCGGTGGCAGGGCATCGCGATCGACGCCGACGTCTTCGGCCCGCGCGCGATCGGCGACTCCGGCGCCGCGCGGCGCTGGCTCGAGCTCGCTCAGCTCGAGGCCTCGGCGCTCGAGCGCCGGATCTTCGAGGACTACGACATCGCCGCCGTCTCGGCCGACAAGGCGCTGATCCTGGCGGCGGACGCCGGCACCGCCGTGCTCGACGTCGACCAGGCCAACCTGGGCACGATCCTGCCCACCCTGCCGTTTCCAGCCGCGGTGCTGGACGAGATCGAGGGCTGGGTGCTGGCCGGCGGCACCGCCCGGGTGCCGGCGGCGACGCTCGATTACATCGAGTGGTCCGGCATCGGCTACCGGCTCCACGACCCGGCCACCGGCGAGGCCCGCTACCAGCTCTCGGGCAACCTCTCGGGCGGCATGATCGCGGTGCCGCCGATCGACGTGATCCTCGACCTGGCGGAGCAGCTGGAGTTCCCGTCCTCGACCCGGACCAACACCAATCCCGACGAGGCGGTCGAGATCGTGGCGTTCTCGGGCAACGTGCAGATCGGCACGGCCGGCAAGGCGCTGACCGAGACCGACGGCGCCAAGCTACTGGTGCTGGTCACCGACGCCGACGGCCTCAAAGTCCAGGGCGCCGAGGTGACCTTCTCGATCCTCGCCGGCGGCGGCGACTTCGACGGCTCGAGCACCAAGACCGTCACCACCACGCGCCGGGGTTTCGCCAGCGTCGACCTCACCCTGGGCACGAGCACCGCCGAGAGCCCCTACTACCTGCTGTTCCAGGGCGACGACTACTTCTTCCGCGCCGGCCTCAACCTGGTGACCGCCGAGGTCAACGGCTACGGCCTGACCAACAACTTTTTCGAGTTCGGCATGCCCGATGAGATCAACGACCTCCAGGCCCCCAACGGCACCAACTACAGCGGCTTTCCCCATCTCAGCCTGAGCCGGGCGCTGCGCGCGGTCCCGGTGGACCAGCACGGCAACCCGATCTCCAACCAGGAGGTCACCTACACCCTGGTGGGAGGCGCCTCGAGCGAGCCCGAGAAGGGGCCGGAGCTGCTAACCCGGGAGGAGAAGCGGTCGTGCCGCGCCGGTCTGGTGCTGGCCGAGGACTGCGACGGCCAGGGTTCGATCACCACCGAGGGCGGCATCAACGGCACCTGGGTACACCTGGTGGTGGGCGAGGACTCCAGCTACCAGGTCGACGCCAATGCCATGTCGGAAGACCGGGACGCCTCCACCACGTTCAACGCCAGCGTCAACCTCTTCTTCGTCCCGGGCGGCGTCTTCGTCGGCCATCCTTTGCTGCTGGTCTCGGGGCGCGGCCAGCCGGTGGGCAACACCGGCAGCGAGTCGATCGAGGTCTACGCGCCGGGAGAGACCGAGACGGTGCCGATCCAGGTGGCGCTCTACATCGTTCGCGAGGACTTCTCGGTGGTTTCGTGTGACGACAGGTTTTGTACCAACCCGCTCGGCACCTACACCACCAGGCGCTTCACCGGTGATGCCGCGCCCTCCTGCCTACCGGAGTCGTGCGGCGGCGGCACCATCGGCGAGAGCGCCACGGTGATGTTCGACGGCGACGCCGGCAGCTCCTCGGTCTCGAGCCCCGACGGCGACGGCTTCTTCACCTATGCCGTCACCATGCCGTCTTCTCCCGGCCGCTACGAGGTCGTCGCCACGCCGTCGATCGAGGTGTCGGTCCCCAAGCAGCCCGACGAACCGGATTTCATCAACGAGGTGGTGACGTGCGGCGACGACTGCGGCGCCGAGATGGATCTGTTCGAGATCGAGCCCAGCCCGAGCTGGGAGCTGACCTATGTGCTGTGGGCGGTGGAGGGTCGGCTGACCGAAGATCCGCCGCCGGCGGTGAAGCTGGGCCACCGCAACCGCCACGAGACCGAGCTCGGCTTCGGCTACCAGATCGAACCCAGCGACTACCCGGCGCTCAACACCGTGATGTTCTTCTGGGAGAACAGCTCCCTGGCGCTGTTCGCCGAGTCCGCCGGGCTGGGTACCGGCACCGCCATTCTGCCCACCGGCCAGATCTTCCAGCAGCCGGAAGGCATGCACGAGGTGTCGGTGTCGGTCAACGCCGGCTGGTCGTGGACGCCCGGGCCCTCCGGGCCGGTGACGCTGCGGGTCGAATCCGAGCGGGTGCCGTTCTCGGTGGTCATGTTCGACGTCGACATCGACTCCAACAACAACAACGGCCTCGACCCGCCGGAGCGCAACGACGCCGAGGAGAACCTCGAGGAGCCGGAGCCGGACTCAGAAGAGCTCGGCAAGCTGCTGTTCGTCAACCACAACGACGACGATCGCGACGGCGTGCCCGACTACGCCGACAGCAGGGTCGTGAACGAGCGGAGCCTGGTGCCGGTGGTGATCGAGCTGCGCCCCGAGGGCGGCATGTACGACGCCGCCATGCTGACGTTCACCTACGACGGGCCGGCCGCGTCGGCTCTGCCGCCGGAGAATGCGGCCAGCGGCACGACGAATCTGCTCTCCACCATCCAGACCAAGAAGTACTACGACCTCAGCCAGTACAAACAGAACGCGATGCGCCTGTGGCACCTGAATTCGGTGAACGACGAGCGCAACGCGGCCGCCTACGTCGATCCCAACATGCCGCACACCGCCATGTCGCTCGGCTTCTCGTCCAACGAACAGGAGCAGACCTTCTACATCGAGGCGCTCGACGGCACGGGCGCCGGCGAGGAGCCCCAGCCGTTCGACCTGACGGTCAACATCTCGTTCATGGGCGAAGACCTGGCGGACGAGAAGGTGCGCTTCACGCCCCTCGCCCCTGACCTCGGCTTCAACAACAGCAACGACATCTCCACCCTGCGGGCGGGCGTCTCCGACTCGAAATTCATCATCAACGACCAAGACGAGCTGGTGGAAGACCAGGGTTTCGGATTCAATTTCTGGCGCACCGCCCGCGCGGGACTCCACGGCGAGAACATCGTCGACGTCGCCCCGTTCATCGTCGACGTGCCCGAGATCCTGCTCGACGAGGAGTGGGAGTTCTTCATGGAGCTGCGCGGCGGCACCTCGATCCTCGGCGTCATGCCGGCGATCGCGACCGGCGAGTCCGACCGACTCGGGTACATGGAAGATGACGAGGAGATGGACGATCAGATCGACGAGTTCGACAATCGCACCTTCCTGCTCAATGGCCATGCCGCGAAGACCATCGAGCTCGAGGACGAGCACACCGAGATGGCGTTCATCGCGCTCGACGGCGTCGTCGGCCTCCAGCCGACCTTCAACACCCTGACGCTGCTCGCCGAGGCGAAGGACACCGGCAAGCGCATGGTGCTCGATTCGTCGCGCGTCTCGATCCGCGATCCCGAGGGCTTCTGGACCTTGTACGCCACGCTCAGCGACGCCACCGTGCCGCTGGTCTATCCGATCGAAGAATTCGACGGCACCATGAACACGACGAGCATCAAGCGCTATCCGAACGCGACGTTCCAGAGCACCAAGAGCGTGCCGCCGGATCTCGACAAGACCCAGATGTTCATCATGGTGCACGGCTTCAAGGTCGCTCCCGAGGATGCCCTCGACTGGGGCAACACGGGCCTGAAGCGCACCTACTGGATGGGTTACCGCGGAGGATTTGCGCTGTTCAACTGGGAAGGCAACGAGGCCGTCCCGAACTACGCGGACAACGTCGAGAACGCATTCCAGACCAGCGTCGCGTTCACCAGCTTCCTGCGCGACAAGGTGATCGAATCCCAGGGCCCCGCGAATGGCTGGGGATTTCTGCCCGAGAACGTGACTGTAATGGCCCACAGCCTGGGCAACCAGGTGGTGCTCGACGGCTTCCGCTATCACCGGACCGGCTCGACGAGCAAGCTCGCCGACGTGTTCATCTCGGTCGAGCCGGCGATCTGGCGGGAGACCATGCTGCCCCAGCAGCTTTTCACCTTCTGCCTGGGCGGCGCCACCTCCACCTGCGTGCCGACAAGTTACAGCGTCCGCGATCTCAAGTGCGGATCGCACGCCTTCTGGTTCAACCAGTCCGGCCATCCGTCGCTCGACGCGGTCAACAGGGCGTATCACCTGTACAACCCGGAAGACGACGCGCTCGAGTTGATGCGCTACGACGACTTCCTGCTGCGCAACCACCACAGCAACGGCAAGCCGCACTTCAACCGGACGCGCTGTGGCGCCACCAGCGACAACTATCGCGTCCCGATTCCGACCGACGACGGCGGCGGCCTGGATCTGGCCCGCTCCATACCGGTCTTCCTGATGGATAACCGGAATCACGAGTTCTACCCCTACTGGCACCTGGCGCTGCCCCTGGGCTCGGGAGAGCATCCGCACCCGCAGTCGATCAGGAATCAGGAGAACGCATCCTGGCTCGGCTGGCGCACGCACAAACACAGTGACCTCAAGGACCTGCCGCTGCCCAAGGTCTGGCCCTGGTGGAACTGGCTGCGCGTGAGCAGGGCCTGGAAGCTGGACGTGGAGTAAACCATGAAGTCGTCGAGTCTTTCTTCGCTGTTGATGGTCGTCTTCGTGCTGCTGGTCGCCCTTCCGGCTTGCGGCCAGGAGCCGCCGGCGGGCGCCGCGCCAGCGGGCGCCGCCGCGTACATGGACGAGCTCGAGGGAGCGTTCAACGGCGCCATCGCGCTGTCCGGACGGGTGGAGGACGAGGCCGGCCGGCCGCTCGAGCGGGTGCGGCTGAAGGTGCGCGAGAGCCGTTTCGACCCGGACGCGGAATCGTTTTCGGCGAGCAGCACCGAGAGCCGTATGGTGGACGGCTGGTTCGAGGTCTCCTGTCAGGACTGCGACGGTCTGAGCCTGCGTTTCTCCAAGAAGGGCTACTACTCCGAGAACCTGGAGCTCGCCACGGACCGTTCGGAGCCGACGGAGGACGGGGTGATCGGCAAGGCCGGAGACGTGAGCGAGAGCCACCTGCGCGTCGTGCTCGGGCGGATCGAGAACGAGGCGACCCTGGTGCGCTACCAGAGCACCCTGACCTCGGCGGCCGACGGGCCGGTCACCGTCGCTCCGATGAAGCGAGATCTGAGCGCCGGTGGCGTCAAGCTCGAGCGCCTGAGAGAGATCGCGCTCAAGTCGAACGAGCCGATGCGCTACGTCCGTCTGGTGCCGGCGGTGGCGGAGAGCGGCGCGCTGGCCGAGAAGGCCGCCCCCGCGACCCCCGGCTCCGTCGCCCGGCTTCCGGCGCCGGTGGTGCTCGATTTCAGCGAGGCCGGAGGCGGCGTGGTGCTCTTTCGGCTTGCCCGCGGGAACCCGCGCGACATCTACCGCGCCATGCGCACCGCCCCTGAGGAGGGCTACCAGGAGTCGATCGTGCTGGAACCCACCAAAGACGGCAGCTACTACTTCTACTGCCGCATCGGCGACTCCTACGGCAAGGGCATGGTGGGGCAGCCCAGCTTCGGCTACGCCGTCGACGGCCGCGAGGTGACCCAGGCCTACATCGAGATCCGCCTCAACCCTGACGGCAGTAGGAACCTGGAGACGGCGCGGTAGGGGCCTGCCGCCGCCGACCGACGCCGGCAGTGGCTGATCAGCCTGGTCCTGGAGCCAGAAGCCGGTCTGTCAGTGGGTAGCTGCCCACAGGTTGACCTAGGCGTTCGGGACGCGGTCTTGGGCATCTACTTACCAGTCGGTCAACGATTCTGCTGTTTTAGGTCATCGATTCCGTTCACGGAGCTTTGCCTGACCAGGTAGTCGGCGATAGCTTGCTCCTCAGTCGTGATGCGGTCGGCAATGGGTGTCGATGTCACGCAATCGCGGCGGCAAGGAGCGCGAAATGCTGTCCGCCGAGAAGACCTGTGCTAGCGTCTGTGCAGAGATTACGACCAGCCGGTATGGGCCGGCTATTCTCCCGACCGGTTGATCAGGAGAAACAGGGGCGCGGAGGTATTCGCGTCTCGGCTGCGAGCTAGAGGTATGCCAGCCCCCCACGTCAGACGCCTTATCCGCGAGCTCGTGCTGCCGGACCAAGCCGACATCGTGGTACAGAGGCCGAAGTACTGGACGCCTGAATTCTGCTGGCTGTACTTTGACCGCTGCGATGAGTTGATCTCAGAGGCTCCAGAGAATGGCCTCGAGGCAGCCGAGGTGTGTCCCGAGCTGGCGTACCTGATCCAAATCATGACCCGAATGCCTCAGCCCCGGTTGCGGCTTCGTGCTCTGGCTGTTCTTGGGACGGCGTATCGAGCGACGGATGATCTCGAACAGGCGGAGCAGACCTATGGGGAGGCGTTTGACCTCCTGAGGTCCGAATCCATTCCGAGACTGGATGAGGCCAATCTGCTGTTTCGGTTTGCCGCGCTCCGCAGCTTCCAGAATCGCTACCAAGAAGCGGTGGAATGGGCGAGTCGGTCAGTCGCGATCTACCGACAGGCTCCGGACGACATCCAGCGCCGTCACCTGGGAGAGGCGCTGACTGCCCGTGGCTACATCCATCATATGCATGGACACCTGACACCAGCCATGACGGACTGGGGGCAGGCACTGCCGGCGACCGATGTGAAGCTGACGCCTCGTATTTTCTACGCCATCGTTCACAACCTCGTGTTGGGTATCACCGAAGGGGCTGTCTATTCCGGCGACCTCAGCCTGATAGAGCATCACGTCGCCCAGTCGAAGAAGTTCTTCAGCAGAAAGCCGCTCAGCCATCCAAAGCTCAAGATTCTCTGGTTGCAAGGCATGATCATGATGCGGTTCGGCTCCACACGACGAGGAGAAGCAGCTTTTCGGAAAGCAATCGAGGGCTTCTTGAAGCTCAACAACATTGTCGAGATGGCATTGGTGAGTATTACTCTCAGTAGACATCTTCACGCCGAGCGGCGTTTCGAGGAGCTACAGACGCTTGCAGTCGAGACGAGTGACGTGTGTCAAAGGTTGTGCCGGAACGAGGAGATAAAACGGGCTGTGCTGATCTGGAAAGAGGCAATCGTGGCTCAGACGATTTCGGAGCAAGTGTTTGCCACGACGTTTCGGGCGCTGGCGGATTGCTCATTTGCTGAGGCGGTGAAGAGAGCGTGACTCCATCCGCAGGCGCGCGAGAGCCTCGGTTGCCGGAAGGCTCGAACCGCCGGGAAGTCCCACTCTCGCTGATTCGTCGGGTAGGCAAGGGGGCCTTACGACCCCTGAGCCCCCCTCAGAACCCGGCGTGCGACTTTCACCGCACCGGACTCAAGCATCCCGGGCGACCCAGGCGACCCCGGGCGACCCAGGCGACCCAGGTGCCAGCCACTTCGGTCAGGCCGTGCCAGCCACTCCGGTCAGGCCGGTCAGGCCGTGCCAGCCACTTCGGTCAGGCCCGTTCGCGCCAGTGTCACGTCCGGTCGTGGGAGAACGCCGAGTTTTGCCCGCTGCATCGATACCTGGCGGCCTGAAAGGCATCTCCGGCGGCAAGTCCGCCATCCGGCTCGTGGAAGCGACTCGAACCGCGGGAAATCCCATTCCCCGCCCCAGGAACGCGCCGAACCGCGGCAAGGCCCGGCGAGAGTCCTCAAAAAGGCGCCGAACGGCGGGGGATCCCGCTCATGGGCCCAGAAACGGGCCGATCGGCGGGAAATCCCGCTCATGGGCCCAGAAACGCGCCGATCGGCGGAAAATCGGAGAAAGAGTGCTCGTCGAAGGTTTTGGCCAACGGCCATCCGGCCCCGCAAACCTCGTCGAAGGTTTTGGCCGATGGCCATCCGGCCTCGCAAACCTCGTCGAAGGTTTTGGCCAACGGCCATTCGGCCCGACAAACCTCGTCGAAGGTCTTGGCCGATGGCCATCGGGCCCCGCAAACCTCGTCGAAGACCTTGGCCAATGGCCATTGCCGACCTGACCTGACCTGACCTAGCCCGCGGTGAGCGACACCGGCGAGCTGGCGGTCAAGTCCGCTCCCGAGCGCCCCGGCGCCCGCATGGACCAGCCGGCACCGGCTCGTACTACTCCTACTGCCGCATCGGCGACCGCTACGGCAAGGGCCGCGTCGTCCCGCCCAGCTTCGGCCACGCCGACGACGGCCGCAAGGTCTCCCAGGCCTTCGTCGAGATCCGCCTCAATCCCGAAGCGGGCGACCGGAACGTCGAGACGACGAGGTAGGGGCCGCGGGCGCTCACCGCGTCGACGTTCGAGGTCTGGGGGATCGGGCCCGCTCTTCATGCGAAGCGCAAAGGGAATTAGCGTTTCGCGGAATTGACCTGGGCGCCGCCCGCTGGCAGCCTCTCCCAGACGCCCGCGTGCGCGACGCGGGCGCAGT
>JAAELT010000606.1 GCA_024226315.1 bacterium | reverse complement strand
TCTCCTGGTGGTCGCCGAGGTGGCCCTGTCGCTGGTGCTGCTGGTCGGAGCCGGGCTGCTGCTGCGCAGCTTCATGAGCCTGACCGACGTCGAGCTCGGGTTTCAGCCCGACGAGGTGATGACCTCGGGTTTCCTCCTGCCCGAAGCGCAGTATCCGGACGACGCGGCCCGGGTGAGGTTCTACGACCAGGCGCTGGAACGGCTGCGGACCATACCCGGCGTCGAGGGCGCGGCCCTGGTGAACAGCCTGCCGGTGCTCGGAGGGCCCAACGGCAGCTTCGAAATCGAAGGCCAGACCTGGCCGGAGGGCGACTCGCCCTACACCGAGAAGAGACGCGTCAGCGACGACTACTTCCGGGTCATGGGCATCCCCCTCGAGCGCGGGCGCTTCTTCACCGAGCAGGACACGGCAGGCAGCCCGCAAGTCGTCCTGGTCAACCGGGAATTCGTCCGCCGCTTCATGCCGGACGGCGATCCGATCGGACGCCGGATCGATTTCAGCTGGAATACCGGCGACAATCTGCAGGAGATCGTCGGTGTGGTGGGAGACGAGAGGCATCGGGGACTGGCCCAGGATATCGAGCCTGCCATGTACGTGCCGTACCGCCAGAACGCGCAGTTCTTCATGCAGGCGGTCTTGCGCACGGGTCTCGATCCCCGGGGCTTGCGCGCCACCGTCCGCCGGCAGATCGCGGCGATCGATCCGGGCCTGCCGGTCACCGAGGTCCGGGCGATGAACGATCTGATCGGCCGCACCCTGGCCCAGCCCCGCCTCGCCACCGGCCTGCTGAGCGGCTTTGCCGCCGCCGCGCTGCTGCTGGCAATGCTCGGCATCTATGGCGTCATGAGCTACAGCGCGACCCAGCGCACCCAGGAGATGGGAATCCGCATGGCACTCGGAGCCGAACGGTTGCAGATACTCACTCTCGTCGTGCGCCAGGGACTGAAGCTCGCCAGCATCGGTGCCGTGGTCGGCGTCGCCGGATCGATAGCCCTGACGCGTTTCCTTTCCGAGTCACTTTTTGGCGTCACCGCGACCGATCCCCTGACTTTCGCGCTGGTGGTGCCGATCCTGCTCCTGGTCGCCGCCGTCGCCTGCTTGATGCCCGCGCGCCGGGCGTCGCGGGTCGACCCGATCGTCGCTTTGCACTACGAATAGGATCCTCGTCGGCGAAGCACCGGCCTCCGCGCCGCTGCCCCTCT
>JAAELT010000605.1 GCA_024226315.1 bacterium | reverse complement strand
GGTGTTAACAGTAGCGTACATTGATGTTTTGGCACCTAAAAGTAATGTGCAATGAGAAAAATAATTATACCCTTCTTTTGCAAGATTGGAGTTGACAGTGTGATGCCGTTAGCAAAAACTCAATTGAAAATTGTTACCATTTAAAATGATTTCACCATTATGAAAATTCATGTAAATACATTTATACTTTCTGGCCACTAAATAACTTAAAATAAAAGACACCAACTTTTGGCAAAGGAGTGCAAAGAAAAGTAGGTGCTGAGACAAAAATCACAAAAGAATTGGAACGACTTCCTTCACGTGTCAGAGAATGACCAACAGCTATTCGAATCTCTAACCAGCAAAGTTCAAGATCATAAATTTCCTGACGATCTCATTGTAGTAATAGCAGACGGCCAGTCATTTGGTGCTGTAGGAGAGCAGTCAAGTGAATTCGCCTTTCCAAATTCCAATTACAAGGAGGCAGATACGCGCATCGTTATTCATTTAATGCATGCAATGGCATTGGGCGCAAAGAGGCTTC
>JAAELT010000604.1 GCA_024226315.1 bacterium | reverse complement strand
TCCGGTTCTGCCTCTACGGCTTCCTCAAGAACCAGAAGTACTACGAGCCGTTCCTGATCCTGGCCTTCCTGGAGAAGGGGCTCTCGTTTTTCGACATCGGCCTGCTGATCGCCTTCCGCGAGGTGGCGATCAACTTCTGGGAGCTGCCGAGCGGCGCGGTCGCCGATCTCTCCGGGCGAAGGCGGGCGATGATCTTCTCGTTCGCCTCCTACCTGGTCTCCTTCGTCATCTTCGCGCTCTCGGCCGAGGTGTGGATGCTGTTCGTCGCCATGGGCTTCTTCGCCCTGGGCGAGGCCTTCCGCTCGGGCACCCACAAGGCGATGATCTTCGACTGGCTGATGCTCGAGGGGCGCGCGGACGAGAAAGCCAAGGTCTACGGCACCACGCGCTCGTGGTCGCAGCTCGGCTCGGCGGTGTCGGTGCTGATCGCCGCCGTGATCGTGATCGTCGAGGGCAGCTATACCTGGATTTTCTGGTACTCGATGGTCCCCTACGCCGCCGGCCTGATCAACTTCTTCGGTTACCCGGCGGAGCTCGACGGCGGCAGAAACGAACGGCCCTCGCCGCGCGCCGTCGTCCGCCACCTGGCACGGGCGCTGCGGCAATGCTGGCGCACCCCGCCCCTGCGCCGCCTGTTGGTCGAGTCGACCCTGCACAAGGGCACCTACAAGACGGTCAAGGACTACCTGCAGCCGCTGCTCCAGCAGAGCGCCCTGCTGCTGCCATTTCTGCTCGCCCTGGACGACGCCGGCCGTGCCGCGGTGCTGGTCGGCGCGGTGTACTTCGGCCTCTACCTGCTGTCGGCCCTCGCCACCCGCACGGCGCACCGCGTGCGCGACGCCGCCGGCGGCGCGGCGCGCGCCACGCGCCGCGTCTGGCTGGTGAACGGCCTGGCCTACCTGGCCCTCACCGCCGCGCTCTTCGCCGGCTGGAACGCCGCCGCCATCGCCCTCTTCGTGCTCCTGGCCCTGCTCCTCAACGTCTGGCTGCCGATCTACCTGGAGCGCATCGACGACGCCTCGGACCGCGAAATCGGCGCCACGCTCCTGTCGGTGGACGCGCAGTCGGTCTCCGTCTACGTAATGCTGATCGCGCCGGCCCTGGGCTGGGCCGTCGACGCCGTGGGGCTGTGGCCGGTGGGAGTGGTGGGGGCGCTGGCTGCCGCGATCGTGCTGGTACAGCCTCGTCCGGCGCCCCACGACTCCCAGTGACGGAAGTTTCCGGGCTCTGGAGACGTCCGCGAAGGTTGGGGGCAGAAGTTTCCAGGCACCGCGGACTTCCGCGAAGGCCGTTGACGAAAGTTTCCAGGGCCGTCGGACCCTCCGCGCACCGCCGGAACAAAAGTTTCCGGGCACCGCGGACTTCCCCCGAGGGGCGGAACAAGAGTTCCGCGGTTTTCGCGGAGAGCCGCCGTTATCTCTCCGTCCCGCTCGCTATCCACATCGGGATACCATCCTGCCCGTGGAGATCCATGAGTTTGTCTGGCCGGAAGATCGAATCGCTCATCTTGCGGCGCATGGCGTGTTGCCGGAGGAGGTGGAGGAGGTCTGCTTCGAGCGGCCTCTGGTTCAACGCGCCAGATCTTCCGGCAGGAATCCAGTCTTCTACGTACTCGGTCAGACCTTAGCTGGCCGCTATCTGTTCTGCGTGATAATCTCTTTCCCAGATGGGAGAGGGTATCCGATCACTGCACGCACAATGACTCAGAAAGAGCGTCGGCGCTTTACCCGCTGGCGAGGCCGATGAAGACAGCACGATTACCCGACACCGATTCGATCGACGAGCTCGCCAGGTTCTGGGACACCCATGATCTGACGGACTTCGAGGACCAGCTCGAAGAAGTTGCCGAACCGGTGTTCCGATACGGGCAGAAGGGGATCACGGTCCCGTTGGCGCCTGAGGAGATCGAAGCCGCCCAACAGGTCGCCAGATCCGAGGGAAGCGACCTCGCCGGACTACTCCACGGCTGGATCATCGAGAAGCTGAACGAGGTTCTTCGCACCCGGCAACCAGGCGAGGCGAAGTAGGCCGGTCTTGACCCCGCCGCCTCGACCGGCGCTGCCACCGTCACGACGTCGGAAGAGATGTCGGCCTGATCTCTGTCCCACTTTGCACCGCGGCCTTCCGTCCCTCGGGGCTGGTAGGCTTTTCTCGCTGGTCTACGCGTCGGCGTATCGACGGGGCCAGATGTAGCAAGTATGGACCGGGGAGAAGGAGCGTACGATCGATTGGGAACGGATCGCCAGAACGTGGCAAGGTAGAGAACCATCGTCCGATGGATCCGAAGATTGACCGATATGGTCGGCGCCTCATTCGGCGCGGGATCCCTGCGGACGCTGGCCCCGGCCGACCTCGGTGCCAGAAACCTCGGTCACGGGGGGCCTCAGTCGCGGACCTGGCGACCGCCAGGGAGAGTCCTTAGCGCGCTGTGTTGTCGCCCGGGGGACGCCTCGTCGCCGCTACTGGGAGGCGCGTGGCCCGATTGACGCACGAGTAGATCCGAGGTAGCTTCTTCGGGTAGGAGACGCTTCGATGAACACCGCGCCGGCTCTTTCCGCCCCGCCATTGGACGAGGTCACGAATCGTCTGGTCGCCGCAATGGGGCCGGACCGCATCATCCTCTTCGGCTCCCATGCCTGGGGCTCTCCAGACGAAGACAGTGACCTGGACCTGTTGGTCATCGTGCCGCACAGCGACCAACCTCCGCCCCTGCGTGCGGCCCGTGCTCACCGGTGCCTGCGAGGTATTCTCTTTCCGGTGGACGTCCTGGTGAAGACCCGCGCCGAGGTCGAACGTGGGAGCCATGTGCCGGCGTCGCTCATCAGTGAGGTTCTGGAGCGTGGCAGAGTCCTCTACGGATGAGCTCAAGCTCGACCTCGTCAGAAGGTGGTTGATCAAGGCCCAGCACGATCTCGCGACCGCGATCAAGCTGGCTTCGGGCCCAGACCCGTATCTGGACACGGCGATCTATCACTGCCAGCAGGCCGCCGAGAAATCGGTCAAGGGATTCCTGGCTTTCCACAACCAACGGGTCGTCAGAACGCACGATGTCAGGTACCTCGTGACGCTGGCGATTCCTTTCGACGATTCGCTCACGAAGTGTTTGGGACCGGGCGAGAGAGTGACGCCCTACGCGACAGCCTACCGTTATCCTGACGAGATTCTCGGGCCCGCTCGAGAAGAGTTCGAGCAGGCGCTGGCGGCGGCGGATGAAATCTGCACTCTGGTGTTGTCGGCTCTGCCGGGAGGGGTCCTCCCGGCGGGTCCAGAATCTTCTTCTGAAGCGCCACCGCAAGACTGACGGCGTCGGCAGCTCGCCGGGGCCAGTTGCTGTTCAGTCCATCGTCAGCAAGGACCCCATCAGGTCGATGCCGTACCATAGGTTGGCGAGGCGCAGGTTCTCGTCGGGGGCGTGCTGGTTGTTGTCGTGGTTGGCGATCGGCACGATCACGACGGGCATGGCGAGCAGGTCGGTGAAGAGGTAGAGGGGCAGGGAGCCGCCGAGGGTGGGCATGAGAACCAGGGACTCGCCGGCCGCTCGTTCGGCGGCGCCGATGACGTCGCGGACCACGGCCAGGTCCATCTCGGTGCGCGCCGCCTTGTAGCCGCCCTCGCGCTCGATCTTGGCGATCCTGGGGTGGGCCAGGCGGGTCTCGAGGTCGGGGTCCTCGCGCACCACGTGGTAGCCCTGGCGGCGGACGTGGGCCTCCACCAGGTCGACCATGGCCTGTGGCTCGTTGCCCTTGGCCAGGCGGACGTCGAGGCTGGCGGTAGCGGTGTTGGGGATCACGTTGCGCGCCGTCTCGGCGACGCCGCCGCTCTGAAAGCCTCGAATATTGAGCGACGGTAGCAGCAAGCGCTCGGCCAGCAGCTCGCCGCCGCCCTCGCTGGCGGCGAGCCCGAGCTCCTTGCGTAGCGCCTCGTCGACCGGCGGCAGGGCGGCGATCGCCGCTCGCTCGGCCTCGCCGACTTGCGCCGTCGAGTCGTAGAAGCCCTCGACCAGCACTTTGCCGTCGTCGTCCTTCATGCCGGCCAGCAGCTGCGCCAGCATGAGCGCGGGGTTGGGCGACCAGTTGCCGTAGTGGCCGCTGTGCAGGTTGCGGGTGGCACCGTAGACGGTGATCTCGAAGCCGGTGACGCCGCGCACGCCGAACACCAGCTGCGGCCGGCGGCTCTGGTGCGCCGGGCCGTCGCAGATCAGCCACAGGTCGACGTCGAGCCGGTCGCGGTGGGTCTCGAGGTAGGTGCGCAGATGTGGCGAGCCGGCTTCCTCCTCGCCCTCGAACAGGAACTTCAGGTTCGAGCTGCGCGGGATGCCGGCCGCCGCCAGGGCGTCGAGCGCGGCGAACAGTGCCGGCAGGGGGGCCTTGTCGTCGCCGGCCGAGCGAGCGTAGATCCGCCACTCGGGGTCGACGGGCTCGCCGTCCTCCGGGAAGGGCCGCGGCTCGCCGCCGGCCTCGATGGCGGCGGTGTAGAGCACCGGCTCGAAGGGTGGATGGGTCCAGTTGGCGCGGTCCACGGGCTGGCCGTCGTAGTGAACGTAGATGCCGAGCGTGCGGGTAGCGTTCGGCGCTTCGAGCTCGCCGAAGACGATCGGCGGCGCGCCCTCGACCTGCCACAGCTTGGCGCGGGCGCCGCGCTGCTCGAGCTGGCCGCGGATGTACTCGGCGTTGCGCCGGATGTTCTCCGTGTCGCTGGCGACGTTGGGCATGCTCAGCAGCTCGGCGAAGCCGCGCAGGATGGCGGCCTCGTGGGCCTGGCGGTAGGTGGTGACGGCGTTGGTCTCGGCGCCGGTGGACGGCTCGGCGCCGAGCTCAGCCGGCAGAAGTGCGGCAAGCATGCCGAGGATGAGGAAGACGTGGCGTGAGCTCATTTCGCGGTCCTCGATGGATGTGTCGTCAGGGTATCGCGCTCAGAATGCCGGCGCCGCCGGCACCTCCAGCACGATCTCCTCGGGACGCAGGCAGACCCGGTCGTCGCAGGCCTGGACCTTCAGGCGCAGCGGCGCCACACTGGGCTTGGAGTCGCCGTCGACGCGCAGGCGGCCGGTGAGCCTCACAGTGCCCTGGTAGACCGCCAGCGGCTCGTCCTGGAACGACAGGCGGACACGCTCGGCCTCGGGGTAGCGGACGCCGGCGAGCTTCCAGGCACCGCGATTCGAGTCGACTGACAGCACGGTGGGGATCAGGTTGTCCTGCAGGGGCTGATGCGCGTTGACGTGCCAGCCGTCGCGGATCGCCAGCTCCAGGTCGAGGTCGAGAGCGTCGCCGTCGGGCGTGAGGCGTGCCATCGCCTTCACCGTGCCGCCGGCGGCGTACTGCCGGGGCCCGGAGCCGCTGCGGAGCAGCTCTTCGGCGCCCATCAACATGTAGGCGTAGCCCGCCGGATAGCGTTCGATGTTCTTGGCGAAGGCGCGCAGGGTGGCGTTGGCACGGGCCGCCCAGGTCTCCTCGCCGGTGCGCGCGGCGAGCATGGCGAGGGCGCGCACCGCCACCG
The DNA here is from genome assembly GCA_024226315.1 of bacterium. Taxonomy (GTDB): domain Bacteria; phylum Acidobacteriota; class Thermoanaerobaculia; order Multivoradales; family J023; genus JAAELT01. The sequence continues at coordinate 8,616 of JAAELT010000604.1, read as the reverse complement.
AGTTGCCGGAGGGGGTGGCGCCGTCGTTTGGGCTCTTGGGTCGCGCGATGAGGTGGGGATCGGCGCCCGCGCCGGTCATGTAGAAGCCGCCGTCCGCCTCGTCCCAGAACTTCTCCAGCATCATGCCGGCGAGCTGCTCGGCCCGCTTCAGCCAGCGGGCGTCGCCGTCGACGTCGTGGAGGGTGAGGCAGGCCTCGGCCAGGTAGGCATAATCTTCCTGCAGCGCCGGGATCGACGAGCTGCCGTCGAGGTGGATGCGCCACAGCTCGGCCGATCCTTCTCCGCGGTTCTTCGCCCACAGAAACTCGGCGGCCTTGATCGCGGCTTGCAAATAGCGGTCGTCGCCCAGCACGTCGGCACCCTCGGCGAAGGCGGTGATCATCATGCCGTTCCAGGCGGTGACGATCTTGTCGTCGCGGAGCGGGTGCTCGCGCACCTCTCGCACCCGCCACAGCATGTCGCGCATGCGGTCGACGCGCTCCAGCAGGTCATCCAGCGGCATGTTGCGTCCCTTGGCGAAGGCGTCCAGCGGCTGGGCGAGATGCAGGATGTTCTTGCCCTCGAAGTTGCCGCCCGCCGTGACGCCCCACAGGTCGATCGCCAGCGCCGCGTCCTCGGCCCCGAGCACCTCGCGCAGCTCCTCGGGCGTCCAGACGAAGAACTCGCCCTCCACCCCCGAGCTGTCGGCGTCGGTGGCGGAGTAGAAGCCGCCGCCGGGGGCGGTCATCTCGCGCAGGAAATAGTCGAGCGTCTGGCGGGCGACGCGGGCGGTGAGCTGGTCGCCGGTCAGGCGATAGGCGGCCAGGTAGGCGCGGGTCAGGTGGGCCTGGTTGTAGAGCATCTTCTCGAAGTGGGGCACCAGCCACCGGTCGTCGACGGAGTAGCGGTGGAAGCCGCCGCCCACCTGGTCGTAGATGCCGCCGCGGGCCATGGCGTCGAGGCTGTGGACCGCCGCCGCCTGGGCCTCGGCGTCGCCGCGGCGCAGGCTATGGGCGAGTAGCAGCAGCAGTTCCGGCTCATGGGGAAACTTGGGGGCGCCGCCGAAGCCGCCGAGCTGCTTGTCGTGCCGGCCGACGATTTGCTTCACGGCCTCACGCGCCGCCTCTTTGCCAACCTCCTCGGCCTTGCCGCGCGCGGCGGTGGCGTCGCGTACGCTGGCGGCGATCTGGCTGGCGTGGTTCAGCAACTCGTCGCGCTGGGTGGTCCAGGCGTCGTTGACCCTCTGCAACAGCACCGAGAAGTTCTGGGGTGGAAAGTAGGTGCCGCCGAAGAAGGGCTCACCGGCGGGCGTCAGGAAGCTCGACATCGGCCAGCCGCCGCGGCCGGTGAGCATCTGCACCGCCGTCATGTAGAGCTCGTCGATGTCCGGCCGCCGCTCGCGGTCGATCTTGATGCACACGAAGTACTGGTTCATCAGGCGCGCTACTCGTAAGTCCTCGAAGCTCTCGCGCTCCATCACGTGGCACCAGTGGCAGGTGGAGTAGCCGATCGACAGGAAGATCGGCTTGCCCTCGGCCTTGGCGCGCTCGAATGCCTCGGGGCCCCACGGGTACCAGTCCACGGGGTTGTGGGCGTGTTGCAGCAGGTAGGGCGAATCCTCGAGGATCAGCCGGTTGGTGTAACGCGGGGTGCCGTCGTCGGTGAAGTGGTGGGTGCGGGGCTCGTAGCCCTCGCCTTTGGCGCTCAGCGCCTCAGCGAGTCGAGCGCGCAGCTCCTGTTCGTAGGGCGCCGCGCCGGGATGGTCCTCGGATGTCATGTTCGATTCCTCGCCGGTGCCCTCGGGCGCCGCTGCTCCGCAGGACGCGAGCAGCAGGGGGAGCAGGAGGCACAGGCCGCTGGTGCTCGATTTCATCGCGTCATCTTACCCGTTAGACTGCCGCGCCATGCGAGATTCCTACACCCGCTACCCGCGGCCGATCCTGTGGCTGGTACGCGGTGGTGAGGTTACCCTTGGCGGTGGTGAGGAAGACGCACAGCCGGCGTTCGATATCGCGGTAGAGCCGTTCTACATCAGCAAGTTCCCGGTCACCAACGAGCAGCTCGAGGCCTTCGACCCCGGCTTCGAGCGCTCCGAGGTCTCGCCCGGCGATCGCGATCCCGCCACCGGCGTGAGCTTCGAGACAGCGGTCGCGTACTGCCGCTGGTACGCCGGCGTGGCGCGCAAGCCGATGCGGTTGCCGACCGAGGTCGAGTGGGAGCACGCCTGCCGGGCCGGCGCCAAGGGGAAAACCTGGTTCGACGCCGAGCCCGAGGACGCCGAGCAGTACCTCTGGCACCAGGGGAACAGCGGCGGCCGGGTACAAAAGCTCGACGACAAGAAGGCCAACGAGCTCGGGCTTTACGGTATGCTCGGAGGTGTCTGGGAGTGGACCAGCTCGCTCTACCGACCCTACCCCCTGAGCGAGCCCTTCGGCGACGACGGCGCCCTGCCGGGCGACCGCGTGCTGCGGGGCGGGTCCTTCCGGCTCGACCGCGCGGAGATCTCCTGCTCTCTGCGCCGCGCCGGAGATCCGACGACATTGTGCGACGACGTCGGCTTCCGGATCGTCAAGAGCTTCCGCTGACCTTCCATCCATCCTGCCCGACTCTCTACACCCGAGAGGAACCCTCATGTCCAGATTTTCGATTGCCAGGTCCCTGATCGCCACAGCCTCGATCGTCACCGTGATCCTCGTCCTCGCCGCCGCCTGCGCTCCGCCCGCCGACGACGGGGCCGGCAACGACGTTCAGCAGGCCGAAGCCCAGGCCTTTCTCGACAGCTACACCGAGACGTGGCTGGACCTCGCCTATACAGCCGAGCAGGCGGACTGGCAGCTCAACACCCGCATCGTCGAGGGCGACGACACCAACGCCAAGCGCAGCGAGGCAGCCACGGCGGCTCTCGCCGCCTACACCGGCTCGGTGGAGAACATCGAGGAGGCGCGGCGTCTGCTCGAGAGCCGCGACGCGCTCGATCCGCTCCAGGCGCGGCAGCTCGACAAGGTACTCTACCGGGCGGCCGACAATCCCCAGACCGAGCCCGAGCTGGTCAAGCGCCGGATTGCCGCCGAGACCTCTCAGGTCGAGAAGCTGTTCGGCTTCGACTTCCAGCTCGACGGCCAGTCGGTGACCACCAACGACATCGACGACCGCCTGGGCAAGGCGACCGACGTCGCGGACCGGCTCGAGCTGTGGTCGGCCTCGAAGGAGGTCGGGACGGTGCTCGGCGAGGGCCTCGCCGAGCTGGTCGAGCTGCGCAACGGCACGGTGCAATCGCTCGGCCACGACGACTACTTCGCCTACCAGGTGTCGGACTACGGCATGTCGGTGGAGGAGATGATGAAGCTCAACCACGGCTTCGTGCGCGAGGTCTGGCCGCTCTACCGGCAGCTCCACACCTGGGCGCGTTACGAGCTGGCGGAGAAGTATGGCGCCTCCGAGGTGCCGGAGATGCTGCCGGCCCACTGGCTGCCGAACCGCTGGGGTCAGGACTGGAGCCAGCTTGTGACCGTCGAAGGGCTCGACCTCGACGCCGCGCTGGCCGACAAGGAAGCCGAATGGGTGGTGCGGCAGGGCGAGGACTTCTACGTCAGCCTGGGATTCGATCGCCTGCCGGCGAGCTTCTGGGAGAAATCCTCACTCTATCCGCTGCCGGAGGGCGCCGAGTACAAAAAGAACAACCACGCCAGCGCCTGGCACATGGATCTGCGCGAAGACGTGCGCAGCCTGATGAGCGTGCAGCCGAACGAGCGCTGGTGGGCCACCACACACCACGAGCTGGGCCACATCTACTACTACATGAGCTACACCCGGCCCGAAGTGCCGCCGCTGCTGCGCCGGGGCGCCAACCGCGGCTTCCACGAGGCGATCGGCGACATTCTCGGCCTGGCGTCGACGCAGAAGCCGTTCCTGGTGGAGCGGGGCTTGACCGACGGCGACGTCGAGACCGACGCCATCCAGGCGCTGCTCAGGGAGGCGCTCGGCCAGATCGTCTTCATCCCCTGGTCGGCCGGGGTGATGACGCACTTCGAGCGCGACCTGTACGCGGGCCTGGCGCCCGAGGAGTACAACCAGCGCTGGTGGAGCTACGTCGAGAGCTTCCAGGGCATCACGCCGCCGGAAGCGCGCAGCGGCGAGTACTGCGACGCCTGCACCAAGACCCACATCAACGACGACGCCGCTCAGTACTACGACTACGCCGTCTCGTCGATCATCCTCTACCAGATGCGGCAGCACATCGCCGAGGAGATCCTCGACCAGGACGCCCACGCCACCAACTACTGGGGGCGTGAAGACGTCGGGGCCTTTCTCTCCGGCATCCTCGAGGTCGGCGCCACCCGCGACTGGCGCGAGGTGATGAGCGAGAGCCTCGGCGAAGAGATCTCCGCCGCCGCCATGCTCGCGTACTTCGAGCCCCTCACTGCCTACCTCGAAGAGCAGAACGCCGGCCGCGTCCACACGCTGCCGGAGTCGCCGACCCTGTAGCGCGACTACATGATGACCTGGATGGCGCTCGCCTCGGCGGCCTGCTGGACTCGATTCAGACCGGGGCCCCAGGCGAGCGGCAGAGGCGGCTCGACTACGGCCAAGCGGTCTCGTTCGACACGGTCGCCAAAGAGGATCAGGGCCAGGGAGGTGTCGTGCTGCCGCGAGACCCAGATCATGCCGTCGACCCGCGCCTCGCAAGCGTGGATCGCTGCCGCCCAGCGACGGGTTTCCCGGTAGTGCTCGGCAGGGCAGTCGATCAGCTCGCTGCGGGAGAGGCCAAGGCGTCGCAGCCCGTGACCATGAAGTTGCGCGAGCTCCAGGTCTCGCAATGGAGAGAGGGTGGATGCCATCATTGACAGCAGAGTCGAGTGCCGTACCGTGGGCGAAGGTCCTCGAACCGGCACGCCGTGAAACACAGTCTCGGAAATCGCTCCTTCGGAGGAGTCTGAGCCATAGAGCGTCGGGGCCACGGCGCCGTCAATCTCGAGGGGATGGAAACGTCCGTCTCCGAGTCCCGGATTGAACTCCGTGGCCCCGAAGCGGCTGTCATGGCACCGAACCAGACGCTCGCCTTGCTTCCAGAGGTGGATCAGGGGGTCGAGGCGACTTCGGGCTGGAGGTAGCGGTAGCCTAGAAGACAAAGGCCGCCGCCTCGCGCCTCGCGGCTTCCGCGACTCTCTCCGGCTCGCTGATCAAGAGGTCGATCGGCCTGGAGTCTCCTAGCCAGCCATTGCCGGCCAGGAACCACAGGGCGGTCTGCCATCCCTCGTCTCCGCCGAAGGCCTCCAAGACCTGCGCGATCACCGGCAGGGGGCGGCCGTCAGCGTCGAGCTGGAAGCTGACGAACAGAGTCTGGCCCCGGTGGGTGACGGCGAAGATTCGCCCTTCCTTACGCCACCGATTCGCCAAAGCCGCGCGATTGGCGGCTTTCGAGCCCGCGAGATCGGCCACCTCGGCGCTGGTGAGCGCTCCGAAGTCTCTCAACAGAGCCTCGCGAGCCTCGGCGTTGCGTTGCGCTTGGAGCACGGCGGCCTTGCCGGGAACCCCGGTGGGCATCATCGATTCGATCATCTGCTCCATCTGCTGGCGGCGTCGCTGCATGCTGTCGACGATAGCCATCGCCTGCCTCAAGAGCTCGGCGTCGTCCGTAGTCACGACGACCGCGGCGTCGTGGCCCGCGATCTCGGGATGCCTCCCAGCAAGGTCGAGGATCTCTTGATCTTCCAGCTTGGTGACCGCGAGTGCCGCGTGCGTGGTTGCCACTGTGTGTTTCCAAATGATCAAAATGACGAAGGAGAGATGTCGCTCATTCATCATTTTAACCTGATCTGGAAGACAGAGCAACCGGAGCGGCCGGCCACACTTCCGCCATCTTTCCCCGCCGGTTTGCCTCAATGCCGGCACGCGGCTCACACCCGTAGGGGTTGAGATGGCGGCAGCATGACGGACGCGATCATGGCGATGGCCGGCCCCCGGCCGCGGGCGGCGCTGCTCGACGAGCTGGCGCGCGGTGTCGGGCTGGGCTCCAAGCTGGCGGCGTCGGTGGTGGTGATGATCTTCGGTGCGGGGGTCTACGGCGCGGTGATCGGCGCCTGGACGGGCGGCGCGCAGATCGCCTGGGCGGCGCTCAAGCTGCCGCTGGTCTTGATCGTCACCGCGGCGGCGACCATGCCGTTCAACTGGATGTCGGCTCTGCTGCTGGGTCTCGAGGCGAAGTTCGCGCAGGTCGCGGCGCTCAGCTTCCTGGTGCTCGCCGCGGCCGCGGTGGTGCTGGCGTCGCTGACGCCGATCGCCTGGTTGTTCACCGTCTCGGCGCCGCTGCCCTCGCTCGATGCGCGGTTGACCCACAACGTGCTGTATCTGCTGCACACCCTGTTGGTCGGCAGTGCCGGCCTGGCCGGCATGGCGATGCTGTGGCGCACACTGGAACGCCTGGCCGGCGACCGCTGGAGGGCGCGGCGGGTCTTCGGCATCTGGGTGCTGGCCTTTGCCCTGGTCGGCGGCGAGGTGGCTTGGGCGCTGCGGCCGTTCGTCGGCAGCGTCTTCTACCCGGAGGCTTTCCTGCGCTCCGACGCCCTCGACGGCAACGTCTACGAGTTCATCTGGAACGACATCTTGCCCTACCTGTTCGAAACGGACTGAATGGAGGCGACGAATGACCGAAGAGACCCTGAACGACGAAGCGCCTGCGCCCGAGGTGCCAGCGGCTCCGCGCGGCCTGCTGGCCGCACTCGACGAGGTGTTGCGGCGCCCTTGGGCGGTGATCGGCCGCGCGGATTCGGGCGGCGGCTCGTCGCTGCCGTATCTGATCGGTGGTGCCCTGGTCTGCTTCGCCCTCTACGGCGCGGCGTCGGGCTTCTTTCAAGGCGGTCCCCAGGTGTGGGTGGCGTCGCTCAAGGCTCCGCTGATCATTCTCGCCAGTCTGCTGCTGTGCGCGCCGAGCTTCTACGTGTTCAGCTCGCTGGCCGGGGTAGAGGTGTCGCCGCGCTGGCTGGTGGCCACTTTCGGCGGCCTCGGCGCCATGCTGGGGCTGTTGCTGGTCGCCTTGATGCCGATCACCTGGCTGTTCTCGGTATCGAGCGCGTCGTTGGCGTTCATCACCGTGATGCAGGTCTGCGTCTGGATCGTCGCCGTGCACTTCGGCTTCAGGTTCCTGGGCGTGGCGTTCGAGAACCGCGGCGCGACACGTCCGTCGATAGCCTGGGTGCTGCTCTTCCTGCTGGTGTCACTGCAGGTGGCCTCGCAGATGCGGCCGGTGCTGTGGCGTGACGAGGGCGAGGATCTGTTCGCGCCGCGCAAGATGTTCTTCCTCCAGCACTTCTTCGAAGTGGCGGCGGGGGAGGACGGCAAGCCGATCGGAGGAGCCGAGAGGGGCGACTGACTGCCGGCGGCCGGAGCGCATAGAATCGGCCGATGGCTAGGACCACCCATCGTTCGTACATCTCCGCTCTGCTCGCGGCGGCCCTTCTGCTGGCGACCCCCGCCGTCGCCGAGCCGCCGATCTTCACCGACGTCGCGGCCGAGACCGGACTCGATTTCGTGCACTTCAACGGCATGTCGGGGGAGTACTACTTCCCCGAGATGACGGGCCAGGGCGCCGCGCTGCTGGACTACGACAACGACGGCGACCTCGACGTCTACCTGGTGCAGGGGGCGATACTCGGACCGGGCAAGACGATGAAGGACGCTCTCTTTCCCCACAAGGGAACCGGCACGCCGTCCGACCGGCTGTACCGCAACGATTTGAGAGCCGGACGTCTGAGCTTCACCGACGTCACCGCCGCCAGCGGCCTGGCGAAGATCGCCACCGGCTACGGGATGGGGGTGGCGGCAGGCGACTTCGACGGCGACGGCCACGTCGACCTCTACGTCACCAACTACGGATCCAACCAGCTGCTGCGGAACCGCGGTGACGGAACCTTCGAGGACGTCACGAAGAAGGCGGGGGTCGACGATCCGGCCTGGTCGACCAGCACTACCTTCTTCGACTTCGACCGCGACGGCCGGCTCGACCTGTTCGTCACCAACTACGTTGTGTTCGACGTCGCCCGCAACCCGGAGTGCTTCGCCACCAGCAGCCGGCGCGATTACTGCGGCCCGGCGGCCTTCGACGGTGTCGCCGACCGGTTGTGGCGCAACCGCGGCGACGGTACCTTCGAGGACGTCTCGACGCGTGCGCGGGTGGCGGCGGTGAAGGCCGCCGGGCTCGGGGTGGTGGCCGCCGACCTCGACGGCGACGGCTGGCAGGACCTCTACGTCGCCAACGACGGCGAGGCCAACCACCTGTGGCTCAACCAGCGAGACGGAACGTTCCGCGACGAGGCCCTGTTGGCCGGCGTGGCGGTCAACCGCCAGGGGGAGGCGGAAGCGTCGATGGGGGTGGCGGCGGCCGACTTCGACGCCGACGGCGACGAGGACCTGTTCATGACCCACCTGATGGGGGAAACCAACACCCTCTACGTCAACGACGGCGGCCTGTTCGAGGACCGCACGCTCGAAACCAACCTGGCCGCGGGCGGCGTACCCTTCACCTCCTTCGGCACTTCCTGGCTCGACGTCGACAACGACGGCTGGCTGGACCTCTTGATCGTCAGCGGCGCGGTGCGGATCCTGGAGCCCCTGGCCCGTGCCGGCGACCTGTTTCCCCTG
>JAAELT010000603.1 GCA_024226315.1 bacterium | reverse complement strand
CCAGGACCTCGGGCTTGAGCAGCACCGAGGCCAGGACCGCGCGCTCGGCCTCTTCTGAGTGGGGCACGGGGGGGAGAGTCGACATTCAGCACCTCCAGGGGGTCGGGTTGGGAGTTCCGGGCCGTCCTGGAGCTTCTCAGACGGCCGCCCGCCGCTAGGCGGGGCGGCCGCCGGTTAGTCTAGTAAGACTAGTTAAGGGAGTAATACCCGCGCCCCGCCTGCTCTGAATGGCAGAACTTGTACAGGATAGTCACGACAGTCGTACAGGATAGCCACGACAGTCGTACAGGATAGTCACGACAAAGTAATAGCCGACGACCCTCCCTAGAGCGCCGCAAACCCGCGCCAGAACTGGCCCTACGGGCTTACCACCCCAACTCGTACACGATAGCCACGACGGAGTAATAATCGGCAAAGCTGCGGGAATCGCCGCAAACCCGCGCCAGTACTGGCTCTACGGGCTTGCAGCCGGCTCGAATTCGCACACGATAACCACGACGTTAGTAATAATGGCCGACCCCTGACGACCTCCGGCGTGCCAGAACGGGAAACGCTCAGCCGTTCTGGATCCAGTGCTCGAGCTTCCTGCGGAGGTTCCGTGAGGGCTCCCGCCCGCGCTCGAGCTGTGCGACGTAACCCTGGCTGATTCCGAGCTCCTCAGCGAGGGCTAGCTGTGAAATCCCTCGCCCCGAGCGCGTCTGTCGAAGTCGGCCCGCCAGGGAATCGCTCTTCGGCAAACCGGCAGGCTGCTTCGGGCCCTGGTCGAGTTTGCGGTAGGCGTTCTTGATGATGTCGGGGGCCTCGATCGCGATCCGTGCCTCGAGCCAGACCGGAAGCCATCGCTGACGCGGCAGCGCGTCCTCGTTCCATGGCGGCAGATACTGCCAGGCTGCGATGATGCCGTCGTGCTGGAGGCGATCCAGAGCGCTCTCCAGGCGGTCGCGGCTGCGCGTAGGGTGACGGGGAGAGTCGAGTTCAATGCCGATCTCCTGGCCCAAGGTGCGGACCCGATACGTACGAACGAAGTTCCCTTGCCGGGCGCCGGCGCGCCACTGCCAAGCCAAGTAGCGCGCCAACCGCTTCTCGAGATGCTGCCGCTTTGGGTCATAGCGCAGCGCTTTGGATGAGAGCAGAGCGAGCTGCCGGCCGGGCCCCAAGAGGAACCTCCCGAAGGCCTCTCCCGGCGTGACGAGAATCGCCTCGACGTCCATCGTCCCGTCGATGCGCCGCTGACCGACGCGGTCGGTCATGACAAAGGCGCGGCTCTGGAGCGCCCGCGTCTTGCGGCGTCGCCGCTTGAGGCGGTCCTCTTCCACGAGCGTCACCTCGGCGAGGTCGATCCAGATGTCCTGGAGTCGCAAGAGACAAGCCCACAGATCCCGGCGCTGCTTCGGCGCAAAGCCGCCGCGGCGCCCCTGGCCACCCTTCTTCTGCTGGAGCCCCCGCTGTCGGAGCAGATCATCGATATAGACCGGCACGCGGTCAGAGGAGGAGCGTGCCGCCTGGATCCACGAGGTGGAGATCGCGTCCATGGTGTCGGCGTCCTTGTCAGACATCTCCTCGCGCTGCGTCCACATGCGCTGTGCGATCGCGTCGATCTCCTCGGGAGCGAGGACGAGATCCTCCCCGGGCGAATGCGGCCGCAGCTCCGCGAAGCCCTTCGTTCCGCCCTTGTCCAGAACAGCCCTTGGAAACGGCGAGCCCCCGACGCGCTGGAAGCGATTGAGCGCAAATGCCTGCTGGAGCGCCGCGTAATGGCCAGGACTGGGAATGAGCAGCTGATCTGGGCGACTGGGGCGATGTTTCTGGGCCGACTGGCGCCACTCGAAAGGCTGAAGCATCTTGTTCAACCGATCGACAGCGCCGCGATCGAACCCGCCTCCGAACTCGAGTGGCCAGCAGGAGTCCCCTGCGTCAGTCGGTCCGATGGAGTCGTCGCTGAGTCGGGTGCCGGGGAGTGTGGCACCGCTTCTAATCCGGGGGTGGCCCTGCGCCGCCTCTAGAAGGGTCGCCAGGAGATCCTCGACATAAGGGCCGAGGAAAGCGAAGGCATAGCGTGCTCCAAGGATGATGCCCGTCACCGACGTGTCCGGATCCCCTTGTGGCAGGTCGGTGCGTATCTCGCAGAAGGTCCTCAGCGGCAGGTGGCCCGCCTTCCAGTCCGTGTCGAGCTCCATCAGCGTCCGGAGGATGGCGGCGCCGGTCGGTCGTTCGGTGCTCATGGGAAGCTCTCAGCGCTTCAGATATCCAGATACGCAAGTATCCGAGGATTCAGCTACGCAGTGCGCGACTCTCGAGCCAATGGGTGAGAAGCTCCTCGACGAGCACGCTGTACTCCTTGCTCTCTTTCAGGAGCTCGACCTTGACCGTCTGGTGCAGGTCCTTCGGTAGGTAGGCGTTGGCCTGTCGGTAGGCCGGATCGCTACGCCGCCCGAGAGCGCGCTTGGGAGCGACCTCCTCGACCTTTGGTCGAGATGCCTTACGCCGGCGCCGAGGCGGCTTCTCCTCCTGGCCGGGTTCCTTCGCGGACTTCAGGATCGCGTCGAACTTGCTCATAGATGGCCTCTCCTATCCTCTGGTAGTCCTCCCATGCGAGATGGGCCCGAGGGTCTTTGACTTGATAGACGGGCACGCCGGCGAGCGCGGCCTTCTGGAAGGCGACCAGCCGGCGGATGCTGGTGTCGAAGAGCGGCAAGCCTCGCAGGGCCTCACGGGCCTCCTCCTCGTCCCGGCTGGGCTTGGGCGGTACCACCGTCAACAGAATCCGGTAGCGATCGCTCCCGAGTTCCTGGAGCGCTTCCACGGTCAAGCCCAGCGCGTCGAGGGCGAGAGCGTCGGGGGTCGTGGGCACTACCAGGAGATCGCAACCATCCGCCAGGGCCTCCAAGTCCTCGGGATCCGGCCGGGCCTTGGTGTCGATGACGATGTGTTCGTAATCGCGCGCGTAGCGGGCCGCCTGGCGCTCGTCGACGACGCGGAAGGGAAACTCACCTCGCCGCGCCCAGCCGCTGGCACTGCGGTTGGGGTCGCCATCGATGAGGAGCGCCGGGGCGTGAGACTGGAGGCAGCAAGCGAGGTGCACCGCTGTGGTGGTTTTCCCGGTACCGCCCTTGTAACCGGCGACGGTGATGATCATGGCGATGGAGTGTATCAGATACGCGGCTATGTGAAAACTCAAGTAACCGAATACTCAGATACCCGGATACGCTCAGCGTCAGATTACGACGTCGCCGGCGAAGCGGGTCAGCTCGCGCGAGACGATCACGGGCGCGCCTTCCTGGCCTCGACCGTTTCCCGGGCGGCGGTGATCGCAGCCTGGACGCCGCGGCGGGCCTGGACGGCATCGAGCCAGAGCGATAGGGCGCCGATCGCCTCGAAGTCTGCGCACAGCTCGCGGAAGCGTCCGAAGGTGTCCGCGGCGAGGTCCTCGAGTTCCT
>JAAELT010000602.1 GCA_024226315.1 bacterium | reverse complement strand
TGCGTTTACACATAATGGCAACACGCGCCGAAGAATTACTTGCAAAAGAAGCTGATCGGTTAATGCGTGATCCGGCCCTATTGCAAATTCTTGATATTCTGCGTTATAATGCAATTGAAGCATTGGTGGAATGTGATCCGGCCAATGTAAACGAAATTATACGATTGCAGGTAGCTGCTTCGTATAAAGAACAGGTTCTAAGTGAAATGCAGGCTGCAAAGTTTGCAATACCCACTGAACAGGAGCCAGGTGTAGTTTAATCTGGCTTAACAGAACGATGTGAATCGTCCTATCCCTTAGATGGAGGCCAAAAATGGCAAATGACGACAGCAATACCCCGGATGCCGGGACTGCTTCAGAACCGTTAACACACGATGAGGGTGTTGACGCAATAGCAAATCTTCTCGCAGACCCTGAAGAGGACAATCAGGCGAAAGAAAATGCTAACGATGCATCAGAAGACGATGATAATGTTGTTGATTTATTCGATGAGAATGAAGAATACG
>JAAELT010000601.1 GCA_024226315.1 bacterium | reverse complement strand
TGTGTTAGGCACGCCGCCAGCGTTCATTCTGAGCCAGGATCAAACTCTCCAGTTTAAATCCTGAAGCGATGCCAACCCGAAGGCCGACACCGACTTGTTTTGCGTTGTTCGCACTTACGTACGTCGCAGGAATCAGCGCTCTTCGCGAAGAAGCAAAAGCTCTCCAAGAAGAAATACGCCGACTCTAGAATTGTCGTTGGCTATCTCTCTATTCAGTTTTCAAAGAACCGACGTCAAACCCCGGAAAGGGGCTGACCCCCAACTATATGTCCGGTTGCGCTTCTTGTCAACCCCGGAAACTTTCCGCCTTGCGAACCGCACCGCCGCGAGCGTGACTCGCCATGGCTGCGCAGATTGAGGAGGAGGTTGCGGGGGAATCGAGAGGCTCAGGACTCAAAACCCGCAGCGATTCCGCCGCGGGAGAGCGAATCATAGGGGGGATCCTCCCGGGTGTCAAGCTCTTTCTTCGAAGAATTTCAGGCGTCGTCCCTCGACCTCCCAGGACGTGGTCAGCAGGCGTTTCAGGGCCTCCGGATACGCCTGGTGCTCCTCGGTGAGGATGCGCGCTGCCAGCGAGTCAGGATCGTCGTCAGCCGTGACCGGCACCGGCCGCTGGACCACGATCGGGCCGCTGTCCAACCCCTCGTCGACCAGGTGGACGGTGCAGCCGGAGACGCTCGTGCCGTGATCCCAGGCCTGGCGCTGGGCATCGAGCCCGGGGAAGGCGGGTAGGAGGCTGGGGTGGATGTTGAGGATCCGCTGCGGGAACGCCGCCACGAAGAGCGGCGAGAGCAAACGCATGTAACCGGCCAGGCAGACCCATTCCGCCCGGTGGCGCCGCAGCGCCTCGAGGATTCGCTCCTCGTGTTGTTCGCGCGTCAAACCTCGGCGGCTGACGGCCACGGCGGGGATGCCGAGGTCCTCGGCTTTCGCGGCTCCGGCGGCCTTCGGCTTGTCGGTGACCACCACGACGATGCGGGCCGGCACCTCGCCGCGGGACATCGCCTGGTGCAGAGCCAGGAAGTTGCTGCCGCGGCCGGAGAGCAGCACCGCCACGCGGACGTCGCCGCCGGGGCTCACCCTTCTGCCCCCGGCTCCGCCGCCGCAATCGGGCCGAGGTCGTAGACCACCCCGTGCCGCCCCTTCTGCACGGTGCCGATTGGCGCGGCCGGCTGCTTCTGGTGCCTCAGGACTTCGAGCACCTCGCCGGCGCCCGCGGGGTCGACCACCAGCACCATGCCGATTCCCATGTTGAACACCCGAAACATCTCCTCGGTGTCGACCTCGCCGTGCCCCTGGAGCGCGTGGAAGAGCTCCGGCACCTGCCAGCTGCCCATGCGGACGAAGGCGTGGGTCTTGTCGGGCAGGATCCGCGGCAGATTGTCGGTGAGGCCGCCACCGGTGATGTGGGCCAGGGCGTGCACCGCCGGGTGGCCGAGCAGCGGCCGCAGCGCCGGCAGGTAGGAGCGGTGGGGCTCGAGCAGGATCTCGCCCACGGGGCGGCGATCCTCGAGACCCGGTACGCGGTCCTCCATGCCGAGGCTCAGTTTCTCGAAGAAGACCTGGCGGGCCAGCGAGTAGCCATTGGTGTGCAGCCCCGAGGACGGCAAGCCGAGCAGCAGGTCTCCAGCGCGCACCCGCGAGCCGTCGAGCAGTGAAGCGCGATCGACCATGCCGACGACGAAGCCCACCAGCTCGTAATCCCCCTGCTGGTAGAAGCCCGGCATCTCGGCCGTCTCGCCGCCGAGCAGCGCGCAGCCGTTCTCGCGGCAGCCGCCCGCCAGGCCCCGCACCAGTTGCTCGAACGGCTCCGGCTCGAGCACGCCGGTGCCGACGTAGTCCAGGAAGAACAGCGGCACCGCGCCCTGCACCAGGATGTCGTTGACGCAGTGGTTGACCAGATCGCGGCCGACGGAGGAGAAGTCCCCGGCCAGGCGCGCGACCATCAGCTTGGTCCCCACGCCGTCGGCCGAGGCCACCAGGACGGGCTCCTCGATGCCCGTGAGATCGGGGCGGAAGAGGCCGCCGAAGGAGCCGACGCCGGATAGCACGCCCTGGGTGCGAGTCGAGCGCACCAGCTTGCCGATTCGGCCCAGGGCCTCTTCCTGGGCGTCGATGTCGACGCCCGCGCCGGCGTATGCGCTCTGGGTCTTCTCGGCCACGGCTACCTCGGGTCGGCGTCAGCGCCGCTCTTCGACCTGAATCGGGAACAGGCGTCCTTGCCGGGGATCGACGTCCGAGATCGGCACCCGGTAGTTGCCCGTCCAGCAGGCGGTGCAATAGCTCTCGTCGTCGCCGCCGACGCAGCCCAGCATGCCTTCGAGAGACAGGTAGGCCAGACTGTCCGCCTCGATGTAGGCGCGGATCTCTTCGACACTGTAGCGTGCCGCCACCAGGTCGTCGCGCCGTGGCGTGTCGATGCCGTAGTGGCAGGGCCAGCGGGTGGGCGGCGAGCTGATCCGCAGGTGGACCTCGCTGGCGCCCGCCTCGCGCACCATGCGCACGATCTTGCGCGAGGTGGTGCCGCGGACGATCGAATCGTCCACCAGCACGACCCGCCGGCCGGCGATCAACCGGCGGACCGGGTTGAGCTTCACCCGTACCCCGAAATCGCGGATCGACTGCTCCGGCTGGATGAAGGTCCGGCCGACATAGTGGTTGCGGATCATGCCGTGCTCGAACGGCAGGCCCGATTGCCGGCTGAAGCCCAGGGCGGGGAAAAGGCCGCTGTCGGGCACCGGCACCACCACGTCAGCCGCCGCCGGGCCCTCGTCCGCCAGCACCGCGCCCATGGCTGTGCGCACGTGCGACACGGCGTCGCCGAACACCTCGCTGTCGGGCCGCGCGAAATACACGTGCTCGAAGGCGCAGCGGCTGGGCTCAACCGCCTGGGGGAGGCGATACCGTTCCAGCCGGCCCTCCCGTGCCGCCAGGACCTCGCCCGGCGCCAGCTCCTCCAGGGTCTCCGCCCCGAGCAGGTCGAAGGCGCAGCTCTCCGAAGAGAAGCAGCGGGCTCCGCGGCAGTCGCCCATCACCAGTGGCCGGAAGCCGTGGGGATCGCGAGCAGCCACCAGGCCTTGGTCGGTCAACAGCAGCAGCGAGTAGGCGCCCTGGACCTCCCGCAGCGCCAGGATCAAGGACTCGACGACGTCGCGCCGTGGGTTCAGTGCCATCAGGTGGAGGATGACCTCGGTATCGCTGGTGGTCTGGAAGATCGAGCCCTGGCGCTCCAGCCGGTCACGGAGCTCTCTGCCATTGGCCAGATTGCCGTTGTGGACCAGGGCGAGGGGCCCCATCATGGTGTTGACCACGATTGGCTGGGCGTTCTGCAGCACGCTGTTCCCCGCCGTCGAGTAGCGGGTGTGGCCGAGGGCCCTGGCACCGGCCAGCCGTTCGAGAACCGCTGGGCGGAAGACGTCCGCAACCTGACCCATGCCGCGCTCGGCGAACATCCGTGTGCCATCCCACGACACCAGCCCGGCGCTCTCCTGGCCCCGATGCTGGAGCGCGTAGAGGCCCAGGTAGACGAAGTTGGAGGCGTCCCGATGTCCCTCGATGCCGAAGATGCCGCACATGAGCCGATGTCGTCCTGTTCGCTCTCTAGAAGTCCAGCGCTCGCGGTAGGGCCGTCGACCAGCTCCGGTAGAGGTCTTCGACCTGGGCGTCGAGCGTCGCTCCGTCGCACCGTACCTTCAGCCGGTCTCCGCCCACCGATCCGAGCTCGGTGATGGGCACCTCGAACTCCGTCGCCTCCTCCATGATCCGTTCCACGTCGTGCGGCGCTACCGCCACGATCGCCCGCGCCTGAGTTTCCGAGAACAGCCGCACCGGGTCGATGTCGACCGCCAGGTCGGCACCCAGGCCGCCGTCGATCGTGGCCTCGGCCAGGGCAATCGCCAGGCCGCCTTCGGACAGGTCGTGAGCGGTGCGGAGAATGCCCTCGAACGCCAGGAACCGCAGCAGGTCGGCGAGCCGCTCCTCGGCTCGCAGGTCGACCTTGGGAGGCCGACCTTGCTCGACGCCGTGCAGCAGCCGCAGGTAGGCCGAGCCGCCGAACTCGCCGTAGTCCTCGCCCAGCAACAGGACGCGATCCCCGGAGTTGGTGAAGTGGGCCACCGGCAGGCTCGCGAGGTCGGGGATCAGACCCACCATGGCGACGGTCGGCGTCGGCGGGATCGATTTGCCCTCGGTCTCGTTGTAGAACGAGACGTTGCCCGAGATCACCGGCACGTCGAGCGCCTCGCAGGCCGCCGCCATGCCGTGCACGCACTCGCGGAACTGCCAGGAGATGGTCGGATCCTCGGGGTTGCCGAAGTTCAGGCAATCCGTCAGACCTATCGGCTCGGCGCCGACGCAGGCCAGGTTGCGTACCGCTTCGGCCACCGCCTGCGAGCCGCCGCTGGACGGATCCAGGCTGCAGTAGACGGGGTTGACGTCGGAGGTCAAGGCCAGGCCGGAGGGCGTTCCCTTGAGCAGCAGCACGGCGGCGTCGCCGCCGGGGCCGATCACGGTATTGGTGCGCACGGTGTGGTCGTACTGGCGCCAGATCCAGGATTTGTCCCCCAGCTCGGGAGTACCGAGGAGCCCCTCGAGGGTGCCGGCCAAGTCGTCCGGCTGCGGCACCTCGGGTGGTGCCTGGCGCTTGGACAGATCCTTGGGTGCCTCCACCGGGCGGCGGTACATGGGCGCGTTCTTTCCCAGTGGCGCGATCGGCAGGTTGGCGACCTCCTTGCGGCCGGCCTTGATCCGCGCCATGCCGTCCTCGGTCACCTCGCCGATCTCGGACACCTCGAGGCCCCAGCGCTCGAAGATCCGGGCCACCTCTTCCTCCCGGCCCCGCCGCGCCACCAGCAGCATGCGCTCCTGGGATTCGGAAAGCATGATCTCGTAGGGGCTGAGGCCTTTCTCGCGCAGGGGCACGCGGTCGAGGTCCAGGCGCAGGCCGGTACCGCCACGATCCGCCATCTCGAAGGCGCTCGAAGTCAGGCCGGCGGCGCCCATGTCCTGCACGGCGACCACCGCGTCGGTGCGCATCACCGCCAGGCAGGCCTCGAGCAGCACCTTCTCGGTGAACGGGTCGCCGACCTGAACCGTCGGGCGTTTGGACTCGCTCTCCGCGCCGAAGGACTCGGACGCCATGGTCGCGCCGTGGATGCCGTCGCGGCCGGTCCGGCTGCCGGCGTAGAGCAGCGGGTTGCCCGGGCCGGAAGCGACTGCGTTGAAGATCCGCTCACGGCGCGCCACGCCGAGGGCGAAGGCGTTGACCAGGATGTTGTTGTCGTAGCCACTGTGGAACCCGGTCTCGCCGCCGACGGTGGGGATGCCGACGCAGTTGCCGTAGTCGCCGATGCCGCGCACCACGCCGTCGATCAGGTGCTTCATGCGAGGCGCGTCGATGGCGCCGAAACGCAGAGAGTCGAGGCACGCGATCGGGCGCGCGCCCATAGTGAAGACGTCGCGCAATATGCCGCCGACGCCGGTCGCCGCCCCCTGGTAGGGCTCGATGAAACTCGGATGGTTGTGGCTCTCCATCTTGAAGGCCGCCACCCAGCCATTGCCGATGTCGACGATGCCGGCGTTCTCGCCCGGCCCCTGCAGCACGTGCTCGCCCTGGGTGGGGAACTCCTGCAGATAGACCTTCGAGGACTTGTAGGAGCAGTGCTCCGACCACAACGCGGCGGTGATGCCGAGTTCGGTGTAGGTCGGCTTGCGGCCCAGCAGCTCGCGGATGCGGACGTACTCTTCCTTGTTGAGGCCCATGGTGACGGCCAACCGCTGGTTGACCGCGGGCTCTTGCGCGGCGCTCATGACAGCACCCCGAGTCCGCGCGCCCCGGCGCCGGCCACCGCGGCGAACACCGCCAGGCCGTCGACGTTGCCGAACACCTGCTCGGCGCACCTCTCCGGATGGGGCATCATGCCCAGGACGTTGCCGGCTTCGTTACAGACGCCGGCGATAGCCCGCGCCGAGCCGTTGACGTTCCATCGCTCCTCGTCTTCGCCGGTGGCGTCGGCGCCGTCCGGCGTGACGTAGCGGAACACTACCCGGGAGCTCTCCTCGAGCTCGTCGAGCATCTCCTCGGAGCCGATGTAGCTGCCCTCGGCGTGGGCGATGGGCATGCGCAGAACCTGGCCCTGGTCGTAGTCGGAGGTGAACGGCAGATCGTCGCGCTCGACTCTCAGATACACGTCGCGGCACTCGAAGCGCAGGCTGCGATTGCGGCGCATGGCGCCGTCGAGCAGGCCCGTCTCGAGCAGGATCTGGAAGCCGTTGCAAATGCCCAGCACCTGGCCGCCGGACTCTGCGTGTCGCCGCACTTCCTCCAGGATCGGCGAGTGCACCGCCATGGCGCCGGCACGCAGGTAGTCGCCGTAGGAGAAGCCCCCGGGTAGCACCACCAGCTGGCAATCGCGCAGGTCGGCGTCGCCGTGCCACAGGAACAGGACTTCTTGATCCAGGACGTGCTTGAGCACGTGGTAGACGTCGTGGTCGCAGTTGCTGCCCGGGAAGACGACCACCCCGCACCTCATTTTTTCGCCCCTCCGTCGAGCAGCTCGACCGAGTAGTCCTCGATCAGGGTGTTCGCCAGCAGCTGCTCGCACATCTGAGCCAGCACCTTCTCG
The DNA here is from genome assembly GCA_024226315.1 of bacterium. Lineage (GTDB taxonomy): Bacteria > Acidobacteriota > Thermoanaerobaculia > Multivoradales > J023 > JAAELT01. The sequence goes on along the minus strand of JAAELT010000601.1, from coordinate 56,986 downwards.
ACGTTCCTGCCCTTCTTCGACAACTCGATCTCGAAGCTCTTGCCGGCGCGCACGTCGGTGACCTGACCGAAGCCGAGGCGTCCGAGAGCGCCGGTGATCGCCTTGCCCTGCGGGTCGAGGATCTCCGGACGCGGATAGACCGTGATTCTTGCTTTGACCGCCATCGCGTCACCCCCGGTGCCCGGCCCTGCGACCGTCGCCCTGACTGTTCGTGGACAAACCCATTGTGTGCTCCCTCTTCAAGGACTGCGACTTTCGAAACTGCGATACTGAGGACTTCGATACTGGAGACTGAGATAACAGGAGAACGTGATCGTCAGAACAACGTGCCCTGCCGCCAGGCACCGCTGGCCAGGGAGTGGGCGCCGCGCTGAATCTCGATCCACGGGGTCGGCTCGTGCTGCCGGGTCACCACGACCCGTGCCGCCGAGCCGTCGCGGTCGAGCCTGTCTCCGACCGCCTCGGCCGCCAGGGCGGGCAGGTTGTTGGTCTCGGAGAGATGGTAGAGCACCACCGAGCTCAGGCGATCCGAGAGCAGCTCGGCGACGCCGTCGGCGGCCTCGCGGTTCGACAGGTGGCCGTGGCGGCCAGCGACCCGCTGTTTGAGGTGCCAGGGATAGGGCCCGGTGCGCAACATCTGGAGGTCGTGGTTGGTCTCGATCACCAGGCAGTCCAGATCCTGGAGGCGGCCCCACGCCAGTTGGCTGCGGCTGCCCAGGTCGGCCGCCAGGCCGATGCGGCAGCCTTCGGCGTCCTCGATCACGAATCCCACCGGCTCCCGGGCGTCGTGGGGAATGCCGAAGGCCTCGACCCAGAACCCTGGTGCCTCGGAAACTTCGAACGGCTTGCCCGAGCGGATCGCTCGCACTTCACCGACCGCTTCGGCGCTCAGGCCGGCGCCGTCGAGGGTCCCCTGGGTGGCGTAGGTCGGCAGGCCGTAGCGCCGCAGCATCACGTCGGCGCCTCGGCAGTGGTCCTGGTGCTCGTGGGTCAGCAGCAGCGCGTCGACCTGCTCCAGGTCCACGCCCAGGCCGGCGAGCCGTTGTTCGATCTGACGACAGGAGAACCCGACATCGAGCAGCAGGCGCTTGCCCGCCGACTCGATGATCAGAGAATTGCCCCCGCTGCCCGAACCCAGAACCGCCAAGCGCATGGTGTCGCCGTACTTCTACCGGTCGTGAATGATCCGCTGAGGCGTCAGAAGGAAGTCGCTCGAGACGGTCTCAAGCCTAGCCGATCATGGGCGCGATGGCTAGCGCCAAGTTTCCGGGGAGCCCAAGATGTTGGGTTGCGAGGCGCCGGGCACCCCGGATGATGTGGCGTCAGAATTCGTAGACCTTGCCCTGCTCGAGGAAGTCGATGTCCGGGTTCTTCATCTGGCGCACCTCGGCGCGGATCTGCGCGACGCACGGCGGCTTCAGATGATGGAGTAGGATCGGTACCCGGTTTTCGAGCTTCTCGAGCTCTTGCGCCAGCGTCCTCGGGGTGAGGTGGAACGAGACGTCGGCGATCTGCTGAAGCGAGTTGTCGAAGCTGGTGTCGATGCACACCGCCTGCAGGTTGCGGGTGCTGTTGGCGACCTGCCAGAGACGCAGAGTCGGGCCGGTGTCGCTCGACCACAGCACCGCCTTGCCGCCCTGTTCGATCAGGAAGCCGTGGGTCGGCACCAGATGATCGACCGGGACCGGGGTGATACGCACGCCGTCGAGCTCGACCGGCACGTCGTCTTCCAGCTCGTGGAACTTGACCGCCGGCAGCAGGTGATTCGGAATGCGGGTGAAGTCCGGCCAGGTGGCGTTGTTGAACAGGTACTTGCGGATCGCGTACTCGGTCGCCGCGGAGGTGTGGATGTCGATGGTCTGCTGACCGCGGCCGAAGACGTTCTCGATGAAGAACGGAATCGAGGCCGTGTGGTCCATGTGGGAGTGGGAGATCAGGATGCGGCGGACCTCGGCCTGCCGCTCGATCGGCAGTGATTGCGACAGCGAGCCGGCATCGAGCGCGATGCGGTCGTTGATCAGCAGACAGGTCAGGCGGCACTCCGGGCTCTGGCCGCCGTACGCTCCCAGGACCTCGATCTTCATCGGATGGCCAGCCTCAGGATGCGGGGGCGTGCCACGCCGGTCATCGCTTCATGAGCGAAGAGGCAATGTGCTGGCTCGATTTCGCCGGACAGCATAGGGGCAAGAAGCGTCATGAAAGTACGGTAGAGATTCCATATTCTACCTCTGCTCGCCATCGCCGAACAAGGAACGCTGCAACCTCTCGCCAGCCGCCACGCGAAAGTCACTACGCTCCATCAGGCGCTTGAACGCCGCCACCACCTCGGGGCAGAATTGCGTGCCGGCGCCGCTGTAGATTTCGTCGGCCGCGGCTTCGGGCGCCATGGCCGAACGGTACGGCCGGCTGCTGGTGACCGCGTCGTAGGTGTCGGCGACCGCGATGATCCGCGCCGCCATGGGGATCTCGGCGTCGTCCAGGCCGTCTGGGTAGCCTTTGCCGTCGAGGCGCTCGTGGTGACTGCGAACCCCCGGCAGGATGCCGCGCAGCTCGCGGATCCTCGACACGATGTCGGCGCCGTCGATGGTATGGCGCTGCATGATCCGCAGCTCGCTGTCGGAAAGCGGCGCGGGCTTGCGCAACACGTCGTCGGGGACCGCGATCTTGCCGACGTCGTGGAGCGTCGACGCCAAGCGCAGCTCTTCCAGCTCCTCGTGGGAGAGGCCCATCTCGAAGCCCAGGAGCAATGAATACAACACCACCCGCTGAATGTGACCACCGGTGTAGGGGTCGCGCTTTTCGATCGCTTCGGCCAGCGCCGTCACGGAGTCGACGAACTGGCCCTTGAGCAGGGAGTAGAGGCGGGCGTTGTCGATCGCCTGGCCGAGCGGAGCGGCGAACAGACGCATGCGCTCCAGGTCGTCGGCCGAGAAGGTCAGCTTGCCGATGGGATTCAGCAGCTGGAGGACACCCACCACCCTGGCGTGCGCCTTGAGCGGCACGGTCAGCACCGCCTTGGTCTTGAAGGTGCCCGAGAGCTCGCCGCGCCACTGGGGGTCGGCGGTCACGTCGTCGACGATCTCGGCCTCGCCGGACATCGCCACCCGGCCGACGAGGCCCTCGCCCATAGGCACCCGGCGGTGGCGGATCTCGTCCGCGGCGGTGCCCCGGACGATGCGGAAGAATAGCTCTTCGCGGCCCCCGTCGACCTCCCAGATCGAGCTCGTCTCGGCGCGGCAAAGCCTCTCCGCGCGGTCCATGGCGAGCTCCAGGACCTGCTCGATGTCGAGGCTGCCGGCGAGCTCGACGCTGATCTCGAGAAGACTCTCGTACTCCTCGAGCCGCTGCTGGAGTTCCGCTACTGCCATGATGCCCAGTCGGAGGTGAGCGGTGAGTCTACCGCAAAAACCCGGGGCAGTTGCCCCGGGCTCTACGATCTGCCCCTCCGGGCGGTCACCTAGAAGCGGTTGCCGATCCAGAAGCCGGTCTCGAAGCCGCCGTCGGAATCCTTCAGGTCGTAGCGCTTGGCGAAGTCCCAGTTGAGGTTCATGCCGAAGGCCCTGAAGGAGAGGCCGAAGCCGTAGGACGCAATGGCGTCTTCCAGACGGTCCTCGTCGTCCACGAAGTCGAAGTCGTCGACCTCCGGGAACCAGGCGCCGCCGATATCGAAGAAGATATTGCCGCGGATGCCCTGGAAGGCAATGAACGGCAGGACCAGCTGGTCGATCAGCGGGAAGCGGAACTCGACATTGCCGTAGAAGGCCCGGAAGCCGCCGATCGAGCGAATGTTGAAGCCGCGGATCGTGTCGAGGCCACCGATGTAGACCGGCTCGGGAGCGTTGCCGGTCGACGAATAGCCGAAGAAGCGGAAGGCGAAGTTCATACGCCGGGTGACCGGCAGGTACTTGCGCGCGTCGAGCGACACGTTGGTGACCAGAGTGCTCGAGTCGGTGCTGCCGAAGGCCGGCTCGATCCCCGCGAGAATCAGTTGGATCGCCTGCTCAGGCGTGATGTCGGGGCCTTCCTTGTCGAAGTCCGGAGCCCAGGACGCCTGCATCCGCACGCGGTGGCCGCCGACCGGCCCCCAGTTGTTGTAGATCGTGGTGTCGGAGACGAAGCCGGCACGGATCTGCGGGTAGACGTCGGAGCGCGGCGCGATCACGAGCTTCTGGTCGCCGGTGCTGTCGACCGCGGTACTGAACGTGTCGAACTCGCGGAAATAGGCGCCGCCGGTGAGCTCGAAGCGCCGGTTGAACGACAGCGGGAAGACGCGCAGATACTCGGCACCGGTGATGCCGTAGATCTGATTGCGGTTGAAGTCGCGGACGAAGCCCTCGTCGTCGAACTCGGGGCTGAAGGCGTAGACCCGCCGGTCGAACAGCCGGCCCGCCCATTGCTGGCGTTTGCGCTGGTTGAAGTAGATGGCGTCGAAGTCCGACAGCGCGTCGACGGCGGCGACGTTGAGGATGATCCGCCGGTCGCCCAGGTAGTCGGTGAACGACAGCAGCACCCGGCCGATGAACACCTGGTCGCTGTCGACACCGATGTAATTCTGGGCGTCTTCGAGGAAGAACTTGAAGCCGCCGTAAGGATCGATCTTGTCTTCGTCGACGGTGACCTCGATGTCCGGCTCGTAGCGCTCGAGCTCGCCCATCGCCGCCGGCTCGGAGGCGATTTGCACCGGCACGGGTTCGGTCAGCGGTTCCTCGACGTCGGTCATGAACAGATCGAAGCGGCCCTTCCAGTAACCGGAGTACACCAGCCGCTCGCCGCCCTCGGGCAGCGGCAGCACCGTGGGCCGGTCACAGCCGGTGACGGCGTTGGTGTACTGGGTGAGCTCCTTCCTCTCCAGGTCCAGGCCGAAGATGTTGTCGGCGCCGGTGCGGTTGGAGGTGAAGTAGATCCGATCGCCCTCGGCCGAGTAGGCGGGCTCCTTGTTGTGGAACTCGCCGCTGGTCAGCTGGTAGCGCTGGGAGAGATCCGCCGTCGAGGCGCGGAAGATCTGAGCGTACTCGCCGACGAACGAGGTGTAGGTCAGCCAGCGGCCGTCGGGCGAGTAGGCCGGCGCGGCGTCGAAGAACTCGTCGTTGGTGAGGTTGGTGATGTCGTAGCTGTCGAGGTCGATCGCGAAGATGTCGAACTGGCCGTTGTAGTTGCCGCCGAAGACCACCGACTGGCCGTCGGGGTGGAACGACGGCGAGCGCTGCTGCTCGATCTCCATGTCGATGATCTTGCTCAGACCGCCGTTGATGACGTCGATCAGGATCAGGCTGAAGCCCCCCTCGCGGCGGGCGAAAGCGGCGATGTAGTTGCCGTCGGGCGAGAACGCCAGATCCGAGCCGAGCTGACGGCTGGTGTGCACCGAGATGTTTTTGATCTGGCGGTCGAAGCCCTTGGTCAGGGTGCGGATCCGGCGCCGTTTGGGGGCGTCGAACAGCGACACGTCGACCTCGCCCTTGTCAGTGGTGATCGAGGCCACCAGGTCGCCCGAGGGCGAGGCCGCGGGGGAGAACTCCTGGCCGCCGAAGGTGCCGGGCTCGAGTCGGAACGGTTTGCCGAAGTCGCCGGGCTCACCGGTCTCGAGCAGCGTCGGCAGGTACTTCTGGCGCGCCCAGCGGCGGAACTCGGCGTCGAAGTCCTCGACGTCCATACGGAAGGTGCGCTCGATCGCCTTGCCGATACGCGAGCCCAGGGTGTTGCGGAACTCGTAGATCAAGTCGAGCACCGCCTCCTTACCCCAGCGTTCCTCGATGTAGTCGAAGACCGCGTGGCCGTAGCGGTAGGCGAAGAAGCCGCCGCCCAACGCCTGTACCGACGGGATGTTGTCGTTGACAACCGCGTCGACCATGAACTTGCGGTCGCCGGGGGTCTCGTCGTCACCGAAGTAGCTCGCCATGCCTTCCATGAACCACTGGGGGGGCTGGCCGCGCAGGCCGGCGCCGATCTTGCCGCGCGAGAGGATGTGGTACTGGAAAATGTGGGTCAGCTCGTGGCGGATCAACGCCATCAACTGCGGATCCGGCAGATCCAGCGGCAGCACCATTCGGAAGCGGTTGGAGGTGGCGAACGCCCCGACGCCTTCCGGGATGCCGTTCAGGATGACGTTATTCTGCAGGAACGCCGAATGAGTGGAGTAGACGATCAGCGGCGTCGGATCCTGAATCTGGTAGTCGAAGGTGCGGGAGAGCTCGTCGTAGGCGCTCTCGGCGAACGAGGCGGTCTTCTCGAGCAGGTGCTCCTCGGTCTCGTAGTAGTAGATGTCGAAATGCTGGGAGTGGTAGATCTTCCAGTCGAAATCGCGGTACTGGATCTTGTTCTTGCCGAAGCTGTTGAGCAGCTGACCGCCGGCCGGCGCGACAGCGAGCGAGGTCACGAGCAGCAGTGCCACGAGCGGCAGCGCCGCTCGCGAAGCCAGGGATCGGGCGGTGGGAGACGGGGTGGAGACTCGGGTCACGGGGACCTCCTTTGCCTGATTCGTTGGGCGCCTAGCTGTCGTTCTGCAATGAACAATCTTCAATCCGCGAAAAGGATGCGGGTCGCCTCGACTTCTTTCTGGGCGAAGATGCCGACGATCCGGTCTTCCAACGAGTAGAGGTTCTGGAACATGCCCGACAGGGGGTCGGCGCTCTCGCCCTCGTACTGCTTGAAGTCCTTGAAATTGTCGGAGTAGAGGAGCTCTCCGGTGATGCCGTCATAGACCTGCATGACGATGTCGTACTCGAACCCGGTCTCCTCCACCAGCACCTGCCGCTGGTAGACCTGGCCGTCGAAGGGCGAGACATACTCCTCCCGCCGGTAGCCGCTGCGGTCTTGAATGTCGAAGTCGAGACTGCCGGCGAGGATCAGGTCGGCCTGAGTGCGTTCTCCCAGAGCGCGCCAGAAGTCCTGATCGCGGCCCAGCATGTCGAGATCGTAGGTGGGGTAGTCGAGCGGCCCGACCTCGATCACCTTGAGGTCCGTCTCGCGGCGCACGAGCTTGAATAGATAGCGCTCGAACTCGCCCTGGACGTCGATGTCGCGGCCGGGGATCCGGCCCTCGCCCTCGCGGCTCACCATGATGAAGGGCGCCGGCGCGATGGTTTTGCGGCCTGCCAGATCGAGGCGCGCTCGCACCGGCAGGGTGAGCTTGACCTCGGTCGTCGCAGCCTCGGCCACCGGTACGAGGGCCGGAAGCAGCAGCAGCGCCACCAGCGCGGTCCTCGCGGGGATTGAGACTGTGCTCTCGTCTTTGATGATCATCGTGCTTACGGCTCCTCTGTATCTGAGATGCCTTCCGTGGGGCGAATCCTTCGCGGCTCGGCGACGACATTGTCGTCGCGAGAGGTCGATCCCGTCCTCAGGGTCGAGCGCCTCATGAACCGGAGGCCGGAGTCCCGGGTGCCGGGCGCCGCGGCGCCGCGGCCTCCTGCTCGACGGGCTTGAACGCGCGGTAGAACTCGACGAAGCGCGAGTAGTTGCGCTTCAGCTCCCTGTTGGTCGGGTCGGACTTGATCGCTTCCTGGTAGTAGTCGAGCGCCTTCTCGAAGTTGCCCAGGGCCTCGTAGGCGACGGCCATGTTGTTGAGGATGCGGGGGTTGCTCGGGCTCAGACGTTGGGCCTGTTTGAACCTGAACAAGGCCTCGCTCCACAAGCCGCGCTTGGCCATCTCGACACCGAAGGCGAGCTGGGACTCCGCGGTATTCGGCGGCGGCTTCTTGGCCCCGGCGAGCAACAGTGCGAGCAGGCAGGTCGCCAGGGTCAGGGTGCCGATGGTGGTACGCCGCTTCATCTGGATTCTCTCTTTCAGGACGGGCTCGGTTCCAGGTTTTGCACCGGGGTAAGCGCCACTGTCGTGGAAGTCTCGGACTTCTCGGAAGACGTTTTCTCCGTAGCGATGCGGTCCTCCGTGGAGTATATACGACGCCCCTTCGGGGCGGATTCCCCACGACGGACCGTTCGCCCCGGCTCAGGGTCCTTCCACCCCAGCGTTCAGGGTCCTTCCACACCAGCGTGAAGCCTCCAGTCATCTTTTTCGCGCCAATCGCGAGATCGGACGAGGTTTTTTCGTCTTTCATTAGTAGGCGCCTCTTAGCAACTCGAATGCCGGCGCTCTTCGATGAAAGGAGAATCATGGATCCTCGTGAGCTGCTGATCGCACTGAACTCGACCGAGAAGACGAGTCGAGCCGCCCTGTGTCGCCTGGCCGGCGTGCTCGAGCACTGGAGGCACCTGCGCCCGGCCGAGGCCACGGCCCGCCGGGCGGCCGCGCTCGGCGTGCCGCTGCGGCAGCTGCGCCGGGCGCTCGAGCAGGTGGCTCGCGCGCCCGAGCTGCTGGAGTGCGAGCTGCGCCTCGCCGCGCGTCTCGGTTGCCGCCACTTGACCCGGCTCGATCCGGACTACCCGTCGGCGCTGCTCGATCTCGCTCTGCCACCGCCGGTGCTCTATTGCCGAGGCAAGCTGCCCACGGGCCCGGCGGTTGCAATCGTCGGCTCGCGCAAGATGGACGGCTACGGCGAGGACGCGGCGCGTCTCTTCGGCCGTCAGCTGGCCGCGGCTGGCGTCACCGTGGTCTCCGGCTTTGCTCGCGGCGTCGACACCGTGGCCCATCGCGCGGCGCTCGACGCCGGGGGCGAGACTGTCGCCGTGCTCGGCTGCGGCGTCGACGTCGACTACCCGCGGGGCAACGCCCGACTGGCCGCCGAGATCGCCGCCAGCGGCGCCGTGGTGAGCGAGTTCCCGCCCGGCGCCGAGCCGCGGGCCTGGCGGTTCCCGGTGCGCAACCGGGTGATCGCCGCGCTCGGCGTCGGCACCCTGGTGGTTCAGGCGACCCTCAAGTCGGGCTCGCTGATCACCGCCCACCACGCGCTCGAGCTGGGCCGTGATGTCTATGCCGTGCCAGGGCGCATCGTCGATCCGCGCTCGCGCGGGACCAACGGGTTGATCGCGGACGGGGCGCTCATGGCCCGCGAGCCGCGCGACGTCTTGGAGAGTCTGTCGATCGGGGTGCAGCAGCAGTTGTTCCCGGCGTCGGAGACGGTGCCCGAGCCCGAGCCGGTGGCGGCAGAACCGGAGCGCGAGCCGCCGGCCGGGACCGCCGGCAAGGTGGTGGCGGCGCTGTCGCCAGTGAGCGGGCGGACGGTGGAGGAGATCGCGGGTCGGGTGGGGGCGGCGGTGGATCAGATCCTGGGGGCGTTGCTGGAGCTGGAGCTCGCCGGATGGGTGCGGCGGGAACCTGGGCCGGTGTACCTGCGGTGCTAGAGGCTGGTTGCAGCCGCGGACGTCCGCTCAGGACCTATAATCGATTGGTGATGTCTACGGCGGAAGAGACCCATGTTGTAGGTGGTGGGCTGGCAGGCAGCGAGTGCGCGTACCAGCTTGCGCGGCGGGGATTGCCGGTGGTGCTGCACGAGATGCGGCCGGAGCGACCGACGCCGGCGCACCATACCGGCGAATTCGCCGAGCTGGTGTGCAGCAATTCGTTCCGCAGCGACGATCCGCACCATGCCGCGGGAGTGTTGAAGCGCGAGATGGAAGCGTTCTCGTCGCTGATCATCGGCTCGGCGCGGGCCGCGGCGGTGCCGGCTGGGGGCGCGCTGGCGGTGGATCGGGAGCGCTACGCGCAGCGGGTCACCGCCGCGCTCGAGGCCGAGCCCTTGATCGAGATCCGGCGGCGCGAGGTCACGGAGCTGCCGGACGGCGACGTGGTGCTGGCCACCGGCCCGCTGACCTCGGACGCCATGTCCGCGGTGCTGGCCGAGCTGTTGGGCGACGAGTACCTGTATTTCTACGACGCCATCGCGCCGATCGTCGACACCGAGAGTCTGGACCACGACCAGCTCTTCGCAGCCTCGCGCTACGGCAAGGGCGGCGACGACTACTTGAACGCGCCGCTCGACCGCGAGCAGTACCTGGCGTTTCAGGAGGCCCTGGTCGGGGCAGAGGTGATGGAGCTGCACGACTTCGAGAAGAAACTGTTCTTCGAGGGCTGCCTGCCGATCGAGGAGATGGCGCGCCGGGGCGTCGACACGCTGCGCTTCGGCCCGATGAAGCCGGTGGGGCTGACCCAGCCGGACGGTACGCGCCCCTACGCGGTGGTGCAGCTGCGGCAGGAGAACCTCGCCCGCAGCCACTACAACCTGGTGGGCTTCCAGTCGCGCATGACCTGGGGCGAGCAGAAGCGGGTGCTGCGCATGATTCCCGGGCTCGGCAAGGCGCGCTTCGAGCGTCTGGGGCAGATCCACCGCAACACGTTCGTCAACGCTCCGGTCCACCTCGACGAGCTCTACCGTCTGAAGAACCATCCCCGGGTCCGCCTGGCCGGGCAGATCACCGGTGTCGAGGGCTACCTGGAGTCCGCCGCCACCGGTCTGCTGATCGCGCTCTACCTGACCCTCGAGGGTCGAGGGAGCGAACCCCTGCCGTTGCCCGCGACCACCGCGCTCGGGGCGCTGGCGCGCCACCTCACCGAGTCCAAAGCGAAGCACTTCCAGCCTGCCAACATCAACTACGGGCTGTTCGAGCCGCTCGAAGGCGGGAGGATCAAGAAGCGGGAACGCCGCCGGGTCTACGCCGAGCGGGCGTCGGCGGAGCTCGGGCGGTGGATGACGGCGAACAGGTCTGCGCTGATACGCGGCGAACGGGAGGCCGCCGAGGAAGGGGTTGCCGAGGCCGCGGTTCGGTAAGCCCATGAACAAGCTGATCCACGATTTCCTCGAGCACCTCGACCTCGAGCGGAACCTGTCCGCCAACACGTTGCGCGCCTACAGCGGCGACCTCGACCGTTTCCTGACATTCCTGGCCCGTGACTATCTGAACGTCCGCCCCGGGGACATCGCGCCCGAGGACGTCGAGCCCGTCGCCGTGCGGGCGTTCCTGGCGGCGATGACCCGCCGCGATCTCTCCCGGCGCAGTCAGGCGCGGGCGCTGTCGGCGGTCAGGAGCCTGTTCCGCTTTGCTTGCCTGCGTGGCCGCTTGGAGGCCAACCCGGCCACCGGCGTGCGCTCGCCCAAGCAGGAGAAGACGCTGCCGCGTCACCTGCGGCCTGGCGAGGTCGAGAGCCTGATCGAGACCTCGGTGGGGGAGGGGCCGCTGGAGCGGCGCGATCGGGCGGTGCTCGAGGTGCTCTATGCCGCCGGCCTGCGGGTCGGCGAGCTGGTGGGCCTCGACTGGCCCGACGTCGATCTCGGCGCCCGGGTGCTGCGAGTGCTCGGCAAGGGCGGCAAGGAGCGCATGGTGCCCTTCGGCGCCCCGGCCACCGAGGCTCTCGAGGTCTGGCGCCGGGACTGGCCGGAGCTACGCGTCAGGCATCGCCCTGCCGAGGACGACGAGGACGAGCCGGTGTTCCTGAGCCAGCGCGGCGTCCGGCTCTCGGACCGCTCGGTGCGGCGCATGATCGACCGCCGCGCCGCCGCCGCCGGCATCCCGGCCGGCGTACATCCCCACACCCTGCGCCATACCTTCGCCACTCACCTGCTCGAAGAAGGCGCCGACCTGCGGACGATCCAGGAGCTGCTCGGCCACAGCTCGCTGGCCACCACCCAGCGCTACACCCACGTCGAGATCGAGCGCATGCTGCGCATCTACCGCGAAAGCCACCCCCGCGCCAAGATCAGGTAGAATCCCCCGCCTCATGAGCCCGACCCGTTCCACCACCGTGCTCCTCGTTCGCCGCGACGGTCAGACCGTCATGGCCTCGGACGGCCAGGTGACGCTGCAGGACACCGTGATCAAGAGTACCGCCAGCAAGGTCAAGCGTGCCGGCAAGGGCGGCTCGGTGCTGGTCGGCTTCGCCGGCGGTGCCGCCGACGGCCTGGCGCTCTACACCCGCTTCGAGGCCAAGCTCGACGAATACCAGGGGAACCTCGAGCGGGCGGTGGTCGAGCTGGCCAAGGACTGGCGCACCGACCGCGTGCTTCGGCAGCTCCAGGCGATGATGATCATCGCCAACAAGGAGCAGAGCTTCCTCATGTCGGGCACCGGCGATCTGATCCAGCCCGACGAGGCCGGCGTCCTGGCCATCGGCTCGGGCTCGAATTACGCGTTGGCCGCGGCCCGCGCCCTGATGCGCCACACCGATCTCGCGCCCCGGGAGATCGTGGAGGAGTCGATGAAGATCGCGGCCGACATCTGTATCTACACCAACGATCACTTGACGATCGAGGAGCTCTAGACTCCATGACCAAAGTTCAGACCGGCGGAGCCAGCCGGCCGACCGCGGCCGCCGCCTCGCCGGCCGACGAGGTGCCGGCGGATGCCGCCATCGAGGATCTCGCGCCGCGCCAGATCGTCACCGAGCTCGACAAGTTCGTGGTCGGCCAGAAGGCCGCCAAGCGCGCGGTCGCCATCGCCCTACGCAACCGCTGGCGGCGCCAGCAGATCCAGGGCTTCATGGCGGACGAGATCTACCCCAAGAACATCCTGATGATCGGCGCCACCGGCGTCGGCAAGACCGAGATTGCCCGCCGCCTCGCCAAGCTGGCGCGGTCGCCGTTTCTCAAGGTCGAGGCCAGCAAGTTCACCGAGGTCGGCTACGTCGGCCGCGATTGCGAATCGATGATCCGCGACCTGACCGAAATCGCCGTCGCCCTGGTGAAGGACGAGAAGCGCCGGGTCGTGCAGCAGTCGGCCGCCGAGCGCGCCGAGGACCGCCTGCTCCACCTGCTGCTCCCCGATCCGCTCACCCCGGGCGTGATGCCCGGCGAGGAGCCCGACCTGTCGCCCACCCGCGAGAAGTTCCGTGAGCGGTTGCGGGCCGGCAAGCTCGATCACCGCAAGGTGGAGATCGAGGTCGAGGAGACCCGCTACCCCAGCCTCGAGATGTTTACCCCCCAGGGCGGGGTCGAGGAAGTCGGCATCAACTTGAAGGAGATGATGCCCGGGCTCTTCGGCCGGCGCCGCCAGCAGCAGGTGACCGTCGCCGAGGCACGGGAGATCCTGAAGCAGCAGGAGGCCGAGAAGCTGATCGACCAGCGGCAGGTGGCGGGCGAGGCCATCCGCCGGGTGGAGCAGGGCGGCCTGATCTTCCTCGACGAGATCGACAAGGTCGCCGGCCGCGAGGGCGGCCGCGGGCCCGACGTGTCACGCGAGGGCGTGCAGCGGGACCTGTTGCCGATCGTCGAGGGCACCACCGTCACCACCAAGTACGGCATGGTCAAGACCGACCACATCCTGTTCATCGCCGCTGGCGCCTTCCACGTCTCCAAACCGTCCGATCTGATCCCGGAGCTCCAGGGCCGCCTGCCGATCCGGGTCGAGCTCGACGATCTCGGCAAGGAAGAGTTCGTCCGCATCCTTACCGAGCCCGAGGCGTCGCTGACCAAGCAGTACACGGCGCTGCTTGCCACCGAGGGAGTCGAGTTGTCGTTTCGTCCCGACGCCGTCGAAGAGATCGCGCGGTTGGCCGTCGAGGTCAACTCGCAGACCGAGAACATCGGCGCCCGCCGCCTGGCGACGCTGATGGAGAAGCTGCTCGAGGAGATCTCGTTCCAGGCGCCCGAGATGGGCGACCAGGAGGTGTCGGTGGACGGAGAGTACGTGCGCTCGGCGCTGGCCGACATCGCCAAAGACGAGGATCTGAGCCGCTATGTCCTTTGAATCCACCCCCGCGACCCCTATCCCCGTGCGCCCGGCCACGTCGCTTACCGCCGCGTTGCTCGTGGCCGGTCTCATCCTGCCGCTCCTCGCCTGCGGCAAGAAGGGCAACCCGCTGCCGCCGCTGCGCAACATCCCGCTGACCACCAGCGATCTCGAGGTCCGCCAGCAGGGACGCCAGATCCTGCTCGACATGGCGTACCCGTCCGTCACCGTCAGCGGCATGACGCTGGGCGGTATCGATTCTGTGGAGCTGCAGCAGCTGATCAAGCCGGCCCCGAGCGCGGCGGATCCGGCGGTGCCGCTGCCTTCGGCCGACGCGCGCGAGTTCGAGGCCGGAGCCCAGAGCCTGCTGACGCTGCGCGGCACCGAGCTGGCGGCCGCGGTGGTCGGCGACCGGATCCAGTTCCGGCTGCCCCTGGCCGAGGATCTGCCGGCAGAGCCGGTGGCCAACATCTTCGCCGTGCGCACCTCGAAGGGCGACGAGACGTCGTCGGTCTCGAACCGGGTTACCCTGGTTCCCACCGAGCCGCCACCGGCGCCCGGCAATCTCCAGGTGGCGGCGAGGGCCGGCGGCATCGAGGTCAGCTGGGAAGCCGACGAGGATCCGGTGAGCTTCGACGTTTTCCGCCGCGAGGCGCAGATCCGTGGCTACGGTGACGCCGTCAAGCGGGTGAAGGGCGAGAACCGCACCTATCTGGATCGCAGCGCCCGCTACGACCGGCGCTACATCTACACCGTGCGCGCGGTGGCCAGCCTCGATCCGGTGATCCACAGCGACCAGGGTGGTGAGCGCGAGATCGAGTACGAAGATCGTTTCGCGCCGCCGTTGCCCAAGAACCTGGTGGCGCTGGCCGAGCGCGCCTCGATCCGCCTGCGCTGGGATCCGTCGGCGGCCGACGACGTGGTGGGCTACGTGATCTACCGCCGCGAGCCGAGCCGCAACTTCCACCGCATCACTGACGAACCGGTGGCGTCGACCGAGTACCTCGACCGCAACCTCGCCAGCGGTCTGACCTACGCCTACCGGATCCAGGTGATCGACCGGGAGGGCAACGAGAGCGAGCTGAGCGCGCCGGTCGAGACGACTGCACGCTGAGTGGGTCACCGTGAGCGGGTCCCCCTTCTTCAAGCTCTCGGGGGCCGGCAACGACTTCGTCGCCCTGGTCGGGCCGGCGGCCGAGCCCCACGAGGCCCAGGTGCGCGCCTGGTGCCGGCGCGGCCTGTCGCTGGGCGCCGACGGCGTTTTCACCCTGGAGCGCCGGCGAGGCGGCGCGCGTATGAGGCACTACAACGCCGACGGCAGCCGTGCCGACCTGTGCCTCAACGGCAGCCGCTGCGCCGCGCGCCTGGCCCTGCACCTCGGCTGGGGCGACGGTAAGGTGGAGCTGGTGACCGACGCCGGCGTTCTGCGGGCACGGCGCACGGGGGACGACCGGGTCGCGGTCGAGCTGCCCGACATCGTCGGCCGGCCGGAGGCCAGGTCGCTGGAGTGGAGTGGCCAGCGCCACGACGGTTTCTACCTGCGCGTCGGCGTGCCGCACTTCGTGCTTCCGTGGCCCGAGAGCCTGAGGGATGCTCCGGTTGCCGAGCTCGGCGCGCCGCTGCGCCGCCACCCCGATCTCGGCGCCGACGGCGCCAACGTGAACTTCGTGCGCTACGTGGCCCCCGGGCACTGCGAGCTCCGCACCTTCGAGCGCGGCGTGGAGGCGGAGACGCTGGCTTGCGGTACCGGCGTGGTGGCAACGGTGGCCGCCGGCACCGCCGCCGGGCGGCTCGAGCTGCCGGCCTCGGCGTTGACCTCGGGGGGCTACGAGCTGAGCGTGCGGGGCGGGGGAGAGGGGCCTCTGGTACTCGAGGGCGACGCGCGGATCCTCGCCTCGGGCGACCTGCTCGCCGGCGCTGACGCCGTGCCCGCTCCGCCACTCTGGAGCTGACTCAGTGGAGCTGAGCGCGGTTGGTTGGTGGCGTCTTCGGGGCGACAGGGGTCGGCGGCGTCTAGCCTGTGACGAGTCGTCCTCCATAGGTGACGACTCTCGGCGCAGTCCGCCGAGAGTCGCGCCGCGAACGCCCGGAAATCCATGGTTTGCCGGCCTGGCCCGGAATTCGCAATCGAGCCTGGGCAGGAGGTACATCATGAAGCCCAGTAACAACCACCCACGTTTCCGCCGCCGGCTCCTGACCTGGAGCGCGGCACTCCTCGCCCTGCTCTTCGCCGGCACCGGCGTCGCGCTGGCCGACGACGACAGCGATCGCCAGTACGAGTACAGCAGCGCGCAGAGCCACGGCAACGACGGCTACGCCGCCGCCAACCATCGCGGTCACCACGGCAAGCAGCGGTACGATCGCCATCGTGGCCATGACCACGGCGGCGGCTCCTGCCGCGTCGACCGTCACCGGAGTCAACACCGGTACGACCAGGGCCGTTCCTACCGGCACCACGATCGGCATCGCGGCTACTACCAGTCCCCGCGTCACCGGTACTACAAGAACGACTACCGGAACGATCGCTATCGTCACCGGCGCCACTTCGAGGTCCCGCGGGCGATCGCGCACCACCTGCTCCACAGCTACCGGCCGTATCACCACGGCAGGGTCTACTACTCGCAACACCGGCACCATCACGACATCTATCGTTTCCCGGTGTACTCCGAGTACGGGGTGGAGTACTACCCCCACGCCTACTGTGAGGGCAGCTTCTTCGGGCGCGGCGTCTTCCGCGACGGCCGGGCGGTATTCGACGTCCGCATCGGCTTCTAGCAGCTGGAGCAATGGACGACGATGCGGGGCCACCGCCGGGTCCCGCGTGTCCTTTTCAGGAAGCCCGTGTGAACGTCGCCGCGCTGTCTTGTCGCCTGTATACGACCGTCATATACTTGCATGGGCGGTCTGAATGGGAAACCTCGAACGAACCAAGGGATTCCAGTGGGACGAAGGAAATGTCGACAAGAACTGGATTCGGCATCGAGTTTCCTGGACCGAATGCGAGCAGGTCTTCTTCAATCAGCCGTTGGTTGTCGGTGAAGACTGGGAACACTCGGATGACGAAGATCGGCTCTACGCGCTGGGCCATACCGATGCGGGCCACGACCTCTTCGTGGTCTTCACACTACGTGGCGAGCTGATTCGCGTGATCTCGGCCCGCGAGATGACACCCCGAGAAAGGCGGCGATACGAAGATGCCAGGGCAGAAGAGCTTGAGGCCGATCCCGAGGTTTGAGACGGAAGACGAAGAACGCGAGTTCTGGGCGAAGGCAGACTCGACTGAGTACGTCGACTGGCGTCAAACGAGGCGGTTCTCCGCGCCTGGCCTCAAGCCGTCGACCAAGACGATCTCGCTGCGTCTCCCAGAGTCTCTGCTCGACAATCTGAAGATGCTCGCCAACCGGCGTGACGTGCCCTACCAATCGCTGCTCAAGATCTTTCTGGCCGATCGTGTCCGGCAGGAGTTACGCCAGCAGCGATAGCCAGGGCGCGGCCCGTCGAGGCAACGATCAGGCAGCCCGCGGCAGGATCAGGTGGCCGGCCACCACCCGCTCGGTGAACGGCCGGCCGGCCGACGGCATCTCGGCGCTGCCCGGGATGCGGGCGAAGAGCGTCTGGTAGGCGTCGAGCGCCGGGTGAGGCTCGGCCAGGTAGGCGTAACGGATCGGCGAGCCATGGTGACCTCGACGTGGGAGGGCAAGGGTTGGTCGGAGCCGGGGCCCGAGTAGCCGACGCCTTCCCCCGCTTCGTCCGCGAGCTGGCACAGGGCCTCGCTCAGAGTCCGGCCCTCGAGCGGCGCGGCGCGCAGATCAAGCACCGAGCGGCGCAGCTCCACGCCGGTGTGGTCCGGCGCTCTGAACGAGAACGGTTGCGCGCCGGTGCTCGAGCTGTCGATCGGTTCCTACGTCTTCAGGCTCACCTCGATCCACGAGGCACCCGGCGGTCAGA
Source organism: bacterium (assembly GCA_024226315.1). GTDB lineage: Bacteria > Acidobacteriota > Thermoanaerobaculia > Multivoradales > J023 > JAAELT01. The sequence goes on along the minus strand of JAAELT010000601.1, from coordinate 39,484 downwards.
GCTTCACCACCTACTATTGGGCGACCAACCCGGACTTCCCCCTGGGCCCCAAGCCGGTGTCGTACAAGACCGGATTCAAGGTCAACCTGCAGCCGAGCCAGGTGATCCAGAAGTGGATCGAGCCTGTCTTCCAGACCGCGGTGACCAACGTCAGTGCCATCGTCTCCCACCTGCCCCCAGCTTGGACTGACCAAGTACGGAGAACCAGGCTGGTAGAGGTCGACCTCGTGGGGCCAACCCGCTCAGAAGATCGCCCACCACGGCGCCGCCAGCATGCCGTCCGCCAGCCACTGGACCTCCTCGCCAGCGTGGATCAGCAGGCCAGCCCGTGCCGTTTCGGGGTATTCGGCACGGAAGGTCCGGAGCGCTGTCGTGTCGCGGAGGCGGGGCCGCGTGGTCGACTTGACTTCGATCGGTAGGAGCTGCCCGCCCCATTCGACGACCAGGTCCACCTCTTCGCCGGTGGTCGTGCGCCAGTAGAGGATCTCCGGCGCGTCGATCTCGGTGGATCGCCAGGCCAGCAGGTCGGTGAGCACCAGGTTCTCGAGATGCGCGCCCCGCGGCTCTCGCTCGCCGGCGAGATGCAGGGCTAGGCCGGTGTCCGACCAGAAGAGCTTCGGGCTCTTGATCAGTCGCTTGGTCCGGTTGACGGCGTAAGCTGGCAGGCGGACGAGCTGGTAGGAGGTCTCCAGCAGGGCCAGATGGCGGTGAACGGTGGGCTGCGAGAGCCCTACGTCGCGCCCGAGGTCGGTCTGGTTGATCAGGTTGCCGAGACGTAGGCAGGCGGCCCGCATCAGGCGCCTGAAGTCCGCCAGGGAGCTGATCGCCGAGAGTTCCTGGAGATCCCGCTCCAGGTAGGTCTGGGTGTAACCGGCGTACCACAGAGAGCGCTCGTCGGGATGCTGCAGCTGGTGGGCAGGCACCGGATAGCCTCCCCTCACGGCGAGGCTCTGCCAGTCTTCGTCGGCGCGGCCCGAGGCTCGAAGAAGCTCGGGCCAGTCCGTGTCCGGGGCCTCGAACAGGTCGCTCCAGAGCCCCGCGCGGCCCTGACCGAGCTGCTCGCGCCGGGTCAGCGGCCACAAGCTGAGATGGACGGCGCGCCCGGCCAGGGTCTCCGAAACGCGATGCATCAGCAGCAGGTTCGCGGACCCGGTGAGCAGGAAGCGTCCGGACGTGCGCTCCTCGTCGACCCGCCGCTTCACCGCCAGCAACAGCTCCGGTGAGCGTTGGACCTCGTCGATCGTCAGGCGGTCGGCGCTGGCCACCAGCGCGTCGGGCTCGCGGCGAGCCCGGTCCAGGATCTCCAGATCGTCGAGGGTGACGTACTCGCGATCGGTGCCGCGGCCGAGGTGCCGGGCGAGTGTGCTCTTGCCGGTCTGGCGGGCGCCGGTCAGCACCACCACCGGAAAAGTGGCCAGTGCTCTGGCGATCAGGGCCTCTGTACAGCGCGGCAGGTATGAATGATAATCATTCATGTCGTGAATGATAATCATTCACGACACGAAAGGAAAGCGTGCTCTCACAGCACCACAGTGGCGCCAATACGCAGGCTCCTAGCTCAGCAAGTACCGGCGTCGGAGCAGCTCGATCAGAGAAGGCAGGTTGTACGATCCGCGGGTCTCGTCGCCCGACGGATCGGGGGTCTGTGAAACCAGAAAGCGCCGGGAAGCACCGATCATCTCCGAAACACGGTCGAGCCTACCCATCTGTGCGGGGCTGGGTGATGCCGTGAGCTTGGCCTCGATCGCCCACAGCTCTCCTTCGATCTCCAGCACGAGATCGACTTCGTGCTGGTCGCTGGTCCGGAAATAGTAGGGTTCGAAATGCCGTCCGAGAGTGGACAGGAAGCCGATGATCTGCTCGATCACGAAACCTTCCCAGCTCGAGCCGACCCACGGTTGGGCCAGCAGCGCACGTCGATCCGTGACGTTCAGCAGCGAATGCACCAACCCACTGTCGCGCCAGTAGAGCTTGGGGCTCTTGACCAGGCGCTTCTTGATGTTGGCCTGGTAAGACTGGAGGCGGCGAACGAGGAAGGCGCCGACGAAGTAGTCGAGGTAGCTGTTGACGGTGTGATACGAAAGGCCGAGGCTCTTGCCGACTTGCGATGCGTTCCACACCTGACCGTGCATGGCGGCGAGCATGCGCACCAGACGATCGGTCGTCTGAGGTCGGGCGGGCAGGCCCCAACTCGGAAGATCGCGCTGGGTCAGGAGGGTCAAGTAGTCGCGTTGCCATCGAGGATATTGCCGCGCTTCCAGTATGCCGCCGCCCGGAAATCCTCCACAGAGCCAGAGCCGCTGTCTCGCGGCCTCGCTTTCCAACTCGGGCCATAGGAACGGTGTCAGCTCGACCAGCGCCAGGCGTCCGGCCAACGACTCGGAGACCTGGGTCATCAGAGATGGGGAGACCGAGCCCAGGATCAAGAAGCGGCCGTTGCGCCCGCGTTCGCTGTCGATCGCTCCGCGGAGCCGGGGGAACACGTCGGGCCATGTTTGCGCCTCGTCCAGAACGACCAGGCGGTCGGAGGCGAGCACGTCGTTCCACTCGAGGTCGAGTCGCAGGCGCTCGGGCTCCTGCTCGAGGTCGAAGTAGATGCCGCCCAGCGACTGCGCCAGAGTCGTCTTGCCGCTTTGGCGGGGACCGACGAGGGCCGCCGCCGGGTAGGCGGCCAGGAGCTCTTGGAGATGCGGGTGGATCAGGCGCGAGATCACTCTTGCATTATAGAAATGAATTTCTAATTTGCAAGTTCGGCTGCGAGTGGAAGTGGTCTTTCCCGTTTGGCCTCGCTTGTCGGGAAGTGTGGATCGTTTGCCCGAAAGTGTGGAATCGGCGCCCTGGAGGCCCGAAATCGAGCAGATCCGCGCTCCAGGACGCCTCGAACGACCTCTTTCGGGACGTCCCTGAGCTCGGAGAAGCCGCCGATGACGGTCGCCGGGACGTTCCCGAGGCTCAGGGAGCCGCCGATGACGGTTATCGGGAGGTTCCTCGGGCTCAGGAAGCCGACGACGACGGTCGCCGTCGGCTCCCATTGCAGGGGGTTTGCTGCTTTGCGGGGGCCTCACTCCCGCGTCTTGAGCGCCTCGACGAGGTTCAGACGGTCGAGGCGCCTTCTCACCACCAGGGCCGAGACGGTGGCGGCGACGATGACGGTGATGGCGGAGGCGGCGTAGACCTGGCTCGAGACGACGAGGGGGATGCGATAGATCTCGGTCTCCCAGGCGGTGACGGCGAGGGCGGCGAAGCCGTAGCCGAGGACGAGGCCGACGGGCACGGCGAGGAGGGTGAGGAGCGCCAGCTCGCCGAGCAGGATGGAGGAGATCTCGGCGCGGGTGAAGCCCAGAACGCGCAGGCTGGCGAGCTCGCGGGCGCGCTCTGAGAGTGAGATGCGCGCGGTGTTGTAGACCACGCCGAAGGCGATGATGGCGGCGAACAGGACGTTGAAGAAGATGGTCGAGCCGATGAATTGCTTCACCGACTTGTCGAAGCTTTCGATCATCGCCGAGCGGACCGCGACGCCGGCGACCCGGGGCAGGGCCTTGAGGCGGTCGTAGAGCTCCTCGGCGCGGGCCGGGTCGACCTCCAGGAAGGCGCCCGAGAGGCTCTCGCCCTCTCCCATCAGCCGGCGCAGGGCGCCGATCTCCATGTAGACAGACATGCCCATGTACTCGTCCACCAGGGCGGTGACCCGTACCTTGCGCACCGGGCGAGCGCCCTCGAGCACCTCGACGGTGAGGTCGTCGCCGGCCTCGATCTCCAGCTTCTCGGCGAGGGTGGCCGACAGCACGATGCCTTCGGGCGGCAGGTCGACGGGCGCTTCCGAGGAGTCGATCACGCGTTGTAGCCGCGAGCCCGCGGCCAGGCCGGTGATCGCCGCCTGCCGCGAGCGGTGGCCGTGGCGCAGGCGCACGGGCACAGAGCGCATCGACTCCGACGCCATCACGCCGGGCAGACGCTCGATCTCGTGCAGCGCCCGTCCCGAGACCGGCTGCACGAAGGTTACCGTCAAGTCCTGCCGTTGGACGACGTTGAACTGCACGTCGAGCATCTCGTCCATGGCGCCGATCATGAACAGGCCGACGATCAGGATGGAGGCCGACGCGGCGATGCCGGCGATCGAGGTAAGCGCGCGCCCCGGGCGGCGGCGCAGGTTGCGCAGCACCATGCGCGCTGGCTGCGACAGCCACGAGGTGAGGCCGGCGCGCTCCAGCCAGGTGCGGCTGTAGCTGGCCGGGGGCTCGGGCCGCATGGCCTCGGCAGGCGGCAGCGACACGGCGCGCCGTACCGCGCTCGCCGAGCCCAGCAGCGCCGCCGCCAGGCTCACCAGGGCGGCGCCCAGCAGCACCGTCGGTGAGAAGCGATAGACCAGGAACGGGAAGCGGAAGAACTCGTTCATGATGCCCATCATGCCGGTGGCCAGCCACGAGCCGGCGGCGACGCCGATCGCCACGCCGAGGAGCGCGACGGCGACGGCCGACAGCGCGTAATGGCGCGCGATCTCGTAGTTCGAGTACCCCAGGGCCTTGAGCGCCGCGATCTGCGGTCGCTGCACCGTTACGATGCGGCTCATCACCACGCTCAGCAGGAAGGCCGCCACGGCGAGGAAAATGATCGGCACGATCAGGCCCATATCCTTGAGCTGGCGCAGCTGGTCCTCCAGCCACCAGTGGGAGACCTGGAGCGAGCGCGGCACGGCGCCGAGGCCGCCGTAGGGCTCGAGCAGGCGATCGAGGCTGGCGATCACCTCACGTTCTTCGGCACCGGGGGCCAGCTTCAGGGTGACGTCGTTGAAACCGCCCTCCATGTCGAAGGCGGCGGCCAGGGCGCGCTCGTCCATCCAGAACAAGGCGAAGCGGCTGTCGTCGGGCATCAGGTCGCCCGGGCGGATGGTGTAGACGTATTCGGGCGACAGCGCCACGCCGACGATCTCGAGCTCGCGCCGGCGGCCGTTCACCACCGCCGCCACGGTGTCGCCGGGGCCGGCGGCGCGGGCCAGCGCGAACCCCTGGCTCACCAACACCTCGTCGGGCCTGCCGGGCTCGGGGTAGCGCCCGCTCAGCACCGCGACGTCGTCGAGCGTCTCGCGGTGGGGGACCGGGATCGAGATCAGGCGCCCGGTGGCCGGCTCGGACAGGCCCTCGATGTCGAGGGTGACGTCGAACACCACGCGGGTGGCGACGCGCTCCACTCCGGGGATGGCGGCGATGCGCTCGGCCAGCGACAGCGGCGCGCGTTTCAGGCCGGCGAAGACGTCGGCGAAGCGGTACCGCTGGTAGTAGGTCTGCTGGGTCGCCCGCAGCGACTCGAAGCACACCAGCATCATGATGCACATCGCAACCCCGGAGGCGATCACCAGGGCGATGGCCAGGCCCTGGCTCTTGATCCGCCAGAGGTCGCGCAGCAGCTTGCGGTCGAGGGCACGCATGACGTCTACCAGCGTAGCGCACCCGGGCACGCCGTGCCTGAGGGAACGATGATCGAATCATGAGGCCGGAAGCGAAGAAAGCCGGTGCCGCGGAGAGCGGCACCGGCTTCGAGGAGAGAGCGGGACGATACGCGGGCGAGCTACTGCTCGTCGTCGTGCTCTTCGTGGATCTCTTTGTGAATCTCCACGATCACCTTCTTCTGGCTCGGCTCGATCTCCTTCAGGGCGTCGAGAATCTCCTGACGTTTCTCCTCATCGAGATCGTCGAGCACGCCCGACTCGATCAGGTGGTCGGCGGCGCTGGCCTGCTGGACCCACACGAAGTCGTCGCCGACATCGCCCTTGTGCACGAAGACGTGCTCGCCGTGGCCTTCTCCATGAGCACCGCCCTCGCCGTGGTGCTCCACGTGGTCCTTGTCGGTGTGGATGAAGGAGTAGCCGTGGCCTTCTCCGCCATGCATCTTCTTGATGATCACCTTGGCGTCCTGGTCGCCGTGTATGTTGAAGACCGAGTGGTGGCCCTCGCCGCCCAGTCCGAGGTCGATCTCTTTGCCGTCGACCTCCAGGTCGAAGCCGCCCTCGGTACGGGTGATCAACACCTCTTTACCCGACTCGGTGAAGCTCTGGCGCGTCTCGCCGACTTCCATGTCGTCGGCGTCGATCGCGATCATCTCGTCGTCGGCTGCGATCTTGATCTGGATGCGTTTCTCGATCTCAGTCTCGTCGGCGGCGAAGCCGGCCGCCGCGATGAGCAACGTCGCGCAGGCGACGGCAAGGATGGCATGGATGGTTTTCACTGCATGTCCTCCGTGTACGGTTGGATGATTCCGATCGGGCATTTTGCCTCGTGAGTGTCTGTTACAGCAATGGTCGTGCCAAGGCGTATCCCTCGTTCCTGGGTGTCCTTCGGGCTTGGGTGGTTCCCGAAATGGGGAGACGGTGGCCGATATCGGGATCAGCTCAGGCCGTGCTTCTCGAGCCGATACAGGAACGCCTTGTATGGCAAGTCGAGCAGGCGGGCCGCCTGGGCGCGGTTACCGGCGGCGTGTTCCAGCGCCTGCTGAAGGCAGGAGCGTTCGTGCGCTTCCCACGACAGCCCCCCCGGGGGCAGCTGGAAGCCGTTGGCGCTCCTGGCCGGCCGGGTGACCTCGGCCGGCAGGTCGTCGGCCGAGACGCGGCCGTCCTCGGCCAGCAGCACCAACCGTTCGACGGCATTGCCCAGCTCACGCACGTTGCCCGGCCAGCTGTGGTCCAGCAGGCGCCTCTGCACCCCGGCCGGGAACGGTCCAACACGCACGCCGTGGCGGCGGGCGGCGCGGGCGGTGAAGTGCTCCACCAGGCGCGGAACGTCCTCGCGGCGATCGCGCAGCGGCGGCATCTGAAGCGGCACGACGTTGAGGCGGTAGTAGAGGTCTTCACGGAACCGCCCGGCCTCCACCTCGACTGTCAGGTCGCGGTTGGTGGCGGCCAGGATACGCACGTCGGCGGCCTGCTCGCGGCTGCCGCCGACCGGCGTGAAGCGCCCCTCCTGCAGCACCCGCAGCAGCTTGGGCTGGATCGCCGTCGGCAGCTCGCCGACCTCGTCGAGGAACAGGCTGCCGCCGTCGGCTGCGGCGAAGTTGCCCGGCCGGCTGCGGTCGGCCCCGGTGTAGGCGCCCTTCTCGACGCCGAAGAACTCGGACTCGAGCAGGCCTTCGGGGATGGCGGCACAGTTGACCGCTACGAACGGCCCCTCGGCACGGCGCGACAGCGCGTGCAGGGCGCGGGCGGCCAGCTCTTTGCCGGTGCCGCTCTCGCCGGTCAGCAGGATAGTGGCGTCGGTGGCGGCCAGCTTCTCGACCCGGTGGAAGAGGCGCTGCATGCTCGGCGCGCTGCCCACCAGATCCACCAGCCGGTCGCGCTCGCCGAGCTCCTCGGCCAGCCGCCGGTTCTCGTCCTCCAGCCGCCTCGAGCGCAGAACCTTTTCGATCGCCAGCAGCAACGCCTGGCGCTCGAAGGGTTTGGCCAGGTAGTCGTCGGCCCCGAGGCGGATGGCCTCGACCGCGCGCGCGATCGTGCCGTAGGCGGTCACCGTGATGAACGCCACTCCGGGGTGCTCGGCGCGCACCTCCTGAAGCAGCTCGGTGCCGTCGCCGTCGGGCAGCTTCCAGTCCGAGAGCACCAGATCCACTGGCGAGGCCTCGAGCTGGACGCGCGCCGCGGCCAGCGACTCGGCCTCGGCCACCAGGTACTTGCGCGACCTCAGGATGCTCGACACCAGGCTCCGCTGGTCCGCCTCGTCTTCGACCACCAGGACTCGGGTCTCACTCATCGCCGGTCTCCTGCGGGGAGGCGACGCGTTCGCCCAGCTCCAGAACGACGCGGGTGCCGCCCTCCTCGCGGTCGAGCAGATCGAGGGCGCCGCCGTAGCGGTTGGTGGTGATGCGGTGGGCCAGGAACAGGCCCATGCCCGAGCCGTTGGCTTTGGTCGAGAGGTGGGGCGTGAACAGCCGCTCGCGCACCTCGGGCGCCAATCCCGGGCCCTCGTCATCGATCTCGATCGCCAGGCGATGGTCGCCCGCCGCCTCGGCACGTATGGTCACCCGGCCACCCTCGGGGCTGGCCTCGACAGCGTTGACCACCAGCGCCTGCAGCACCGCCCGCAGCTCCGGCTCGACGGCGCAGAGTCGAGGCAGATCCTCGGCCAGCTCGAGATCGAGCCGTGCCTTGCCGCGGCCGTCCTGGAGCGCCTCCAGCGCGACGTCTTCGATCAGCTCGCCGACCGCCACGTCTGTCAGCACGCCGCCGCTCTGGGAGGCCAACGCCAGGAAGGAGCGGATGCTCTGATCGATGCGCCGGATCTGCCGGCGTGCCGATTCGGCCAGCCCCGGAGATGTCTTGTCGGTGCTGGGCTCGGCGCTCGGCGCTGCCAACTCGTCAACCGACAGGCTGAGCGCGTTCAGCGGATTGCGCAAGGTGTGGGCCAGGCCGCGGGCGATCTCGCCGATCTCGCCCAGGTGCTTGTTGGCCTCGAGCGAACGGGCGCGCGCGTCGAGCTCCTCGAGGCGGCTCGACATGCGGTTGAAGGCCTCGATCGCCTGGCCGACTTCGCCGGCGCCGGGATCCGCCACGCGGGTGCCCAGAGCCCCGTCGCCGATCTGGACCGCGGCGTCGGACAGTCGTCGCAAGGGGGCCGTGACTCGGTGCGCCACCGCCCCTGCAAGCACCAGGCCCAGGGCAAGGAAGCCCATCGAGCCGAACACCAGCCGTCCCGAGAATCGCTCCAGCTTGTTCTGGAAGCCCTGCTGCGGGATCTGGAAGCGGCGTTCGACATTCGGTCCGCCCATCCAAAGGTAGCTCTCCCCGTCATGGTGTTCGATGTGGACTTTGACGTGGGTATCGAGCTTCGTCGGGTCGGCGTCGCCGGCGCTGCTCGTATGGTCCTGGACGTAGGCGAAGGAATAGTGATCCGAGGCGTGGGCCTCCTCCTTCAGGACCACCTCTTCTTCCAGAACCTTGGTCTCCGCAGAATCCTCGTTCTGGCGTTGCCAGCGGAGCTTGCGGATCACGGTCTTGTGCTCTGTGCCTTCTTCACTCTCGGCGCCCAGGCGGACGACACCGACACGGGTGACCTGCATGTCGTCGCAGTCCTCGCCGTCGGGGCACTCCACCATCTTGCGATGGAGCGGCTCTGAGTCGGGGTCCCCGAAGAAGGCCACGACCGAGCTGCCCACCGAGTGGACCACCTGGTCGAGCTCGGAGTGGAGATCGCGGGTCAGGACGCGCACCCACCACCACTGGGCCAGCACCAGCAACGCCACCAGACCGCCGAAGAGTAGAAAGAGCCGAAGTCGCAACGACATGTCCGCATGCTCCCGAGGACGTTTCAGAATCACTGTCGACTGAATAGCCTAGCAAGGAGTGTGCCCACGACGGCGGATACACGAACGGCGAATAGAGTAGAATGCGCGGCCCGCCTCCGACCACGAACCCACCGAAGGGCCGTACGAGAACGATGAGCACCGGAGACCGACGACCGATCGCGGCAGGCAACTGGAAGATGAATCTCCTGCGACGTGACGCCGAAGCGTTCTGCCGAGCGCTCGCGGGAGCGCTCGACGCGCCGCCTGCCGCCGACGTCGTACTCTTCCCGTCGGCGACCCTGATCCAGGCCGCGGCGCGCGAGCTCAAGGGCTCCGGCGTGGCGGTCGGTGGCCAGGACATCCATCCGGCCGCCTCCGGTGCCCACACCGGCGACCTGTCCGGCGTGCAGCTGGCCGACGCCGGCTGCGGCTGGGTGCTGTGCGGCCACAGCGAGCGACGCCAGGACCACGGCGAGGACGACGCGCTGGTCGGCCGCAAGGCGCGCGCGGCCACCGAGCACAGTCTGTTGCCGGTCATCTGCCTGGGCGAATCGCTGGAGGAGCGCCGGGGTGGTCACGCCTTCGAAGTGATGCGGCGTCAGCTCGTGGCCGCCCTGGCCGAGAAACCGCCGGCTTACGAGATCGCCTATGAGCCGGTGTGGGCGATCGGCACCGGCGAGACGGCATCCCCGGAGATCGCGCAGGAGGCCCACGCCTTCCTGCGCCGCGAGCTCTCGGGTCTGGCGGGCGAGGAGCGGGCGGCGTCCACCCGTATCCTCTACGGCGGCTCCGCCAACCCCGGAAACGTCAAAGATCTGATCGCCCAGCCGGACATCGACGGCTTCCTGGTGGGCGGCGCCAGTCTTGACTCCGAGAAATTCCTGGCTATCATCAACGTTTGCGCCGACGCGGCCCGCTGAGGCGTTCCCCCCGACCCATCCATCCGAAGGACTCACCCGCAATGATCTACCTGTTCTACGTAGTCCACGTCGTGATCTGTCTGTTCCTGATCCTGGTCGTCCTGTTGCAGCAGGGCAAGGGCGCCGACCTCTCGGTGTTCGGCGGTGGTGGCACCATGACCGCCTTCGGCGCTCGCGGCGCCGCCACCCTGCTCCACAAGATGACGGTCTACGGCTTCATCGGCTTCATCCTCACGACGCTGACCATCGGCGTCCTGCAGAAACAGGGCGACGGCAGCTCGGTGATGAGCGAAGTGCCGGCGGTCGAGGAAGAAGCGGCGACCGAGGAGGCCGTGGAGGCCGAAGGTGCCCTGCCCGAGGCCGAGCCCGAGGACGCCGGAATCTTGCCCGAGGCCGAGGAGTTCGACGAAGGCGTCGCGGCCGAGGACGGTACCGGCGAGGAAGGACCGAGTGAGGACGCCCCGGGTGAAGGAGACGGCGAAGGGTCCGAGCCCTGAGCGGGCTACTGTCTTCGCTGGAAGACCTGTAGTAGAATTCGAGCAACGCCGAAGTGGCGGAATTTTGGTAGACGCGCACGGTTGAGGGCCGTGTGGGGTAATACCCGTGCCGGTTCGAGTCCGGCCTTCGGCACCATCCCTTCTCCTCCCATCCTCGAGTCGCCGTGTCAGATCAGGGCAACGACAGCGAAGCTGAGCGCGGAACCGCCCAGGAGACGGAGGCCGTCTCAGAACGCGGCACCGTCAAGTGGTACAGCATCGCCAAGGGCTACGGCTTCATTCGCCGTGACGGCGACGAGGCGGAAGCGGAGGACGTCTTCGTCCACCACTCCGAGGTGCCAGGCGGCGATGACGACGCGCTCACCGAAGGTGAGCGCGTGAGCTTCGAGTTGGTCGAGAGCGCCAAGGGCCTGCAGGCCCGCAAGATCGTCCGAGAAGACGACTAGCAGCTTGCAAGCTCGAGTTTCTGGGGCGCTAACGCTGGGGCGCTAACGCGCGTCGAGAATGCCGTTCCACTCGTCGACGCGGCCTTGTTGGCCCGCCAGCGCCGGCGATTCGCCTTCGATCGTGACGTTGCTGATGGCATCGCCCTGGGCGACGCTGTTGACCACGTCCAGCCCGGAGACCACCCGGCCGAAGACCGTGTGCTTGCCGTCGAGCCACGGCGTTTCGACATGGGTGATGAAGAACTGGCTGCCGTTGGTGCCGGGGCCGGCGTTAGCCATCGACAGGACGCCGGGGCCGTCGTGGCCCAAGTCGGTGATCTCATCCTCGAAACGGTAGCCCGGGCCGCCGGAGCCGGTACCCGTGGGGTCGCCGCCCTGGACCATGAAGTTGTCGATCACCCGGTGAAAGGCGACGCCGTCATAGAAGCCGCGACTCGCCAGGTTGACGAAGTTGGCCACTGTCAGCGGCGTCTTCTCCGGGGCGAGCTCGAGCCGGATATCGCCCTTGTTGGTATGGATGGTAGCGTGCATGATGTTCTCCTCCTGGGTGGCCGGAGGCCGGCCGGCGCGATCAGCTGGCTGCCCGACGGACCGCGCGGTGAGCCACGCGCCGTGGGTTCGATGATCGCTGGGGGTTTGGATGTGGCTGCTCGGCTCGAGCCGAGGCGAGCAGAGACGAATCATACCAGAGGAACTGCAGGGGAATGAGCAGCCGTTCATCGTCGGGTGTCGTGGGCGTGGTCCTGGCCGGCGGGGCGTCGAGGCGCATGGGCCGCGACAAGGCGCGCCTCGAGCTCCGGGGCGAGAGCCTGGTGGAACGCGCGGCCTCGCGTCTGGCGGACGTGGCGGCCGAGGTGGTGGTGGCCGACCGCGGCCGGGGCGTCTCGGTCTCCCGTCTGTCGCTCGCCGACGGCCCCGGCGCCGGCCCGGCCGCGGGCATCCTCGGCGCTGCTGATGCACGGCCTGGCCGCGACCTGCTGGTGCTGGCCTGTGACTTGCCGGCCGTTCCCGCCGCCCTGCTCGAACGCCTCGCCCTCCGCGGCGAAGCGGACGCCGTCGTGCCGCGCTGGCACCGGGGCACCGAGCCATTGTGCGCGCTCTACCGCGTCGCGGCGCTCGACGCCCTGGCTTCGGCGGTCGAGGGCGGCCGTTTCGCTCTCTATGCCCTGCTGCGCTCGTCGAGTCTCGAAGTGTGCTGGCTCGAAGGTCCCGAGCTCGCCGCCTTCGGCGCTCCTGAACGCCTGTTCGCCAACCTCAACACACCCGAGGACCTGGCGCGCCTGGAGCGCGGCTGACCGCGCGGCTGCCGGCCCCGTTGCAACTTGCGATCGAGAGGTGGCAAAGATAAACTGAAGAGCCCCCACGCCGCTTTGCGACGCGGGCCGACCCGGTTCGACGACACCTCAGAAAACACGCCTCGCTGGGCGTGCGGTACGGCCACCGATCGAGGCTTCAGGAGCAATGGATGGGCAACGCCAAAATCCTTCTCGACGAAAAAGAGTACGAGTTGCCGACCGTGGTCGGCTCCGAGGACGAGGTCGGAATCGACATCTCGAAGTTCCGGGCGCAGAGCCGCGCCATCACCCTCGATTCGGGTTATGGCAATACCGGCAGCTGCCAGAGCGCCATCACCTTCATCAACGGTGAGAAGGGAATCCTGCGCTACCGTGGCTACCCGATCGAGCAGCTCGCCAAACAGGCGAGTTTCAGCGAGGTCTGCTACCTGCTGATCTACGGCGAGCTCCCCGGCGGCCAGCAGCTCGAGGAGTTCAACCGGGGGCTGACCTACCACAGCATGCTCCACGAAGACATGAAGAAGCTCTTCGAGGGCTATCCGCCGACCGCGCACCCGATGGCGATTCTGTCGTCGATGGTGACCTCGCTGGCCACTTACTATCCACATGCCCACCTGGAGGATCGCCTCGACGTCAACATCATGCGGCTGATCGCCAAGGCGCCGACCATCGCCGCGCTGTCCTACAAGAAAGCGATCGGCCAGCCGTTCATCTATCCGCGCAACGACATGAGCTACACCGAGAACTTCTTGCACATGATGTTCGCGGTACCGGCCGAGCCCTACACGGTGAACCCCGTGGTCGAGCGGGCGCTCAACCTGCTGCTGATCCTGCATGCTGATCACGAGCAGAACTGCAGCACCTCGACCGTGCGCATGGTGGGCTCGAGCCACGCCAATCTCTACGTCTCGATCGCGGCCGGTATCAGCGCCCTGTGGGGCCCGCTCCACGGCGGCGCCAACCAGAAGGTCATCGAGATGCTGAAGATGATCCACGCGGACGGCGACAACTACCAGAAGTACGTCGACAAGGCGAAGGACAAGTCTTCCGGCTTCCGCCTGATGGGCTTCGGCCACCGGGTCTACAAGAACTTCGATCCCCGGGCCAGGATCCTCAAAGAGGCGGCCGACGCTGTGCTCGACCAGCTCGGGGTTGACGAACCCCTACTCGAGATCGCCAGGAATCTAGAAAAGGTCGCGCTCGAGGACGAGTTCTTCATCGAGCGGCGCCTCTACCCCAACGTCGACTTCTACAGCGGCATCATCTACAGCGCCATGGGCATCCCGACCAAGATGTTCACCGTCATGTTCGCCCTCGGGCGGCTGCCGGGCTGGATCTCGCAGTGGAAGGAAATGCGCGAGGATCCCAAAACCAAGATCAATCGGCCGCGGCAGATCTACACCGGCGCGACCGAGCGGGCCTACGTGTCGATCGACGATCGCTGAGGCACGCCGGCATCCGCCGCCGGCGGGCCGCCACATTGGGCGGCCCCTACACCAGAGAGACCTTGGGCGCTAATAACGACGTCGATGCCGCTCTCGCGGCAGCTCCGACCAGCGGTAGGTCGATTGCAGCGGTGTGCCCTTGCCCTGGCCCAGCAGCCAGAGCACGGACGGGCGCGGGTTGAGGGCGCCGAGGCGCATCTGGCCTCCCCGCATGCCCTCGATGAACAATGTCGCGGCCAGTGCCTCGGCGTCCATCGCCAGCTCGGTAACCGCCACGACAGCTACTACTCCGCGAGTCGGCACGCCGGTGCGCTGATCGATGTAGCGGATCGATGGCTGTCCACCGACCGGCTCGATGCTGGCGATGGCCAGCGACTGATCGCGCAGCCACACCCGGTCCATGGGTTCCTTGGTGCCCGGTATCGGAGGCAGGTGAGCGAGCCAACCTTCACCCTCGGGCCCGCCACCGATGCCGCGCCAAACGCCGCCGATCTCGAGCCAGGCGTTGGTGACTCCGGCCTGTTTCAGGACCTGCGTCGCCTGGTCGAGGGCGAAGCCCCGCTTCATGCCCACCGCGTCGACCTGGCTGCCGGCCCTCAGCCGGCCGCTGATCTCGGGCTCGCCGAAGGTCAGGGTCAAGCGGCCGCAGTCAGCATTGATGACCGCGGTGCGCAGATCCGTCGGGTGCGGCACCTCCCCCTCGAAGCCGCCGTTCCACAGCCGGTAGAGCTCACCGCCCAGGGGCCCGTGAGCACCGTCCGTCCACAGGCAGTACTGCAGGCCACGGCGCAGCAGGTCTCCGACCCGCGCTTCCAGCACCAGCGACTCGTCCTGTCCGGCGGCGGCGTTGAGCGCCCCCACGCTGCCGGGCATGGCGCCCGAAGAGGCGAGCAGATGGCTGAGATCGAAGATCTCCTCGAGGGCGTTGCGAGCCGCGGCCTCGGCCGCCTCACGCGGCAGATCCCGTACCTCGATCTCGGCCTGAGTGCCGAATGCCGGTGCCGACAGGCGTATCGGCTCGGCCACGGTGGTGCCGGCAGCCAGCGCGCCTCCGATCAGCGTCAGGGCGAGGAACGGGAGAGTCACCAGCGAGTGCGTCGGCTTCGGCATAGAGACATGATCATAGCGTGAATACTCAGCCGAAGATCCGCGGCGGCTGCTGGGCCGGCTCCTGGCGGACGCGCCGGGTGGCGCCCGAGACCGGCTTGAAGGCGCCACGCCCGAGGTTCAACAGGCAGCGATCACGCCCTGCCTCCTTGGCCTCGTAGAGCGCCTCGTCAGCCAGGAGCAGCAGCTCGCCCGCGGTCTTGATGTGGAGCTCCGGGAAGGCCGCGACGCCGGCGGACAGCGTCAGCGGAATCGTGCGTCCTTCGTAAACGAGATCGATGGCGCCCACTGCCTGGCGCAGCCGCTCGGCCAACTGCAGGGCCGCGGTCCCGGAGGTTGCGTCGAGCAGCAAGGTGAACTCCTCGCCGCCGTAGCGGGCCAGCAGATCGGCGTCGCGGCGCTCGGTGTCGAGTGCGCGGGCGACCAGGATCAGGGCTTCGTCCCCAGCGGCGTGGCCGTGGGTGTCGTTGACCTTCTTGAAGTGATCGATGTCGCACATGATGACGGCCATCGACCGGCCCTCCTCGCAGCACCGGCGGTAGATCTGCTGCATCTGGCTGTCGAGGATGCGCCGCACCGGTATTCCGGTCAGGGCGTCGAGACGGGCCTCGCGGTCGAGTCGCGCTCGGTGGACCGAGCTGGCCATCTGCGGCACCAGGGTGGTGAGCAGCTCCTCGGCACCGGGCTCGATCTGCCGCGGGTCGCACCACAGGCGCACGACGGCAAGGGTTTCACCCTCGGCCACCAGAGCCTTCTCGAGCACTCGCCAGCTCACTCGGCGATGCACGCCGGGCAACATCGGCGGCCTCTCCTCCGGCCGCGGCTGGCCCTCCTCCAGCAGACCATCCGGGCCTGCCGACCAACTCGTCTGTTCCAGGCTCATCTGACCCGACTCCTCGGCTTCCAGCTCGAACTGGTACCACCTGACCGGCAGGATGTTGGAACACTCGACCAGGATCTGCTGTGCCACCGAGGCCATGCCCGACGTCTCGGCCAGGATCCGCCGGTGCGCGTGCTGCAGCCGCCTCAGATCGCCTACCTGGTGGTCCGAGGCACCGCGCAGAATCGCGTTGCGCGCCGCCTCGGCGGCTAGCAGAGCGAGCGCCAGCACAATGGGCAAGCCCCGAGTCCACCCGATGACCCCCGCGACATCCGCGAGCAGCGTTCCGAGCACCCAGCCGGCGGTGTCGAGACCGAGCCCCGCGAGCCGCGCGCCCTCGGGCGCCGGCCACAGGCTGTGCCCCCTCGCCGCCGCGAGCCGTGCGGTGCCCGCGAAGACGCCGACGAAGACCAGGGCGTAAATCACCGCGGGGACGCTTGCGCGCCAGGTGAAGCTGGCCGTGGCGAAGGCCTCGCCGCGCGCCATGGCGGCGGCCGCCAGAGTGGCTACCGCTACGGCTACCGCCGCTCCGATTCCCCGCCCCGGGAGACGGCCCGACCGCCGGCGGGCGGCCAGCCGCTGAAGAGCGGCGGCCGCAAGGCGGGCCAGCGCCGCGACCAGAGCCGCCGCCACCGGCCCGAGGCGAACCGCGGCCAGCGGCAGAGCAAGGGTGCCGAAGCCGAGGGCCAGGCCGCCAAAGGGCCGGTGGAGGGCTGCCAGTGCCGCCACGAGGGCCCACAGGAGTAGCTCCGCCGAGTGTGGAAACGCCGAATCGCCTCCGTCCGTGCCGCCCGCGATCAACGTGATCGCGATCAGCACCACCAGAGATACCACGGCAGCGACCTTGCCCCTCAGTGCTCTGTGCATCGGAGCTCCGTGCATCGGAACGTGTCTCGCGGTCGAGGCACGCATGCTACCCGCACCTCGCCCGCTGGGCAAACTGGCGCCAGCGCTTGCGGCGGGGCACCGAATGCACGACAATAGTCATGTCGCGACTCGCCGCTCGATACCCGGCGCGGCGGTCGGTCGCGAGCCCCACCCGAGACGGGTAGCAAAGATCTCCACGGAGCCGGCCAGCTGCGCCACGCGGAGCTGTTCGGCCTGGATTTTGACGCTCTGGTGCGGCTGTGCTATACCTTCCGTTTACCCGTTTGAGAGGTCACCCATGGCATCAATGGATCTCGTACTGTACGAAGAGGAAATCCATCTTCTCGAGGAAGTGCTGCAACGGCTGCGGCACGATTCCAACGCCCGTGCGGTCTTCCTGATCGACAAGAACGGGCAGCAGATGGCTTCTGAAGGCGAGATCGAGAATTTCGACACGACCTCGCTGGCCTCGTTGACAGCGGGTAACGTGGCCGCCACCGACAGTCTCGCCAAGTTGATCGGCGAGCGCGAGTTCTCGGTGCTCTTTCACGAGGGCGAGCGCGACCACATTCACATCTCGATCGTCGGCAAGCGCGCGATCCTGCTGGTGATCTTCGACGAGCGCTCCTCCCTGGGCTTGGTCCGCCTGCGGGTCAAACGCGCCAGCGGCGAGTTCGACAAGATCTTCGAGACCATGGCTCAGAAAGCCAGCGCGGGGACCGAGGTCGGGGCCGCACCGACTCCGTTCTCAGAGATCACCGACGACGACATCGACGCACTCTTCAGCGATTGACCAGCTCGGCGATGGACCTCGCCAGCGATGGATTCGTATCGACTTGACTGACGCGCCATGACTTTCATCAATTACGCCGCCAAAGAGATCAACTGCAAGATCGTCTACTACGGCCCCGGGCTCGGTGGCAAGACGACCAACCTGCAGTACATCTACAGCAAGACGTCGCCGGACGCCAAGGGCAAGATGATTTCCCTGGCAACCGAGACCGACCGCACGCTGTTCTTCGATTTCCTGCCGCTCGATCTCGGTACCATCCGAGGGTTCACTACCCGATTCCACCTCTACACGGTTCCCGGCCAGGTGTTCTACGACGCCAGCCGCAAGCTGATCCTCAAGGGAGCGGACGGCGTCATCTTCGTGGCCGACAGCCAGAAGGAGCGCATGGAGTCGAACATCGAGTCGATCCGCAATCTGGAAGCAAATCTCAAACAGCACGGGCTCGATCTGGCGACCTTGCCTTATGCCCTTCAATTCAACAAACGCGACCTCCCGAACGCTTTGCCGTCCGACGAGCTGTACCGGGTGCTCAACTACAAGCGCGAACCGACCTTCGAGGCGGTAGCACCCAATGGCAAGGGCGTCTTCGACACCCTGAAATCCGTCGCCAAGCAAATACTCGTGGAGCTCCGAAAGAGGTAGATCGCTAACGATGTCGAAACGCTGGTCCAAGGCCGAGCTCGCCCATCTCAAACGATACGCCGAGAGTCAGAGTCTGGAAGAGCTGGCGCAACGTTTTCATACCGATACGGAGTCCGTCCGGCAGAAGCTCGAAGATCTCGGGCTCGCCGGCGCGGGCACCAGCTCCGCGGATGCCGAAGCCGCGCTCGCGAGCTTTCAAGAAGCCCTCGAGCTGCTGCACCAGAAAAAGTGGGCCAAAGCCGCCAAGCTGCTGGAGAAGACCGCCGCCGCGGCCGAGGACATTCACCTCGCCGATCGCGCCCGGCAGCACCTCGAGATCTGCCGCCAGCAGACCGACAAGACCAAGGACGACGCCGATCCCTATCTGCGCGCGGTGTTCGAGAAGAACCGCGGCAACCTGGATGAGGCGCTGGCGCTGTGCAAGAAGCAGCGGGGCGCGGCGAAAGAAGAGCGTTACGCCTACCTGATGGCCTCGATTCAGGCCCTGTCGGGGTCCGAAGACGAAGCTCTGACCCTGCTCGAAGACGCCATCCGTCTCGAGCCCAAGAACCGCGTTCATGCCTACCACGACCCCGACTTCCTGGCACTTCACGGTCGGGAAGAGTTCACGCAGCTCGTCCAGGCACCCTGAGTCTCGAGTGACTCTCCCCGCGGACCCGAGCTCGCCCGGCCACGAAGTCGGGGCGGACGGTCCCTACCTGGCGGCAATCGGCGGCGGCAGCGGCCTGGCCGTGCTGCTGCGCGGCCTGAAGAGCCACATGGGTGGCCCGGAGCGGCTGACCGCGGTGGTGACGGTGGCCGACGACGGTGGCTCCTCGGGTCGCTTGCGGCGCGACTTCGGCGTCCTGCCGCCGGGCGACATCAGGAACTGCATCGTCGCCCTGGCCGACGACGAAGATCTGCTGGCGCGGCTGTTCCAGTATCGCTTCGCCAACGGCGAAGGGCTCTCCGGCCACTCGTTCGGCAACCTCTTTCTGACCGCTCTGACCGGCATCACCGGCGATTTCTACCAGGCGATCCTTACCGCCGAGTCGATTCTCTCGGTGCGCGGACGCATCCTGCCGTCGACTTTGACCGATGTCCGACTGCGCGGCACCGGCTCGTCGGGGAAGGTCTACGAAGGCGAGTCGGCGGTCGGCCGCTCCGGCGAGCGCCTGACCCACCTCGAGCTGCTGCCCGCCGCCATCCCCGCCTTCCCGCCGTCGGCGCAAGCCCTGGAGCGTGCCGACCTGATCCTGCTCGGACCGGGCTCGCTCTACACTTCGATCCTGCCTAATCTGCTGATTCCCGGAATCCTGGGTGCGGTCAGGCGTAGCTCGGCGAGGGTCGTCTTGATTCTCAATCTCATGACCCAGCCTGGGGAGACCGACAGCATGAGTGCCCTCGATCATCTCCACGCGATCGATCAGCATCTCGGTGAGCGCCTGGTCGACTGCGTGCTGGTAAATGCGGCCCGGCCGCCGGAAGACACCTTGGGACATTACGCCGAGGCCGGCTCAGAGCTCGTTCGGGTCGACCGTGAGGCTCTGGCGGCGCGGGGCGTGGAGCTGGTAGAGGAGGATTTGCTGGCCGAGGGCAAGCTGATCCGCCATGATCCCGCCAAGCTGAGCCGAGCGGCTCTGCGACTGATCGAGACCGCGCGAGGAGCTCGCGCGTGACCCTGGCTCCGAGCCGCCGCGTCGCCGTCGTCCTGGCCGCCGGCAAAGGCACCCGGTTGCGCTCCGATCTTCCCAAGGTGCTGCATCCGGTGGGCGGCAGGCCGATGATCGAGTGGGTGCTCGACGCGACTCGCGGTGCCGGCTGCGAGCAGACGCTGGTGGTCGTCGGTCACGGCGCCGAGCAGGTGCGCGAGGCGATCGACGACGACAGCGACATCGTGTGGGTCGAGCAACATCAGCAGCTCGGCACCGGGCATGCCCTGGCCCAGGCCGAGCCCCACGTGGAGGGAGACGCGATCCTGCTGGTGCTTTACGGCGACGTGCCGCTGGTGTCGGTCGAGACCCTCGACCGGCTGAGCGAGGCCGCCGCCGCCGGCTGGGGAGCCATGGCGGCCGCCGAGCTCGAGGACGCAGGCTGGCTGGGCCGGGTGATCACCGGGCCCGGCGGCGACCTCGAGCGCATCGTCGAGGTGCCCGACGCGGGCCCCGAGGAGCTCGCCGTGCGGCTGGGCAACGCCGGCATCTACGCCTTGCCGTCGCCGGGGATCTTCGACTACCTGCGACGTCTCGAGCCAGCGAACGCCCAGGGTGAGCTCTACCTCACCGACGCCGTGGGGGACGCTGCTGTCGCCGGTGATTCGGTCTCGGTGGTGCGCCTTGGCGATCCATCCGAGGCCCTCGGCATCAACGATCGCGCCGATCAGGCGCGCGCGCATCGCGCGTTGCTCGAACGCCACATGGCTCGACTCATGGCAGCCGGCGTGACCATCCTGGAGCCCGCGCGCACGGTGGTCGAGGCCGGCGTCCGGGTCGGCGCTGAGACAGTGATCCATCCGGGGGTGTCGCTGTTGGGCATGACCGAGATCGGCGCCGGTTGCGTGCTCCACCAGGGTGCCTGGATCCGCGATTCGAAGCTCGCCGACGGCGTGGAAGTCAAGCCCTACAGCGTCTTCGACCGCGCGGAGGTCGCTGACGGTTGCACCGTCGGTCCATTCGCCCGGCTGCGGCCCGCGTCGGTGCTGATGGAGGGGGCGCGCGTGGGCAACTTCGTCGAGGTCAAGAAGACCCGCATCGGCGCCGGCTCGAAGGCCAGCCATCTGACTTACCTGGGCGACGCGACCATCGGTGACGGTGCCAACATCGGCGCCGGCGTAGTTACCTGCAATTACGACGGCGCGGCGAAGCACCAGACCGAGATCGGCGACGGCGCGTTCGTCGGCAGCGACACCATGTTGGTTGCGCCGGTGCGCGTCGGCCGCGAGGCCACCACCGCCGCCGGCTCGACGATCACCGATGACGTCCCGGACGAGGCACTGGGGGTGGGCCGCTCGCGCCAGCGCAACATCCCCGGCTGGGCCAGGCGGATGCGGAAGAAGATAAAACGCTCTTAGCCCCGCAGGGGCGATAGAAAGTAGCCTGGGGTTTCAACCCCAGGAGAGGGGTTCAATCAATGTGCGGCATCGTGGGTTACGTCGGGCACCGTGAAGTCGTGCCCCTCCTGGTCGACGGGTTGCAGAAGCTGGAATACCGCGGCTACGACTCAGCCGGCGTCGTGGTGGTGCGCGACGGCGAGCTGGAGACCGTGCGCGCCGAGGGCAAGCTCGAACGGCTGAAGGAGTCCCTCACGGGTCACTCGCTCGCCGGCTCCCACGGTCTCGGCCACACCCGCTGGGCGACCCATGGTCCACCGCTCGAGCGCAACGCCCACCCGATCGTCGACTCGAAGAACCGTATCGCGCTGATCCACAACGGCATTATCGAGAACTTCCTGGCGATCAAGCACCGCCTGCAGGAAGCCGGCTGGAGCTTCACATCCGACACCGACACCGAGGTGATCGCCAATCTCATTTCCTCGCTGCTCGACGAGGGCGACCTGCGCTCGGCTGTGAGACAGACCTGCCGCCAGCTCGAGGGCATGTACGCCTTCGCGGCGGTGAGCCAGTCCACCCGCGAGATCGTGGTCGCGCGTCGCGGCCCGCCCCTGCTTCTCGGTCTCGGGGAGGGCGAGCATTTCCTTGCCTCCGACCCGGCGGCGCTCCTGGCCTACACCCGCCAGGTGATCTTCCTCGAGAACGGTGACGTGGCGCGGCTCACGGCCGACGGCTACGAGATCACCAATCTCGACGGCTCAGCTCTCGAGCGCACCGTCCAGCGTCTCAACTGGGACCCGGTGCAAATCGAGAAGGGCGGCTACAAGCACTTCATGCTCAAGGAGATCCACGAGCAGCCCCAGGCGCTACAGGACACCCTGGCGGCGCGCGTCGACTTCGAGCTCGCCCGGGTGGGCTTCGAGCACTTCTCGATACCCGTCGAAGAGCTGGCCGCCGTGCGCCGCATCCACCTCCTGGCCTGCGGTACCTCCTGGCACGCGGCCCTGGTGGGCAAGTTCATGCTCGAGGAGCTGGCGCGCATCCCGGTGGAAGTCGACTACGGCTCCGAGTACCGTTACCGCGACCCGATCGTCGACGAATCCGTGCTCGCCATCGGGGTGTCGCAGTCAGGCGAGACGGCCGACACCCTGGCGGCGATGGAGATCGCACGCGAGCGCGGCGCCCGGCTGGTGGCGATCTGCAACGTCGTCGGCAGCCAGGCGACGCGCTTCAGTGACGGTACGATCTACACCCACGCCGGGCCTGAGATCGGGGTCGCCTCGACCAAGGCCTTCACAACCCAGCTCGAAGCGCTGTATCTGCTCGGTCTCTTTCTGCGGCAGGCCCGCGGGGGTGATCTGGAGCACGACCTCCTGGAGGCGCTGGCCCACGTGCCCCAGGCGGTGGCCGAGGCGCTCGAGCAGGAGAAGCACATCGCCCAGATCGGCCGGCGCTACCATCGCGTCAGCGATTTTCTCTATCTCGGCCGTGGCATCAACTACCCGATCGCTCTCGAGGGCGCGCTCAAGCTGAAGGAGATCTCCTACATCCACGCCGAGGGCTACCCCGCGGGCGAGATGAAGCATGGGCCGATCGCGCTCATCGACGACGACCTGCCGGTGGTGGCGATCGCCACCGGCGACCGGGTGGCCGAGAAGGTGCGCAGCAACATGCAGCAGGTCAAGGCGCGCGACGGCAAGGTGATCGCCGTCACCGACCGCGATCCCGCCGACCTCGAAGGCGTCGCCGACGAAGTGATCCCCGTGCCGCGCGTCCCCCACCTGCTGCAGCCGATCGTCAACGTCATCCCCATGCAGCTGCTCGCCTACTACGTCGGCGTGCGTCGCGGCTGCGACGTCGATCAGCCGCGGAATCTGGCGAAGAGCGTGACGGTGGAGTAGGTTCGGAGGGTTCCAGCCCGTGGGCGCATGAGCCGACGAACCGGCGTCAGTAGCTCCAGTCCTCTCGCCGCACCGGCAGGCGATTCAGCACGTCGCGATGGTGCCGCCATTGAGGCATGAAACTGTCCATGATCGCGACGAAGCGCGCGTTGTGGGTCGGCTCCAGCAGGTGGGCCAGCTCGTGGACGATGATGTAGTCGAGGCACACCGGCGGCTTCTTGGCGAGCTCGGTGTTGAGGCGGATGGTGCGTGCGACGTGGTTGCAGCTTCCCCACCTGGTCTTCATCCGCTGCACGAAGAATCGCTCGACGGTCACGCCCATCAGCGGCTGCCACTTCGCCAGGAGCGGAGGCACGGCCGCCTTGAGTTGCTCCCGGTACCATTGCTCGACGAGGGCTTGCCTCCGGGACCGATCTGTCCCCGGACGAGCTCGTAGAAGCATCCGGCTGTGATCCAGCTCGATCGAGGGTGGCTCGTTGCTCTCGGCGACCGTCAGCAAGTAGCGCCGGCCCCACACGTAGTGGCTTTCCCGGTCGACGTACTCGCGCGGCGTCTCGCGTTCCTGGTCGCGCAGCTTGGTTTGCTGCTGCTTGATCCAGCTTAGCTTCGAGATTGCGAAGGCGCGGATGTTGTCGAGACTCATGCGCTCGGGGGCCGAGATGCGCACCCGCCCCGTGGGCGGATAGACGCTCAGATGCACGTTCTTGATGTCCTTGAGAACCACATCCACCGGGATGTCGCCGAGCTGGATCCGCGCCGCCATCAGTACTCGTCCTGCGCCTTGATAATGGAGAAGAGCCGCTCCACTTCGGCTCCGTCTTGCAGGAGCTCGAACAGGGCGCCCTTGATGACCTGCTCGCGGGCCTGGACGCCGCGCCAGCCATCCGGCCGCACCAGCTTCACTTTCGCGTCGATCTCGAGCGCCAGATCCAGTGCCGTGTCACCGGAGTCCGAGTACTCGGCTCGCGGGCCTGCAATAAAATCCGCCCTCGCAGGTCTTTTCCCGGCTTCCGAGTACTCGCCCGGCGTTTCACCCACGAGATCCCTGGCGGCCTTCAGGTTGTTGTAGAGAGCCCGCAGCGCCGGGCTGTCTTTGAGCGGCTCGGGCGTGTCGTCGGCCTGTCCCGCATCGACCTGCTGCGCCAGATCCGCGATGCGTTTCAGGTACTCCTCGTAGGCCACGGCCTTGGCCTTCCTCGTCTTGATGATCTCGTCCAGCAGCGACGACATCCTCGCGTAAAAGGCCGGATCGTTCAGGTGCTCCTTGAGGATCCTGCGGCGGACGTTGTTCTCGATGGTCTCGGCGATGGCGTCGCGGTTGCCGCTCAGCTCGCCCAGCTGCGACTCGATGGCTGCTTCGATGCCGGTCTTCCCGATCAGCTCCATCAGGCTCATGTCATCGAAGGGCGAGATCGTCCTCGGCTCGTCGGCCTCGATGTAGGTGTCGATGAGGTGCCGCATGTCGGCCTCGTAGGCCTTGAGATCGAGTGTCTCGCCGCTGGCCTTGCGGATGATGTCGCGGACGCTCAGGTAGTGTTGGAGCCGCTCCTTGATGTCGGTGATGTCGGCATCGCTGTAGCCGGCGGCTTCCAGCTCGTCGGCGATGTTGGCGTAGGCTCGCACCAGCGCTGCCGTCGCTTGATAGAGCGCCGCCCGGCGCGGCTCCCGTTCTGCGAGGTCCGCCGGAACTTCGGTGTTGCCGCAGAAGTAGTGGATGTGCTCCAGCTCGCCCTCGGGCGGCTCCACCGACTCGCACAGCAAGACGAGGGCCTCGAGCGCGCTGTCGAGTCGTTCCCGGCCCTTCTCGAGGCGATCTTGCAGCAGCACCTCCGGGTCCGGGCCTTCGGCGCTGTGATCGAGCTCCGAGGTGTAGACGGCGATGGCGTTCTCGACCTTCTTGAAGAGGTCCTTGTAGTCGACGATGTAGCCGAAATCCTTGTCCTCGCCGTCCAGGCGGTTGACGCGGCAGATGGCCTGGAAGAGGCCGTGGTCCTGCATCGACTTGTCGATGTAGAGGTAGGTGCAAGGCGGCGCGTCGAAGCCGGTGAGCAGCTTGTCCACCACCACCAACAGCTTCATGTTCGCCGGCTCCCGGGTGAACAGGCCCTTGGCCCGCTCTTCGTAGGCCTCGGTCCTGCTCATGCCCGGCCTGGCGTCGACGTCTTTCAGCAGCTCGGTGTAGGTATTGAAGATGAGCTGCTTGTCGGTCTCGGTGTTGGCGCCGGTCTCCTCCTTGCTCACGTCCTGCGCCTGGGGGTCGTACGAGGTGACCACCGCGCACCTGTCCTTGAACGGGGTCTTCTGGAACAGGCTGAAGTACTTGCACGCCTCGTAGATGCTGGAGGCCACCAGGATGGCGTTGCCGCGCTCGCTGGACAGGCGCGGCTTGACGCTGAAGTCGAAGATCAGGTCGCTCACCACCCGCCCCATGCGCGAGCGGGAGCTGAGCACGGTCTGCATGGTGCCCCATTTCGTCTTCAGCTCGTCTTTCTGCCAGGCGTTCAGTCCCCGGGTCTTGGCCTCGAACCAGGCGTCGATCTTGTCCTCGGAGCCGAGGCGCTGATCGATGTCCCGCGCCTCGTAGACGAGATCGAGAATCACCCCGTCTTCGACGCCCTCGCTGAACTTGTAGGTGTGGATGTAGCCGCCGAAGACCTCCAGGCTCGTCTTGCGGTCTTTGGCCAGCAGGGGCGTGCCAGTGAAGCCGATGAAGACCGCGTCCGGCATCATGGCCTTCATGGTCCGGTGCAGCTTGCCGCCCTGGGTGCGATGGCACTCGTCGACGAAAACGTAGACCTCGCCCACGGTGGGGCTGGGCCGGGATTCGAGCTCTTTGATGAAACCCTCGAAGTCGGTGACGTTCTTGTGGCCGAACTTGTGGACCAGCGAGCACAGCAGGCGCGGCTTGGCCTTGCCGAGCTGGCGCATCAGGTCGCTGCCGCTGCTGGTGCGATGGATGGTCTCGCCCGCGTCGGTGAAGACCCGTTCGATCTGTTTGTCGAGCTCGTCGCGGTCGGTGATGACGGCGACGCGGGCGTCAGGGTTGTTCTCCAGGATCCACCGGGCGAGCAGCACCATGACGATGCTTTTGCCGCTCCCCTGGGTGTGCCAGATGATGCCGCTCCGCTTCTGGCCGACATGACGCTGCGCGGCCTTGACGCCGAAGTACTGGTGCGCCCGCGGCAGCTTCTTGACGCCGCCGTCGAAGAGCACGAAGTCGTGCATCAGCTCGATCAGCCGGTCCTTGGCGCACATCTTCGCCAGGTACTTGTCGAGCTTGTAGCCGCTGTCGTCGTCCTCGTCCTCCTTCCACTTCAGGTAGTACTTCTCTTCCGTACGGATGGTGCCGTACCTGAGTCCCTCGGAGTCGCTGCCGGCGAAGAGGATCTGCACGGTGCTGAAGAACCACTCGTTGAACTCCGGTTTCTGGTTAGAGAGGTTCTGGCGGATGCCGTCGCCGATGCTGACGCGGCTGCTCTTGAGCTCCACCACGCCGACAGCGATGCCGTTGACGTACAGCACGAGGTCGGGCCGGCGCTCGTGGTTGCCGTGGAGGGTCACCTCTTCGGCGATGGCGAAGTCGTTCTGCTCGGGCTCCCGCCAGTTGACGAGGTGGACGGTCTCGGTCACCTCGCCCGCCTCGATCTTCACGGGCACGCCATAGCGCAGCAGGCCGTAGACGGCCTGGTTGTTACCGTAGAGGTTGCGGCTGTGGTTGCTCGCCTCGGTGCGGAGCTTGTGGAGGGCGGCGCCGATCTGGGCCCCCGAGTAGCCGCTCCAGGTCAGCCATTCGGAGAGCAGATCCTCCTCGAGGTTGCTGTTGTTGGGGCGGTCGGTCCAGTCGCCGAGGTAGCGGTAGCCGAGCTGGTCGCGGAAGAGGGCGATGACGCGGTTCTGGGTGACGCGCTCGGGTTGCCCGACGGTGCTCAAGGCTGTTCGTCCTCTCGCTGGCGTGCCGCCAGGCGGGCCTCACCCTTCGGGGTGAGCCGGTAACGCTGCAGCCGGCTGCTGGGTTTGTCGGGGAGTGTCATGGCGATGAGCCCCGCACTCAGCGCCGGCGCCAGATAGCGCCCGCGAAACGACTTCCGGTCTTTGAGACTCAGCGCCGCCTGGATAGCATCCCGACTCATGTCGCCATGAAGGACCGTCAAGAGACGCTCGACCTGGGGGGTGACCTGGGGGGCGACTTGGGGGGTGACCTGAGGGGTGGCCTCCGCTCCCACGTCCGCGAATCCGAGCTCCATCCAAAGGCCGTTGTCCCAGCGCAATTGCGGCTCCGGGCAACCGTGCTCCTCGCAGGCGCTGCGGATCATATCGATGCCGCGCCCCCAGGCTTCGAGGTAGGCTGCTCGAAAGAAGACGTTGGCAATGTCGGGGTTGAACGGGTAGGAGGCGTGTTTGGCGGTCAAGTGCGCCAGCGTCCAGCCCCGAGGTAAATGGCCGGGGTTCCATATCAGGAGTTTGTCGGGGTAGACGCTGACCTGGACCGGGATCGCGGCGGTGTAGTCCTTGTGGGCGATGGCGTTGATCAGTGCTTCGCGCAAAGCTCTCTCCGGCACTGGCGGCGTCTCGATACGTTGCGGCCCAAGGTAGCTGATGCCCGCCTTGAGGTACTTGGTCAGCAACAGGTCGAGACCGCGATCGATCTGAGTGAAGAGATCGCCGTGAACTTCGTCGTGGTAGAGCAGATCGCTGTCGGTGCGGAAGAAGCCGATCTTGAGAAATGCGCCGGTGACCAGGCGTTCGGGATCTTTGCCGAAGAGCAGCAGGGCTGCTCGTTTCAACAAGTCACCGTCGAGCAAGCGCAGCTTGTCGATCAGCACGGCATCGGATTCGGTCAAGAGGTCGTCCGGCATGCGCCCGCTGCGCTCGGCCACTTTGCGGAAATGGGCCAGGGTCTGGGATGCAAGATCCTCGAGGCCGAAACCGGGCACCGGTATCGCGTCCCAATGCCGTCCTTGCTTGTCGAGAAGGAAGCGGTCCAGGGCCGCGCCCCTCAACGTCTGTTTGGTGGAGCCGCTGCGGTAGTGGTATTCGCCCTTGTAGCTCACCGGGTAGGGATAGGGCTCGGCCACGATCTCAACCGTATCCTTGTTGTCCACCTGGCGCAGGTTCACGTCCACCATGATGCCCAGGAGATCCCGCACCTTGTTGGGAATCTCCTCCATGAGCTTCTCGGCGTCCTTGACACCGACGGCCTCGCCCTTGTCGTTGCGCCCGATCACCAGCATGCCGCCCTCGGCGTTGGCGAAGCCGCAGATCCATCGCAGGTAGCTGTCCCGCCAGGACGTCTTCCATTCGATGTGCGGGCTTTCTTTCATACGAGGCGTATCCTGCCGGTCAGGAGCTGTTGCATCATGCCCTTCTTGATCTGGCGGGCTTTGGCGAGCTTGGCTTCGAGCGCGGCGATCTCGGCGTCCATGTCGGAGAGGATGTTGGCGATGGCGTCCTGTTCGGCCTTCGTGGGCGGCAGGGGGACGAGCATTCTTGCGATCATCTCCCTACGGACAGAATCAACCGATGACTTCGCCGTCATCTGCATGATTCGGCTGTAGAAATTGCTACTGAAGTAGAGATAGAAAAAGGAGCCGTTTACCCGCCCACTAAAATCGGAGATCCGGTATACACGCTGGTGGGTGTCGAACTTGCCATTGATGTAGTGGAATACCCTGCCTGTTCCAACGCCATCGCCTGCCGTCAAAACCGCCTCTCCATCGAAAGAGTAGCTGTTTATGCGTTCAATAGTCTGAGACCGCACGAAGAACGGATACTGGCCGTCATCGACGCGATCCTGAGTGTTTCTGCTGCCTGTTGCGATGTGAGCGAGGTTCTCAATGTAATCGAGAGTCCAGTCGTGCGGGATAATCCCGGCCTTGGTCTGCCTGTAGCCGGGCTTGATTTCGAAACCGGGCAGGCGCTTCTTGCCGGTGAGCAATTCCTGCATGGTGCCCTGTTTGAGCAGGCGCTTCTTGGCAATGAGTTGCTCTAGGGATTCGACGAGCGCGTCTGCGTCGCTCAACACCTCGGCGATAGCTTCTTGTTCGGCTTTGGTGTTTGGGATGGCTACTGAGTGGCCAGCCAGGTTATTTCGATTGAGCGTAGGCACTGATGTCGCCGCATCTAAACGCTCGAGATGAAAGTTTTGGAGAACCAGTGCTACGTAGGCGGGATGGTTGCCCCTGAAGTCCTTGGCCCACAACGTTGTGTCGTGCGGCCAGAATGGTTCGTTGATGAGAAATACCCGTCCGAGGAGCCCTTTCCTTCCGGTTACCACGCCTGGCGGGGGCACCATCGCCTTGTTGTGGTAATAGGAATGTCCAGAAGACGAATAGACCGGGACCGTTCCTGGCGATCTCGTCGCCTCGGTAATATCGAAGCCTCTTTGGAGAGTGCAGAGTTCCGACAGGTCGATCACTACCCAATCCGTCGGGACTGCCCCGGCCTCGGTCTGCTTGTAGCCGGGCTTCAGTTCCATGCGAACCCCATCCTCTCTAGGTGGTTGTTCACTTTGGCCTCGAGGTCGACGACACGATCAGCCACCTGAGGCACCGGGATCTCGTAACGCTCAGCCAACACCTTCACACGCTGCGTAAGTTGTTGGCTCACGCGGTCCAACTCGCCATCGATGGAGGTGCCGAGTGCTGCCAACCACTTGTTTCCGACCGCCAGCATCTTGATCTCGGATTCGATGAGGTTCGGATACTGATCGTGTGCCAAGGCGTCGAGAGCTGTTTCGGCCTCCTTGAGGTGCTTCTTCACGGAGGCATCTTTGCGTTTGAGCTTCAACCACTCGTTCAGCATCGTAGCCTCGTCTTTCGCCTGCGAGTCGCCCTCGATCTCCCTCAGCCGCGCGTTGACGTTGCCCTTGTTAACTTTGTCGAGTTCGGCGAACGCTCCATCTTCGCCGCTCTGTTCCTCCTCCAACTCACTGAGCTTGGCGGTAACCCCCTCCAACTCCGCGGCAAGCTTGTCGATGGCCGCCTGCTCCTCGGCGAAGTAATGGGCCACAATGACGGCCTTGGGCAGGAGATCGCAGGTCCAGCCTTTGTCCTTCTCTTTACCCTTCTTGTCCTTCACCAGGATCCGGCTGGTCTTCGCCTTCCAGCCTTCGGCTGCGATCAGGTAGCAGTCGTCCTGCATGGTGTCGGCCCAATAGTCCATCAGGTGCTGATAGACGTCGTAGGGGTCGATGAGCGGCTTGTCGCCGTAGTGGGCGAGGAGATTCTCGGAGAGGCGGGCGATGACCTGATTCGGGTGACAGCCGGCGCCTAGGGCCTTGAGGATAGCGGCGGCCCGGTCGCGCCAGGCGGCGAAGTGGCCGTTCATCTCTTCGACGAAGGCGACGAACTCGGGGTACTCGTAGATGGCGGACTTGATGC
Source organism: bacterium (assembly GCA_024226315.1). GTDB lineage: Bacteria > Acidobacteriota > Thermoanaerobaculia > Multivoradales > J023 > JAAELT01. The sequence continues at coordinate 9,017 of JAAELT010000601.1, read as the reverse complement.
GCGATTTTTCCACCGTGAGATCCACGTAGCCCGACCGGTTGTCCTTGAACAGGTTGAACCGCAGGTGCGGGCAGACGTCCCAGTAACGCTGGAGCGCGTCGACGTCGGCGACGGGGATGCCGCCCCGCAGGTGGCCCTCGATGTCCTGCAGATCCTCGGGCTCCTGGCTGTCGATGTAGCGCGGCAGGTTCAGGTTGAACTCGTTCTTCTCGATCTCCGCGAACGGCACCAAGCGCGAGTACTTCGCCACCCCGAGCCGCCTGTTGAAGACGTCCACGATCCTGTGGATGTCCATGTCGCGCAGGCGGTTCTTGGGGCCGTCCTTCTTGAAGCCGCCACTGGCGTCGATCATGAAGACGCCCCGGCGGGCACGGGCACCCGCCTTGTCGACCACCACGATGCAGGCCGGGATGCCGGTGCCGTAGAAGAGGTTGGCGGGCAGGCCGATGATGCCCAGGATGTAGCCCTTGCGCACCAAAGCGCGGCGGATGTCGGCCTCCACGTTGCCGCGGAACAAGACCCCGTGCGGCAGGATGCACGCGCCCCGGCCGGTGGACTTCAGCGAGCGGACGATGTGCAGCAGGTAGGCGTAGTCGCCCTGCTTGGCGGGCGGCACCCCGAAGGGCTCGAAACGGCCGTGGGGGTCGTTTGCCGGATCCAGGCCGGTGCTCCACCGCTTGTCCGAGAACGGCGGATTGGCGACGACGTAGTCGAACGTCTTGATGATGTCGCCGTCCATGAACCGGGGATCGGCCACCGTGTTGCCCTGCACGATCAGCGCCGTGGGATTATCGTGCAGGATCATGTTCATGCGGGCCAGGCCGCTGGTGGCGGCGTCCTTCTCCTGGCCGTAGAGAGTGACCGCGGTCGGGGCCTCGTCGCCGACCTTCAGCAGCAGAGAGCCCGAGCCGCAGGTGGGGTCGTAGACGGTGGTCGAGGCGCTGGTCTCCGCCTCGCCGATGCCGATGACCTTCGCCATGATGCGGCTGACCTCGGCCGGAGTATAGAACTGGCCCTTGCTCTTGCCGCTCTCCGTGGCGAAGTGCCGCATCAGGTACTCGTAGGCGTCGCCCAGGATGTCGTCGCCCTCGGCGCGGTTCTTCGAGAAATCCAGCGCCGGGTTCTCGAAGATGGCCACCAGGTTGGTCAGCCGGTCGACCATCTCCTTGCCGCTGCCGAGCTTGGCGGCGTCGTTGAAGTCCGGGAAGCTCGAGAGCTTGTTGGCCTTGGCCAGCGGCGCGAGGATCTTCTTGTTGATCTGGTCGCCGATGTCGCTCGTGCCCTTGAGCGCCACCATGTCCGCGAAGCTGGCGCCGGACGGGATCTCGATCGGCGCGTAAGGCTGGCCGGCGTACTTGTCGCTGACGTACTTGATGAACAGCAGCACCAGCACGTAGTCCTTGTACTGGCTGGCATCCATGCCGCCGCGTAGCTCGTCGCAGCTCTTCCAGAGGGAGCTGTAGAGCTCGGACTTCTTCAGGGCCATGAGCTCAGTCTATTTGCTCGTCCCTGCCGCGTCGATCACTGACCGGCTCATTCGGGACATATCGTGTCCCGTTTGGCGACTCTGGATGGTTTTGGGTTCGAAACTATGTCCCCGGGCAGTAAAGAACTCCTGTTCTGCGCCGCAAATGTTGTTCCCCCTGGCGGGGGAAGGCCATTTCGACGTCGAGAATGTCCTTCCTGGGCCGGGGGAAGGCCTTCTTCGAGGCCGAAATGTTGTTCCCTGGCCTGGGGGTAAGAGTTTTCCGGGCCGGAAAAGTACCTATCGTGTCCTGCCGGAGGGCTTCCGGAGCCCGGAAAAGTCCTTCCCCGGGCTCGGGGAACAACATTTTCGGCGCGGAAAAGCCTTTCCCCGAGCCCAGGAAGGACATTTTCGACGCGCGAGATCCCTTCTCCCTGCACGGGGAACAACATTTTCGGCGTGGAAAAGTCCTTCCCCGGGCCGGGGTAGGGACGTTCCCGGCGCCCGAATGCCGTTCCCCGGCGCCAGGGGACGACATCTCCGGCGTGATGGTGGCGTCCAGCGCGCGCAGCGGATAATCTCCGCCGAGCCCGGAGACGCCATGCCGCCCATCGACTTCGAGAAGACACTCAACGCCGAGCAGCTCCCCGCCGTGACCCACGGCGAGGGGCCGCAGCTGGTGCTCGCCGGCGCCGGTTCGGGCAAGACGCGGGTGATCACCTACCGCGTCGCCTGGCTGGTGCAGGAGCGGGGCGTTGATCCGGCGCGGATCGCCGCCGTGACCTTCACCAACAAGGCCGCCGGCGAGATGAAGGATCGGGTCGAGGGGCTGCTCGGCATCTACCCGCTGCCTTCCTTCGTCGGCACCTTCCACCGCTTCGCCCTGCGCCTGCTGCGCGCCTACGGCGGCAAGGTGGGTCTGAAGCGCGAGTTCACCATCCTCGACACCAGTGATCAGCTGGCGCTGCTCAAGAAGGCGATGAAGAAAGAGGAGCTCGCCACCGACGCCTACCGGCCAAGGTCGGTGCTCGCGGCGATCAGCTCGGCCAAGAACCTGCTGCTCGAGCCGGTGCGCTACGAGGCCGAGGCGGACGATTTCTATCGCCGCACGGTGGTCGCCCCGGCCTACAGGCGGTACCAGGCGTTCCTGCGCGAGGCCGGGGGCGTCGACTTCGACGACATGATCTTCCTGGCAGTCAAGCTGCTGCGCGAAAACGAGGCGCTCAAGAAGCGGCTGCGCGACCGCTTCCGCTACCTGCTGGTGGACGAGTTCCAGGACACCAACCACGCCCAGCTCGAGCTGATCCACGAGGTCAGCGACTCGGGCGGCAACCTCACCGCCGTCGGCGACGAGGACCAGGGTATCTACCGCTGGCGCGGCGCCGAGCTCGGAAACATCCTGGAGTTCGAGAAGAGCTTCCCGGGCGCCACGATCCGGAAGCTGGAGCGCAACTACCGCTCCACCCAGAACATCCTCGACGCCGCCGGCGCGGTGGTGGAAAACAACGTCCACCGCCGTGGCAAGCGACTGTGGACCGACGTCGGCGAGGGCGAGAAGCTGCTGCTCTACCAGGCGCGCGACGAGCAGGACGAAGCGCGCTGGACGTCGCAGGTGATCCGCGGGCTTCAGGGCCGGTACTCGCTCTCGGATATGGCGGTGCTGGTGCGCACCAACGCCCAGACGCGTGCCTTCGAGGATCGCTTCCTGCGCGACGGCATCGGCTACCAGCTGGTCGGCGGCGTGCGCTTCTACGAGCGGGCCGAGATCAAAGACGTGATCGCCTACCTGCGCTTCGCCCGCAACCCGCACGACGCGCTGTCGTTCGATCGCATCATCAACCGGCCGCCGCGGGGCATCGGGGCGAAGACCCGCGAGGGGCTGGTGGCGCAGGCGGCCGAAGCCGGCAAGTCGGCCTGGGAGACACTCGAAGCGGGTGGCCTCGTCGGTGTCCCGGCGCGTGGCGCCAAGGCGCTCGCTCGTTTCCATACCCAGATGGCGCCGGTCATCGAGGCGGCCTCGGACCTGCCGTTGCCGTCGCTGCTCGACCGCCTGCTCGACGCCACCTCCTACACCGATCTGTTCGACCCGGACGACGAGGACGACCGCACGCGGCTCGAGAACATCGACGAGCTGCGATCCGGCGTCCAGGAGTTCACCGAGGCCCACGGCTACGGCTCCACCGAGGAGGACCTGCTCACCGCTTTTCTGGACCACGTGTCGCTGGTCTCCGACACCGACGGCCTGCGCAAGAAGCCAGGGGTGACGCTGATGACCCTGCACAGCGCCAAGGGCCTGGAGTATCCGGTGGTGGTGGTCGCCGGGCTCGAGGAAGGGGTGCTGCCGCACTTCAACGCCCAGGAGCTGCCGGAGAACCTCGAGGAGGAGCGGCGCCTGCTCTATGTGGGCATGACCCGCGCCGAGCGGCGCCTGTTTCTCACCACCTGCCGGCGCCGGCGGATCGCCGGCAACTACCAGGACCAGGAGCCCTCGCGCTTCCTGCTCGAAGTTCCCGAGCGATTCCTCGACACCGAGACCAGCTCGGAGCTGTTCGCCGCGCCGCGGCCGTCGTGGAACCGGTCGCGTGGCTCCTCGCCGAATCGGTCGCGTCCCGGTACGTCATCTCGGCCCGGTGCGTCCCGGCCCGGTATGTCCAGACCTGGCACGTCCAAGCCGGGGCCTGAGACGGCGCGGCCCGCCGCCGAGCACGTCTACAGTTTCTTCGGCAAGGAGGCACCGGCCAAGCAGCCGGCCGGGCCGCGACAGGCCGAGCAGACGCTGCCTTTCGAGTCGTCCCAGCCGGCCTCCTCGCTCACGGTGGAGCCGGTCGCCCGCCCGACCGCCGCCGCGCGTCGGCTGAAGCGCGGTGCCCGTGTGCGCCACGCCAGCCTGGGCACGGGCAGGATCATGCAGATCGAAGGTTCGGGCGAGGACATGCGCCTGATCGTCTATTTCGAGGGCAAGGGGCGCAAGAAGCTGCTGGCCAGATACGCCCAGTTGGAGGTGATTTAGCAGCGTTCGGTGGTCGAGGAGGTCACCAAGTACGGCGCGGAGTACGGGTTCGCGCCCGCGGCCGGGCCGGCCGATTTGACCGTGTTCCTCGCCCCTCCCTATACTGGATTCATGTCCCAGGCCGCCCCGAAGCCCGTCCTCCACGATCCGGATCCGTTCTACTGGGGATCCCGTCTCGAGCGCGTGGCGATCGAAGGACGCGGCAGCAGGCTGGTCGAGATCCCGTTGACGCGTGAGGACCTGCTCGATCCCCAGGAGGGCGACATGATGGTTCACGGCCCGTTGCACGGGCTCTTCATCCGCACCCTGGCCGACATGCTGGACCGCTGGCTCGACGCCGAGGACGTGGCGGTGTTCGACGACGTCAAGATGCTCTGGGGCCGGCCCGGAGTGTCGGACGTCGCTCCGGACATCAGCGTCATCCGGGGGATTCGCGACAAGTGGCGCGACCGCGCGAGCTTCTCGGTCGCCGAGGAAGACGTCGCGCCCTGCCTGGTGATCGAGGTGATCTCGCCGCGCTATCGCGAGATCGACGAGCAGGACAAGCTCGAGATCTACCGCCGGGCACGGATCCCGGAGTACCTGATCATCGACATCACGAAAACGCCCATCGAGCTGGCTGGTTATCGGCTGAGCGCGTCGGGCCGTTACCGGCGGAGCCCGGGAGGCACCTTCTCGTCGCAGACCACGGGTCTGTCGTTCGCCCCAGGCTCCGAGGATCTCGAGATCGTGGTCGAAGACGTCGCGACCGGCACCCGCCTGTTGACCTCGTCCGAAGAGTCGGCGCTTCGCCGGGAGGAAGCGGTCGCGCGCGCGGCCGCGGAGCAGCGGGCCGCTGAGGAGGCCGCGATCCGCCGGGAGCTCGAAGACCGGCTGCGCCGGCTGCAGGCGACGATCGAACGGCTCCAGAGCCAGCAGAGCTGAAGAAGGCGGCCGCCGGCCGAGCCATGGCGATCGCCACGGGGCGGATCCGGCGCCGTCGCGGCCTGTGCGAATCGCCCTGAAGCGGATCGGTCGCTCTCTTGTCCTGTGGCGATCGCCACGAGGCGGATCAGGCCCCGCTCTGGCCCGATGGCGATCGCCCGGAAGCGGATCAGGCCCTGCTCTGGCCCGATGGCGATCGCCATGGAGCAAATCCGGCGCCGTTTCTCCCTGTGGCGATCGCCCTGAGGCGAATCGGTCGCTGGTTCGACCCGCGGCGATCGCCCTGAAGCCGATCCCGCGCTTTTTCGCCCTCCGGCGATCGTCCGCAAGCCGATCCGGCGTTCTTTCAGCCCGTGGCGAACGCCCCGAGACCGATCCGGCGCTGACTGGAGCCGTGGCGATCGCCCTGAAGCCGACTCGGCCCTGCTTCGCCCCCATGGCGATCGTCCTGAAGCCGATCCGGCGCCGCATCGAGCCGTGGCGATCGCCCTGAGGCTGATCTGGCGCTGTTTCGCCCCGTAGCAATCGCCTTGAAGCCAATCTGGAGCTGTTCCGACCCATGGCCATAGCCCTGGATTCGACCTGGCGCCATTTCGACCCATGGCGATCGCCTCGAGATCGATCTGGCGCTTTTCTACCCCATGGCGATCGCCCTGAAGCCGATCCGGCGGTATTTCGTCCCGTGGCGATGGGAGCGCTTTCGATCGATCGCCTGCTAGAGTCGGAGGAATGTCGAGGAGGAACCAAGGAGTTACTGCGCCAGCATGGAGCGAGTCTCCCATGTGTCCGGGTTTGCTACGACGAAGACACCCGCGAGCACTTGAAGACCGTGGAGCTGGTGGTCCAGCGGCGTCGACGAGAGCGCGAAGCAGAGTGCGCTGGAGCGCGGAAGCTCGGCGGCCGGCCCGCCGTCGCTGTGCGTCGGAGCGTGGCTCTGCGGATCGGCTGGCGGGAGAGGGACCTGCAGGGGCGGGTCAAGTCCGCCGGAGGCTGGTAGGGCCCGGACAGGCGGGTCTGGATCCTGCGGCGCGAGGTGGGCCTGCTGCACCGGATCGCCGTTGGGGGTGTCTAGATATGGACACCTCGGCGGTGTCTATATTTGGAAACCGCGTGATGGTGAGACAACTGATATACGGCCGAAAAGGCTTAGTAGACACAGGAGATCCGGATGAGTGCACTTCGTGTTGGAGAGATGATACGACAGGCCCGCCGTAAGCAAGGCCTAGCGCAAGCCGAGCTGGCCGGTAGACTGAACGTTTCTCAGGCGACGGTCTCGTCCTGGGAGACGGAGCGCCTAACTCCTAATGACGATCAGCTTGCGGTACTTGAGCAAGTACTCGATACGGCATTGAGTGCCGCTGGCATCTCAACGAGCCTGACCTGGAAAGATGCAATCGTACATGTCCTCAGTAGTTCCGGCGAGGCGATGGCGTACTCGGACATTACGGAGCAGATCGTCGATCGTGGCCTGCGGACATCCGTGGGCCCGACTCCTGCAAACACCGTTTACGCGATAATCCACAAATCTCTGCATGATGAGGGTGGCGACAGTCCTTTTTACAAGGCCGGGCCAGGCACCTTCGGCTTGCGAGTACACCAGGAGCCAGCTGCTCAGTGGTCTCCAGATGAAGAACATTCCGACGGTTTGGAAGAGGTCGTCGTCGAGACGGACCGAACGATCATACGCGCGCTCGGTATGTTCTGGTTGCGCGAGAAAGTCGAGTGGAAGAGAAACCCCGCCATTCTAGGCCGACAACATATTGGTGCAGACAATGTAGACTTCGCTGGCCAGCGGGGAGTTTATCTGCTGCACGATCGCCATAAAGTTGTATACGTCGGTAGGAGTGTCGACCGACCTCTGGGCCAACGCCTGTATGAGCACACGAGGGATCGTCATAGCGGTCGCTGGGATCGGTTCTCGTGGTTCGGTCTACTGGATATCGACCAAAACGGCCAACTCAACCCAGAAATGCCAACTGCATCGGGAGAAGCCGTTATAAACGCGCTCGAGGCGATTTTGATCGAGTGCCTCGAGCCACCACAGAACCGGCGCCGAGGTGATCATCTCGATGCTGTTGAATTTATCCAAAGACCAGACCCTGAGATTGATCGCAAAAAGAGACAAGAGCTGATGCAGGATTTGTTGTCGCAAGTGAAATAGCGCCGATCGAGCCGCGGGCTGTTATTCCGGCCACACAAGGCGACCAAAAACGAGCAGGCAACCTACAGGAGGTCGAAACGATGAGAGAGGAATACGATTTCTCGAAGATGAAGGGCGAGAAGAACCCATACGTTGACCGACTCCGGGAGGAAGTGACGCTCCAGCTTGGAGTTGACGTCGTCGAGTATTTCAAGCAAATGTCTGAAGTGACGGAAATTCCCTATCAGAATTTGATCAATTTGTACTTGAGAGATTGTGTCGAACATCACCGAAAACTCACCGTGAAGTGGGCATCTTGAAGGGCATGCCTTCTTGACCCGAAGAAACTATGAACCAAACCGATGGAATTTCAACCAACGGAGCCGCATATCAAAGCGGCTGCACGGGGCGCCAAGGCCGTATCTGCCGTCCGTGGCGGGCGTAGGTTTTGTAACTTCGACGAACGTCAACAGTTCCTTGAAGGGACGCCCGTGAGCCGCGTGCCGTTCGGTGATCAGCCCGCCCTTTGCGCTGCCCGAGACAGGATCATCGCCGACGCACCATTAGCGAGATCAGATTCCGGCTGGTCCGGACCGCGGTGCCAGCCACTTCGGTCAGCCCGGTGCAGCCCGACCGCGGTGCCAGCCATTTCGGTCGCCACTCCACTTCGGTCAGCCCTCGCCCTGCTGCCCGTTCCAGGCTTCGGCCAAGAAGCGTCAGACATCCTAATCCGGCCGGAATCTCTTCTGCGTCAGGGCGCGCCGGAGGGCGATCAGGGTCAGAATCAGGAGCGCCGCACGGCTTCCAGTGCGGTGTCAGTTCTCAGAAAGAAGAGCGAATTCGGTTGACGGGCAAGACTCTTCATCAAGTACAATCGCAACACTGTGTTCGGGAGTGATCCGTACCGGGTTGCGTTCAAGGCGGCGGCGGAAGCGACGCGGGCGCGCATCCGGCGCGACCGCGCGGGGGCGCCGAGTGTCCTGAAGAAGGTCTTTACGGTCGTCGCCCGCGAGCTCTTCCACCCCTCGCTGAACGCTACCAAGGCGTGGAAGACCGCCGGAGTCAGGGATCGCGCGTTGGGAGCGGTATTCAAAGCCTGCACGGGAATCTCGCTCAGTCGCTACATAGCAGCCGCCCGGATCGAGGTCGCCGACGGTCTGATGGCGATCACCGACCTCGATCTCGCCTCGATCAGCGAGAGAGTCGGCTACACCTATCACCCGACGTTCACCGAGAACTACAAGCGCCTGAAGGGAAAGCTGCCGTCCGAGGTGGCGCGCGCGCTGTCGGCGCCGCCCCTGATCGATGACGAGACGTCGCTCGAGGCCGGTCGTGGCCTGCTCGATGTCCGGCGTCAACTACTTTTGCCGGCTGGCGACAATTATTTTTGCCGGTTGTCGCAGCCGGTTTTGAGCCGCCGCGACGACCGCCGGCGGTAGGGTTCTGGGCACATTATTAGGTCGCCTGCCCGTTCTCTG
>JAAELT010000600.1 GCA_024226315.1 bacterium | reverse complement strand
GCGACGAGGCGGTGGCCTATGCCGCCGAGCGCCGGCAGTTCGGACGTCCGATCAACCGTTTTCAGGCCATCCAGGCCCATCTCGCCGACAACGCCGTGGACCTCGAAGCGGCACGGCGCTTGACCTACTGGGCCGCCTGGCGCAGCGATCAGGGTCTTGACAACGCGCACCAGGCCTCGATGGCCAAGCTGTTCGCGTCGGAGGCGGCGCTGCGCATCTGCGAACGCGCCGCCCGGGTGGTGGCCAGCTACGGCTACGCCAGCGAGCATCCCGTCCAGCGCTATCTGCGCGACGTGCGCTTCACCCTGATCGGCGGCGGCACCTCGGAGATCCTGCGCATCAACATCGCCAGGGGGCTCAAGCCATGACGACGGAGAATCTCAGGCCGATCCGGGTGCTGATCGCCAAGCCGGGCCTCGACGGTCACGACGTGGGCGCCAAGCTGGTCTGCCGGGCCCTCGTGGACGCCGGCATGGAGGTCGTCTACAGCGGCCTGCGGCAGTCGCCGGTGGAAATCGTCGCCGCCGCGGTCCGCGAACACGTCGACGTTGTGGGACTCTCGATCATGGCGGGAGCCCACCTGCCGCTGTGCCGCAAAGTAGCCTCGGAGCTCGCCGCGGCGGGCATCGACGAGGAGGTCCTGTGGATCGTCGGCGGCAATATTCCGCAGCCGGACCACGAGGCCTTGCGCGAGCTGGGCGTGGCCGAGGTCTTCGCCCTCGGCTCGCCCTTCGACGCCATCGCCGACTTCATCCGCGAAAGGACCAGGCCGTGAGCGAGCCGCAGCACAAGGAACGGCCGACCGACGTGGTGCCAGGTACCTCGGTCAGGTAGTACCTCGGTCAGGTACCTCGGTCAACGCCCTCGGTCACCTGCCGCGGGTCAGCTCCACCTCCGATCGTCGAGCAGACGCTCATGGAGGGCTTCCAGCTCCGCCACCTCCATCGCCTCGAGAGCCGCTTCGCGCCGGGCGTCGACGTCGATGCCGAAGGCATCGCAGAGAGCGCGGACGGCGTGACGCAGGCCTCCGGCGCGGCCGTGGCGCTCCGCGAGGCCCAGCGCCCCCCGGGCGTCCTGCTCGGCGATCTTGGCCTGGTCGTAGATCTCCAGCTCCTCGGCCGTGAAGTTGGCGATCCGCGCCACCTCGAGGGCTTCGCGGAAGGGAAGCTCGGCGAGCGCCGGCGGGACCACGTCGAGATTCTCCGCCTCGCGGAAGAAATAGGCCCAAAGCTCGATCAACCCCTTCGGCTGATCGCCGGCCTGATACTTTGGCAGCTCCAGAAAGACGTACTGAACCTGTGACAGGGCGTGAGCTCCGCCGTGCTGCTCCTGCATCCGCCAGCGGCTGAGCATCGGTACCGGCGGACCGCCCTCCTGGGTTGGCTCGGGCCAGAGCAGGAAATCGCAGATCGTCACTCCCACCACGTCGTCGAGCTGCGGATAGTCCTCGCCGGTACGCAACTGGGTGACGTAGGCCTTCGACGTGTTATAGACCACGCGCTTCTCGAAGCCCTCGACGTTCAGGACCTGCATCTCGACGACGTAGTGACGACCGCTCTGGTCGTAGCATTTGACGTCGACGAGCGACAGCTTGAGCTCGTCCACCGGGACGTGCTGCTCGGGCGTCAGG
>JAAELT010000599.1 GCA_024226315.1 bacterium | reverse complement strand
TCAGAGGTAGCGCTCACCTACCGTTGCAACCTGGCCTGCGCATTCTGCTACGCCGGCTGTGCCGCCTCCGGCCTGCCGGCGGGCTGGAGCGAAGATCGCACCATGACCGACGACGAGGTGTGCCGGGTGCTCGACCGCATCCGTCATGAAGGCGAGTGCCCGAGCGTCAGCTTCACCGGCGGCGAGCCGACCACCCGCAAGGGCCTGCCGCGCTTCGTGCGTCACGCCAAGGGCCTGGGAATGAAGGTCAACCTGATCTCCAACGGCCAGCTGCTCGGCGAGCGTCTGGTCGCCGAGCTCTCCGAGGCCGGCCTCGACTCCGCCCAGCTCAGCCTCGAGGGTCACGACGCCGCCACCCACGACGCGTTGGTCGCAAGGCACGGTGCCTTCGATCGCCTGTGGTCGGCGGCGAAGCGGCTCAAGGCCGGCGGCATCCGGGTGCACACCAACACCACCATGAACCGGCGCAACCTGCCGTACCTCGAGGCCCTGGTCGACCTGATCGCCGACCGCGGCCACGACCGGATGACCATGAACCTGGTGATCCCCTGCGGCACCGCCGCCGATGCGTTGGACGACGACCTGCTGATCCCCTACACTGAGGCCGGCGGCCACGTGCTGCGGGCGAAAGAGCGGGCCGCGTCGCGCGGCGTCGACTTCATCTGGTACTCGCCGATCCCCGCCTGCCTGTTCAACACCGTCGCCCAGGGCCTCGGCAACCAGGGCTGCGCCGCCGCCGACGGCCTGCTGCACGTGGG
>JAAELT010000598.1 GCA_024226315.1 bacterium | reverse complement strand
CTCCCTGGTTCGATGTGGGGGAAGTTGTATCAGGAGGGGCCGGAGGATGACAAAAGGAAACGGCGGATTGGTCGAAGAGTGGCGCCAGGCGCCCAGTCTGGAGGGAAAGAGTGAAAAACAGCGCTCTTCGGGGGGCGGTGCCGCTGGCCGACGTGGGTGGCACCCAGATCCCCGCACCCAGATCCCCACTGCGCGGGATCCGTTGGGCGCGCCCATGACATGCAGGGTAAGGGCCTGGTTGCTGGTAAAGTCCAGACCGCCCTCTCGATGAACTAGTCCGCGTCCTGCCGGGTGGGGGCGTGATCTGATGGCGAAGCTCGATCCACGAAAGCTGATGGAACAGGCCGTTGAAGTCATGCGGCAATCCGTGGCCGAACCTCGCTCCGACGGCAAGGCCAGCCCCAAGGTAGGTGCCGTCCTGTGGAAGCCGGACGGCACCGTGGGGACAGCATGTCGCGGTGAGCTGCGGGACGGCGATCACGCAGAGTACACCATGCTGGAGCGAAAGAACCGCCACTGCGAGCTCGATGGCGCGGTGTTGTTCGCCACGCTCGAACCCTGTGCTCCCGGTTCGCGCCGGCACCCCAAGCTCAGCTGTGCCGAACGGATCGTCCTGGCACGGATCAAGGAAGTCTGGGTCGGCATCGAGGATCCCGACCCCACAGTAGATCGGAAGGGAATCAAGTTTCTCCAGAACAGCGGCGTGGCCGTCCGTATCTTCGACCGCGATCTTCAAGAGGAGATTCTGGCGGCGAACGAAGAATTCATCGAACAGGCGCAAGAGCGAGCCGCAGCAGCACGCGAAGCGAAGAAGCCAAAGGCCATCACGCTCTCGCCTCTGGAACGCGCGGTGGCAGCTGTCGACACCAAGGACTTGTCGTATGAAGCGCTGGAGCAATACCGCAGCGTCGCAAAGATCGACGATGAGATCGGTTCACCTGACTTCAACAGACGTTTGCTTCAACAGGGCCTTCTCGAGGAAGAAGGCGGGCGGGCGACCCCGACCGGATTCGGGCTGTTGCTCTTCGGCGCGGAGCCCAGAATCGTGATGCCCCAGGCCGGGCTCCTGGGGACGATTCACTTTCCGGACGGCACCGAAGAGCCTAGAGATTTCGATGGCCCTCAAGTCTTCGCTCCCGCACAGGCGCTCCAGTGGCTCGGAGACAAACTGCCCGACCCGATCGAACGTTCGGCGGCTCGGCGGCGGCGGGTCAACGCGGCGATTTTCGAGCTGGCTCGCGAGGCAATCGTCAACGCCCTTGTGCATCGTGACTACTCGGTCGAAGGCGCCAAGTGCCAGCTCATCGCCACGCCCGATACGATCACAGTCAAAAGCCCCGGTAAGCCGGTGGACCCGATCACGCTCGAACAGATGCAGTCCTTCCAGGCGCCGATGCTGAGCCGTAACCCGATCCTGCATTACGTATTCGCTCGGATGGAGTTAGCCGAAGAGCGGGGACTGGGCCTGAAGTCCCTGAAGACCCGTGCCGAAGCGTCGGGATTGCCGTTGCCCCGGTACTCTTGGGAGGATCCATATCTGACACTGAGGATCTATCGGAGCAGCGCCGCGGCCGTGAAGGAGCTCGAGGTGGACGTCTTGCAGGCCCTGAGCAAAGCCGAACGCGCAGGATGGGCATGGCTGGCGACGAAGGAGTCCGTTACCTCCCGCGAGTATGCAGAGGCGAAGGAGGTGCCGAATCGCACGGCGCTGAATCATCTCAAGCACTTTTCAGATCTCGGTCTGATTCGGAAGCGTGGCTCGGGACCGGCCACGCGATACGAGGTGACCGGCCCATGAGTCGCGGCTCACGTCACCGAAAGATCCCGCCATCTACCTCGCTGTTTTGGCGGGATAGGCTCTTTCAAGACCGGCAAGGTGTGAATCCCGCCATTTGTCCCGCCAAAATGGCGGGACTCGAAGCGACGACAGGAAAGCGTGTGCTGAAGTACATCTTCGACGTTTTCGAGGAGCCGCCGGCCGATGTGGGTGGCACCCAGACACCGACTTTGACCTGACCGCGTCGGCTGACACCGCGGGAACGAACGGCCATAAGTTGTTGTGGCACCCAGACCCAGACCAGGCCAGATCTCCGGCTCGACCGGATCGACGTCGTCCCTGCGGGGGAGGAGGCATTTCCGTTGGCGGAAGATGTACGGGCGGTGGGGCTGGGGCGGGTGTGGGGGGATCTGGAGCCGCTTTGACCTGACCGAGTCGGCTGACGCCTTGGGTACGAACGGCCATAAATTGTTGAAAACAAACGCTGGCCGACGTGGGTGGCACCCAGATCCCCAGGCTACCGCCGCTGAGCCTTCTCCCTGAGCTGGCGAGCGAAGGCCGCGCTGTCTCGAGCCTCGGGTCGGTCTTGCCACATGCCAACGAGTCCGGATTCCAGCAAGTCGTTGGCTGTGAGCCGTCGTCGGCCGGATTCCGCGGTCGTGGCGGGCGCTTCACCAGGCTTCAGCCTCCGCATCGCTTCCCGGAGCTTGCGGCTCAAGACGGCGTCGAGCTTGCGGCGCTCTTCGGGTGAGGCCGCCTCGTAGGCTTGTGCGGTCTCCGGAGTGACGTGGATGGTGAGAGCTTGGTTTCCCATGGCGACCTCGAATTGACCAAAGCTCAGTCTAGCATGCCCCATGGCGGGTAGCTTCTGGGCGACGCACTCGGGGGCCGAAATCGACCTGGTGGTGGTCCGCGGTCGACGTCGGCTGGGGTTCGAGTTCAAGCGGACGGTCGCGCCGAAGGTGACGCGGTCGATGAGGACCGCGCTTTCGGATCTCCGGCTCGACCGGATCGACGTCGTCCACGCGGGGGAGGAGGCATTTCCGTTGGCGGAAGATGTACGGGCGGTGGGGCTGGGGGGGGTGTGGGGGGATCTGGAGCCGCTTTGACCTGACCGAGTCGGCTGACGCCTTGGGTACGAACGGCCATAAATTGTTGAAAACAAACGCT
>JAAELT010000597.1 GCA_024226315.1 bacterium | reverse complement strand
GTCGAGACCGAGCCGTCGACGTGGAAACCGACCTCCAACCGGTGCTTCAGAGTCGTCCCTGGCGTGGTCTGTAGGACCCTGCCATCCGGAGTCTCCTTGCTCGTCGTGGTGGGGGAGCTGTGCTGGTTATTCTCGGGCTTAGGAGCGGCGGCCATCCTATGAGTTGAGCAGGTCCACCAGCACCTTGCCCGGCCTGAAGTAGCAAACCCTCTTGGGAGGTACCTCGACCGCCTCACCCGTCGCGGGATTGCGGCCGCCTCTGGCCGCGCGCTGGCGGATCCGGAAGCTGCCGAAGCCGCGCAGCTCGATCTCTGAGCCGTCCTGGATCGCCTCGGTCATTGCCTGGAGGACGGCGGCGACGATTCTCTCGGCGTCCTGCTTGTGGACGTTCGTCTCAGCGGCAACAGCTTCGATCAGCTCGGCTCGCGTCAGGTTGGTGCCGGCGGCGCTCTGCTGGTCGGTCTTGGGCATGGGAAGGCGTACTCTACCGGACCCACGTCGATCCATGCACCGGCTCTCGGTCGAGGCGCGGGATAGATGTGACTGGCGTCACCGGATCCCAAGTTGTAGGGTCAGAACGACGAGAGATGGTAGACCTCGACGATCGGCGACAACAGCTGGCAGGCGCCCCCGTTCGTGTCGTGCATCGAGCCGATGCCCATCGCGGCGCGATCCTGTTCTTTCATGGGCTCGGCG
>JAAELT010000596.1 GCA_024226315.1 bacterium | reverse complement strand
GGTCGAGGAGCACGAGACCACGGGGCAGTCCTTGAGAAGCTGCCTGAAAACGCTCTTTCCAGAGGTCCCCTGGCCCACCTTCGTGAATTGGAAACGCAAGCACGCCAATCGACGGGGACCGGCCTGGGAGAGGTTGCTCGATGGTCGCCTGCCGCCGCCTCCGCCACCGATCGCCGACGACATCCGCTTGGCGGCATGTATGCTTCGCCGCGCCGACAGGAGCGTCAACTGCGCCAGGGCGCGCGATCTTCTCGAGGCTCAGTTTGGCGCCGAGGGTCGGATCAGCGATGCGAGCCTCAAACGGATCTGGTCGACAGCGGGGCTGTGTCACCAGCCGAGACCTGATGCGACGGGCAAGATGCCGGGAGAAACGGTGGCGTTTTACAACGGGGGTGGAGGGTTGGCCTTGCTCGGAGCAGCGGAAGCGGAGCTTGGGAGCGGAGCAAAGCTCGCGGCGGCCGTTCAGGCAGCAGGGCAGGCACGAGCCGAAAGCCAAGGCGAGGTGGAGGAGCTGGTCGAACCCGAGGGGAGTCGAGACGAGCGAGGTCGGCTGACGAGCATCTACAACCTCTGGCAGCGCGAGGGGGTGGAGCCTGGAAAGGCCGACGCCCGGTGGGGGACAAATGAGTCGAAGCGTCGCCACCGTGATCTGTCGGAGCTGCCGACGTTGAAGTCTCGTCCTGCAACGCTGGCCTCGAAGCTGCTGTGCATGGGGGTGATGCCGCTGCTGACGGAGCGGCGCGGATTCGTGGGTCTGGAAGGCCCGGCGGGCAAGTGGCTCGAGGTCCTTGGCGTTCACCCCTACATGCCACGAACACTGGACAAGGAGCTGACCGAGCTAGGCCTGTTGGGCGTGGACGAGGCGCTGTGGCGTGCTCACGCGCAGCAGTGGCACGAGCACGCCCGGCGGTGGACCGAGGGCGGCCCGTCTTGGCTGCGCTTGGCCGTGTACGTGGACGCGACGTTGGACCCCTACTGGACACGGCACTTCGCTTATTCCGGGAAGGTCAGCCGGGTGGGACGGTTGATGCCATGCCTGGATCGTGTGGCGGTGACCAGTGGTCCCGGCGTTCCGTTGGTGATGGAAACACACGCCGGGACGGTGTCGCTCAAGAAGAGTTTGGTCCCGCTGCTTCAGCAGCTCGAGAGTTGGGTGGGCGAAGGCGAGCTGGGTCGCCTGACGATCATTGACGCGGAGATGGCGAAGGTGGGTCTGCTCTGGCGGTTGGACCAAGAGCTGGACCGCGGGTTCATCACGGTGCTCAAAGGCCCCGCGTTGGAATCGGCCGAGCGACGCGACATTGGCCAGTGGCAGCCCTTTCGAGAGCGAGACGAGGTTCGTGAGCTCGTGGTGGTTCTCCAGGGGAAGGGAGGTCCTGAGGGCGGTTTCGAGATGCGTGGGGTCGAGATGCGGCGCCCTGGCAGCCGTCGGGAACATCCGACGCTCTTCCTGTGCAACTGGGACGAGGAGGAGCTTCCCTCGACGGAGGTTGCCCGAGCCTACCTGAGCCGCTGGCCCCATCAGGAGCAGGTGTTCCGCAACGGTCGCCACGGCGGCGGTCTCGAAAGGTCTCACGGCTACGGCGGCGAGCTGGTGACCTCCGTCGCCTTCGAGACGAAGGTTGAGGCGGCGAGCCGCAAGCTGGACCGAGCCAAAGACCACCTGCTCGATGTCGAAGGGATACGCGACATAATGGCCGAAGATCTCAGCCTTCAGTCGAAGCCGACCGCCATACAGAAGTCTCTGCTCAAGACGGCGAAGGGGGAGGTGCGCAAGGCCGAGCGGGCCGTTGTGAAGGCCAACAACACACTGGTCGATCAGTGCAAGATGCCGCGAGAAATCTACGCCCGCGACCCTAGCCGAGACACCGTGATGACCTGCCTGAAGCTCAACGCGCTCCTGCTGTTGGAGTTCGTGCTGAAGGAGTACTTCGGCGACCTCCGTATGGAGTGGCGCACTTTCATCGAGCAGTACCTGCTGCTGGCAGTGACTGTCCGGACGTCACAACGGCGAGTGTTGTACCAGATCCACGCCAACGACCGGCAGCCGCAACGGATGGCACAGCTCCGCGAAGCTTGCAACGCGATCAACAAGAGGCTGATTCAACGTGAAGAACGCCTGCTGAAATTCGAGGTGATCGATCCGGCGTCAGGTGGCTCATAACCTGTGATCGGCGGCTTTATATCCGCCGAGGTTCCTG
>JAAELT010000595.1 GCA_024226315.1 bacterium | reverse complement strand
GAAACAATGACGGCACCTTCATGCAGCAGCATCCGACAGTTTTTGATATCGGGGGCGGGTGCCTGCCACGACCGTTCCCACACAAGCTTGCCATCAAGTGTGAAGCACCCCAGTGCTCCATTCAGATTATGAAAAACACATCTATTATTCATTGGAGTCGTGGGGTGTGGCAAAGCCGGGAAAAACGCGATATTGGTGGATCTTTGGACTGAAAAAAGTCACAGTTTTTTGCTCATTGAATCAAGATCAACAACAGAAGAAGTTCGTTACAGCAAGCATAGCGTTCAAATCTTTGAAATCTTTGAAAAAGATTGCACGGATGGGTAATGCATTTTCCTTTTTATCAAACAGCTCAAAAAGCACTTCAGGTACTTACCTACTGTTGTTCATCGCCCCATTTTCATATCTTGACTATGTTTAAAAGTACAGCATTTGCACTTTCGCGGATGCATCAATTTACTGTTACAAACCTCATTTCAATGACTTTTTGTAGAAATGGAAAATGCTGTAATTGAAAAAATAGCCAAGATAGGAAAATGAGGCAATGAACAATAACAGGAAAGAACTTAGACTATCAGTTAAGCCATTTAATGAGATGGAAGATGCATTTATTAACCGTGCAATCGTTTTCAAAGATTTGAAACCTATG
>JAAELT010000594.1 GCA_024226315.1 bacterium | reverse complement strand
CGATCCCCGGCTCGGCGCGGCGGACCAGGCGTGGATCCTGAACCAGGCCGGCGTCGGCCTGCGCGCCCTGGGCCGGCTGCCGGAGGCCATCCAGCCGATGCGGGCGGGGTTCGATCTGCGAATCAGTCAGGAAAAGTGGATAAACGCGGCCATCATCGCCGGCAACCTCAGCGAGCTGACGCTGACCCTGGGCGACGTGGCGGCGGCCGTCCGGGCCGGCGAAGAGAGCGTCGAGCTGGCCGACCGGAGTGGCGATGCCTTCGAGCGCCTTAAACAACGTGGGAAGCTAGCCAATACTCTGCACCAGGCTGGCCGACAGGAGCGAAGCGCGGCGGCCTTCCGCGAGGCCGAGGCGATGCAGGCGGAGAGGACGCCGGAGCGACCCCGACTCGCTTCGCTTGGGAGTTATCTCTATTGCGATCTGTTGCTCGCGGCGGCGGAGCCGAAGGACGGGTCGGGGCTCGGGGGGACGCCGGAGACGGTGGCGCCGGTTCGCGAGGCGTGCGAGGAGGTTCGGGAGCGAGCAAACCAGACTCTCGAATGGGCGAAAGCAGCCGGAGGAAGTCTCCTCAGTATCGCCCTCGACCACCTCAGCCTCGGCCGCGCCTGGCTCGGCCTGGCCCTGACGTCGCCAGCGGGCTTCGCCGAGGCCGCGGAGCACCTGGACCGCGCCGTCGACGGCCTGCGGCAGTCCGGCACCGAGCACCACCTCCCCCGCGGCCTCCTGGCCCGCGCCGCCCTGCGCCGCCTGTGCGCCACCCACGCCGGCGGTGCCGCCGCGGCCGACCTCGACGCCGCCGCGGCCGACCTGCGCGAGGCCGGGGAGATCGCCGAGCGCGGCCACATGCGCCTGCACCAGGCCGACGTCCACCTGGAGCAGACGCGCCTCCGCCTGCAGACCGGCGAGGCGGACGCCGCCCGCCGCCACCTCGAGCGGGCGCGCGAGCTGGTGACGGATTGCGGGTACGGCCGGCGGGAGCGGGAGGTGGCGTGGCTGTCGTCGGTTCTGGACCCCGCCGGCGAATAGCCATCGCGCCCGTCTCCAGGCACGCCGCCGGCGGCGAGGAACCGCCGACACCGGTCCGACGGATCCTGGCCGCGGCGAGAACCCGCCGTCACCGGTAAGGACGGATCCTGGCCACGGCGAAAGCCCGCCGTCACCGGTACGAGGGATTCTGGCCGCGGCGAGAACCCGCCGTCACCGGTACGAGGGATTCTGGCCGCGGCGAGAACCCGCCGTCACCGGTAGGAGGGATTCTGGCCGCGGCGAGAGCCCGCCATCACCGGTAAGACGGATTTTGCCCCGGGGCAAAATGGTTCTTACCGGCTCGGCAGAGTTTTCGCTAAAGATCCGAGAGGCAAGAAAAAACCCGGGCGACCGACGGTTCGAGGAACCGCCGGCCGCCCGGGCAGGGCGAGGCTGGATGCCTACGGGACTAGGCTACCGTGGGAGGAGACGCCGACTCCTCCGACTCGGTGGGCGGAGAATCGGGCTCCTCCGTCTCCGAGCCCTCCGAGGACGACTCCCCGGACTCCTCCGCCGCTCCGTCACCGTCCTGGCGACGATGAGAACGGCGAGCGGAAGTCCGAATCTGGTCGGCGAGATCGTGCTCACCGGCCAGGCGGAAAACCGACTCCAGGGTCTGAGCCAGCCACGGGAACACCCGGTCGAACTCGGCGATTGCCTCGTTCTTGCGGACCCGGGTCTCCTTCGCGGCCTTCCGCGACCGCTCGAGCTCGGCGCGCACATCCTCGAAACCGGTCTTCTCGGTTTCCAGATCGAGTGCCATGTCGCCGAAGTCGACGTTCACGCCGCCGACCTTGGTCGAGGGCGTCTCCCCCACCGGCTGGCGGAGAAGCTGAATGGTGTGCTCGACTTCTCGCAGCAGGTCCTCACCATACTGGGGCGTGCGCCCCGAGAACGAGGCCAGCTTGAAGCCGTGCTTCGGACCGTACACGCCCCCGAGGGTTTGGCGTACGGCCACCTGTTGGTCGTAGAGACCGGCGGTGACCTCCGTGTGGAGGCTCCGCTGGTCGGCGTGGACCACCAGGTTGCGGACGTGAGCGTCCTCGGCCGTGACGATGCCCGACCGCACCGCCACGAGGTCGCTCTCCAGACGCTCGAAGAGCATCCGGTAGCGGAAGACGACCTCGCCTTCCGCCGGGGCGCTCTGGTCCGCGTCCAGACCGTCGGCGACGGTGTCGCCGAAGATCTGGAGCGAGGCCAGAACTTCCTTGGCCATGCCAAGGCGCTCTGTGGTTTGCTTGAATCTCATGGGAGATTCTCCTTTCGTACAGGTTGGTTTTTCGAGACCACCGGCGCGACGGGCCCTTACCTCCGCGCACCGGCCGGGACCGCTCGCGCGGCGCCCTTCGTAGCTCTGTCGTCGATCTCGTGCCTCCTTTCTCCCGCGAGCCGCGGGCCTGGATTCCGGGTGAAGGACGGACCGTTTTCGTGCACGGGCCGCGCCTACTCCCTGCGTAACGGGGAGTAGTATACACGACATTGCTATCTTGTCAACTCATTCGGAAACTTTTTCAAGAAAATATCGCGGGCGGGTGCAGTGGCCCCGGAACATGGCCCCGGGAACCACTCGAAATCGAACCTACCGGCCCCGGCGCCCGATCACCAAGCGGGTGGCCACTTCAGGATCAGGCCGGCGGCTTCCGCTCCAACCCTCACTCGTCGACGACGTCGCCGCACTTCGGCATCATGCGGCCGTAGTAGGGGTTGGCCACCTCGTCTTCGATCTGCAGCCAGCTCTTCTTCGCCATCGGGCAGTAGATCACCTTCGGCCGCTCGCCTTCGAGCAGCTCGCTCAGGCGAATCATGGGCTTTGACGCGGCGTAGAAGGCCTCCCGGGCAGTGGCCAGGTCGTTCGCCGCGCCCAGGTCGATGGCCGCCCGGGCGACGGCGCCGAAGAAGCCCTCGGCCGCCGCCGTGTCGGCGTCGCTCACCAGCCCCGCGCGCTCGGCGCTGAGCTCGGCGGCGATCGCGTCGGCCGCCTCGCGCATGCCCTCGGCATGCTCGGTGACGCCGTCGAGGCCGTCGGCCGTCAGCACCTTCCACACCGCCCGGTAGTGGTGAAACACCGAGGCGAAAGCGAGGTCGGTGTCGTGGCCGTGGCCGGTGTGGGCGTATGTGGGGGCCACGCCCACCAGGAGCGCGGTCACGAAGACAGTGAGAAACAGCAGTTTGGAGATTCGCATGATTGTCGACCTCTGCAGTCAGTTGGTTGATTCTGTCACCGCGTGGTTCAGAGCGGAACGTTCGAGGGACATCCCCCGCCAGATGAAGTAGATCGCCGGGAACACCAGCAGCTCGGCGAGAAACGAGGTGACGATGCCGCCGACCATCGGCGCGGCGATGCGGCGCATGACGTCGGAGCCGGTGCCGGTGGCCCAGAGGATCGGAACGAGCGACACCAGCACGGTGAGCACGGTCATCATCTTCGGCCGGATGCGCTGCACCGCGCCGTGGTGGATCGCCTCGCGCAGATGGCGATGAGTCGACATACGGCCCTGCTCGCGCCAGCGCTCGTAGGCCAGGTCCAGGTAGAGCAGCATCACCACGCCGGTCTCGGCGGCCAGACCGGCGAGCGCGATCAGCCCGACCCAGACGGCGATCGACCAGTTGTAGTCGAGCCAGTGGAGGATCCAGATCGAGCCGACGAGCGAGAACGGGATGGCCGAGAGCACGATCGCCGTCTTCACCACCGAACTGGTGTGGATGTAGAGGATCAGGAAGATGATCAGGAGCGTCAACGGCACGATGAAGAGCAGCCGCTCGCGCGCCCTCACCATGTACTCCCACTGGCCCGACCAGTTGAAGTCGTAGCCCGGCGGCCGCTTGATCTTCGCCACCTCGCGCTGTGCCCGCTCCACCCAGGTGCCGACGTCGATGCCCTTGAGGTCGACGTAGACCCAGGCGTTGGGCTGGGCGTTCTCGGACTTGATGCCGGGCGGTCCCTGGCGCAGCTCGATGCGCGCCAGCTGGCCCAGCGGCACCTGCACTCCGGTCGGGCTGGTGACCAGGATGCGCTCCAGCGCCTGCGGGTTGTCGCGCAGCTCGCGCGGGTAGCGGATATTGATCGGGTAGCGCTCCAGGCCCTCGACCGTCCACGACACGTTCATGCCGCCGACCGCCGACTGGATGACGTCCTGCACGTCGCCGATGGTGAGACCGAAGCGCGCCGCCGCCTCGCGGTCGACGTCGAAGTCGAGGTAGCTGCCGCCCATCACCCGCTCGGCGTAGGCCGAGAGCGTACCCGGCAACGGCTTGACCACGGCCTCGACCTCCTTGGCGAGGCGCTCCAGCTCCAACAGGTCGGGGCCGGCGACCTTGATCCCCACCGGCGTCTTGATGCCGGTCGAGAGCATGTCGATGCGGGTCTTGATCGGCATCGTCCAGGCGTTGGTCACGCCCGGAAACTGGATCGCCCGGTCCATCTCCTCGATCAGCTTGTCGCGGGTCATGCCCGGGCGCCATTCGGCCGGATCCTTCAGCAGCACGTGGGTCTCGATCATCGACAGCGGCGCCGGGTCGGTGGCGGTTTCGGCGCGCCCGACCTTGCCGAGCACCGACTCGACCTCG
>JAAELT010000593.1 GCA_024226315.1 bacterium | reverse complement strand
CGAAAACACCCGTTAGAATACCGAAAACTGAGCTTCTTTATGGAGGTTTTTATTGGTTTACAAAGCTCACTCTGCGGGTGAGCTATGTACGAAAATATCAAGATTGCTCCTTATTATAGTAATAAGCAAGAATTTTGATGAAAATTTATTTTTTTGTATTTAAAATGCTTTAAAAAAGATGGGGGCCCTCGGGGCCTCGGGGGCTCCAAAATGGGGGCCGTCGGTGCCGAGGCAGTGAAACGCGAACGCCCGGTTCCTTGTCTGTTTTTGGGTTCGTTAGAAATCCAGCTACTTAACTCGTGGTGTCAAGAGAAAGAGCTTGGTAGCTTGGGTCGTGGTTCTAGCCCAGCCCCAGCCGCAGTAGCGAGTGCAGTAGCGTAACAGCGAACTTCTAGCACTTCTGAGATCCGAGCGACTGGCGCTAAACACAATTTCATCTTCACATGCACAATTCACATTATTTGTCTTCTGAACAACTGTAAAAATAATAAGAATTGGGCCGATTTTTCTGAAGAATCAAGTTGTTT
>JAAELT010000592.1 GCA_024226315.1 bacterium | reverse complement strand
GACATTATTGTATTATTGTTTCTGATCGGTCTTTGAATGAGGCATGAGGCATCTCAAAGTGCTCTACACGTTTTTTATTTATAAGAACAACCTTTATAAGAAACACCAGGCTGAGATTTGGCCAAAAAATAAGAACAAGATAAGAAACAAGGCAGGCTGAGATTCAACAAAACTCAAGAAATGAAATGAGGGTGAGATGCCTGCCTGCGCCTTTCGAATACAAAAATAAGAAACAAAATAAGAAACACCTGAGGCTGAAATTATACGGAAAAATAAGAAACGTCAGGCTGAAACTGGAGCCATGTGTTCTTATAAAAAAAAACGTGTATTTTAAATCAAATTTTGGATTGAGTTGAACTGGGAAGGAATCTACGACTTTTGTAACGAGTCTATGCAACAACTTAGTCTCATTACTTAGACTCAGATTTATTAAATGAGTCTCAGTGATCTTCAAATTTCGCTATGTCCATGTAAGGCTTTCCCCCAGGACCCTTTGCCTACAAAATTTTGTCTGTAAAATTAATTATAATTATTATCAT
>JAAELT010000591.1 GCA_024226315.1 bacterium | reverse complement strand
TACATTATGCGAGGGGTGTATCACTGCTGAAATCTCATACACCCTGCTCTGAAATCCAAAATGAAATCCAGAAATCCTTGGCCAAATGTTTGAAATCCATGCAAAATCATAGAAATCCATGCTTTCCGTGTGAAATCCAGGGAAATCCATCAAAATTTACTTGAAATCCCTCAAATCAGATAAATTTTCGGGGTCGCATGTCGTAGACACATTACACGCTTTTTTTTATAAAGAACCTAGCTAAAGGCCTAGTTCTTAAAGTTCCTTATTTTTGGACCTCTTTTGAGACGATTGTAGTTCCACAAGTTCCTTAATAGTTCCTTAATTTTAACTGCACAGACAGTTTCACAACTACTATACAGAGACACTTGCATGTAAGCAAAGCTCGAGACTACTCAAGGAAAATTGTATACATGCGTAACATACAATTTATGTGATTTTCGACTGCAAATGAATGAAACTGGCTTCTTTATTCTTGATTGTTTGCAGTGATAAAAATATTCAG
>JAAELT010000590.1 GCA_024226315.1 bacterium | reverse complement strand
CACCTCGTCGCCGATACGCAATCGGCTCTTCATGATCCTGGGTCATCGGTTGTACCTCCGACACGGATCATGCCGGGTACCGACTGGTAATGGAAGGTGTAGTTCCCTAGGCGCTTACCTTTTTCGCGTCTTGTATAGGATGACTGGTGACGATGGCGCCCAGGGCAACCCGGCCGCGATCGTCGCCCGAGCATCCGGCCATCGCCCGCACGGGCCGGTCGAGACCGCGGCGTCGGCGTTGCGTCGACAGCCTAATGAGTATCAACGCTCCAATACTCGCAATCATCACGGCATGCGTATTTTCTACCGCTTGTGTCCAGGTGGAGGATCAAGAGGCCGCGAGTAAGGGTCAGCCGCAGCAGCTATCAGCTGAGCAAGAAAAACAGCTGTTTCGCGGGATGCGACGGCTTTTGTACGCAGACGATTCGCTGGCGGCATGTGCACGAGGAGCTGCAGGCTCCCTGGCGCTGTTGGATCACATCGATGATATGGACCCAGAACGAAAACGCACGTTGAGAGACTTCTTGGTCAACCTCAAGACGGCGATGGATCTGATCGACCAGGACGATCTCGATGGCGCGGAAGCGGTTCTGAGTCCAATCGATGAGAGTCAGCGGAATCGGGACTATTTGCTCATATGGGCATTGCTCCAGATGAAGAAGGGAGACCTGCACGCGGCCCGCGAGGCGATCATGTTTCCGCTCGAAGATCCTCACAATGGCGAGCTCGAGTCGCGCGCCGAGCTTCAGCAGTGGGCACTCCTCCGAGAGCTGGGGGGGAGGATCGACGATCGGACCGAGAAGCGGATTCTTGGGGTGATCGTCGAGATCGCTTGGGACCGTTCTGTCATTGTTGCAGGTTTCAAAGATGGCAGCGCCCGTTTCTTCGTCGACTCTGGGCAGGGGATCATTGGTGTCACGGAAGATTTCCCCGACGAGATTGCGATGTCGGCGCGTACCCTTGTTCGACAAGGCTCAGCGCTGCTCGGTGACGCGGTTGCCGAAAGAAACAGAGATTGGCCCGAACCTGGATATGTCCGCATGGCGCTTCTGACGCCGGGCGGTGTTCGGGTTCTCCGTGCAACAGTCGGCGAACTCGAGGGCGGGAAACATCCTGCGAGTCCGCTTTGGGTAAGAGCGAACGAACTGCTTGGCCGTCTTCTCGAGTTCTATCGGAGTACCGAGTAGGCGAGGCGCTTGGTAGGGCGATCACGGTCTTTGGCCGTCTTCGCCACGGTGTGGCTCGTAGTCCTCGTACGACGTATGAAGGGTGACGGTATACCAGACTGGCCGTGGCCTTCCTCGAAGAGTTGTCGGTCTGAAAACCCAACTACTCACATCCTTGACCGCGGGCGGTGAGCTCGGCTCGTCCCGAAGACGGGTCAAAAACTGTAGATCCCCGACACCGACGCCGTGCTCACCAGGTCCGAGACATCGACCGCGGCGTCGACCTTGAACCGGTCGAAGACGATGCCGACTCCGAGCGCGAAGTGCAGCTCGTCGCTGCCGCCGCGGAAGATGGCCTCGTCCAAGAGGTCCCCGGTCCCCTCGAAGCGAATCCTGTGATCCGGATCGAGCCAGGTGCCGGCGCGCAGCGCGACCACCGGGGTCGTGCCGGGAAACACCACCTCGAACCCCAGGTGAAGCTCATCGCCGTCGTCGAGGGCGGCGTCCGAGGCGTCTTCCCCCAGGCTGTCGACGATCGACCGTAAATAGGTTCCAACCACCTCGGGCGGAGGCCGTCCGGCAACAGCGAAGGGCCCCCGTCTAAGCGATTCGCAGTTCGCCGACGGGCCGGTTCCACGTCGTCGAATCGGTGGGCGAACCCGTTGCGAGGTCGAGCTTCGATATCTGAAGATATTGCGAAATCAGGGCTGCGGGCAGACACACCGATCCGTTTGAGGGCAGTTCTCTCGATACCCAGCACCCGGCTACCGAGGCCGGCAGGTGCTCGCCTGGGGCTCAGCCGGCCGCAGCGAGCGCGAGCGCGAAGTTGCGTGAGCCGCCGGCGTCCGCCAACGGATCGAACTCCTCACCT
>JAAELT010000589.1 GCA_024226315.1 bacterium | reverse complement strand
TCGGCCGCCAGCTCCACCATCGCCTCGAAGATCACCTGGTGACGCTCGAGGTAGAAATCCGTCGTCGAGATCTCGATCTCGTCCAGGACCTCGGGCTTGAGCAGCACCGAGGCCAGGACCGCGCGCTCGGCCTCTTCTGAGTGGGGCACGGGGGGGAGAGTCGACATGGGCACCTCCAGGAGTCGGGTTGGTAGATCCGCAGCGTCCCGGAGGTTCTAGCAGACGGCCGCCCGCCGGCAGGCGGGGCGGCCGACCGTTAGTCTAGTTAGACTAGTTAAGGGAGTAATACCCAGGCGCTACCTGCTCTGAATGGCAGAACTCGTACAGGATAGTCACGACAGTCGTACACGATAGTCACGACACTCGTACAGGATAGTCACGACAAAGTAATGATCAGCGCCCTTCCCGGAATCGCCGGAAATCCGCGCCAGCACTGGCTTTGCAGCCTCTCGGGGCCAACTCGTACACGATAGCCACGACGGAGTAATAATCGGCGAAGGCACGCAGGATCGCCGGAAACCCGCGCCAGTACTGGCTTCTATGGCTCTCCAGACGTCTCCAACTCGCACACGATAACCACGACTTTAGTAATAACTGCCCCGCCAGTACTGGGCGTGACGTGTTCAGCTGGCCTGGAGCCAGTCCTCAAGCTTCTTACGGAGGCTCCGTGAGGGCTCCCGCCCGCGCTCGAGCTGCGCGACGTACCCCTGGCTGATGCCGAGTTCTTCAGCGAGGGCGAGCTGCGAGATCCCTCGCTCCGAGCGCGTCTGCCGAAGGCGGCCCGCGAGGGAATCGCTTTTCGGCAAACTTGCAGGCTGTTTCGGGGCCTGCTCGAGCTTCCGATAGGCGTCTTTGATGACGTCAGGGGCCTCGATCGCGATTCGCGCTTCGAGCCAGATAGGAAGCCATCGCTGCCGCGGTAGCGTGTCTTCGCTCCAGGGTGGCAGATACTGCCAGGCCGCGATGACGCCATCCTGCTGGAGGCGATCCAGAGCGTTCTCCAAACGTTCGCGGCTGCGCGTAGGGTGCCGTGGAGAGTCGAGCTCGATACCGATCTCCTGGCCCAGGGTGCGGACCCGGTACGTACGCACGAAGTTGCCCTGGCGGGCGCCGGCGCGCCACTGCCAGGCGAGGTAGCGTGCTAGCCGCTTCTCGAGATGCTGCCGCTTGGGGTCGTAGCGCAGCGCCTGGGATGAGAGCAGGGCGAGCTGCCGGCCAGGCCCCAAGAGGAACCTCCCGAAGGCTTCTCCTGGCGTCACCAGGATCGCCTCGACGTCCATGGTGCCATCGATGCGCCGCTGCCCCACGCGGTCGGTCATGACGAAGGCGCGGCTCTGGAGCGCCCGCGTCTTGCGCCGCCGCCGCTTGTTGCGGTCCTCCTCGACCAGCGTCACTTCCGCCAAGTCGATCCAGATGTCCTGGAGCCGCAGGAGGCAAGCCCACAGATCCCGGCGCTGCTTCGGCGCAAATCCGCCGCGGCGCCCTTGGCCACCCTTCTTGGGCTGTAGTCCTCGCTGTCGGAGCAGATCATCGATATAGACCGGCACTCGGTCCGAAGCGGAGCGTGCGCCCTGGATCCATGAGGTGGAGATAGCGTCCATGGTGTCGGCATCCTTGTCCGAGAGCTCCTCGCGCTGCGTCCACATGCGCTGCGCGATCGCGTCGATCTCCTCGGGAGCGAGCACCAGGTCCTCGGCAGGCGCATGCGGCCGCAGCTCGGCGAAGCCCTTGGTCCCACCCTTGTCCAAGACGGCCCGCGGGAAGGGCGAACCCCCAGCCTTCTGGAAGCGATTGAGCGCAAACGCCTGCTGCAGCGCCGCGTAGTGGCCTGGGCTGGGGATAAGCAGCTGATCGTGGCCTCGTTCGTCAGTCGAGCGCCACTCGAAAGGCCGCAGGAGTGTGGTCAACCGATCGAGCGCCTCCCGGTCGATCTCATCGGCCAGCCAGTCCGCGCCCTCGGGGTCCCGACGCTGGATCGCGTCCTCGGCGACAAAGGACCCGAAGCTGAACACCTCGCAGGGCTCCACCTCGGGCTCCCCTTGAGACGCCTCGGTGAGCACCGCCAGCAGATTCTCGGCATAGGGGCCAAGCATGATGGCCGAGAAACGCGCTCCGAAGACCAGCGCAGTGGTGGGCGCCTCGGCTTCCTTCCCTGGAAGTGAGCGGTCCCGCTCGGCGAAGAACCGCAGCGGCATCCGGCCGGCGGCCCAGTTGGCGCCGACGTCGAGCAGCGCCTTCAGGATGGCGACGCCCGTGGGTCGTTTCTCACTCATCGGCAAGGCCAGATATTCGGATACTCGAGTATCTGGAAACTCGACTACGCGGTAGCGCGCTTACGCGACTTGAGCCAATCGACGAGGAGCTCCTCGACGAGTACGCTGTACTCCTTACCTTCCTTCAGGAGCTCGACCTTGACCTCATGGTGGAGGTCCTTGGGCAGATAAGCATTCGCCTGCCGGTACGCCGGATTGCTGCGACGCCCGGGCGCACGCTTGGTGGCAGGCTCCTCAGCCGTCGGTCGTTTACGCCGGCGCCGAGGCGGCTTCTCCTCCTGGCCGGGTTCCTTCGCGGACTTCAGGATCGCGTCGAACTTGCTCATAGATGGCCTCTCCTATCCTCCGGTAGTCCTCCCATGCGAGATGGGCTCGAGGGTCCTTGACCTGGTAGACGGGTACGCCGGTGAGCGCCGCCTTCTGGAACGCGACCAGCCGGCGGATGCTGGTGTCGAAGAGCGGCAAGCCCTGCAGGGCATCGCGGGCCTCCTCCTCGTCCCGGCTGGGCTTCGGCGGCACAACGGTCAGCAGGATCCGGTACCGATCGCTCCCGAGCTCCTGGAGCGCCGACACGGTCAACCCCAGCGCGTCGAGAGCGAGCGCGTCGGGGGTCGTGGGCACCACCAGGAGGTCACAGCCGGCCACAAGAGCCTCCAGGTCCTCGGGATCCGGCCGGGCCTTGGTGTCGATGACGATGTGCTCGTAGTCGCGCGCGTAGCGGGCCGCTTGGCGCTCGTCGACGACGCGGAAGGGGAACTCGCCCCGCCTGGCCCAGCCGCTGGCGCTGCGGTTGGGATCGCCGTCGATGAGGAGAGCCGGAGCGTGAGACTGGAGGCAACAGGCCAGGTGCACAGCGGTGGTGGTTTTGCCGGTGCCACCCTTGTAGCCGGCCACAGTGATGATCATCGTGAGAGTGTAACAGATACGCGGTTATGTGGAGATGTACGTATCCGGGTATCCGATGGGGGAACGGATCTCTGGGGAGAGGTCGAAACATAGCCATCTTGTAATGAGACTCGTAATCCAGATGTTCTAGAACTAGCCCAGCATGGTCTCAGAGCCAACAAAACTGAGGTGAATGAACACTGCAACCGAGAATTCGCGCGTCTATAACCATGGGGCTGCCCAGTTCGGAGCCAGGATTCGGCCCGCCTACTAGGCGGCGAGGTGAGAAAAAATGTGGGTCGGGACTTGAATTTTTCCCGGCCAGGCGCGTCTAGGTCCTCTGAGGGGGAAGAGTCCCCCTCTCTAACCCAACGAGAAGGGGGATCGGCATGGCTAGCGAGATGGTCCTAAATACCTCGGCGACACCGGCAGCCTCTTCGGGCATGCGGCCCGAGGAGCTAGCCGGCGCCACTAAGCAGGGTGGTCGCGCCTTAGGGCAGCCTCTTACGTTCGACCAGGTGCTCGAGGAAAGCGGCGACGGCGTCTTCTACACGTGTCTCAGCGTCCTGCGGGACTTCCCTCACCTCGTTCAAGACGCCGAGCAACAGTCGATGTTGAAAGCCTGGCAGAGTCTTCAGCGGGGCACGCAAGTCGACTTCGCGGGGTCGTGGATGCGCATGATCGCGCGGAACGCGGCGCTCGACGTCCTGAGGGGCGAGTTGAGGCACCACCCCAAGGGAATCATCCTCATTGAGGAGCCGATCTCCGATGAGGGCCGTTTGGCCGCGGAGACGATGAGAACGGTCGAGGTGGAGGATCTCCTCGGGAAGGTCAGGCGCTACCTGAAGCCAAGACAGATTCGGATCTTGGGCGATGTCCTAGCGGGCAGAAGCCAGAAGGACATCGCTGAGGATCTGGGGGTTACGCCTCCAGCTCTGAGCTACCAACTCAACGCCATCAAGTCACGGATTCGGGCGCTGGCCGAGGATCCTGACGGGGATGGGGACGGTGGTGGTAGTGGTTCGCGGCCCGGGAAGCGGGGCCGTATGACGACCGAGGCCGGGCAAAGGCTCGGTGGAGGCGCAAGAGGTAACAGTGCAATGGGCGCTAAGAATACGTTCATCGAACGGTCGCAGGTCAGCGAGTTCTACCGGCTTCTCCTTGAGCTGCCAGCGTTTCGTGAGGAAGAGACCGAAGCGCTGGATCCGGAGGTTCGGGACCTGGAGGACATTCTTCGTCTTCTGGGTGCGCGACCGGCGGACCGGGGCATTGGTGCTGATCTTCGAGCAGGCTTCATCACTGGAACGGTGTGGAAGGACATCGATGGCGATGCGGTGCGCGAGGCGGGAGAGCCCGGTTTTGGCGGAGTGACGGTGAGCCTTCGGAGCGTGGGCGGAGCGTTAACGTCGACCACGACGACCGACGGTGCCGGGCGCTATGTTTTCGGTGACCTCTCGCCAGGGAGCTACACCATCGACGTCAAGCCGCCGGAGGGTTCCTGGCCGACGTTCGATCTGGACGGCACGCTGGACAATACGACGACGGTCTCTGTGACGTCGGCGGAGGTCACCACCGGTGTCGACTTCGGCTACCAGCCCATTGGCGGCGTCAGAATTGCAGCCGATGTAGGAGACCGAGCCGATGGACGAAACCGACGAGTAAGGCAGTCGGGTGGGAGTCGCGAGTACGAGATATCGGAGGCTGGCGTAGTGCCGGCCGACGAGCCCGAGCTCGTCTACGAGAGCACGCGCCACCTGGAAGAGGGCGAGATCGTCACGGGCACCGTGGTCGACATCACGTCCAAAGAAGTCGGCGTCGACATCGGATGCAAGTCCGAGGGCCTGATCCCGATCAGCGAGTTCACCGATCGCAACGGCACCGTTAAGGTCGAGGTCGGCGACGAGGTGGAGGTCCTCCTCGAGAAGAT
>JAAELT010000588.1 GCA_024226315.1 bacterium | reverse complement strand
CCTGCGCGTCGGCCTGCTGGTCGTAGAGCGCGGGGTTTCGACTTCCCTGGTCGATGCGCCGCTGCCGTTCTTGCTCGGCCTCGTCTGTGCGTCCGATCGCCTCGAGGGCCGAGTCGTAGATGCCGGCAACGAAGTCGTCGCGGAGAAGCTCTTGCCGTCGTCGTCGGTCCAAGGCCTCGATTTCCGCGACGAAGGTGCCGCCCTCGTCGCGGGCAAGCAGACAGCGACCCAGCCCGGACCAGTGGTGGGCATGGCGTGGCCCAAGGTCGACCGCGCGCCGGAAAGCATCGCGGGCCGCGTCGCTGGTGGCACCCTCCAGCTTCACCAACGTCTCACCGAGAAAGCGAAAAGGCTTTGGGTTGTCGGGTTCAACTCGGGTCCAAAGCTCAACCACAATGCGATGCTCCTGCAAACGTCGCAGCAGGCGCAGGTTCATCGCCTCCAGGTGGCGGGCCACATCCCGTCGCAGGTAGTCGGCCTGTAGCTCCGCCAGTTTCGAATAAAGCTGCGCAGCCTCCAGATGGTGGAAGGCCTCGTTGTTCGCGGCAATGTCCTCGAGGCCGAGACGACGACCTCGGCGCACCCCCGCGAGCCACGCGTGCGCAATGGCTGCGTGGTCGTCCAGGACCTCGTCTGACGCACCATCGAGCCGACCGTGGGCAAGCCGCCGCAGAAGACTGTGGAGGTGGAACCCCTCGGCGCGCTGCTCGAGCACCGAGCGGCGCACGAGAGAGCCGAAGGCCCCCACATCCAGCCGCTCGGCGAGGGCATCCGAGTGGTCCTTGGGCACCACGACCCCCTGGCGGTAGAGCGCCAGGAGTCGGAGGAGACGCCGCTCGGCGTCGCCTAGCACCCGCTCGACGAGGAGCTCGAAGAGATCCACCTCCATCCGCCGCCGGAAACGGTCCGAGTGACGCTCCAGAACCTCCGGTGGCCTGAGCCCCAGACCGTCTGCCACCTGCACCAGCAACACCAGCGCGAACGGGTGCAGATCGCCGCGCTGCCGGCGATCGCCCGCCACCTGCGCCGCCACCGCGTCCCGCTCCTCGGTGGCGAGCACCCAGCCGACGTCGGGACGCAGCTCGGGAAGCGGTCGCCGGAAGAAGGCGTCGAGACAGTCCGTTCTCAGGCCCCGCAGGCGCAGCCTCTTTGCGTTGGCTGGCAAGAAGTCCTTGGGCGCGAGAGTGCTCTCGACCACCACGGCCACGGTGGGTAGATGCTCGACGATCGCCGCGAGCAGGTCGCGAACTCGAGAGTCCTGCGCCTCGGCCTCCAGCCAGGCGTCGGCCCCCTCCACGTGGAGCAGCACCTTGCGGGTCAGCGAGCGGCCCCAGCGCTTGAGCGGCTCGAAGCTCACCCGGCCGCCGATCCCCATCGGCCGCGCCTCCGGGTCCGGACTGCCGAGTTCGCGGGCGAAGAGGCTGTAAACCTCGTCGAAGTCCATGGCGGGCCTCACGCCGACGTGGCGGCCGTCGCGCTCCGTCTCCAGGGTCGCCTGCGCCACGAGCGTCGACTTGCCGATCCCCGAAAGACCGTGGACCCAGACCAGACGGTCGTTCTCCAGTGCCCGGCGAAGCTTCCGCAGATCCTTGCCGCGGCCGAAGACGCCGCGGCGCTCGGCGGCGCTGAGGACGGGCCTGTCGTCTTTGGGCTCCGGGTCCTCCGGCGGAGGCTTGTCGGCCTTGGCGGCGGGCGCCCACGGAAGTCGGTCGATCGACCACACGCCGCGCTCGTCGGTACGGCTCCCCACGGTGTCGCCGACCCATTCCCCGGTCCGTTCCTCCCAGTGTCGGAGCCACAGCTCGCCAATCCCCGCGTCGAGATCCCAGCGCGTCAGGTTGTAGCCGAACGCGGCGTGACCGCCGCGGTCGTGTACCGCGCCGGCGGCGATCTTCACGTGGTCGGTTTGCGGCGTCTCCACCCACATCTGGTGCTCGTGGCCGTGGAGAAGGACCTGGAACTCGCTCTGCAGCCGGCTGCGCAAGGTACCCGGGTCTTCCGCCTCCACCAGCCAGCTCGGGGGATGGTGGATCAGGGCGAGACGGACATCGGTGTCGGCGAGGCGCGGCAGGAGATGCCCGAGCTGGGCGTCGGCGCCGAGCCACAGGCGCCCCTTCTCGTCGTCGCCGCCGCACGACCAGGCGGAATCGAAGCCTGCGAGCCCGACCCGCAGACCGTGGATCTTGACTCGGTGGGTCCACAGCAGCCGATCGCCGTCCTGGATGAGATGCGGGTAGGCCGCGTCGATCCACTCGCGATATGCGTCGAGTCGGCCTGAGAAATCTCGCCACTCCTCGCCGCCCTGCTGGAGTAACTGATCGACGGCGTCCTGGTCGGCCAGTCTCCGAAGCCAGCTCTGGGAAGCGCGCTTGACCCGCGAGCGGTCGACGTCGTGGTTGCCGGGTACGAGGAAGACACGCTCGGCGGACAAGCCGCAGACGTCCCGTGCCTTCTCCAGCCATTCCCAGGCCGCGAGGAATTGGTCGTCGAGAGATTGCGCCGCAATCTGCCCGAAGGCCGCGTCGCCGGTAAAGAGCAGCAGGTCGACGCGTGGAGCGCCTTGGAGCAATCGGCGCAGATCTTCGAGAAGACGGTCGAGGACAACTTCGGCACTGCCGCCGTCGCGCGCCGGGCAGCGGTGGAGGTCGGAAAGGTGCAGCCAGGAAAGGGTCCGTCCGTGCGTGTCCATCGCCGTAGTGTACTGCTCGGTGCCACCGCGAACCCGAGGTTAATCCGTGAAGACGTTGTCGGACGTTCCGCCCGGAGCAGGCGTGGCTCAAGCTCGTCGCTCCCGGTCTCATCGACCGGAGCGTCCGTCGAGCGATCGACCGCGGGTGCTGAAGGCAGTCGGGAGTGCCTCGCGGGCGGAGAGCCGCGGCCAGACGACGAGAACCAAGCCTGCGGTTTCCGGCTCTCGTCCGAAAACAACCCTGCCGTTCTCGGGTGATATCCGAAAACAGCCCTGCTAGACTCGGATGAGAGCCTGGGCGCGACCGCTGGCGCCCCAGCACGAGGCACCATGGACGAACACCTGATCCGCGCCCTGCGCGTCGCCAATCCGTGGCTCCGCGACGAGCCCCTGGGGCCGTGGTTCGAGCGCTTCCTGCCGCCGGCCTACGTCCGCCGCCGGCTGCGGCTTTCGGCCGACCACCGGGTGGTGCTGGTGGTGGGTCCTCGGCAGGCCGGCAAATCGACGCTCATCTGGCACACGCTGGCCAGCGATGGCCGGCCGGTCCTCTACCTCAACTGCGAGGATCCGTCGGTGCGCACCTGGCTGCGTTCGCCGGCGCTCTTCCTCGCCGACCTCGAGGAGCTCGCCCCGGGGGTCCCCATCCTGTTCTTCGAGGAGGTGCAGGCCCTCTCCGAGGCCGGGCTCTTCCTCAAGGGCCTGGTCGACCACCGCAGCGGCAAGGAGATCTACGCCACCGGCAGCTCTTCCTTCGACCTCGAGGCCGAGACCCGCGAGTCTCTGGCCGGCCGCGCCCGGCGCCACCTGCTGCTGCCGTTGTCGCTATCGGAGATCGCCGCCGCCGATGGCCCGCGCGAGGGTGGCGGCGATCGCCGCGGTGCCGCCCTGGGCCGCCTCGAGCTCGCCGAGACCGTCGAGCAGGCGCTGATCTTCGGCAGCTATCCGTCGGTCCATGGTGCCGCCCGGCCGCAAGAGGAGCTGGCGGCTCTCGTCGAGTCCTACATCGTTCGCGACGCTTCCGATCGTTTCCGCATCCGACACCTCGCCGCCCTGCGCAAGCTGCTGGCGCTCGCCGCCAGCCAGGTGGGCAACCTGTGCAACTTCTCCGAGTGGGGGGCTCTCGCCGGAATCAGCCAGGACACGGTGGTGGAGTACTGTCGGCTGCTCGAGGAGACCCACGTCGTGCGTCTGCTGCGGCCTTTCATCGGCGGCAAGCGAGCAGAGCTGACCAAGACGCCGAAGGTCTTCTTCGTCGACAATGGGATCCGCAATCAGCTCTTCGGCGGCTTTGCCCCGGCGAGCGGCCGCAGCGACCGCGGCGCCCTGATGGAGAATCTGGTCTTCTGCGAGCTGGCGAAGAACCTCAACCCGCTGCTCGACAGCCTCCGTTACTGGCGCAGCAAGTCCAAGGCCGAGGTCGACTTCGTGGTCGAGCACCAGGGGCGCCTGCTGGCCTGCGAGGTCAAGGCAGGCGATGCCCGGGGCAAGATCAGCCGCTCGGCGCGGAGCTTCCTCGACGCCTACCGTCCCCAGCGTTTCCTGATCGTCCACAGCGGCGCCCGTGAGAACGTGGAGGTGGGGGAAAGCCGGGTGGAGCTTCTGGCTCTCGCCGACCTCGAGTCGGCGGTGCGGGATTTTGTCGGCAGGTAGGCACGGCACAGCCCAGGCCGCAGATGCCCCACAACCGGGCGTTGATGCCACCCGAAATTTCGGTGGCAAGACGGTCGGAACCGATGTCGTAGAATGACGTAAGAACTAGCAGGAGCCGACACCCACCGATGAGCGAACCCACCAACCGCCGCGAGCACGTCCTCCCCCGTTTCTCCCTCGACCGCCGCATCACCGCCCTGGTGCGGCTGGCGACGGCGCTGGTGGTGGGGGCGATCGCCACCCTCGGCATCCCCTTGGAGCTCCTGCCCCGCGGCTTCACCGAGCCGTCGCTGACGGTGCGCGCGGTGTGGCAGGAGGCGCCGTCCCAGGAGATGCTCGACAAGGT
>JAAELT010000587.1 GCA_024226315.1 bacterium | reverse complement strand
TCGACGATGTCGGCGACTGTGCCGGCACCGATCGTGCGACCGCCCTCGCGAATCGCGAATCGAACGCCCTTCTCCATCGCGATCGGCGCGATCAGCTCCACCGACAGACTCACGTTGTCGCCTGGCATCACCATCTCTACGCCTTCGGGAAGATTCGACGAACCCGTCACGTCCGTCGTACGGAAGTAGAACTGAGGACGGTAACCGTCGAAAAACGGCGTGTGACGACCGCCCTCCTCCTTCGTCAACACGTACACCTCGCCGGAAAACTTCGTGTGAGGGGTGATCGAACCCGGCTTCGCCAGGCACTGACCACGCTCTACGTCGTCCTTCTTCGTGCCGCGCAGCAGTACGCCCACGTTGTCGCCAGCCTGACCCTGGTCAAGAAGCTTGCGGAACATCTCCACGCCCGTCACGATCGTCTTCGACGTCTCGCGGATCCCGACGATCTCCACTTCCTCACCGACATTCACGATGCCGCGCTCGATCCGACCAGTCACCACCGTGCCACGGCCAGTGATCGTGAAGATGTCCTCGATCGGCATCAGGAAGTCCTTGTCCACGTCGCGCTCCGGCTCCGGAATGAACGAGTCCACTTCCTTGATCAACTCCAGGATCCCGCCACTCCACTCGTCGTCCGACTCGGCCGACTCCAGAGCCTTCAGCGCAGAGCCCCGCACGATCGGAATGTCGTCGCCCGGGAACTCGTAGGAAGACAGAAGCTCGCGAAGCTCGAGCTCCACCAGCTCCAGAAGCTCCTCGTCGTCCACCGTGTCGCACTTGTTCAAGAACACCACCATCGCCGGCACGCCCACCTGGCGAGCCAGAAGAATGTGCTCGCGAGTCTGCGGCATCGGACCGTCGGCGGCCGAAACCACCAGGATCGCACCGTCCATCTGAGCCGCGCCCGTGATCATGTTCTTCACGTAGTCCGCGTGACCCGGGCAGTCCACGTGCGCGTAGTGACGATTCTCCGACTCGTACTCCACGTGAGCCGTCGCGATCGTGATCCCCCGCTCGCGCTCCTCGGGAGCCTTGTCGATCGAGCCGAAGTCCACGTAATCCGCCAGACCCTTCT
>JAAELT010000586.1 GCA_024226315.1 bacterium | reverse complement strand
TTTCATGTTAACACAAGTCCAACTGCCAGAAATACGGTGCAAACGTGGCAGGGCCAACAAATGTCATCAAGCGTTTGATGATGCTAGCAAATCTTTATCAGGTCATTGTCAAGAAACAAAAACAGTAAATTGACTTGACAGGCCACCAAAATTTCTATATCAAGCAGTTTGTTAACACAGGTCCAACTGCCAGAAATACAGTACAAGCGTGGCAGGACAAACAAATATCATCAAGCTTTTCATGTTAACACATGTCCAACTGCAAGAAATACGCTGCAAACGTGGCAGGGCCAACAAATTTTATCAAGCCTTTTATGCTAACACAGGTCCAACTGCCAGAAATACGGTGCAAACGTGGCAGGGCCAACAAATATCATCAAGCCTTTCATGCTAACACAGGTCCAACTGACAGAAATACGGTGCAAACGTGGCAGGGCCAACAAATATCATCAAGCCTTTCATGTTAACACAGGTCCAACTGCCAGAAATACGGTGCAAACGTGGCAGGGCCAACAAATATCATCAAGCTTTTCATGTTAACACAGGTCCAACTGCAAGAAATACGGTGCAAAAGTGGCAGGGCCAACAAATATCATCAAGCTTGTCATGTTAACACAGGTCCAACTGCCAGAAATATGGTGAAAACATGGCAAGGCCAACAAATATCATCAAGCTTTTCATAATTAACGCAGGTCCAACTGCCAGAAATACGGTGCAAACGTGGC
>JAAELT010000585.1 GCA_024226315.1 bacterium | reverse complement strand
TTCTTCTGAGCGCGCGCGACGACACGGGGCTTAGGGTGTGGCAAGGGCGCGAAGCGACCGAGGGCCTGTCGTCGCGCGCGCTTCTGGAGTCTTCGTCGCCCGCAAGCTCCGGAATCCGGAGGGCAACCGTTCAAGGTGCGGGCCGTGGCCGTGACCGGGCGGGCAGCTCGACTCAGCCGGTGACCCCGATCGCCAGCGATCACCCTGTGCCGGCAACGACTTGACGCGCCGCGCGGTCAACCGTACGCCGCGCATAGCGTTCGGCATCTCGTCCTCGGCGCTTCCGAGCGCGAGCGACCAGACGCTGGTAGACGTCCTCTGAATCGCAGCCGAGCTCGAGCAGTCCGCAGACCCAGCCCCACTCGAGGCCCGATGGGCTCCTGTCGGGTCCGGCGCCTGGCCGCGACAGCGGCGGACGACGCTGGAGCACCGGCGGGCTCGCCTCTGCGAGGGCGGGCGTCGGATCCCAGGACTCAAACCACGACGCCGCGACCAGGTTGACCCATACGCCCGAGCGTTTCCAGTTCCTGAAACCCGCCAGCCGGCCGAGGTGCTCGCCCGAGGTCGACGCCGGATCGGCGCCGGTTCGCTGCGCCAGCCAGCGCTGCGCGACCGCGCGCTCGGACTCGGCCAGCGGCCGCTGGCAAGCCAGCCAGAGGTGGCAGCCGCCGACCGGCGAGGTCTCGATCGCCAGTGCGGAGTACTTCTGAGCGATGCGAAGGGCGAGCTGGGTCGCAACGTCGTCGAGGAAGGCCAGGGGCCACGCCTTGCCGCGAGCGGCCCGCACGTAGATCTCCGCCGAGCGGATGTTCTCAGCGCGAGCCCATCCGAGCGGCAGTCGCTCGAGCGCTCGCGAACGATGCCAGATCATTACCCCGTCGGCTCGGTGGACGGCCAGGTCAGCCCGCTCGACGCCGGCCCGCCGCCACCACTCGAGCATCGCGTGCGTTTGCTCCTTGGCGTTCATGACAGTGTTCCTCTTCCCACCTTCACGCCGCCTTCTGAGTCAGCGCCCGGTACACCGCCTCGCCCAACGCCATGGCGGTCGCCATCGAGGTGCCTGAGGCCTCCGACGCGCCGGCCGCCTCGAGCGCCGCCTGGATGTCGAGGCCGTCGACCTGGAGCGAGGCTGTGACCTTGCGCGCCACCAGGTCGAAGGCGACCTCCTGGGCGGTGCCTGAGTAGTATGGAAAGAGAATCGACACCGGCCGCTCCTGACCGATGCGGTGGATGCGGCCGTTGGCCTGCCGGTAGGTGGTCGCCGAGTAGTGAAGCTCGTGCCAGATCGCCGCGGTGAACGACACCAGGTTGTTGAGCCCGGTGCGGACCGCGTCGGGGTTGACCAGCAGGATCTGGACCCCGGTGTGGAGCACGTGCCGGTCGATCCAAGCCTCGCGCTTGGCTGCCGGCACCTTCTGAGCGTCCATCCACAGGCAGCTCGTCGTCACGTGGTGGTCGATGAGCCGGAGGAGCCGGCGCGGAAGCGCTGGTGTCCCGGTGTGGCGCAAGAAGAGGAGCACCTTCTCACCCGCCGCCAGCAGGCGCTTCAGCTCGCTCAGGAGCCAGCGCTCCTTGGGGGTGATATAGCTCGACGGGAAGGACCGAGCGGTCGCGATCACCGCCGAGCCGAGGCTCCGCGGATAGGCGAGGCGAAACTCCCCGCAGTCCTCGGTGCAGCGATCGAGGTAGGACGGCAG
This sequence comes from bacterium, assembly GCA_024226315.1. Classification (GTDB taxonomy): domain Bacteria; phylum Acidobacteriota; class Thermoanaerobaculia; order Multivoradales; family J023; genus JAAELT01. Next base: position 4,737 of record JAAELT010000585.1, on the reverse strand, counting down.
CTCGAGCAGCGCGCCCAAGAGCTTTCCGGCCCGGTCCTTGACGAAGCGGTCCTGCCGGATCCGCTCGAGCAGTAGCGCCTGGAGCCGCTGGCACTCGGCCAGCAGCTCACAGTCCCGCGGATCCTCACCTGCCTCGATCGCTACCGGCGTCTCCTCCTTGGGCGGCAGCTCGACGTCGAGATCGGACTTGTGAACGACGATCGAGACCGGCAATAGATGCTGCATCAGAAACGTCGGCAAGACCCCCGGGGCCTCGCCGAGGTTCTGGATGCGGCCGATCTCCCGGTCAGACGTCGAACCGTAGGCCGCCGGCGCCTCGTTGTCCTTCCTAGACACGAGCACCTTGCGGTAGCCGTAGCGGTCCATGAAGGCCCTCTTCTCGTCACGGCCAAACTCCTCACGGAAGCGCCGCGAGAGCGCCCAGAAGTTGGCAAACAGCGAGCTGGCGTAGCCGCCCATCAGCGAGCCGGTCAGGGCGACAGTGGGCACCCCGGGCAAGCCGACCAGCCGGTGGAGAGCATGGGTCTGCGCCGAGCGGGTGTTGGCGTATTCATGGAGCTCGTCGGCGACGATCAAATCGAACTTCCCCCGGTAGCGCTTCTGGATCCGGCGCGCCAGCGGGAAGCGGCGAGGCCGAGCCACCGCCTGGAAGAGAGGCTCACCGCAGGGCTCACCGTCTGAGAACTCGGCGTCTGCGTGGAAGCTCTCGAGAAGCCCAAGAAGCGCCCGAGCAGGATCCTGCAGGGGCTCTCGCTCCGCCCGCAGCCGCTCCACCGTCTGGCGGCAATACCCCGCGAGATGGACCGAAGCACCCTCGGCGGCCGAGGCGACCGCCTCGGCAGTGTCCTCCTCGGCACCGAGGAGGGTCGCGAGCGTCTCGAGAGCCGACAGCAGGGCGTAGACATAGCCGTTGCCGGCTGAAAGAGCCGCTTCTAGCTCGGTGAGCACCCGGAGGTAGACCGGGTGAAGCGTCTGGGCCCGCAAGGGCCGAGGCGCCTGATCGAGCCGCCGGCGCAGTACCGGGCCTGAGACATGCGCCTCGACCAGGGGCTCTTGAGGCAGCACTCCCGCGAGCACGCCGGCGAGCATCTCGACCAGTTCGGCGAAGGAGTTTTCGGCCACTCGACGCTGCGCCTGGCAGCGCAGCCTCCGCGACGCATTGGTCTCAGCGGCCGTCCCGATCGGCGCGCCGCACCGCGGGCAGGCCCCCGAGATTCCCTCGAAGCGATGCCCCAGCTTGGCGGCCTCGCGGCTCAGGATGTAGACGTCGGCCTCGGTGTCGAGATCGGAGATGGTGCGCAGCACCTGGACCCGAGCCCCAGGCATCACCGCGGCAGTCTGATCCGTCCAGCTCTTCAAGAGGTGGGGTGGGCAAACCACAAGAGTGCGGCGCACCGTCGGCACGTCTGTAGGAAAGCCGAGACGCGCAAGCTCGGCCACCGTCTTGGCCCGATACGCCGGCGAAAGCGCTGCCGCCACGTAGAGGCCCATGGTGGACTTCCCCGTCCCGACCTCGGCGAGGAGGAAGGGATTGTGGCCGAGCGCGATGAGCTTCAAGGCCGCCTGGATGGCCTGTGACTGGATGCGGTACGGCTTGCGCGGCAGAGCCGGGAGCGCGAGCTCCCCGGAAGGATCCGCCGGATCGTGAAGCGGCGGAAACTGCCGCGCGAGCAGTCGCGCCAGCGAGCGGTCGTAGAGCTCGATGAGATCGGCCGCGTTCCACTGCGCCGGTTCGTCGCCTCCCGTGGGAACGACGCCAGGCTCGAGCTCCAAGTACTCGTAGGTATCGAGCCGCAGGATCCAGAGCCGCAGGCGCGGCTGCTCGACCTGGACCGAACCCGTGACCTCACCGTCCGCATTGGTGCGCTCGGAGACCTCGACGAGCTCGCGCTCGAAGATCCCCTTGGCAAGAACCGGCGGATGGCGGGTAGCGTCGTTGGGCTCGAGGCGATGGCCGTTGAACATGCCGGAAGACAAGGCGAGCGCGATGTGGGCCGGCTTGGGAGGCATCGCGGTCTGAAACCGCGCGCCGAGGAGATCGCGGACGCCCGAGTCGACGCCCACAGGCGCGTCCTCCCAGGGACGGAAGGCTTCGAGCGCCGCGGACAGGTCCAGCCCCCTGGGGGTGAGCTGCAGCGGGTAGTCGCAGTCGGCGTCGAGATCGATCTCGAGCGGCTCGGCGCACGCTTCGGGCAAGACCGGTAGCTCCTCAGGCTCTGAGCCCCAGCCAGCGACGGTCGCTTCGAAGCTGTTCGCCGGCAGCGCCCGAGGCGCCCGCCGGGCCACCAGCAGCACCTGGGCGAACGCGTCGAAGTGAGGATCGGGCAAACGCCAGGCCCGGAGGTCGAGGTAGTGGCGCGACAGAAAACCGGCCGAGACGGCGAGCACGTGATAGGGCACCAGGTAGAAGAGCACCCCCGTCCCGGGATGAAGCGCCGAAGTGAAGCGGCGCAGAAACCTGTGCTCGAGCCGGCGGTGCCGGGGGTCGGTGTCGTAGGGCGGATTGAGGTAGAGCGCCGTGGCGGCCGCCTCGCCGCGCTGCCAGTGGAGGTGGAAGGCGTCGCCGTGGAGCTTGGCGTCCGAAGCGCTGAGGTTCTGAGCGAGGCGTGCGGCCCGCTCGCCCTCGAGCTCGTTGGCCACGATGCGCAGATGGCTCGGCTCCTGGCCGAGACTCTCCGCCCACAGGTTCCGCAGGATCCGGATCGCTTCGCCGTCCCCGGCACACGGATCGAGCAGGCTGAGGCGGCGCCAGCTGCACTCCGCCTCGCGCCAGCGCACGAGCGCCGCGAAGCTCGGCAACAGCTCGACCGGAGTCGGGTAGTAGCCGGCGATCTGGACGGATGCGATGCGTGCCATCTGGGTCCTCCTTCTAAAAGGAGATCCGGAGGATCTCTTCACGAGACCCACCTTCGAATCCTCCGGAGGCGCTCCGCGAGGAGCGACCGAGGACCTCGATCAGGCGACGGCGAAGTTGAGTGCGAGCTGGCGCGGAGACGGCTCGGGATAGGGCAGCAGTCGGCCCTTCGGAGCGAAACGAGCCCTGGCGCTGCGGACTTCCGCCTCGTAGTAGCGCGACGTCAGACGCTTCAAGAAGCCTTCGAAGACCTCGTGCGAGGTCCGGCAGAGAAGCGGTGAGTCGAGGCCGCAGGCCGTGACCCGTTTCTGCGACAGGCGGCTGCGGCTACCGGCGCTCTCGGTCCAGGGCTCCTCGAGCGCCGCGCGGTAGAGGTCAAGGTGGAAGCGCAGGTCGTGGACGATGGGAAGTGGCGACCGGCGATCGAGAAACGCGGTGAAGAGCGCCGCCCGGGCCGCATCCGAAGCGTCTTCGCCGAAGTCTCTGCGAAGCGCCTCAGCCTGCTCGTCGATCCACCACGCGGGTGGCATGAAGACGAAGGTGATGTCGGAGGGCGAAGTGGCCGGCTCGAGATGAAAGAGCCGCGGCAGATAGGCGACCGTCAGGAGGCTCTCACCGTGCCGGTGATGGAGCCAACGGTGCGGCGCCTTCTTCGGCATCTCGAAGACGTCGCCGGAAGCCTCGGCCGTGCGGCCGGCGCGGAAGTTGGCGGTGAAGGCACGAGAACCCTGCTCGGAGCCGACGTAGGCGATCCACGCCGGACGGATGGCGGTGCCGTTCGAGCCGAGGTCCCAGAGGGAGTTGGCGGTGACGTGGCCCAGCAGCGTCACCGTGAACCGCCGCGTCTTGACCGGCAGCCGGCGGTTCTTCTTCCGCGTCTCGCGGGTGATCGTGAGGTCGGGAAAATGCATGGGCGAGCCCCTTCGGAGTCGAGAGCGAAGAGAGATCCGGAGGATCTCTTCGCCCTCACTCCATCTGAACCTTCGCCTTCTGAGGCGCCTTGCCGGCGAGCAGGTCCACGACGTGATCGACGCTGAATCGTGGCGACGGATGGGGTGGGCGAAACTCCTTGAAGGCGGCGACGCCGGCCTCGGTCCAATGCACCTGCGTCGTAGATAGCCGATAGAGCCATCCGAGGCACTCGCCGATTCTGAGCGGCGTCTCGACAGCGGGAATCTCCCACCAGACTTCGTTCCATCCTTGGGTTCTGCGCATGGCAGCCGCGACCTTTCGCAGGGTCTCGAGCTTGGCGATGGCGATCATGGTGGCACCTCGCTTCAAGAGAGTCGTCTTCCGATCGGCGGGATCCGAAGGATCCCTTCACACCGACGCCTCTCTACTCCTCCGCCGAGGACTCCCCCATCGCGTGGCTCGCGCCCAGGTCGACGCGCGTGGCGTGCTCACCAGCCTCGCGCAGGAGGCGCGCCGCGCCGCCGTCGCGGATCGCGACGTAGAAGACGTTGGCGGCCTCGGGGTCGCGCAACTTCATACGCCTGCAGATCTCCGCAGCATGGCGGGCATGGTCTTCGATGGAGGCGCCAGCCTCCAACTCGACATCGATCGACCAGAAGACGGTGTAGGTGCTCATGGGTTTCTGCTCCTTGAAGTGAGGTCGCGCCTGCAGCCCGGCGAGTCTCGGGTGCAACCGGAGAGAAACCACGGGCTCCTCCGCCGGTCCGAGGGATCCCCGGGATCCCTTCACCCACATCCCTCTCGACTCCTCTGGCGCCTGCGCCGGAGCCGTCGGAACGACCGCGGGCGTTCGGACGGCAAGACGTTGCGGGTAGAGGGCGACCGGCTGGTGCGGTAGTCCGGCTCCGCCTCCGGGTCCGCTCCGGGGGGGGTGGGGGGTCAGAGGCGCGCGGAAAGGCTTAGGGCGTGGC
>JAAELT010000584.1 GCA_024226315.1 bacterium | reverse complement strand
TTTAATATTTAATTTAATATTTAATAACTACGCTCCTGCTTTACTTGTACTACGCTCCTGCTTTACTTGTACTACGCTCCTGCTTTACTTGTACTACGCTCCTGCTTTACTTGTACTTTAGAAATACGTCCCCCTTCAGATTTCAGTACCTCCCCCCGATTTTTTAAAAAATATATTTTGACAGGCTCATATCTGCCTCGATATGCGAGTACGGGCGAGCCGGTTTCACACAGAGCCAGAGTTTCAGGACTCCTTGGTCCACGATAAATCAGCTCGCGTGTACTCAAATATCGAGTTCGCTGTGACCCCAACAAAGTCAGAAAAATTCGAAAAAATCGACCGCCCCCAGCTGAGAAATACATAGGGCGTAGGGGGCTGACGACTTAGGGGATTTCACGGGCTGGCCAAAAAATGCGAAAATTTTCGGAAATTTTCGGAAATTTTCGGAAATTTTTTTCGAAAAAAAAATTTCGTATTTTGAATAGCGGCATTGCCGCGAGGGAAAATACCCGGGTGGGGGCGAAAATTGAAAAAAAATTATTTTTTTTTGGCTGAGAAATACATAGGGCGTAGGGGGCTGACGACTTAGGGGATTTCACGGGCTGGCCA
>JAAELT010000583.1 GCA_024226315.1 bacterium | reverse complement strand
TTAATACTCACCTGCCTCAGGAAGTGGGCTTTTGTGCATTCGCCGAAGGAATGGCCCTTAACTGCCTGAGCAATAACCCTTTTATGGTCGGTGATTGCCAAGGGAAATGAAATTCCGGCCAATGCACCTGTCACCACGGAGAAAGAGCCGTGGGAAAGGGAAGAAAAGAAAAAGAACGAAAGAAAAGAAGGGAGGGAAATAGGGAGGGAGAAAAAACTTATATCTAAAACGAGCGACTGCAAGTTTCCAATTCGACTGTCAGAACTAAAGTGTTGTTTGATGAAAACGTGCTAAAATAATAAAAGGACTTATACAGGCATGAAACCCTCTTTTGTCCAAGGGGAAGAACTATTCAAATCCTGCGGAAGAAAGTGAGCTCCTTCGCAAAGATAAACTGCGCCATCGGTGATTATTAACTGCGGTATAAACTTGAAGTCTAACCGAGATTTAATACTCACCTGCCTCAGGAAGTGGGCTTTGTGCATTCGGCGAAGGAATGGAATGGCCCTTAACTGCCTGAGCAATAACCCTTTTATGGTCGGTGATTGCCAAGGGAAATGAAATTCCGGCCAATGCA
>JAAELT010000582.1 GCA_024226315.1 bacterium | reverse complement strand
TTCATGCCGTGGCGCTCGACCTCGGCCGTCGCCGCCTCGCGCTCGCCGCCCCACGAGCTCTCTTCCTGGGTGCGCGCGACTTCGTCCGGGCCGAACATCCCGGGGTTGGCGTCGCGCAGCTGCTCGAACTCGTGGACGAAGGTCTCGAGCCCGCCGAAGTTCTTGTCGTTCAGGTGCTCGCGGACGACGCCCTCGGCCGCGGACTGGATCTTCTGGTACTCGTCGGGGAAGCGGACCGGGAAGGTTGCCGCGCGCGACCGCCATACGCTGGCGCCCGTGAAGACCCCGGACGCGAGGCTGTAGGTGAGCATGTTGCCCAGCGCCTCGGGGCCGTTGAGCTGACGGGCCATGGCGACGGCCTTCTCGGCCGTGCTCATCGCTGCCCACGCCTCGCCGTGCTCGGCCTGCGCCCCCTGCATGGCGCCGAAGAACCCACCCACGACAACGGCATCGGCCATCTGCGACGCCCCGTCGAGATACATCGACTGGAGATTCAGGTCCATCAGGCGGCGCGTCATGTCGCTGCGCACAGACTTGCCGGCGGACAGCTCGTTGCGCATGCGGACGGCCGGATTGCCCCGGACGTCGCTGGCCCACTTGACCGGGTGCAGGAACGGGGTCGCCCAGCCCGGGCCCTTGGCCTCGAGCCCCAGCTTGCGCTTGCCCGCGCCTGCGACCCACGCCGATCCGCCGATCATGCCGCGGAACCCGGCGTGCACGAGGCCCTCGGCGATGCCTTCCGCCGCGCCCTCGGCTACGCCGTCCATCGTGTCGCCCAGGCCCGTGATCGCGTTGCGCGTCACCGCGTACCCGATCTCCTCGGCGATGTTGCGGCCGTCGAAGATGACCCCGAGCGGACGCACCGCGTTCTTGCCCTGGTTCTCGAACAGGAGCATGCGCCGCAGCTTGTCGCTCGTGTTCGCGTAGAACTTGAAGCGCTCGGAGACGTTGGCCAGCTTGGAGACCTTGGCCGCCTTCGAGGCACCCTTGGCCACCATCCCAATGCCCTTGTTGACGGCTACGAACTCCGCGAGAGACGTCGCCATCGTCCCCGCCTGCTCACCGACCGTGGGGCGGAGGTGGCCGCCCTCCTGCATGCCGTTGACGACCTCCTGAAACGCGCGCAGCCCGCCCGGGGTGTTCAGGAAGTCGTGCGATCTGATCAGGCCCGGACCGCCCTCCTCGGGGTAGAGCTGGGGGAGCAGAGGAAGCCGCGCCGCCGGGTGAGCCGTCTCGACGTCGTGGTTGAATCCCCTCTGCCCTCCCAGGTTGACCACGTGTGCGCCGATGCTCTCCGGCCCGAGCTCGAGCCCGCCCCCGCGCGACATCCCGAGCATCGCGCGCCGGATCTCCTCCTGGTTCTCCGGGCGCAGCAGGCGCTCGAACTCGCGGCCGAGACTGACGCGCCCCTGCGCTGTCATAACGTACGGATCGCCGGTTGGTCCGTCCGTGAGGACCGGGTTCTGCGAGTCGAGGACCTCCGAGCGGTGGGCGAGCTCGACGTTGCGCGAACCGTCCGGGTTCTGGAGGTACTCGAACAGGTTCAGGTCCGCGACCTCGGGGGCGATCGAGAACTCGTCGGCGTCGGCGTCACCTGAGACCGCGCGCGTCCTGGGCACGGAGGTCTTGCGGAAGAAGCCCGCTCCGCCCTGAAAGTCGTCGCCATAGGAGATGGCGCGCACCTGTCCCGCGGCGAAGTCCATCGCGCCCTTGGCCGCCTCGAGCTCGGCGGGGTCGTGGCCTCGCCGAAGCACGTCCTGCTCGACCTCCAGGTAGCGCTCGTGCGCCGCGACGCGCGCGAGCCGCGCCTTCTCACGCTCGCCGGTGCGCCCCGCCATGCCCGAGATGAGCCGGCGCTCCATGTCCCACGCCCACTCGCGGATGGGTCGGCCCTTGGGCCCGGGCGAGAACTTCAGGTCCGAGATCACGGTGAAGCCGGCGCGGAGCCGGTCCATGTCCTCGGAGTGCCAGGCGTCGAGCGTCGACTGCGTCAGGTCCCGGACGGTCCAGGCGTCTTGATTGGTGCGTACCGTCATCGGCTGATCCCGCCGGTGGCGCACCATCCGCGACTTGCGCGAGCCAGCGCTATGAGCTGGTCACGGAATGGGATAGGCGTAGCCGACGCGGCCTTCTTGCTGAGGCGCGGAAGCGGAGAATTCCCATGGTTGCCGCAAAAGGAGACCTGTCTCGTCGGCCTGGGGGTCGACCAGTCGAGTGGGGGTGGCTTGGGTCCGACGTAATAAAGCCAGGTCAGCTTGCGTGCGGAATGGCCGTAGGCGCCCTGTGACACCTCCGCTACCCATCCGTCTCGGTCGGGGGTCCATCGCCCACGATGAGGTCGGGCCAAATCAAAGGCTCGCCATGCGTACGTCCTCGCGGGGTGCTCCAACACGCCGCCCCATTTTCGTACAGACTCTAGGGCAGATTTGAAGCACCCGCCGTCGTCACCAACCTTGTGGCCATACCGCTTCTGATTGATGTGGGCCAGCTGGCACCACCTAGAACACGGTGGGTGAGCAATGACGGGACATGGTCCACGGTAGTTGCGCGCGTCGCGCTCCTCGTCGAAGCATTCGATGCCGTCGAGGTCAAAGTAGACGCCGGCGCGCTGCACAAAAAGGGCCGAGATCACAACGGGCCGGACGCTGCTGACCTGCCCCAGCACCTAGCGGCCTCCCTTGAGCTGCCTCCGCAGGGATTCGTAGTAGTTCTCCGGCTCCGGGGGCTCGGGACCCGTCTGAGGCACCGCGGCCGCCCCGGGCGCGTCGCGCTCTGCGGTGGGCGGCTCGGGCGCCGTGAAGGGCTGGCCCATGGCGCGCGTGTCGTTCCCGCCGGCGGTGCCGCGGTTGATCGCGATGCCAGCGGCCTGGGCGACCGTGCCGGTGTTGGCGTTGAGCTTCTGGGTGATCGCGTCGGCAACACCGCCAAGCTGCATCGTGGGCAGACCGCCCTGGCTGGGAGGTACCACCTCGACCCGCGAGACCTTGCCGTCGGCGTCCAGGTCGTAGGACAGGCGGAAGCCGCCCTCGTCGATGAGGCTGCGCGCCATCTGGTTCTCGCCCAGGATCGCCGGGTCGATCGAGTCCAGGTGCCCCGACGTGACCGGCAAGCCCTGCTCGAGCGCACCCCGCGCGCCCTGCATCTGAGCCTGCTCGCTGACGTCCAGGTTCGTCCGCTGGTTGCCGAAGAAGCTGAAGTCCGACGGCGAGCCGCTGATCTGGCTCGACGTGACCGGGGCCGTGCGGTTGATGTTGAGCGAGGCCTGGGACACGATCCCGGCCGCGGCTTGGTCCGGGAGCGGGACCCCGCGCATGTCGTCCTCGATGCGACCGAGGACCACCTCGAGCGCCTGCATCGCGGCCGCCGGGTTCTGCGACTGCTTCGCGCGCTCGATCAGCGAGTTGACGAGCGCGACCTCGCGGTCCTGGTCCAGCACGTCGAACGCCTGCTCGCCGCGGTACTGCTTGAGCAGCGCTTGGCCCGCCGCGTTCGCCTTCCCGGTGTCGTCGCGGAGACCGGGCCGGCTCGCGAGAAGATGGGACTCGAGCTCTTCGTCGTTGAGCGCGCTCGTCGAGCGGTCCATGTACCGCAGCGGTTGCTTCTTGCGCTGGATGGGGGACCTGGCCGTGTCCTGAAGCGCTTCGAAGTAGTCGCCCAGCAGCTCGGTC
>JAAELT010000581.1 GCA_024226315.1 bacterium | reverse complement strand
CGCGCGCCCAGGGCGCGGTTGGCCGTTTCCGCCTCGCCGCCCGCCTGGAAACGGACCCGCGACAGGTCGTGCTCGGGTCCGAAGGCGCGCTGGATCCTGCCGAGATGCGGCAGCGGCTGATCCGCACCGATCACACCTCGGCGAGCGATCTCGCGGACCTCCCGCGGAAAGTCGACGGTGGGAGCCCGGTCCAGCGACGAGGGCTCGGCTCCTTCTGAGTTTTCTGTCTGGGGTTGCAGCAAGCGCCCCACGGCCCGGTTCCCGATCAATCGCTGCAACTTCACCATGGGATGTACATCACGGCCTGGCGTGGCCGGCGCCCGAGCGGCGCTCGTAGCCTTTGCGGACTTGCCGCCGTGAATCAGCTCCTGTCCGTCCGCGGACTTTCGCATGCTCGACTCCTCAACTGGGCGCCCATTCTGACTCCAGGATAGCAAACACGACGTCGTCGACCCATTCCCCCTTGAACCACAGGCTCTCGCGGAAGTGCGCCTCCCGCCGCATCCCGAGCCGCTCGAGCAAGGCGATGGACGCTGCGTTTCTCGGATCGACCGACGCGAACACGCGATGCTTCCGGAGGGTTCCGAAGAGATGGTCGAGCAACCCGGTGACTGCCTCCGAAGCGAAACCCCGACGCTGATGACTGGCGGCGACGGTGAACCCCACCTCCACCTGCTGCGGCTCCTCGGCCGGGAAGTGCACACCGAGATCACCGACCAGCAGCCCTGACTCCCGGAGGCGCATCGCGAGCTGAAACCAGGTCCCCGGCGTATCGAACGCGACGGACCGGTGGCTGTCGATCGAGCGCGCCGTCTCGTCGAGGGAATGCGTCGCCCAGTCCTGATAGCGGCTGACCTCGGCGTCGGAACGGTACTCGAACAGCGCCTCCGTGTCACTGAGGAGGAGCCGGTTCAGCAGCAGGCGTTCGGTGAGGATCTCAGGTTCTGACACGTTTCTCGCTCCCTGCTAGCCAGGCCGTGCGACCTCGCGGATCTCTCGCAAGACGGCCAGGTGCTCGGGAGCCCACACGCCGCCCGTTTCCACGGCCTCGTCAACACAGATCTACGTTTCCGGCCACTCCTCCGGCAAGTTGCTGACGTCGTCCAGATCTTTGTGACGACCTGCTGCAGTCTTGTTCGCCACGAGGTCATCAAGATGAATAATCCTGACTGAAACTCCATCGATGTCGTCAGACAGACCTCTTCCGTAGCAATCCTCGAACGTCACTCCTGAAGCACTCATCAAGATCTCGAGCCTCAGCGGCGGGACGCCTAGCCGCACAACTCCATCGCTCTTGAGGAAGACCTGTTTAGAGACCGCACCCTGTTCGAAACCAAACTCCATCATCACGCCGACCATCTTCTCGGCATTCTCGGGATCGGCGGCGATCCATATGTCCATATCGTGGGTGGCGCGCGGATATCCATAGTAGCCAACCGCGTACCCACCAATCAGCAGATACCGAACTTCATTCTCGTTCAGCAACCTCAAGAAGTCTTTGAAGTCTTCCGGTAGCTGCGTGTTCTCCATAGTTGATTCGCCTCATCTGCTCCATCGCCTCCAGCCGTTCAGCTGGAGTCCGACTATGCCAGTACGCCCGTCTCTCCGCGGTGTCATCGAGAGTACCGACCTCGATGACTGTCTTGTCTAGACTCAGCAGTTTCATGATTCAACTCCTGACTTCAAGAACCGCGAACGTTTCGCTTCAGCGGAGCAGCTTGCTACGTCCGCCTGCAAGGAGCACGACGATGGGATGTTCGCCGAGCCTGCGGGCGATGTATTCGACCCCAGACGGTTCAGGTCGTCACGGGCCCGCTGGACGACCCGGGCGAGCCGGTTCAGCTGAACGTGATTCTATCATCGTGCCCGGGCGACCTGGCTGGCGCCGGCAGGGCGGATCTACCAGACGTAGGCCATCAGCTCGCCTTCCCCGACTCGGACGTCTCTCTCCTCGATGCCAGATATGCGTAGGTGAAGAGCGCGATCAGCGCGGCCATGAACAGGGCCATGCCCACGGCGGAGGAGACCGGCAGGAAGCCGGCCCGGGCCGCGACCAGGCCACTCGTCATCAAGCCCAGGACGACGACGCAAGTGATCGGCAGCACGCCGCGCCGCTCGACGGGCCTGCGGTCGGCCCACAGCAGGAGGATCGTCCAACCGAGCATCAGCGAGCCGGCCAGCCCCATGGCGTAGCGGTACGGGATCTCGGGCACGTACTCGTTGAGCGAGCTGGCGCTGCCGAGCGCCGCCTGCGCGAACATCGAGATCGCGACCAGGCCGTCGGCGGTCGCGCCCACCCGGTAACTGATTCGTAGCCACTTCGTAGGGCTCATTGCGGGATTCTCCTGGCTGCGCGGAGCGGCTCATAGACTAGGAGGTGGGATTTACGATCAGGCGTCGTCCAGGATCGCTTCCGCGTCGATGGTGATGTACACAGTATCGCCGACGACGACGCCGCCCCGGTCCAGTGCGCCGTTCCAGCTGACACCGAAATCCTGGCGATTGATCGCGGCCGTGGCCTCGAACCCGGCCCGCTGCCTCGGGCCCTTGTCCTCGCCGTCCTCCCACCACGGCGTGTCCCACTCGCCGAGGTAGCGCACGTCGAGCCTGACCTGCCGGGTGACGCCCCGGATCGTCAGATCGCCGGTCACCGTGTAGTCGTGACCGCTGAGCACCTCGATCTCACTGCCCGTGAAGGTGATCGTCGGATGATTCTCGACGTCGAGGAAATCCTCGTTGCGCAGATGCCCGTCGCGGTCGGGATCGCCACTCCAGATGCCGGCGGCGTCGATCGTCACCTCGACCGATCCGGTGCCCGGGTTCACGGGGTCGAAATCGAGGGTGCCGTGCACGTCCTTGAAGGCGCCACGGACCCAGGTCACCATCATGTGGCGGGCGCGAAACTCGGCGGCGGTATGTCCAGGCTCGAACGTCCATTTAGCCATCGTCGATCTCCTCTGGCAGCGTTGGGGTTCTCGTGCATGGCTCCGGCCGGAGCCCTCCGAGTGTAACCGGAATGGAGCTAGGGTTCAGGCAGACCGTCGCTGCCAGCCGGGTCCCCTGATGGAGCATGGCTGTGCCGTGGCACGACCACGGTACCGGCGAGGGAATCCCCCAAGCGCTGATGCTTCTTGGTGAACGCCACCAGGAGCCCCGCCGGGAGGCTGCCGAACAACAGCGGGTTGACCTCGAAGACGCGGAGCAGAGTCCGCACGAGAATCTGCCACCTGGTGAGCAGTCACCTGCCCCTTCTCCACTCGATCATACCGCGCTCTCTGAGCTCCGCGATCGCGCAACGCCAGAATGACTGAAAAGTAGCCTTTGCGCGATCGCGCAAAGGCTACTTGGGGCTCAGGCCGGCACCGCGCGACCACGAGGAGGCGAGATGAGCGCCAAGCGGGCCGCGGGCGACCGCGAGAAGACGGAATGACTGACAAGCAGTGCGCCGAACGGCTACCGGAGCCCGGAATGAGCGACATCGAGCTTCCGCGCGACCGCGCGCGACCAGGATGAGCGCCACTCAACCGTCGCGCGGCCGCCAAAGGCCGGAATGACCGCCATGCCGCTCGTGCGCGACCGCAAGAAACCAGCTTGACCGCCAGGGCGCCGACGCGCGCCCCGGCGACGGCCGCAATGACCGCCAAGCTGTCGGCGCGCGACCGCGGCCGGCCAGGTTGAGCGTCAATCCATGTTCGCGCGAACATGGACAGACAAACCGCCTGTCAAAGAGCATTCTACGTCGACAGCGTAGCCGGCAAGTGCAGGCTCGCGCAACCATCCTCAAAACGAGCCAAAGCAAGTTTTTCAAAATTCTAGTTGACAAGACAAACTAAGGGCCGTACACTACTCTTGCGTTGGCCAAATTCTCGGACCGGCGCATCACGACAGACAGTAAATCATGACCACGGCAAGACAATCACTCCCCGGCCACCCAGATCCTCGATGGACGACTGGGCGAGTCCCACAGACACAGGAGGTAGGACATGGATATCAAGACCAAATCCCTCTCAGAGCTGGAAGCCATCTACAAAGAGAGGGTCGAGCACTGGAGGAACCAGAGAGCGGAACACCTGAAGAAGGCCGAGGAATGCGCCCAACAGATCGAAGCCTACGACCAGAAGCTGCGCCACATCGTGGCGCTCGTCAACGGACCGTCAGCAGCGGCGGCGATACCAGCGCCGCTACCACCGCGCAGGCCAGCAAGGAAGCAAGGCAAACGAAGACGCAAGAGTCCGATTCGAGACGCAACTCTGAAAGTGCTGCGCAATCGGCCAGGCCAGAAATTGACCGTGGCACAGATTCGCACCGCCATCCGCAAAGACACCCACAAGCGCTGCTCTCGCCAGGCCATCAACGTCGGCGTCGACATCCTGGAGAAGATGGGCTTGATCAAGTGCGACAGAGCACCGAAAGGCTCGGGCGCCCAGTTCGTGTTCTGGGCGCTCTGAGACCGGGCAGACGAATCACCGTCCCGGCTCGAGCCGGAGAAAGGAGGCCGAGATCGTAGAAGACAGATCTGATTCGAAGACAACGAGGGGCACCATCGTGTGGACGGTGCTCACCGGGAACGCGGGGTAAGGGCCCACGCTCCCGGTCGGTCAGAAGCAACCAACCTGTGAGAAACAGCCATGAGAAGAAAACAAGTTTCCAGGCGTCTGGGCTCCCTCGCGGAAGTCCGGACTTCACTTCGAACCCATCGCGGCCACATTGGCGGTCGACTGGACGTGCGGTACATTCCCGCGACTCCGGAAGGCGCCTTCAGCTACCAATCCTACTTCGACCACATGGACCAGGAACTGGCCAAGGTCGAGACCGGATTGATCGCTGCCGAGGACGTTCACGTACGCAACCTGATTCGCATCGTCGAGTTGCGTCGGAACGTCCGGGAGGTGACCGAGGCGGTCTACGACAAACAGGTCGCCGGACGTCGCATTCTCGCCGGTCTGTACGGCAAGGAGCGCGACTTCGAGCTGGCGGCCGTCGAGGGTGCAACACCTCAAACTTCGAGAATTCTGGCGGAGCAGGTCGATCAGACCATCAAGCTTCTCAGGAATCCCGGGGTGGAGGTACCGGAGAAGGCGATCGAAGGGGTCGACATCGACTTCGAGACGGTGGCTACCGATCTTCAGACCGGCTTGACCGGTTTGGGGAACGTGCGCGCCGATCTCGACCTGGCAACCAAGGCAGCCGACGGTACGCGGCAGATCGTCTACAAGGCGATCGAAGCGTACGATCGGGTGTTTCCCTGGGTGGCTCAGAACCTGGAGGGTCTTTTCCGTCTGGTCGGAGAGTTCGAGCTCGCCGACCGGATCCGGACTTCGGCCCGCCGGGTGACACGCCGCCAGGGTGATGGCGGAGAGGAGGCGAATGGCGATACGCCCGACGCTTCCGAGCCGGCCGAGAACGAGGCGAATACCGCCGAGCTCGAGGCTGACGAGCCCGAAGCCGCTCCGGTGGCATAAACGTCAACCACTCGGAGGGCGGCCGAAAGGCCGCCCTCCTTTTTCAGTGCCCCCAGCCCAGATCCTGGAGGTCCGGATCGTCGCGAAGCTCTTTGAGCCTATCGCCGGCGAAGGGATTGACGCCGTTTCCCAAGCCGCGGACCCAGGACGCCCGCAGCGCCTTGGCTTCGTCGTTCCAATCGTCGCCGGCAAGCTCCAGCGCGGCCCGCAGATCGGCCACCGCGCCATCGAGGTCTCCGGAGATCGCCCGGGCAACTCCCCGGCTGTCGAGCGGCCCGAATCGTTCAGGGGTCAGCTCCACGGCTCGATCGCAGGCTGGGAGCACCTCGTCGACCAATCCCCAGAAGCTGCCGTACCAGCAGACGTTGTTGTTCTCGGCCGAGCTCGCGGAAGCCGACGCTTCTGCCACCACCTTCTCGACGACGCGGATCGCGACCTCCGCTTCTCCACACTGATGGCGGATCTCGGCCTCTTTCAGCCGATAGAGCAAGGACCGGGGCTGGATCGCCTGGGCGGCGCGAAGGTGGGCCAGCGCCTGTTCCGAGCATCCGTCCTTGCGCCGGAGGACATCCGCGAGGCGGGCCCTGGCCGGCGCAAAATCCTGGTCGAGGGCGATCGCGCGCGCGAGGTGTTGCTCGGCGATCCCCAGGCTCTCGGGCGTCTGGTCGCCATGAAGCCGCACAGCCGCCAGCGCATAATGAGTCAAGGGGCTCGAGTCGGCCTGCCCGACCGCCAGCTCGAAGGCCGCCAGAGCCTCGGAGTATTCCCTTCGCCATGTGTGCAGAAGGCCGACGGCGGTGTGGGTCGCCGCGAGATTCGGCGCGCGCTCCGTCGCCACGGCGACGAGATCCTCGACGCCGTGCGTGCGTCGCCCCTCCAGCACGTAGAGAGCGGCCAGGGCCGAGGCCTCGCCACGGGGCAGCTCGCGCATCACGATCTGCTCATCCCGTGGAGGGGCGGGCACCGGCAGCTCGACGTAGGGAAAGAGGAGCTTCCGGATGTACGCCTGCAGCTTCGACCGCAGCTGCTGAAGATCGCCGAAGGCCTGGGTCGCGGCTTCCACGCCCTCCTTGCCTTCGCCGAGGAGGCGGAGGTAGGCGGCCAGTTGCTCCGTGCCCTGGGCGGAGCCGTCACCGAGCAGCAGGAAGTGGATGAGCGCCCACGACTGCGCGTAGAACTTCTGCTTCTTGTCGATCCGGCTGTAGTGCGGCGAGGAACGATCGACGGTCATCATGGTCTCGAGTGGCAGGAGCGGGCCCGCGCGAAGGATGTCGAGACGCGGAACGTCGGGGCGCCCGACGTCAGCTTTCTTGGGCGTCAGGCGGGTACTGCCCCAGTAGGTTGCCAGGCCCTCGTCGACCCACGCGGGCAGCTCGAGCCGCGTGCCGCTGGCCAGGAAATGGAAGTACTCGTGGTAGACGGTTCCGTAGTCCTCGCCGCCGACGAGATCCGCTCGGACGACGATCTGGGAAGAGGTCGGTAGACTCCGAAACGTGCCGGCGGGCTTCGCGCGATCACGGGACTCCCAGTATTGCGGCAGCAGTTGCCTCAGAGTCCGCTCGCCGCTGACCGCGAACACGCGAAGCGGCTGTCCGGAATCTTCGACGCTGGCGGGCAGAGCCTGGGCGAATATGGTCCGGATCTGTTCGAAGTGCTCCGCGGTCTCCCGAGCGTGCCTCTTGCTGGCATTGCTCAGGACGACGAAGTGCGGCGTCCGAACTTCCACCCACTTTCCCGTCAGGGGGGCGGCCCGGGCGACTGGCGGGCAAGAGGCCGCAAGCCACGAACCGGCCACGACAGAGACGACAAACCCAATGACTCTCGGACTTCGAAGTTTCCAACTCATCACACCCTCCTTGATCGAGCGTCATCGAGCCCACGATGCCGCCGCAGCTCCGTATGCTATCAGAGCAAATAGCCCTCGTTCCACACCCGCCTCCGTTTGCAGCGATCGCTCTCCAACGATAGCGTCGAGGCGCGCCGGCATCCACCGGCCTCTGAAGGGAGACGACTCATGAAATTGGGCGTCATGGCCGACAGTCACGACAACGTTCCCATGGTGCGCCAGGCGGTCGAGGTCTTCGACCACCAGGGCGTCGACCTGGTGATCCACGCCGGCGACTTCATCTCCCCCTTTGCCGTCGCGCCGCTGGCCGAGCTCGACTGCCGGGTGGTGGCGGTGTTCGGCAACAACGACGGCGAGCGCGTGGTGCTGGCCAAGAAACTCGAAGCGATGGGTGAAGTCCACCCCAACCTCGCCGAGGTCGAGCTCGGCGGCCGCAAGATCGCCGCCATGCACTACCCCGAGCTCGCCGAGCCGATCGCCGCCAGCGGCCGCTACGATCTGGTCATCTACGGCCACACCCACGAGATCGACGTGCGTCCCGGCACCACCACCGTCCTCAACCCCGGCGAGACCGGGGCATGGCTGACCGGCCGGGCGACGGTGGCGATCGTCGATCTGGGGTCGATGGAGGTCGAGATCGTGGATCTGTGACGAGATTCGAGCTGTGCCGGCTTCGGTCGCTCACGATGGCTGCCGGGTGAGATAATCAGGGCCGAGACAACAGACAATCAGTAGATTCTTGACGTTGCTGGATCGATCTCGGTGTGTGGCCGCCGCCAGCGAGGTCCCTGGGATCGGGTCCAGGGTCGTCACACCTGGTCATAGACGAGGGGAGGCTGCATTGAGCTCTCAGCGGCAAATCGACTCGATCACCGTCGACATTCACCGGCTCGAATCCCTCGAGAACGAAAGCGGGTTGATCCGTAAGGGCGACCGTTACATCGTGCTCGCCGGCCAGAATTTACGGGCGCGCGAGCGTAAGATGCCGATCGAGCACAGGGACTTGCAGAAGAAGCTCAAAACTCTGAGGTATGAGAGGACCGCGACTCCGAAGCAGACCCGGAAGGCTCTCGATGATCTTGCGGCACATGCGACCTATTTCCTTCCCTCCGTAAAGAAGAAGAGGAGGAAGAAGAAGAAGGTAGACCGGCCAGTGCAGATCGACCTCGTCTTGGGATCGGCCGAGCTTTGGGCGTTTCCGTTCGAGGCGTGCTACTGCAACGGAGACTGGACACTCGCCAACCCTGCGCGCGACATCATCCTGACGCGGCGAATCCGCCAGGGGTTTGCCGCCGAGAAGCGACCGTGGCCGGTGCGCCCGCGCGTCCTCTTCGTTCACGCCCCAGCTGTCGACGACCTGCCAAAGGCACTGATCGCGCAACACGTCGATGCGCTCGAAGAGGCGTTGAGACCCTGGTCCAAGAAAGGCGAGCCGCAAAGAGAAGGCCTGCTGGAATGTGAGCTGGTCCTTGATCCGACGGACCTGAAGCGACTCATTCGGGAAGCACGAGAAACGGATCCGAAGAAACCATTCACCCACGTTCACGTGCTGGCGCACGGCAGGAAGATCGAGGACCCCGAGGACGGCTCTGTGGTCTGGGGATTGCGCCTGGGCGACGAGAATCGAGAGGCATCCAATCCCGAAGATCTCGCCAAGGCGCTGGAACCCGGCGACGGGCTGCCCGTCGTCGTGACGCTGGCGGCGTGCGACTCCGCCAATCAAGCCGACCCTCAGATCCCAGAGCGAAGCTTCGCGCAAGAGCTCCACAAGCGAGGCATACCCATCGTCATCGCCTCCCAACTCCCCATTACACAGCCCGGCTCCGTCACTTTGACTCGCGTCTTCTACAACGCACTCCTGCAGGGCGAGGACGCGCGCTGGGCCCTCCACGTGGCGCGACAGGCACTTCACGAATACCATCGCGGCGGACACGACTGGGTGAGCCTCGTTGGCTACGTGCAGCTACCGGAAGGTTACTCGGGCCACTTGATGGAGGTGGGCGTGCAGCACGAGATGGAGCTGCTCAAAGCCGCCCGCGGCAAGCTCGACCAGGCACTCGACGGGCCTGGCGACCCGAATTTCGACCAGATCGAGAAGCTCGTACGTCCGCGCATCAGATCGCTCGAGCAACGGCTCATGCTAATCCCCAAGGAGAAGAAAGACCTGCGTGCCGAGTGCCAGGGGATCCTGGCCAGCGCGCACAAGAGGCTGGCCGAGCTGCTCTTCCGCCGGAGCGAGAAGGCAGCGGAGCCTGACGTCCAGAACACCTTCGACACGTCCTCGAAGGACTACCTCCGGGCTGCTCTGGGTCACTACCGAGCGGCCTTCCGCGCCCACATCCAGAACCACTGGCTGGGCGCCCAGCTACTGTCTCTCGAGGCCGTGCTCGACGGAGCGTTCCAAGACCCCAGAAACTGGCAAACCACGTTCTATGCGGCCGAGTTGGCTCTCGCTGACAACGAGGATGAGTTCTGGGCCTACGGCACCCTCGCCGAGCTGTGGCTCTTGGCGCCTTTCCTCGAAGATACGGGAGACCACTCCCTGTGTCGTGGCGGTCCTCTCAACAGAGACATCGCACTGAGCCAGGGGAAAGCGGCCATCGATCAACTCGTCGAGCGCGCACAGGACCCCTTCGCCATCCCCTCGACGCGCGATCAGATCGCGCGCTACACCAACTGGTGGCTGAAGGGGCACGGGTTCTTCGGCGAGGCCGATGACCTCGCCGCGGACGCCCAGGAGCTCCTGCAGCACCTACTTTCCATCACCTAGAACAGATGTCGCAGTGGGAGGACGGAAATGCTCTTGGATGAATACGTGGTCTTGCGAACAGAGGGTCGGGAATTCGACGTCCTAGGCACCACGAGAGGTGGCCCGGGGACAACCGAGGCGATCCACCTGGGGAAAGAGACCCTGAGCTCGGGCGACTTGGACGATCTGCGGCAGGAGAGGGACTTCTTCGGCGCCGCGAGGGCGCTGCCGATCAGACCGGTCAAACCCTCGGGAGACGACGACCCGGACGTGGACGAGGCACCCGAGAACGGTACCTGGGGCCTCGAGGCAGTCGGGGCCCTGTCCAGCCACAGGACGGGCGCCGGCGTGACGGTGGCCGTACTGGACACCGGCATCAACGCGGATCACGACGCCTTCAAAGGCAAGAACATCGTCCAGGAGGATTTCACCGGCGAAGGGGACGGCGACGAGCACGGCCATGGCACGCACTGCGCCGGCACAATTTTCGGTGGCGAGGTCGGCGGCAGGCGGATCGGCGTGGCTCCGGACATCGAGAGAGCCCTCATCGGCAGGGTGTGGTCGGGGCCCGGCAAGGGTTCGACCACCCAGATCCTCGAAGGGCTTCTCTGGGCTGCCCGCAAGAGGGCCGACGTCATCTCCATGTCCCTGGAGCTCGACCTCCCCAGTTATGTCAGCATGGTCCACAAACTGAAAGGCGTCCCTGTCGAGCACGCCACAGCCCTCGCGCTCGAGGTCTACCGGGAGAACCTGAGGCTCTTCGACAAGATCGGTAGTCTCATCAGGACCCACGACGCGATGTTCTCCAGATGCCTCGTGGTCGCGGCCGCCGGCAACCAGAGCCGGCGTCCCGACTACGAAGTCGGGGTGGACCTGCCGGCCGCCGCGGACGGGGTCCTCTCGGTTGGAGCCCTCGGCCCCGCGGAAGGCTCTGCAACCGAGCTCACGGTGTACAGAACCTCCAATTCGGGGCCGGACCTTGCGGCACCCGGCGTAGGCGTCGAGTCGGCCCGCCACGACAACAACAGCGGTCTCCGCTCCAAGAACGGCACCAGCATGGCCGCGCCCCACGTGGCCGGTGTGGCGGCGCTATGGATCGAGGAGATCAGGGACCGGAATCCACAGTACAAGATCAACCAGATCGAGGCGAATCTCCTGGCGCGAACGCGGGTGGACGTCTTCGCGGAAGGCGCCGAGCCCACGGGCTACGGCGCGGGGCTGGTCCAGGCGCCTCAGCGCTGATCCCGAACCCACGCCTCGAACCGGCGATCCAGCCACCACCGTCCTCAACCCTGGCGAGACCGGCGACTCGCGCCCGCCCACCCGGGCAGGGCAGGGCGTGCTCCCCACCCTTTCGGGCGTTGGCTTCGAATCGATAGCCTGCTAAGCAGGTAGATGCTCGGAATCGGCACGGACCCCGGTCCCGTGCTGTGTATCGAGTCTTCGTAGATCTGTTGGGAGGTGATGCCATCCCGATCGCAGACCATCCCCAAGACCCGAGTTTCGATCTATAACCTTGGTTTTGTTCGAGCTATCGAACGATAGCTCGTGGGAGAAGTACGATGAGACAGACTCGAGCTCCACATTCCCCTTCGAAACGGACAGCGATTCATCGGAACGCGCGACGGCTGACGGCCCTGGCGTTGGCGAGCGCGGCGATCTGTTTGTTCTCGAGCACCTTGCCCGCCGTGGCGTGGACCGATTGCGGCTACTCTCTCTACATCGCCAACGAGGGCAACGGCGGTGGCGGCACGACGGTCGTCCGAGTCGACTGTCATGGCGTCGTCACACCCTATACCGGCGGCTTCACCGGCACCTCCGGGCTCGTCATCGAGCCGTTCTCCGGAAACCTGATCATTTCCGATGACTCGCCCGGCATCTTTCTCGTCGACCCCGCAGGGAACATCTCGCCCCTGGCTACCTCGGTCGACTTCGAGAATCCGAACGGTCTCGCGCTCGACTCACTGGGGCGGCTGCTGGTGGCCGACGCCGGCAATCGAGTTCTCCGGGTGACGTTGAACCCAGACGGCAGCGCAGCCACCGTCGAGATCCTTGCAGAGGGCTTCGCGATTCCTCAGGGTGTCGTATCGACTGATTCCGGCGACGTGCTCTTCGTTGATGACGACGGGTACGTTTATCAGATCTCTCCATCGACGCCGATTCCGGTCACTCCGCTCAGCGCGCCGGTCTTGCCAGTCGGCGCGGTCGTCCAGGGAGCCGCGGGCTCGATCAAGCTGGACGGTGCCGGCAACATCTACACGTCGGACTTCAGGGACAGGATCGTCCGGATCTCACCCGACGGCATGACCGCGAAGGACGTCGTCCAGATCCCGTCGGATGCCTGCCAACCGGATCAGGCCGGGACCGTGGTCCCGAGCTTTCGCGGCCTCGCGTTCGACCCGGACGGCAACCTGGTGGCGACCGGGTACTGCCTGGACAACGTGTACATCTTCGACCTCGCGGCGCTCGACGAAGCCTGGGACACCGACACGCCGATCACGATCTTGCCACCACCCTTCGCTCAGAATCCCGGCGGCGCACTCGACGGCCCAGACCTCAACGGACCGTTCGGCATCGAGTTCTGGCTCGCCGACGCTCAGCCGCCCTCGGACGAGATCGCCATCGACGTCAAGCCGGGCAGCGATCCCAACTGCTTCAACCTGAACGGCCATGGAGTGATCCCGGTGGCGATCCTCGGGTCCGCGGGTTTCGACGTCGGCCGAGTCGACCCTTCGAGCCTCCTGTTCGACGGCCTGGTCGTCCGCGTGCGAGGTAAGAAGGGGCCGCTGTGCTCCTTCGAGGACTTCGACGGCGACGGGTTCACCGACCTGGTGTGCCACTTCGAGGACGAGCCCGAGAACTGGGTCGGTGGCACCGAGACCGCCACCCTGAGGGGACTCCTCTTCGACGGCACGGAGTTCCAGGCGACCGACTCGATCTGTATCGTTCCTTGAAGCAACTCTCGCGACCCGGCTTCCCGGACGGGAACCGGGTCCGCGGGGAGCGAAACGGCTGCTCAACGGGCTTCCCGGACCCACGCCTCGAACCGGCGATCCAGCTCTTCCCAACCGACGCCCAGGGCACCGGCCAGCGCCTCCGGCCCGGACTCTCTCCCCCCCGCGAACCCACGCAGGTAGCTGCGGAACCCCGGTGCCAGATCGGGATCGAGCAGCAAGAACCGGACAAAGAGCGCACTCTGCTCGTAGTCGTGGGGCCGCGAGCCCCGGTCGAACTCCGAGCGCTTCAGCGACACCAGGAGCTCCAGGCCGCCGGCGCGGCCACCGACCATCGCCCGGCGCAGGCGCTCGGCCTGGGCCTCGGTGCCAGCCACCCCGGTCAGCGGGCGGAAGCCGTCTTCGATGGCGGTGTCGCCGATGCCGTCGGCGAGGCCCTCGGAGAGCCAGGGCGGCAGGTTGACGCCGAGGGCGCGGCGGTGCAACAGGTGGGTGAGCTCGTGGGCCAGGGTGGTGAGGAACTCGTCGAACGGCTGCTCCGCGAGGTAGAAGACCGCCAGTCCACGGGTCGCCAACGTATAACCCGCGTAGCCGGCGGGAACGCCGCCGGCGCGGGCGAAGGCGCGGTAGTCCGCGACGTCCTCGAACAACACCACGGCCTCGGCGGGCACGCCGCGGGGACGGACACCATACCGCTCCAGATAGAGATCGTCGAGCCCCGCGGCGAGACGGTCGCAGGCCACCACGGCACGCGGGTCAGAGGCGTCGGAGTAGAGCGCGTAGGGGCCACAGGTCTCCCGCCGGCCGTCTTCGCCGAGCAGTGCCCGCGCCGAGGCCAGCAGCTCGACATCGGGCGGCTCGGGCCGACGTCCGCGGAGCTCGGGGCCGGCCGCCAGAGTCTCTTCGAAGAACCCCACCAGCTTCTCGCGGTACTCTTCCGGCCGCGCCCCGAAGCCACCGCCGTGGTTCGCCTCGGGGATCTCCCACAGGGTCTTGGGCTCGCCGGCGTACTCGAAGTAGCGGCCGACGAAGCGGCGCTCGATGTCTTCGGTTGCGACCAGGAAGACGGGGCGCGGCGCGATGTCGCCGATGACGTCGACCACCGAAGGCGGGGTGCGCATGCCGAGGCGCAGCTCGAAGAGCGGCGTCGCCAGCCACGAGGCGAATCGCTGCCCCCAGTACTCGCGCGGCAGATCGCGCAGCGGCAGGTGATCGCGGCCGCCGCACAGGCTGGGGCCGTCGGCCCAGACGGCGCGCAGCTCGGGGAACATGGCGGCCGAGCGCAGGGCCACCTGGCCGCCGATCGAGGCGCCGAAGACGCCGATGCGCTCGGCGTCGACGTCGTCCTGGCGGCGCAGGAAAGCGAGCGCGGCCGGCACGTCCTCGACGTCGCGCCAGCCGTGAGAATTCAGCTCGCCGGTGCTCTCGCCGTGGGCGCGACGGTCGTACATCAGGATGCCGTGGCCCTGCGCCGCCAGCACCCGGGCCTCACGTTCGACCCCCATGCGATGGATGCCGCCCGAGTGCAGCAGGATCACGGCCGAGCCGGTGCGCGACGGGATGTACCAGCCGGCCAGGGTCTCGCCGTGGCCGGCGAGCTGGACGTCACGGTAGTCGAAGCCCCAATCGGCCGGCGTCGAGCAGCAGACCTGGGACTGCGCCGGGCCGGTTTCGTCCCACACCAGGAGCACCAGGAAGGCGCTCCCGGAGAGCAGCAGGCCGCCGATCACCCCGAGGGCGACGAGCGCGAGCCATCGCTTCAGGGGCTTTTTCACGGCCGGCGCGTTGCTCGTAGCAGGGTCTCACTCGTAACGGAGCGACTCGATGGGGTCGAGCCTCGAGGCACGCACCGCCGGATAGATGCCGGAGGAGAGGCCGACGCCCAGGGCGACACTGGTGGCGAGCAGGATCGACCAGATCTTGACCTCGGTCGGCCAGCCGGCCGACGCCGCCACCGTGCCGGCGATGGCCAAACCCATCAAGATGCCGGCCAGGCCGCCGATCGCCGACAGCGCGAAGGACTCGACGATGAACTGGAAGCGGATGTCTTTCTGGCGCGCGCCGACCGCTCTCCTGATGCCGATCTCGCGGGTGCGCTCGAGCACGCTCGCCAGCATGATGTTCATGATGCCGATGCCGCCGACCAGCAGCGAGATGCCGGCGATACAGCCCATGACGATGTTGAACATCTGCTGGGTGCGGCGGCTCTCGGCCAGCAGCGCCTCGGGCACCACCAGCTCGTAGTCCTCGGCGCCGGCGTGCAGGTGGCCGAGCAGGCTGTCGATCACCGCCGCCGTCTCGCGGCCGTCCTCCGGCGAGTCGAGGCGCACGATGATCTCGGACAGCGGCGCGTCGAGCGGATCTTTATCGAACTTGCGCAGCGCGGTCGACACCGGCAGGTAGATGGCCGTCGAGGTGGAGCCGAGCTGCACGCCCTGGATGGCGTCGACCTCGCCGCCGGCCGAGCGCAGCACTCCGATCACCTCGAGCCAGACGTCGTTGATCTTGAGGTGCTCGCCGAGCGCCGGGGCATAGCCGAACAGGTCGCGGCGCACGGCGTCGCCGATGACCGCTACCTGGGCGTGGTCGTGGACGTCGAGCGCGTCGAGGAAGCGGCCCTCGGCCAGCTCCAGGTTGACCAGCCAGGAGTGGCGGGCGGAGACGCCGAACACCTGGGCGTCGGTGGAGCCGCCGGCGGCCAGCACCGCCCAGGGCTCGATCTCGGCCTTGGGCGCCACCAGCTCGACCCCGGGCACCGCGTCGCGGATCGCCTCGGCGTCGCGCAGCGACACCCCGAGGGACTTGGCGCGGATCTCGCGCAGGTCGTCGTCCTTGAGCTGCTTGCCACGCACCACCACGTTGTGCAGCCCCAGGCGCGAGATGGTCTCGAGCGCCTGACGCTCGGCGCCAGCGCCGATCGACAGCATGGCGATTACCGCGCCGACACCGAAGACGATGCCGAGCATGGTCAGCGCCGAGCGCAGCTTGTGGGCCGCGATGTTCTCGAGCGAGGTGTCCAATGCCTCCCGAAGCTTCAAGGAGAAGGCTCCGCAGTCGTGTGGCGAAAGGCAGTCGTGCTGGCGCGCCTCTGGCGCGACGCTGTCACCGCTGGAGCGCCGGACTCGTCCGCCGGCGCTTCCTCGACGCCCTTGCCGCTGCCGCCGGAGGCCGGTGGCGACAGGGCGATGAGCTCACCTTCTTCGAGGCCGTCTTCGACCACCACCAGACCCAGCGACGAGGGTCCGGTGGTGACCTTCCGGGCCACCAGCTCGCCGCCGTCGCGCACGAAGACTCGCGACTGCCCCCCCTCCTGGACCACCGCCTGGCGCGGCACCACCAGAGCGTCCTCGACCTCGTCGAGGATCAGCGTCGCCCGCACCCGCTGACCGGGCTTCATCGCCTCGTCGGCGCCGTCTTCTAGCTCCAGGACGACGCCGAAGTACTGCACGGGCGAGCCGCGGAAGTGGGTCTTGGCCACGGCGTCTACCCGGCGAATCTTGGCCGCGTAGCTGATTTCGGGGCTGGCCTCGATCACCACCGTCGCCGGCTTGCCGGCCTCGAGCCCGCCGGCGTCGGCCTCGAGCACGAAGACCTCGGCCTCCATGGTGGTCAGATCAGGTATCTCGGCGAGCTGCTGACCGCGCCACATCTGGGAGCCGACTTGAGGGATCTCGCCGCTCCAGCCGCGCACCAGGGTGAGGATGCCGCCGTGGGGGGCGCGCACCTCGAGCGCCGACAGTCCGTCGCGCGCCTGCTCGATATCGAGCTCGGCCTTGCGCTGCTTGATCGCCAGCAGGTCGACTTCGGTCTTGCTCAGGGACTCCTGGGTGCGGCGCGAGTCGGTGGCGTGCTCCTTGCGGTCGACCGCCAGCTTCTCGTCGATCTGCGACTCGACGATATCCTGCCTCGAGAAGACCTGATCGTCGGTCTTCTGGAAGCGCTGCGCGTGACCCAGCTCGAGATCCGCCACCTTCAGCTTGGTGTCGATCGACGCCACCCGGACGCCGCTGTCGACCTTGGACTTGTCGACTTCGAGACCGGCGCTTCGCAGGTCGGCCTGTCCTTTCTCCAGGCGCTCCTCCATCTCGGTCGGGTCGAAGCGCGCGACGACGTCGCCCTCCTTCACCACTCCGCCGTCAGGCGCCAGCCAGGCCAGGCGCACGCTGCGGCGCACCTCGGGCGGCACCGTCAGCGGCGTGGTGGTCTCGGCCTTGAGCGTGCCCTCCGCCGTCACCCGGTGCACGAAGGCGCGGCGTTCGACGCGGTAGGTGGGCACGGCGTCCGGGCTGGAGCAGGCCGCGAGCAGGGGGAGGAAGAGGGCGGCGAGGAGGAGGAGAAGGGCGCGCCTCACGACGACCCTCCCCCACCCTGCAGCAACACCCGGTCACCCTCCTCGAGCCCGGACTCGACGCCGAAGAAGTCGGCGTTGCGCTGGCCGAAGGTGGGGAACACCTGGCGCCGGCCGAACAGGGTGCGTACGAAAACAGCGGTGCCATCGGGCTGGGAGAAGACCGCCTCCTGGGGTACCACCAGGGTCTCCGGCACGCGCCCGGTCTCGATCTTGCCGCGGAAACGCATGCCCGGGCGCATGCGCTCGGTGTCGGTCTCGTCGAGCTCGATCACCAGGCGCACGATCTTCTGCGGCTTGCGCCACGACTTCTGCTGGACCGTGCGCCGGATCTTGCGCACCGTGGCCCGGTACTCGCGGTCGGGATAGGCGTCGAGACGCAGGGTCACGGTCTGCCCCTCGGCCAGCCGGCCGGCGTCGGATTCGGCCACCTCGCCCTCGGCCAGCAAGCTCTTCAGATCGGGAATCTGGAGCACCGTGCCAGCGCGCCAGACGCTGTCGCCGACCTTTTTCTTCTCACCGCCCCGGTCGGATTTGTAGATCACGGTGCCGGCGCGCGGCGCCTTCACCGTCATCTGGGAGATGTAGCTCTCGATCTCGACCACCCGCTGGGCGGCGCGGTCGCGCCGCTTGGCGAGCTCGGCAAGATCTGCCTGGCTCTGAGCCTGGAGGTGCTCGAGGGTGGCCCGCGCGTGCTCGATCCGCAGCCGTGCCAGGCGGTTGTCGATCCGCGCCTGCTCGAGCTCGACGCGCTTGGCGACGTCGTCCGGGACCTTCAGCTGGAGGTCGGTGCGGCGCAGCTCGGCCTCGGCCTCGGCCAGCTCCAGGAGCTGGTCGCGGCGCTTGATCTGGACATCGGTGGTGCGCTTCTCGAGCTGCTTGATCGCCGAGTCGCGCTCGGTGACCTTGGCCTGCAGCTGCTGTTGCAGCTCGGTGACGTCGAAGCCCAGCACCGGAGTGCCTTCGGCCACCTCGGCACCCTCGGGCGCCAGGAAGGAGATCTTGAAGTTCCAGATCCTCTGCACCTGCGGCGGCCCCAGGTCGGCGCTCTTGGCGGCCTGTAGCTCGCCCTCGACGTCGACCCCGATCACCAGGTCGCGCCGCTCGACCCGGCCCCAGCTCTCCGAGTCGAACGACTCGACCCCGCGCGCCAGGCTCCAGGTGCCGGCGGCAGCGACGATGGCGATCACCGCCAGGATCCAACGACGCTTCGTCGCACCAGAGGTGCGCTCAGCATGTTTCAAATCGACACCTCCACCACCCGGCCGAGAGCCGCCGACTCCTCCAGCCCACTCTCCAGCACGCACACCGCGTGATCACACGGCCCGAGCTTCACGGGTGCCCAGTCGCCGTCGGCGCGCCGCGCTCGCGGCCCGTCCTCGGACCAGTCGAGGCACCCGCGCGGCACCAGCAGGGCGTCCTCGTGCCGTTCCTCGATCACCAGCTTCACCGACATCCCGGGCCGCATGCGCTCGGGGTCGGCGCGGTCGAGATCGATCTTGGTGCGGAAGAAGCGCCGCAGCGAGCGCGAGCTCGGCTGGTCGGCGATCTGGTCGACCTCACGAACCCGGCCCGTGAACTCGAGCTCCGGAAAGGCGTCCAGGGTCGCGACCACGCTCATGCCGGGCTCGACACGGCCGTCGTCGACGTCGAACAGACGCGCCTGAACCATCAAGGTCGACAGATCGGGCAGGCGCCCGACGACTGTACCCGGGAAGATCCCGTCGCCCTCCTGGATCGGCCGCCCTTCGCGCCGGTTGTTCTCCAGGATCAGGATGCCGTCGCGCGAGGCGGTGAGGGTCAGGATGTCGATGCGTGCTTCCGAGCGCGCCACGTCGGCCTGGGTCTTGGCTAGCGAGATGCGCTGCATCTCGACCTCCGCCCGCTTCGCCCGGCGGGTCGACTCCAGCTTGCTCTCGGCCTCGGCCATGCTCAGCTCGGCCTTCTCGAACTCGAGCTGACGCTGTTCCCACTTGAGCGCGGACAGCACGCCCTCGGGGACCGAGGCCTCGATCCGCGCCTTCTCCACCGTGGCGCGCCGCTGGGCCAGCTCGAAAGCGGTCTGGGCCTCCTCCGAGGCGGCCTGGGCCTCCAGGCTGGCCAGCCGATTGGCCGCCTCGGTGGCCTGCGCCCGCATCTCTTCGAGGTTGGCGGTGAGCTGCGAGTTGTCGAACTCGACCAGCTTGTCGCCCTCGCGCACCTCGATGCCGTCCTCCGCCAGCCAGCGGATCTGTACCGGCCAGATGTTGGCGTTGGGGGTCACCAGCTGCTCGGCATCCTCGGCGACCAGCTCGCCGGTGAGCAGCATGCGGGAGGTGAAGTCGCCGCGCACCACCTCGAGCCGCTGCGCGGCGCGGACGGCCGGATCTCTGTCGGTCGCCGCTTCACTGCCCGCGCAGGCGCCGATCACGAGTGCCGAAGTCAAAACCCACCCGAACCGTTTCATTCTCATCCACCGGAATCTACGGACACGAACGCCGAAGCGCCCAAGGCCGTGCATCGAAACCCCCTCTGCTGCACCACGGCGTGATTTCTCTCAGATCCGTGACCTCGAACCGGTGACAGACCCGAGAACCTTCTCAAAGGCTTGCTAGGCCCTTGGTCATATGCTAGCTTCAAGCCGCAGTGGTTGTCACCCTCCGAACCGGATAGCTTGATTGCCTCCTGAAGAGACAGGCCCTCCTGAAGCGACAGCTCCCTTTCGTCCCTTCCCGAGCGGTCCGACCGTTATCCAGAGTTCCAGATAGTGCTGCCACAGCTCGAGCAACCCCCGGCCACGGAGGTCAGGGACACGTTTGGACTATCGTCATGCTCCCCTGGAGGGACGGACGAGGAGAAGTAAGAGAGATGCCCAAAAGGATCTACGTTGGAAACCTTCCGTTCACTGCCACCGACGACGAAGTGCGCGAGCTCTTCGGCGAGTTCGGCACCGTCACCTCGGTAAGCTTGATCACCGACCGCGAAACCGGCCGGCCCCGCGGCTTCGGTTTCGTGGAGATGGAGGACGATAACGCCGCCGATGAGGCGATCAGCCGGCTCCATCAGTCAGACATGGGTGGCCGCAGCCTCAACATCAACGAGGCCCGGCCGCGCGAGTCGCGCCCGCAGCGCTGGTAACCGCCCCAAGAACCCGAGGCCTGCGGCCTCGCGTTCTTGGCCCATCCCCTCCGTGCCAGAAGACCGTCCGCAGCGGACGGTCTTCTGGCACGGAGTATCGACCAGGCTCGCATCGTCCCCGGTCACTGCTTCTTGCCGACTTCGCCGCTCGGGCCGTAGAACGGCATCGGCGAGGCGGCCTACTGAATCTCGTCTTCAGCCAGGTGTCCCACCTGGTTGGCGACCATCATCGAGTTGCGGATCTGGGAGCCCAGGTCGGTCACCGTGCTCGGCGAGTGCGGCACCAGGATGGTGTTGTTCTGCGAGGTCGCGCCGAGCTCCTTGAGCATGTCGAAGTACTGGGTCATCAGCACGACGTTCATCACGTCCTGCGCCGAGGCCCCCGGCACCGACTTCTGGAACTCGTCCACCGACTCGCGCAGGCCGTCGATGATCGCCCGCCGCTGATCGGCGATGCCCTTACCCGACAACGCCTTGGACTCGGCCTCGGCCTCCGCCGCCTTGACCTTGAGAATCTTGTCGGCCTCGCCCTTCTCGGTGGCCGCCACCCGCAGCCGCTGAGCGGCGTTGATCTCGTTCATCGACTCCTTGACCTTGTGGTCCGGGTCGATGTCGGTGACCAGCGCCTTGACGATGCCGTAGCCGAAGTCGTCCATCACCTCACGCAGCTCGAGCTTGACCGCGTCGGCGATTTCGTCTTTCTTCTCGAACACGTCGTCGAGCTTGATCTTCGGCACCCGCGCCCGCACCACGTCGAAGACGAAGGACGTGATCTGAGACGTCGGATCATCGAGCTTGTAGAAGGCCTCGTAGATCTTGTCCGCGAGAACGTGAAACTGGACCGCGACCAGCACCTTGACGAAGACGTTGTCCCGGGTCTTGGTCTCGACCTCGACGTCGAGCTGCTGGACCCTCAAGTTGACTTTGCCGGCCACCACCTCGACGAACGGCATCTTCAAATGCGGTCCGGCCTCGGCCACCCGGACGAACTTACCCAGCTTCTGGACGATGGCTGCGGACTGTTGTTCGACTGTGTAGAAGAACGGTAGGTACATCTCTCACTCCTTGCGGTTTTCGGTATTCGCGTTCATTCACCTATGAGAGATGCTACGCACATCGGGTCGGCGGCATTCGCGGCCCAGCAAAACGTCCGCCCGGAGGGCGGCCCAGAAACATGGGAAGATGCGGGCGTGCCCGACCGACGGCGCCGGCGCGGCGCTCACCCGAAAGATCGCCAGTGCTTCGCCCCGGAAGCCCTGGAGACCCTGCGCCGCGCCACCGGCGACCTGTGCTGGCTGCGCTCCCGCGGCTACCCCGACAAGGCGTCGCTGAAGCTGGTCGGCGATCGCTACGCACTCCGCCTGCGGCAGCGCAAGGCACTCCAGCACTGCGCGGTGGACGACGACGCAATCCGGCGGCGGCGCGCGGGGCAGGTCGAACCAGAGACGGTGCGCGGCGAGGTGCTGCTTATCGACGGCTACAACGTGCTGCTCACCGTCGAGGCAGCACTCGGCGGCGGCGTGGTGCTCGCGGCGCGCGACGGCGTCTACCGCGACATGGCGGCGATGACCAGCCACTTCAGGCGGGTCGACCAGACCCGCCCGGCACTCGAGCTGATCGGCGCGCGACTCGACGCCCTGGGCTGCCACCGCGCGCTCTGGTATCTGGACCGTCCGATCTCGAACAGCGGACGGCTGAAGGCGACGATGCTCGAGGTCGCCGACGAGCATGGCTGGTCGTGGACGGTCGAGCTGGTGCCCAACCCGGACAAGGTGCTGGAGGTTGCCGACGAGATCGTCGCCACGGCCGACGGTGGAATCCTCGACAAGGGCCCGCGCTGGCTCAACCTGGCGCGGATGATCGTCGAGGAGTCGGTGCCGTCGGCCTGGGTGGTGGATCTGGGGTAGCAGGTGTCCACTCGAGTCCTCGAGCGGACACCTGCAACGGATGGGGATGGGCCGAAGGGCCGAGCCGAAGGCCCGGGTCTTCGGGGCGACTAGTCCACCAGGATCCGTGGCAGGTCCGGGTTGATGCGGGTGACGATCTCGTAGTGGATGGTGCCGACGAGCGCCGCCAGGTGGTCGGCCGAAACCTCCTGGTCGCCCTGGCGCCCGAGCAGCACCACCTCGTCGCCGAGGCGGGCGCCGGGGACGTCCGTGACGTCGACCAGCGACAGGTTCATACACACCCGGCCGCGCACCGGTGCGCGGCGGCCGCGGACCAGCACGTGGGCCTGGTTCGACAGCCGGCGGTCGTAGCCGTCGGCGTAGCCCACGGGAATGACCGCGATGCGTGAGGAACGGGTTGTCTGGTAGGTGCTGCCATAGCCGATGTAGCGGCCCGCGGGCACCCGCTTGAGCTGGGTGACGCGCGTCTTCCAGGCCAGCACCGGTTCGAGCACGGTCTCTTCCCCCGGGTGCTCGAGCCGGTAGGACAGATAGGTCTCCTTGGACGGCCACAAGCCGTATTGGCTGACTCCCAGGCGCACCATCTCGAACCGCGTCCGCGGCACCACCAGGGTGGCCGCCGAGCACGCGCAATGACGGACCTTCGGCTGGATGCCGGCGCTCCGCAAGCGCATGACGGCATCTTCGAAGCGCTCGAGCTGCTCCTCGGCG
>JAAELT010000580.1 GCA_024226315.1 bacterium | reverse complement strand
TTCCTGGCGCAATATTGGGAAGCGTCGGAGGCACTGCGTAGCGGCAACCTGAAGGCGGCCGGTTGGTTTCCCGAGGGCTGCTATCCGCCGGCTCTCGCCTTCATCGGCCAGCCTCCGCCACGGCGGCCACCGCCACCCCCTACCCGGCGGATCGAGCTCCTCGACTCGGGCGTCGAGCGAGGAGACATTCCGGTCGTCGAGATCGTGGGTGTCTTCAGAACCGCCAGCGCCCTGCCCTCCGCGACGCTTCAAACCGCGGAGCCGCGAGCCCGAGGTCAACCTCCTTGATGCGTTGAGTGGCTCGAGCGTACCCAGGGTCTGGGCGCTCGGGACCGAGAGCAGCGAGATGCCAGAGGACCCGAGAGAGTAGGGCGCTCCGACAAGCGCCCCAGATGAAGTGCGTCCGCGTCCAGCCCCGCCAGCGAGTTGGTGGCGGTCAGGCCGTGGGATAGTCGATCTGAAGCCAGGTAACAGCCACTTGGGAGCAACTACTGGTTGATTGTTCCGATCGTGAGTCCGGCCGTCGCTTGCAAGTCGCTGAGTCGCATAGGCTTAGTGGGGTACCTGGCACGAAGAATAGGTCACCCGCTTGAGCTGGGTGACGCGCGTCTTCCAGGCCAGCACCGGTTCGAGCACGGTCTCTTCCCCCGGGTGCTCGAGCCGGTAGGACAGATAGGTCTCCTTGGACGGCCACAAGCCGTATTGGCTGACACCCAGGCGCACCATCTCGAACCGCGTCCGCGGCACCACCAGGGTGGCCGCCGAGCACGCGCAATGACGGACCTTCGGCTGGATGCCGGCGCTCCGCAAGCGCATGACGGCATCTTCGAAGCGCTCGAGCTGCTCCTCGGCG
>JAAELT010000579.1 GCA_024226315.1 bacterium | reverse complement strand
GTCGCCCGCGCCGTAGAAATGCTGGCGGGCGGCACGGTCGAGGATGTCGAGCATCAACGACGACTTGCCCGAGCCGGACACTCCCGTCACGGCGACGAATACCCCCAGCGGCAGCGAGACGGTGACGTCCTGCAAATTGTGCTCGCGAGCGCCCCGGATGAGCAGGCGCTTGCCGTTGCCCGTCCGGCGTTGGTCAGGTATGGGGACAGACGCCCGGCCCACGAGATATTGCCCGGTCACCGAATCGGCGCAATCTTTCACGTCCTGTGGCGGGCCAGCGACGACGACGCGACCGCCTCGTTCCCCCGCGCCCGGCCCCATATCGACGACGTAATCGGCGGCACGCACCATCTCCAGGTCGTGCTCGACGACGAGCACCGTGTTTCCCAGGTCGCGCAGTTGGCGCAGCACGCGGATGAGGCGCTGTGTGTCCCGTTGGTGCAGGCCGATGGTCGGCTCGTCGAGGACGTACAGGACACCGGTCAGCCCGGAACCCAGGAGCGCGGCCAGCCGCAGCCGCTGCCCCTCGCCAGCCGATAGCGTGGGCGAAGAGCGTTCCATCGTCAGGTAGCCCACGCCGACGTCGATCAAACGCCGGACGCGCTCGCGCAGGCTGTCCACGATCTGCGCGGCGATGAGCCACTCGTCCGGCGAGACGAGTTCGGCCAGCCGCTCCAGCCAGGCGGCCAGGTCGGCCAGCGGCAGGCGGGACAAGGCCACGATGTTCTGCCCCAGAACCGTTACCCGGCGACTTTGTGCGCGCAGGCGGGTCCCCTCGCAGTCCGGGCAGGTTTGTGTGGAGAGCAGTTTTCCCATCTTGGTACGATACGCGGCATCGTTCGCGTGCTCCCGGTAGCGGCGCAGCAGGTTGGTGACGATGCCCTCGAAACGCCCCTTGCCAACCGTGTTCGGCGGCTCGACGTCCGGGTAGTGGCGGCGGAATTGATCGCTATCGACGCCGTGCAGCAGCAGGTCTCGCTGCACCGGTCCCATCTCCCCGACCGGCAGATCAAGGTCAAGATCAAAACCGTAATATCGCCCGGCTGCGCGCAGCGTCTTGCTATAGTGCTTGATATAGTGGATGTCCCAGCCGTGAACCGCGCCGCCCCGGATGCTGCATTCCGAATCGACCAGCCGGTCCAGCATGGGCTGGAGCACCTCACCCAGCCCGGTACAGGTCGGGCAGGCCCCGGCGGGTTTGTTGAACGAAAAGTGGGCCATACCCAGCTCTGGCAGCGGCGCTCCACAGTTGAGGCACGGGTTGGTATCGCCGCCGTCGAACGCTTCGTCCGGCTCGTAGCCATTCGACTCGTCGTCACCGGCGTCGTAGGGCGGCGGCACGTCTGTCTCGCAGGTCGGGCAGGGACGGTGGCCGATCCGGGCGTAGAGCACGCGCAGGTAGGTATAGACCTCGGTCACTGTGCCCACGGTCGAGCGCGGGCTGCGGTTGGTCAGGTGTTGGTCAACGCTGATCGACGGCG
>JAAELT010000578.1 GCA_024226315.1 bacterium | reverse complement strand
TGCATTGGGTCGAGCCCACGTTAGTGCGCTATGTCCGGTCTGGTGGGCTGATGCACGCCCTGAGCACCCTGCGTGAGAGCAGCGCAGGTGAGAGTGAAGATCCCTTGCGCCGCCGCCTTCCCCACCTCGCCGGTTGATGCGTCATAACACAAGCGCCAATGTGGCAGTCGGTGCTGTCAAAACGGCAAAGCCGGCTGCCTAAAGGGCTTAGGGTTTACCCCTAGGGGAATGCCTAATCGAGTACGACTGGGGTAGTAGTCCGGCCGCTGACGATAGTAGGGGTGGAAGGTGAGTCCATCGTGGGCTGGCCGAGCGAGTGGAACGGGGGCGCTGTCAGGGCGCCGAAAGGAGCGGGGCATGAGTGCATTGATCATCCGTCGGGCGGTGACGCGGCTGGAGCCGGTGGAGGTTTGCGAGGGGCTTGGGGAGTACGTTGGGGGCCCGATGGCTCGTCCGGAGACTGCTGCTCGTCTGCTTGGCGGGCTGTTTGAGGACGAGGCGCAGGAGGTGTTCGGGGTGTTGATGCTGGACGGGAAGCATCAGCTCGTGGCGTATCAGGAGGTGAGCCGGGGGACGCTGACGTCGTCGCTGGTGCATCCTCGCGAGGTGTTCGGTGCGGCTCTTCGGGTTGGGAGCGTGGCGGCCTTGATCGTGGGGCACAACCACCCGAGTGGGCTGGTCGATCCGAGTCCCGAGGACTGCGCGGTGACCGAGCGCTTGATCCATGCCGGCGAGCTGCTGGGCGTGCCCGTGCTGGATCATGTGATCGTGGGCGGCAGTGGCGCTTGGGTTTCGCTGCGGACGCTGGGACTGGGGGGGTTCTGATGGCCAAGACGAAGACGGGAGCGGAGTTGGAGCAGCTGCGCCGCGAGCTGCTCGAGGCTGACGCGGGGGACCGCCGCCGGCTGCTCGGGTGTGTGGCGCTGACGCTGGTTCCGTTCGTGCTGCTGGGGGTGCCAATGATCTGGCATCAGGTCGTCGTGATCGCCGAGTTTTGGGGGTGGGTGTGATGGACCGTGCAAGACGCGGAGTGGACTGTGACGTGCGGGGCTGCCCGAACGTGTGGCGCGTGCGCGACGAGGACACGGGCGAGCGCTGGTGCTCGTCTCACTGGCACGAGGAGCTCTACGGCAAGCCTGAGCGGGCGCCCGACCGCTTCGAGATCTGGGGCCGGTACGACGGCGGCGAGGAGCTGCTCGGCACGGACGACGACGAGCTAGCGGCGCAGGCGACTGCGACCTACTTCGGCCAAGCGCTCCCGAGCTGGGATGTCTGGTGGCAGGAGCGGGTGGAGACGGTGGAGCTGGGGGGTGGAGCGTGAAGCGCCTAATCGACTGGGAAGGCTCGGGGGTGCCGCTGGATCAGTTCTTCGGGGTGGGGGACGCTGTCGATTCTGCGTTCGCGGAGTACCTGCTGGGCGTGCTGCCGGGGGCGGTGTTCCTCCGGGATGCGATCTCGGTGGGTGAGCCGCAGGACCATCGGGGCGAGGGCGGGCAGCCGCGCTACGGGACGGTCGTGCGCATCGATGGGCGCTGGCACTGGGCCGGGTACTGGACGGCGGCGGACGTGCGCTCGGGCGCCGCGCGGTTGGCGCTCGTTGGGGGTGGAGCGTGAGCGAAACTCTGCGACTCGACGAGTGGATCTATGAGAGCCAAGGCGTCGTTCGTGGCGTGCACCGGATCGTGCTGCGCTACGGAAAGGATGTCGCCAAAGCCGACGCGGCCCATTGGCGCTCGCAGGGCTACCGGGCTCGTGTGATGGCGCGCGACATCCGAGCGGACGGCCTACGCCTCACGGTGTGGATCGTGATCGTGCGCAAGGCCAAGGGGGGTGCGTCTTGAAGCCGACCAAGTCCAAAGCGCTCTGCCGGGGCTGCGGCAGCGACTTCTACAACCACGGCGGCCAGGGCGCGAAGGAGTGCCGGTCGTACGCGGAGGCCCAGGTGGTGAAGCGCTACCGCCTGTATTGGTGGGCGCAGCCGACGAGGCCAGGTGCGTTCGTGCGCATGTGGGTGATGAGTTGCCTGCACGAGACGGGCAGCT
>JAAELT010000577.1 GCA_024226315.1 bacterium | reverse complement strand
ATCGGGCTCCTCTTCTCAGATCGTGCGGTTAGTAGTATTCCCGCACCATATCCTGAAAGGAGGGCCCGATTTTGGCTCCTGCGGTCTTGATTCCCAGAGAATTCCGGTCATTCGGGGCGCGGGCGGCCGGTTACGCCCGTTGAGAATTGGGACAGCGCCCTTCCTTCCTAGTCCTAGTTGTCTTGAGCCTCGACCGTGTATAATGAGAATCGCTGGCGGCACAGGATCATCCGAATCTCGCGCGAGGGATCATGAATCATCAGGAGCTCGAGAACGATTTGGTCATCGACCGCTACCTGACGGGGCGTCTGCCGCCCGAGCAGGAAGCGCGCTTCGAACAGCACTACCTCGGCTGCGGGCAATGCCTGGATCAGCTTGAGGCCGCCGAGGGGCTGCGCCGCGGGCTTCACCGGGCCGTCGCTCAAGACATCGTCGAGATCGCGGTTGCCCAGCGCGTGGGCTGGCTCTCCCGTCTCGCCAGGTCGCCAGGGGCGAGCATCGTGGCGGTGGCGGCGATCATCGCCGTCGCCGGTCTGCCGGTCTGGCTCTTCTACCGGAATTCCGAGCTCGGGGAGGATCTCGACCGGGCCCGATCGACGATTGCCGAACAGACGTCCCAGGCCGAATCGCGCGAACGTGAGCTGGCGCGAGAAAGAGAAGCCGGCCAGGAGCTGGAGGAGCTGCTCGCTCAGCAATCCGGCGTACCGACCTTCTCGCTCAAGAGATTTCGCGGCTCCCTGCTCGGTGATCCCGAG
Source organism: bacterium (assembly GCA_024226315.1). Classification (GTDB taxonomy): domain Bacteria; phylum Acidobacteriota; class Thermoanaerobaculia; order Multivoradales; family J023; genus JAAELT01. The sequence continues at coordinate 131,179 of JAAELT010000577.1, read as the reverse complement.
CCTGCTCAGACGATCATCCTCTCGCGTGTCGAACGAACGCTCATGCTGTCGCTGGATCTGGAGCCCCAGGCGCCGGGCTACTACCGGATCCGTCTATTCGACAGCAGCGATCGCGAAATCCTGCGTCTCGACCGGCTTGAGGTGAACCCGCAGGGCGAGCTGGTCTTCAGCCTGGTCTCGACGCAGCTCGATGCCGGCGACTACGTCGCCCGAGTGGAGAGCGCGACGCCCGGCGCGGATCCCGTGCCCGTGGCCCGGTTCTCCTTCCGTGTAGTACTTCAACATGCAAGGCTAGTCCCGGGAGTGCCCATACCCGAGAACCAGTCGCCCGAAACGCCGGCTCTCACGGAGGAGATTCTTAAAACGCCTCCGCTTAGGCTAGCCGGAGAAAGTGGTGAGTTCGGCGCGGATGACGGTGGTTCCGTGTGTGTGGTTCCAGTGACGCACTCAGAATGGGCATACGGCTGACCGTTGCTGGTTGGCAGTGCCCCGAGCGTTGTAGATGAGTCGAGCATCCAAAACATCCTGGACTTTGCTGGACTAAGACCCCGGGGCCGATAATGGAGGCCGGGGACGAGCGCAGCGAGGCTGAGCTCGCGACAGAGCTGGTGCGGCGTATCGAGAGCGGCGACCTGAACGCTGAGGGCGAGCTGGTCGAGCGCTACAGCCGAGGTCTGCTCTACATGCTCCGGCGGATGACCGGCGATCCCGGCCTCTCCGACGACCTCTACCAGGAGACGTTTCAGATCGTTCTCGAGAGGCTGCGGAGCTCAGGCCTCGATGAACCCGAGCGCCTAGCCGGATTCTTGCGCCGAACGGCGCGGAATCTGTTCATCGGCGACTATCGCAAGAAGGCCCGCCGTCAGGAGGGGGACCTCGAAGACCTCCCTCCAGCGGCGGATCCCCGACCCGAGCCGCTCCATCACGTAATGCTCGATGAGGAGGCGGCGATCGTGCGGAGGGTGCTCGAGGAGCTCCAACCCGAGCGCGACCGCCAGGTGCTCTATCGCTACTATCTGCTCGAGGAGGAAAAAGAGAGCATCTGCGACGATCTCGGTCTGTCGAGCCTGCACTTCAACCGGGTGCTCCACCGCGCGCGCCAGCGTTTCAAGAGGCTCATGGAACTTGCCCGAAGAACGCGCAGAATCGACGCCGGCTGACCAGAATCAGTCCCCACGCCCTCTTGATGGCGAAATCGCGGGGGCATAGGGAGATTCCGAGCAGAGGACCGAATTGGGACCAAGCCCACTCCACAAGAACCTAGGACGACCGCCGCGGCTACGAATCCTCCACCAGCTCTCGAATCGACGTATGGCTGGCCGATCGAACGCTTGGTCGGCGACCGCCCCGAGTTTCTGTGAGCAGAGGTGGGATAGTTCGTCCTCTCGTGACAGTACATAGATAGAGGCCTTTAAACTGGGCCGAGTTTCGGCGGGTCGGGTTTCGGCGCCGTTTCAATCCCCACCACCACCCGAGCGCAGTCAGAAAGCCCCGACCAGGCGTTGCGCCGCTTGAGGCACCAGTCTTGGCGGCGCCCCATGAGACGCCGAAACGATCGGACTGTACAACTCGCTTCAAGACCCCTCGGATCCAATGAATCAGCCAGACCACGCCTATGTCATAGACCGCTACGTCATGGGCCGACTACCCCAAGACGAAGCGGCGGATTTCGAAGAGCATCTGCTTGGTTGCCCGGCCTGCATCGAACAACTCGAACTCGCCGACAGATTCCTGGGCGGCCTTCGGCACCTCGACAGCTTCCCCGAAGCAGAGAAGTACGCGGCAATGGAACGACTATCCTTTGCCGACAACCATCCTCTCGCACTCGGATGTTTCAACTCAGATCGAGAGACGCTGAAAGATGTCCTCCACAACGGTTGGGAAGCCCGCAAGCTCCGAGCACGCTGCGGCTATCTTGGCGCCTCAGGTACGTTCGCCAACCCCTTATTCGACGAGGTCCCGAACGATACGCCCGAGTCAAAGAGCGTCAAACTGCGCCGACGTCCGTTGGACGGTCTCTCTCTGCAGAGTTCGGCGGCGCATCGTTTCGAGCAGCTACACCCCGACTATTTCCCCTACCCGTATCGGTATGAGCCTCGCAGGCTGACTGTCTCGGGGAACTACGAGAAGATCCTCTCTCTCGCTGTCGAAGAGTTCGGCTTCCTGGACTATCTTCAGCCCCTGGCCAGTGTGACGCAAGCAGTCCGGGCAGATCACAGGACCCCCTTCATCACCCGCTGTTGGGACTTCGCCGAGCAGCCAGGGGCCTTGATCAAGACCAGCCTCCTGGAACTCGAGGGCGCGCCTGCCACGGAGCTCGAGGGGGCGTGTATCTGCTATCAACCACCGACCCTCCCTCAGATCAAGCAGAACCCATACAACTACCACATATTCCGTAACGTCGTAGGCCACGAGATCGGCCACTATTGGTGGTGGACCGAGGGCAGACACCAAGAAGTCCTGCGGAATCTCGGCCCTGAATTGGTCGAACAAGCCGTGAGTCTCTTCTCGGTCTTCTTGATCATGTATCGTGGCTATTGGGAACGCGAAGTATTGGACTGGGGCAAGCTAGACACCGCGTTTGGCATGCTCGAGTTCGAGACCCGATGGGCACGGGACCATAAGTCCCGGATACTCGACTCCATTATGGAGTTGCATTTCCCGAAACGCACGTTTCCCCTTCCTGAGTTGACAATCGACGAGGACGCTGTCGAGACGAAAGCGGCACTGCAACTCGATGAGGAAACCGTGTGCGAGATCCGTCACGCCGCCCGGAGTCTGGCCGAGCGAGCGGAGTCGACACCTCTAGCGTCAACAGCAGCAGTCATTGGCCTACGCAAGATCGACAGCTTCATCAGCTTCCGTTCAGGAGACCGAACGGACTTCCCCCGTTGGAAGGCCACTGATCGCAGTGCCAAGCATCGCTCACCTGCCGTGGACCTCCGCTCTGAATGGAGAGAGTACCAGATCATTGTCCCTCACAGTGGCGACAACGAGGTACCGCTGCGCCATTTCCTGGAAGTTGCGCGGCACCTGGCCCATATCCGACTTCACGGAGATTGGTTCGGACACTCACCCGATTTTTTGAAGTCTCAAGATATCGAACGCGTGTGTGATGACGACGGTCGAGATCTGGCACGAATCCTGGCGCTAGCCATGTACGCGCAGGATGGCCGCAAGAGACGAAGGAAACTCACGACAAGCCTTGCGAAGTTCCTGTTGGGCAACGATCCGTCCGGTCTCGGCTATCTGGTGCCTCATGCAGACAATCACTTTCAGTGGTGCTGCGAGGATCCAGATTGCACGGAAGCGCAAGAGCGATTCCTGGCGGAGATCCGAGAGGCCGGAGCGTCCGAGGTAGTGTTCACTTTCTGGGGTGAAGACGCCGAGGAATTCAGAGCTTCCATCCCCAGAACCGCTTTCGCGGAGCAGGGATTTACTGATAGAGACTTGAGGCCAGGACTGTATTTCAAGCTCTTTGGCGTCCAGGAGCAGGGCGCGCCCAGGCTGCTGCCCTTTCGGATCGAACGCCGACGCGTTTGATCACCCTCGCAATAGACCTGCCTGGCTGCCACCGAACCAGCCGCCCAAAGATCCGTCGTCGGCAAACGACGCGGAAATCCAATGCACTTCGTTAGCTGACTCCGGTCGCACCGGCTCCCGATAGGTGTGCCCTAGCTCTTCCGCCCGCCGGGCGTCTCCGGGTATCCCTCGTGGCACGGAAATCCGGGTGATGCTAGGAGTACCTCGGAAGTACTTCAGTGGCGTTTCCCCCGGCAGGAAAGATCGGTTGGGAACCGCTAGCAGGACATCGCTTTTCAGAATGTTCGCGATGCCCTCGATATCGGGAAGTTCGTAGCTGGTGCGACAGTGATGAGTAGACGCGGCGTGTCGACACTCATCTCGACTATAGAGCTTGTTCAAGACGGAAACACCAACCAGGCTTGAGCCATGATGTGGCGACTTAACGAACTTTACTCTCTCACGAAGATCTCCCAAGTGCCTGACTCCATTCAAGACAATGGGTTTCTTCCAATAGGCTCGCCACGCCTCGACCTCGCTGTCTCCTGTCAACAACACACATGCATCCCCAAAAACCACACATAAACCTATACTCATATTGTTGATGATCTTCGCTCCGGCCCGACTGGCCCGGAGAAAACCTGTCTTCTTCGTATTACTCACATCCAGATTCGCAACTCGAGCCAGAACCTCGACCGAAGTCTTACTCAGGTACCTCCCGACGATCTTCTTATCTGGCATCACGGCGAGGACATGGCACTCACTGGATGGGCCTTCATACAGGATATTTCCGAATTGGACATCACTATCATCCTCTCGGCACAGCTCTATGACCTCCCATGCACGATCACCAGTCCCGAGTGTGAATATTGGATTCTTCCTCTGCCGCCAATCCAAGGCCTTCTCCGCGGCTTGCATGAAGGCCCCCGGCTGATAAGCGCTATGGCTCTTGAATACTACGGCCTCATGAGACTCGCGGAGCCTCCTTACGAGCGAAGGAACTCCGTTGTAGTGGTCTTCATGAAGATGGGTCAGGAGCACAAAAAGACAATCCTTCGGCTCAAGTCGAAAGTATTCCAGAAATGAGTGCACGGTATGCGTGTGGGCCCGGCGGCCCGTCCCCGGTTTGTTCCCTTTGAAAGCGTCGACCACGAACCACTTCCCGCCAGGCAAAGTCACGACGATACTCTCGCCGATCCGATCGGAAAGAACATGGATGCCCAACGCCTCGGGATTCATCGGACCGTCTTCACTCGACATCAAAGAACCCTCCGCAGATCAAGATGGACGAACCCTCAAGCGTTCCTGTGCTCGCCGAGGACCGAATCAGGGCCAACGGGCAGAACATCGCTTCCCTCAGCGAATCTACCGTTCGTTTCCAGCACCTCCGATGAGGACCACGCCATGAGAAGGCTGAGTGCTGACACTCTACACTGTCATTCTCAGACTTTCAAGACCCGATCCATGGTGCGTCCTCGATAGAGGCCCTAGCCTCTCGTCGCGCTTCTTGAACGGCCACTGGAACACGACCCGCGACACCTCCGTGCCGTCCGGAATCCTCCCGACCATCTCCACCCGCGCGGTCGCCGGCTCGCCGGTCTCGATGGTCTCTCGCACCGCGGCGAAAGTCTTCGCGGCTCCTTCGCAGGTGAATTGGGTTGGTGCTACCAGCCGCAGGGCACGGTGGTCTCGTAGCGCTCGATGTCGACCCCTGACCCGGATGCCGGCGAACTGGCCGAGGCCTGTTCGGGGTTCGGGGACCTCAGAATCGCCGCCCGGAACCGTCTCGCCTCGGTCGAAGCCACCATCGCCAGCTTCGGCGACTGCCTGAGTCGCTCGGATCACTCGGCAAGCGTGGCAAGATTCAAAGTCGATTCGCGCCTCAAATACGCTTCCGTGATGGTGGTGCCCGTCGCCGCTAGCCACGCCCAGCACCACGACCGAGCCAGCACCTCAAAGGACGACGCCTGTCCCAAAGGGAGAAATCGGGAGTGGCCAGCTCATGTCTTTCCTCGGTACCCGGACCGACTGGGGCGGATCTCACGGGCGCGGATCATCCAGTCAAGAGTAAGGCAGAGATTGACTATCCACAGAGTTAGCGACAAAGACGTCAGCTCTCGGTTCCATGGTAAGGTCGGCGACGGTCGCTAGCATGAACACATTCAGAGGGGCTCGTCTCGTACACGATGGTGTTTGTACACCGGCTCCGGTTGTTGACACTCTAACCATTAGAAATACAAAAACCTCTGCTTAATAAGAGGCCGCAGGAGAATCAGTATCAAGGTCCTTACCGGACAGGTGTCCGAACTGCCGCTGTTTGAACACGTGGAGGAGAACGGCGAGTTCGATGCCAGGACGAGGCTTAAGGACCCCAGTTGATGACGGATCACACGGAGGATGAGGAGATGGGTTCATTAGAGTTCTTTTTGGGCAACTGGCGGGTCTGCCGGCAGGACGTGAGAGCGAGCCACCCGGTGAGGAAGGATCAGCGATTCGAGATCATCAGGGTCTCCGATACCGAAGTCCGCTTCGAGTTCGAGGAGGGGTTCGGCGACGGCTGCTGGAGTCAGCACATCCAGAACGGCAGACTCGAGAACGGACACATCCGGGCTCCGGTCGTCGACGACGGCAAGTGCAAACCGGCGCCGAAGACCGACACCCTACTGATCGAGGAGGACACCGCCAACCGCGTCGAGGGCAGGCGGAACATCGTTTGCAGGGTCTTCTCCGAGAGGTCGCTCGAGAGGCCGATGTTCGGGCTGGCCGAAGAAGCCGGGGAGTTTGGCGCCGACGACAAATAGCACCTCAGGCTCGGCTGCTCAAGCCGCCCAGTCGAGCCAGACCCGCGTTCTTTGGCAGTGGGTGGGCCTAGAGACGTGATAATAGTGTTGGCCAGGCAAGTTGTTCCTGCTGCCCGTGAGCCCCAGGAAAGGGAATCCAGATCACTCCAATGTTGATTTCTCTTGGCCTCCGAGGCTTCGCCGAGTCCTTGCACCACTTTCGGCGGGTCCACGCCAGATAGCCTTCTGGAGGGCGTTGATGCACCAACCCGAGAATCTGCTGCTCGGCGAAGTGCGTACCACGGCGGGCCAATGGGGGACCCTGACACGAAACCTCCGGCCGACGCCAGGTTCGGGGCCGAGACGCTCAGGATCAACGAACCGGTCAAGCGAAGCCGAGTTATGACGATGGAAGCAATACCTCGTTTGAGGAGTGTCCGTCTTATCGAGCCGGACGAAAGCAAAGACGCCGAGATTCCCGCAGGCCAGGCCCAAGCCTGGGGTATCGAGGCGGTCGGAGCTCTGAACAGCGAGTACACGGGAACTGCGGTCGTCGTAGCCGTGCTCGACTCCGGGATCGATCACGAGCATCCGGGATTCGAGGGAATCGAGATTATCGAACGTGACTTCTCCGGCGAGGGCAACGGCGATCTGCATGGCCACGGCACTCACTGTGCTGGAACCATTTTCGGACGCGATGTCGACGGCGTCCGCATCGGTGTCGCGCGCGGGGTTCAAAAGGCGCTGATCGGCAAGGTAACGAACCGTGTCGGCATTGGTTCGACCGAGCAAGTCGTGTCCGCCGTCCAGTGGGCCGTCGAAGGGGGCGCCCACATTATTCTGATGTCGCTATCGATCGATTTCCCGGGCTTCGCCGAGCAACTGCGCCGGTTCCGCGGTTTCCCGCCTGAGCTTGCCTTCTCGAAGGCACTGGAGCACTACAGGGAGAACCTGTTGCTCTTTGATCGCCTTGCGTCTTTCGTCATACAGCACCGGAACAAGCCACTGCTCGTAGCGGCCGCAGGCAATGAAAGCCGACGGCATGAGAGAGCTGACTTTGAGATCGCTGCTGGGCCGCCGGCAGCGCTGGACGGTGTAGTGGCGGTCGGATCGCTGGACCGCAACCTGCGCGTCGCGAACACATCCAACACCAGAGTCGATCTGGTCGCTCCAGGGGTGAAGATCCTCTCCGCGAAGGCCGGAGGCGGCCTGGAGTACAAGAGCGGCACCAGCCAGGCAGGGCCACACGTTGCGGGGGTCGCCGCACTCTGGGCTCAGAAACTGATGGCAAGAAGCTCGCTGGGCGTCACGAACCTGCGCGCACGTCTTATCGCCGCGGCGAGCGAAGAGTGCCTAGCGCCCGGTTGCGATCCCTTTGCTGTCGGGGAAGGACTCGTGCAGGCGCCGCGTGGGTAGCAGGGAGCTTCTACTCGGAGAGCCCGCTGACTCCCGGGATCGATTTCGGTCGCCTGACTGTAGTATCGATGCGACGATCACTGCGGCAAAGCTCGCTAGGGAAGCAGCAGTCATCCAGAACGCCAAGGGCAAGGCCAAGGCGTATCAGGTCCGGCAGGTGCTCAGGGCCATCGAGAGACAGGAAATAGGTGATGACACTGAAGAATGACCACTACACGTACCGCACGACCTGGTCGGACGAGGACGGGGAGTATGTCGGGCTGTGGTCCGAGCTGCCGTCTCTGAGGTGGCTCGCCGAGACTCCGGAAGCGGCGCTCGAAGGGATCCGGGAGGTGGTCGGTGGTGTGGTGACGGACATGGAGGCTCGCGGCGAGAGGGTGCCGGAGCCGGCTACCGCGCCGCCCGCTTCTTGAACGACCACTCGAATACGAACCGCGACACCTCCGCGCCGTCCGGCATCCTGCCGACCGTCTCCACCCGCGCCGTCGCCGGCTCGCCGGTCTCGATCGTCTCGCGCACCGCGGCGAAGATCTTCGCGCCTTCCTCGCAGGTGAACGTGGTACGGGCCGTCGCTTTCTTGGTGAAGCTCGCCTCGAGACCGGTGATCAGCATCGCCACGGGCGCGGGCGCGAGCTCGACGGCGAGCATGGCCATGGCGCCGGTCGAGAGCTCGGCGGCCATGGACTGGGCGGCGAAGTAGATGGAGCGGAAGGGGTTGGTGCTGCGCCAGCCGTAGGGCAGGCTGGTCTCGCAGCGCTCGGTGTCGACCTCGCGGACACGCAGGCCGGCGAACAGCCCGAGGGGCATCTTGAACAACATGAAGCCGGCGGTCAGGAGCGGGTTGCGCATGCGACGCCGGAAGCGCTCGAGCTTGCCGGCGTCGAGAGCGGCGCCGGCGGGCGGCATGGTTATGGTTTCGGATCGCGACATGATGTTCCCCCCTCGTGGGATGAGAATACTACGCCCCCTTCACCGACGTCAGGTCGCCTTGCTCGAATCTTGCCAGCCTGAAGGTGTTGAGAGCCACCGGCGACGGCTCGCCGACGGCCAGGGATGCCAGGATCTGCCCGATCACCGGCGCGAACTTGAAACCGTGACCGGAGAAGCCGGCGCCGATCACCACCCGCGGCAACGACGGATGGCGGTCGAGCACGAAATGGCCGTCAGGGGTGTTGGTGTAAAGGCAGGTCATGGCCTGAATCGGCTCGGGATCGAGATGTGGAAAGCGGCGGCCGACGTAGGTGCGAAGATCGGCGAACAGCGCCGTGTCGGCGTCGGCACGGCGGTCCGGATCGACTCGCGGGCCGGCGCGGTGGCATCCTACCTTGACGCCCGGAACGTCGACCTGGGGCAGAGAGTAGTACGGCTTCTCGGTGTGATAGTCGATCATCGTGGGCATACGGCCCAGGCGATGATCGGGGCCTCCGCCGTTGGCGGTGTAGTAGCCAACATGCTCTTGCGTCACCTCGAAAGGCAGGGCGAGGTCCAGACCGGCAAACAGACCACCGGTCCAGGCGCCGGCGGTGACCACCACGGCTGCCGCCCGCCACATTTCTCCGCTGGCGGCGCGCAGCTCGACGCCGTTGGCGCTGGTCTCGATCGCCAAGACTGTCTCACCGGTCCGCGTGACCGCACCCGCCGCTCGGGCCAGACGCCACAGTGCGGCGACCGCGCGGTCGGCACGGGCGACGGCACCGTCCGCCTGATAGATCGCCTCGCTGCCCTCGGGCAGGTCGAAATGAGGCATCCGCTCGCGGCTCTGTGCGGCGGTCCAGCGCTCGTACGGCAGACCGACACGACGAAAACTACTCTCGAGCTCCGCCAGGTGAGGGCTGTCGGCCGACGCGCACTCCCAGCTGCCCGTGGTCTCCACCAAGCGCTCTCCACAGGCCCGCTCGATGTCTGCCCAACCGGCGTAGGCCAATCGGGCCATCTCCAGGTAGATGTCCTGCGGATAGCTGTAGCGCACAATCCGGCTGTCGCCATGGGAGCTGCCCTTCTGGTGCCCCGGCGCGAAGCGTTCGAGGAGAAGCACACGGTGCCCCCGACGCGCCAACGCTTCCGTGGCGGCCGCCCCGGCGACCCCGCCACCGACGACGACGACGTCGAACGCTTCAGATCCCATACGGTGTGACTCTACGTCCCGAACGAGCCGTCGAATTCGACCATGTAGATCGCCTGCTCGACCAGCTCCGAGCCGGGAGACGGGCCGACGTGAACCAGGTGGACCAGGAGCTTGTCGCCCTCGGGATTCCAGGAGAGATCGTCGATCAACGTCTCGCCGAGATAGTGGTCGGACTCCGGGTCGTTGAAGAACGTCACGCGCTCCTGCCGGCGGCCGCTGGCCGACATCCACCACACGTCGCCCCGGCGCGGTAGCCTCCGGTTTGACGGCCGCTCGACGCCGCGGTCCGAGACCCACACGAAACCGCCGGCGCGCGGTAGGGGGAAAGCCAACTCATCCCACTGGCGCGGTGTCGAAGTCAATCGCTTGTAGTTGCCGGTCTCCAGATCGAGCTCCAGGATGTCACGCCCGGTGGCTGAGGAACGGTCGTCGGGCACCGCCGAGATCAACAGTCCTCGATCGCTGGGGGTGAAGCCATGCGCCAGCGTGAAGCCCTTGCGTACCGCTGGCTGGTAATTCTTGACCTTGCTGATCCGGGGCACGCCGCGCTTGATCTGAAAGCGGGCCACGTGCGGCTCCCACTCGCCCCAGCGGCCAAGACTCACCACCCGCTGGCTCCACACCAGCATCGTCGCCTCGTGGGAAAAGTGCGGATCAACCACCGCTCCGCCCCGATCCCTGATCTGAGTGAGCTTGAAGGGATCGCGCCCCTTGTTGCTGATAACCCAAAGCTCGCTGTGCAGGCCGCGGTGCGGAGTGGTCAACTTCAAGGTATCGAGCGCCACATGCTTGGCGTTCTCCTGCACCTGGAAGACCAGGTATTCGCCGGAGGGGTGCCAGGCTGGCGAAAACGAGTTCGTCTTGCGGAAATCGTACAGGTCGCAGGTCAGACACTTTTCCCGGGTGCCGTCGGGCTGCATGATGTAGAGCTGGTGGAAATCGCCCTCGGCGCGGTCGAAGGCGATCCAGTCGCCCTGTTGGGACCAGTCCATGCGCCCGGCATCCTTTCGGAATTCGCGGACCTCGCGCACCTTGCGATGACCGGGACGCGCCCGCTCGACCAGACGTCCCGTGACCACTTCGACCTCGGGAGCGGACGGAGCGTCCGCGGCCTCGGTCGGGTCATCCGGCACGACCGGTGGAGCCGTCGACTCCGAGGTCGGCTCCGAGGTCGGCGGTGAGACCGGGTCATCCTGTGCCCCGGCTCCGAGGCACAGCCACAAGCAGCCGGCGACGATCCAGGCGCCAGCGCTCCGGCCCGCGGCGGCACTGCCGAGGGGTGTCTTGTCGAGAAGCTTCATAGCGTCATCCGGCGTGCAAGATCCATGCAGGCGATCCGCGCAAGTGAGACTACACCACAATCCGCTCGCCGGATCGAGCAGGGTTCGTCCTCTGCTAACATCCCCGGCCCTGGAGCCGGATGGAAAATGCCCAAGCTGGACACCCTCGAGCTGACTCGGCCATGAGTCCGGAAATCCAGCAGGCCGACGCCCGCTTCAGGACGCGCTTCCTGCTCGCCATGACGGTCGTCGCGGTGGTGGCGGCAGCCGGCCTGGTGATGCTCGACGACTACCTGACCGAGCTCCAGACCCTCGCGGAGCGCGCGCAACCGATCGCCGCGGAGAAAACGTTGAAAGCGGCGCGCGTGGTCTTCGCCCTGCTGACGGCCGGCGGCGCAGTCCTCGGCCTGTACCTGGGGCGGGTCTCCTGGCGGGCCCTGCGCAGTGGCCGGTTCCCACCTCCCGGCACCCGGGTGCTCAGCGACACGGTGGTCCGCCGCGGTGCCGCGGCACGGCTCTATGGACGAGCCGGGCTGGCGTTCGCGGTGATCACGGTCCTGCTCACCGCTCTGATCGTCGTTCAGGGGGACCGCCTGTTCCGCAGGCTGCTCGATACCTCGCTCAAGCCGACCCCGTACACCCCACCCGCGGAGCTCGACGCCCCGGGACGGCGATGAGATCTTATTCGGTCGCGTCGGTCGGCACGTCGGACGGCCGGACCCAGACGTCGCCGGACGGTGGGCGGTAGCCCTCGAGCGCGTCGAGCAGGCTGTCGACAGTCGATTCCACCAGCAGGAAGTCGGTGTACGCGCGGCCCACGAAGCCCCGCTCGAAGGCGCGGTCGAGCATCGCGATCAGGGGATCGAAGTAGCCACCGACATTGAGCAAGCCGGCTGGCTTCAGGTGGATGCCGAGCTGATTCCAGGTCATCGACTCGAAGAGCTCGTCGAGGGTGCCGATACCGCCGGGCAACGCCACCACAGCCTCGGCCCGAGCGTACATCAGCCGTTTGCGCTCGTGCATGCTGTCCACCACCTGCAGCTCGGTGAGGCCATGGTGGGCGACTTCCCGATCGCGCAGCGACCTCGGGATGACGCCGATCACCTCACCGCCCCCGGCCATCACGGCGTCGGCCACGACCCCCATCATGCCCACCGCGCCGCCGCCGTAGACCAGGCCCAGCCCGCGCTCGACCATCCCCTCGCCGAGCTCGGCCGCCGCCGCGCGGTAGGCGGGATCGTTGCCGAAATGGGAACCGCAGAACACACAGATCCGCTTCAGCTCGGTCGAGTCGACGTCGGTCATGAGAAGCTCCTCGGCGGACGTTAAGAGGGAGTCAGATACTTTGCCGCGATCCGCTCCACGGTCCGCTTGGTGCGGACGGTCATCGGGCCCAGGACGGCATCGATCGCGGCCAGATCGAGCTCGGTCTTGGAGAAACCCAGTCTCGGCAGCCAATACAGCTCGCGATCGTGGATCGCGAGACGGTCGTCCTCGCTGGCCAGCCCTAGAACCTCCGGCCGGACCGCGTCCTCGGGCTCACGGGTCAAGAACGCCACCTGAGGCTTGCCGATGGAGCCGTCGTGCTCGCCGGCGAAAATCTCGCGCTCCGCGATCGACCTGACCTCCTCCGCGGTGCGCAGAAAGGTCGGCACCTCGTAGCCCAGCGCTTCTTTCAGGCCTTCTTCGATGCGACCGGTCGCCCCGGCGGCGTCAGCAGCCTCGAAGATGACGTTGCCACTGGCGAGGAAGCCCGCAACGTCGATGAATCCCATGGCCTCGAACTGAGCGCAGAGCTGGTCGTTCTTGACCCTGTGGCCCCCGACGTTGATGCCGCGGAGGAAAGCGACGTATCTACTCATCGCGCTTTTCTACCACACCGACGCCCGGGAGTCGGATGTCGCGCGATCCTCAATACCAGAACCGTGAGACCTCTGTCTTCGTCGGCAAGGCGATCTGGATCTCCTGGGTGAGGTTCAATACCGCCTTGCCCTGCCGCAGCCGATCGTAGACGCGCACCATCGCGCCGTAGGGCGCCTCCGCGTGCGGCCGGATGATCACCGGCTTGGAGGGATTCTGCTCCAACTTCGGCGCCAGGTAGCCGAGCAGCTGGGCGAGCTCGAGAGGCCGGCCGTCGACCATCAGTTGGGCGTCGGGCTGGATCTCGACCAGCACCGAGTCAATAGGGTCGACCTCGATCACCCTCTTGTCATCCCCAGGCACCGACATGTCGAGGCCCTGGCTGGCGGAGAAGGTGACCGTCAGCATGAAGAAGATGACCAGCAGGAACGCGATGTCAGCCGTCGAGGAAGTGGGGATCTCGCCGTCGATCTCTTTGTGCCTGAGTTTCATGCCTGGTCCTCCCTGGGTTCGTCGGGGCCGTCTGTGGCTTAGACCCCGGGAGGCTGCTCGGGTTCCCGAGCTCAGGCCGCCCGCACCCAGCGCCAGAGGGTCGCCAGGTTCGGTGGCTTGCCGTGCATCAGCAGCCCGACGCGGAAGACCTTGGCCGCGAACCAGACCGCCGCGTACACCGAGGCGACGCCGATGGCGATCGACAGCCACACCTGCCACAGGGGCGGCGGCGTGGTGGAGGTCATGCGCAGCAACATGACGAAGCTGTTGATCGGCGGCACCAGGCTGGTGATGGTGGCGAACAGCGAGTTGGGGTCGCGCGAGATCGGCAGCCAGAGGATCCAGGGGATCATGATCACCAGCATCACCGGGGTCATCATCGTCTGCGCTTCGCGCATCTCGTTGACCGCCGCGCCGATGGCGGCCATCATCGAGGCGACGACGAAATAGGCGATGAAGTAGAAAATCAGCAGGTAGACGATCAGCCAGGGATCGATCAGCCCGAGCAGCGAGAACGACACCAGGGCCGAGAATCCCATGCCGGCGTAGAGCACCAGCAGCAACAGGCCGACGCACAGCTGGCCGATGATCTTGCCGGTCATCAGCTCCATCGGCGAGACCGCCGACAGCAGCACCTCGACCACTCGGCTCGACTTCTCCTCGATGGTGGTGGTCAGCAGGTACTGCCCGCCGGTCATCACCGAAACCAGGAGCAGCACCATGAAGCCCGCGGGCAGCAGCATGTTGAGGATCTCGTTGGTCTCCCGCTCGCCCTCCTCGGTGACGGTGGTCGAGCGGACGCGGCCGACGCGGGTGAGGGCGCTGATCTCTTCCGGGTCGAGGCCTTGGCCTTCGATCCGCGACTCGACGATGACCTCGCGGAAGGCGTCTTTGATCTCTTCCTGCAACCGGTCGTCGAGCTTCTCGCGCACGAACAGCTCGTACTTGCCGTACTCGCCTTCGCCGTCGGGCTGGATCGCGTTGTCCGCGACCACCACCAGCGCCAGCCGGCCGCCGTCCTGGACCTCGCCCTCGAGCAGGGGTGACTTCTCCGCCTCGACGTCGGCTCCCGCCGGCAGCTCGACGACGTCGAGCTCCGGCACGCTGCCGAGCGCCGCTTCCATTGCCTGATCCATCGCCATGGAGGTCAGCGGGTCGTCGGTAAGGCCCTTGATCGGCTCCGGAATCACTTCGTCGAGCAACTCCTCGAGCTCGATCCGGCGCTCGGCGATCGCCTCCGGCTGCAGGTATTCGCGCACGCCGGCCGCGACCGTGCCAGTCGGATCGAGGACTGCCAGCTCACCGTCGATCTTGGGCGGCGCCTCGTCGATCAGCGCCGGCAGAACCAGGATCAGCATGGCGATGAGCACCGGCGTCACCAGCACGCCGATGATGAAGCCCTTGGTGGCGACGGTGGCCACGAACTCGCGCCAGGCAACGTGGAGGACCTTGTTCATGCCTCCTCCTCCGTTGTCACGGCTCCGGCGCGCAGAGCGGCGCGCAGATCGTGGGGTGCCTGCCCTTCCTGCTGTGAGGCGGTGACGATGCCGACGAAGACGTCTTCCAGGGTCGGGCGGTGCAGCTCGATCCGGGCCGGCGGCACGGCGCCGACGATCTCACGCAGCAGAGTCTGCGGATCGCTGCCCTCTTCGAGCAGGACCTCGTAGCGCCCGTCCGCCCGACTCACGCCTTCGACGCCGGCGAGCGCACCCAGGCGGCCCTCGACCTCGCTCTCGCCGGCCACGGGCTCGAGAAAAATCAAGCGCGGATCGTGCCGGGCGCGAATCGCGGGCAGCGTGTCGTCGAGCACCTTGTCGCCGTCGTGGATCATCACGATGTGGTCGCAGAGCTGCTCGGCCTGGTGCATGACGTGGGTCGAGAAGATGATCGTCGCGCCGCGCTCGTGCTGCTCGAGGAAAAGCTCGCGCAGCAGCCGCATGTTGACCGGGTCGAGGCCGGAGAAGGGCTCGTCGAGAATCAGCAGATCCGGCTCGTGGATTACCGAGGCGATGAACTGGATCTTCTGCAGCATGCCCTTGGAGAGCTCCTCACAACGCTTGCCCTCAACGTCGGAGAGCCCCACGCGCTCGAGCCAGCGGCTGACGTCGGTGCCGCGGGCGGCGCCCTTCAGGTGACCCATGTAGCGCAGGAACGAGCCGACCTTCATCTTGCGGTAGACCCCGCGCTCCTCCGGCAGATAGCCGATCCGGTCCTTGGCTTCGAGCGCCGAAGCGTGGCCGAGCACCTCGACCCTCCCGGAATCCGGGAACAGGATCGACATGATCATGCGGATGGTGGTCGTCTTGCCGGCGCCGTTTGGGCCGATGAAGCCATACAGCGAGCCGCGGGGCACGACCAGATCCAGGTCGCGCACAGCGACCTTGGTGCCGAAGGTCTTGGTGATTCCTTCGAGAACGATGGCGTCGGTCATCGCGCTACAACAACCGTCGCCGTCGCACCTGCTTGCGCTTGGGCAGCTCGACGTAGGGCTCCACGCCCTCGACCGTGCAGCGCGGCAGCTTGATGCCCAGATCGAGCTCGATCTCGCGCACCATCATCTTGTCCTGCCAGGTGCCGATGGTCGAGACGATGCCGGCGGCGGAACCGCGGGCGGTGCGTCCGGAGCGTTGCACATAGTCTTCGACCTGCTCCGGCAGCCCGAAGTTGACGACGTGCTGGATACGCGGTACGTCGATACCCCGGGCAGCGACGTCGGTGGCCGCCAGGATACGTACCTTGCCCTCGCGGAACGTGCGCAGCGCCTCGACCCGCTGGGCCTGGCTACGGTCGGAGTGAATGCGCGCGACGTGGAAGTCCGCGAGCTCGAGCTGCCGCGCCAGCCACTCGGTGTAGAGCTTGCGGCGCACGAAAATCAGGGTGCTGCCCTCGACCTCCCTGAGCAAGGCGAACAGACAATCCTTCCGTAGGTCTTCGTCCTTCACCAGGTAGAGCCGATGCTCGATGCCGGTGGCGATCTGCCCCTTGGGCCGGATGTCGCAGCGCACCGGATCGTTCATGAAGATCTGCGCCAGGCGCTCGATCGGCGGCGGCATGGTTGCCGAGAACATCAGCGTCCGGCGCTCGGTCGGCACCTGCTCCAGGATCTCCTTGATCTGCGGCAGGAACCCCAGGTCGAGCATGTGGTCGGCCTCGTCGAGCACCAGTTCCTCGATGAGGTCCATCCGAACGTTGCCACGGCGAATATGATCGGCGAGGCGGCCCGGTGTCGCGACCAGGATGTCGGCGTCGCGGCGGAAACCGTCGATCTGCGGCCCCATGCGCACGCCACCGATCACGGCCACGGTCTCGAGCTCGTGATCGCGCCCGAAGATGTCGAGAAACGCCTTGGTCTGGAGCGCGATCTCCCGCGTCGGGCAGAGGATCAGCCCGCGGGTGCCACGGCCATGAGTGAGACGCTCGGCCAGCGGCAGGCCGAAGGCCGCGGTCTTACCCGAGCCGGTCTCGGCGAGGCCGATCACGTCCCGCCCCTCGCGCGCCCAGGGGATGACCTCGACCTGGATCGGCGTCGGATGCTCGAATCCCACCTGACGAACCGTCTCGAGGATCGGTTCGCTGAGCCCCAAGTCCTCGAAGCTCTTGTCGGTGATCTCCAGCGCATTCTGCGCGATGGCACCGGTGAACAGGCCGGCGGCTTCCGCCCCGGCGTCGGCGCCCGTTTTCGTCCACAGCTCGGCGCGGCCCATGTCCTCGGTGGCCGGTTCGGCGTGGGTCTCGGACTCCTCTGCCTCGGCGGCGGGCTCGCTGGTCGCCCGGACCGGTTCAGGCTCGATCTCGAGAACCACCTCTTCCGGCGCCGCGACCGTTTCCTCGGCGACCGGCTCGGTTTCCTCTGCAGCCGGCTCGACCTCCGCCGCCAGCGACGGGTCCGTGTCGTCCTTGTCGCCCAATCCGAACTCCGCCAGGACTCTCGCGAAAGCGCTCTTGCGCCGCGGCTTCTCCGGATCGCTCGCGGGCTCGTCTTCCTCGACCGGTGACGGCACGGCCACCAGCTCGGGCTCCTCGGGGACCGACTCGACCGGGGCCGCCTCGGTCGGCTCGACATCGGGCTCTTCGGCTTTGGCGACAGCCACCTCGGGCTGCTGCTCCTCCGGCTCGGCTGCCGGTTCCTCGACCGGCTCCGCATCGTAACGATGACCGGCAGCCTCGAGTACCGCGATCGCCGAGTCGAGCTTGCTCTCGCGCACCAGCAGGTAGTCGGTGTCGTAGGTCGAGACGGTGAACAGTCCGATCCCGGCTGCCGCCAGGGGCTGGGCCAGCGAAGCCAGAACCCCGATGAGGGAAAGATCGAGCGTGCCGGCGACCTTGATCGCACTCCAACCGCGCTCGCACCGGACCCTGTCAGGTATCAGGTGGTCTTCGCAGACGATGGAGAGCTCGTCGGAGCTGCGACTGATCGAAAAGAAAACGCTGCGATGGACCCAGCGGGGGGTCCGGGATCGAGGACTCAAGCGACAGATACCGAAGGTACCGGCCACCGGCTCGAGGATCAGCCCGCTGGGGGACTGTAAATCTGGGGACTGTGAATCTGACGTGGAAGCGGGGTCTGTATGCTCTTGGGGCAAGGTATTCTCTCGGGACGGATGTTCTCTCGGAACAGATGATCTCGCGGCTCGGGACGGTGCTGGATCGGGAGCGATCTCTGGCGAGGAGGGACGAGCACCCGGTGGCTCGCGACGGTGGGACGCCGGGATCCTACCATCAACCGGACCGCATCTGTAGTACAATCAGGCCCCGGGTCCACATTCGAGAGTTCCCACTGAGTCCAGACTCTCCGCTCGGAGCGCCGACCGAGGCGCCCATGAGGGCGGGAGCGCGCCAACGCCACGGAGCGGCAATGTCACGAAGCACCAATGCCACGGAGGACAGCATCTTGAGCACGAACGTCGCAAGTCGCGGAAAGTGGAGCTCGAAGTTCGGGTTCGTGCTGGCGGCCGCCGGGTCGGCCATCGGCCTGGGCAACATCTGGCGGTTCCCCTACACGGTGGGCGAGAACGGCGGCGGCGCCTTCGTGCTGGTCTACCTGCTCTTCGTGGCCCTGATCGGCGTGCCGGTGCTGCTCGCCGAGCTGTCGATGGGGCGCTCGACCGAGAGGAGCGCCGTCGGCGCCTTCAAGAAGCTGATGCCCGACTCCTGGTGGCCGGCGGTCGGCGGCCTGGGGGTGCTGTGCGGCTTCGGCATCCTGTCGTTCTACTCGGTGATCGCCGGCCTGACCCTGAGTTACCTGTACATGGCGGCGCAGGGGAAGTTCACCGGTGGCTTCACCGGCGCCGAGAGCGAGCAGGTCTTCGGCGCCCTGACCTCGAACCCGCTGGCCACCGTCGGGCTCACCGCGGCGTTCCTGGTACTGACCGCGCTGGTGGTCCGTGGCGGCATCTCCGGCGGTATCGAGCGCGCGGCCAAGATCCTGATGCCGATCTTCCTGGTCATCCTGCTGATCCTGGTCGGTCGGGCGGTGACGCTGCCCGGCGCCGACGAGGGGCTCAGATTCCTGTTCGCCTTCGACTTCTCGAAGCTCGGCGCGGCCGGCATCATGAGCGCCCTGGGGCAGGCCTTGTTCAGCATGAGCCTGGGGATGGGCGCGATGATCACCTACGGCTCGTACCTGCGCAAAGAAGACAACCTGCCGTCCGCCGGGCTCACGGTGGCCTTCTTCGACACCGGCCTGGCCCTGGTCGCCGGCTTGATGATCTTCCCCGCCGTTTTTGCCGCCGGCCTCGAGCCCGAGGCAGGCCCCAAGCTGATTTTCATCGTCATGGCGACGATCTTCGACACCCTGCCCTTCGGCTTGTTCTTCGCCGTGGCGTTCTACGGCCTGCTGGCGATCGCCGCGCTGACCTCGACGATCAGCCTGCTCGAGGTGATCGTCGCCTACTTCGTCGACGAGCGCTCATGGACAAGGGAGAAGGCAGTGTGGATGATGACTGCGGCCTGCTTCGCGCTGGCGGTGCCGAGCGCGCTGTCCTTGAATCCCAGCAGCTCTCTCGCTGACATGGTGGACACGAACGACTTCCTCGATCTCGCCAACATCGTCTTCGGCAACTACTTCCTGTCGATTGGAGCGGTCTTCATCTGCCTCTTCGTCGGCTGGAAGTGGGGCGTCGCCAATGCTGTCGCCGAAATGCGGCAGGGCGGCGCCAAGCTGTTCGCCGCGCCGCTGTGGGGCGTGTTGGTGCGCTACGTCTGCCCCGTGGCCGTGATCATCGTGCTGATCTACGCCGCCGCGACCAACAGTTACCTCTAGCCCCCTTCATACCCTGGCGTCCGGCCTGATGGCCGAGGACGGCGCGCGACGCGTTCGCGCGAAACGGACCCTCACCCCCCGGTTCCCTTCCGGGTTGGGAGGAGGCGTCGAAGGAGGGACGCTGAAGAGACCCGGGGGGTGAGTGATCCCCCGAAGATCGAGGGAGTCTCAGCCGCTGCCACCTTTCGCCGCTCACTAAGGTCGACACTTGGCGAGCTCGAGGAACCTGACGGCCTCTCGACCCACGATGGGCTGCTCGCCGCGCTGAAGTTTCGCCACAAACGGCGGCTGAGACTCCCCCGATCCCCGGGAGACAGGAGCATTGTATAGTCGTTTCGCTATATGTCAAGAGGCAACTGCGCTTTCTTCCCGACTTTTTCCATCCCTGACCTCGGCATCCGCCGATGCCGGCGTGGATATCATCCCCACACGCCACCGTCATGGACCAGGAATCGCACCTGACCGACGAGGGTGGCACCACGACACCCTTGCCGCCACTTCCCTGGCTGGCGGATCACTACCTCATCGAGCTCGAACGTGCCTCAGCGGTCTTAGGATAGGTCCGATCGAGCCGACGACATCCTGTTCGCCAACAACTTCGTGACCCTGCACTCGCGCTCGGGATTCGAGGGCCCTCCGGACCCGGCGCTGCGCCACCTGATCTTGCGCATCTGGCTGTCGGTGCCCAACAGCCGCCGCCTGCCAGACGAGCTCGCCGGCACCTTCGGCGCCACCGCGCCCGGCGCTCTGCGAGGCGGGATCCACCCGCCGCCGGACTGATCTGCCTGACGATCGGTCTTCACCACGCGCTGGTGTCACCGGACTCGAAGCCATCGGCGAAGATCGTCGGATCGCCGTGCGCCCGAAACGCGCCGTCGATCAAGATCGCCTCGATCGCCCCCTCGTTGAGGTCGGCCGACACCAGGTCGAGGCTCGAGCTGCTGCCCGAGCCACCCACGACCTCGAAATCGATGGTCAACAGATCGCCGCCGCCGGCGAGCGGCTCGGCCGAGGCCATGGCGATGACCACGCGGCCGGGGTCGCTCATGTTGGCCGCCAGGGCGAAACCGCCGGTGTAGGCGGTCGTGCGCACGTCGGTGGCCCGCAGTACGGTCCGCTCGAACTCGACAGTCGCCAGAACCGCCAGTACGCCGTCGGCGCCGTCGGTGGCGAGCTCGATCGAGATCGAGGCCCCGGGATCGGCGACATGGTCATCGAAGCTGAGAGTCGCCGTGCTCTCCTGTGTCCGGGCAGCCACGGCCTCCCCGCCCGGCAGCCAGTTGCCGCTGGGATCGCCGATCAGGATGCCGGTGAAATCCTGAGCCACCTGGTCCAGGTCGAGATCGACATAGCTGTAGAACGATGGGTCGAAATCCCAGACCTCCGGGCTGCCGGGGAACGGCAGACCCAGGAGGTCGGACGCGTACTGCAAGATCAGCGAGGCGTCGAAGGCGTCGATAGCGCTCGCTTTGTTGACGTCCGCGGCCGTGGCCTGGTGGCCGCTCAGAGTGATGATGCCCGCCGAGTGCTGGAGCACGAGCGAAGCGTCGAGCGGGCTGATGACCGTGGGTGAGTGGCCATCGCTCTTCACGGGGGTCAATGTATACGTGCCGCTCGGCAAGCCCGGAAAGACGAAAGCGCCAGCGGCATCTGATGTCGTGCTGAAGGCACCGCTGCCAACGATATCGAGCCGGGTGGCTGCCACCGGCTGGGCGCCCTGGTAGTAGGAGACCGTGCCGCCGACGTCGAAGGCGTTGTTGACGGTGAACTGTCCGTTCACCGGGCTGGTGGGGATGGCCCCAGCGTTGAGCTCGACGACGGCAAGGGTGAGAGGGGTCGTCGCGGCCGGCGGCCCGATGACCTGGAGATCGAGCAGCGCCAGGTCGCCGGCTCCGCTCACCGGCACGGCACCGGCCATCGAGATGGTGACTTCCCCCGCCACCGCCGTGTTGGCGGCAACCGAGAACCCCGCCGTGAGACTCCCGGTGGTGACGACGGACGCCGTCAGGATCGCCGGGTCGAAGCCCACCGTCAGATCGGCCGAGACCAGGCCCTCGATCGACGGCGTGTCGACGGCGAGCTGAACCGTGGTCAGTCGATCGCCGGTCGCGGCGGGCGGCAGAGTCAGTGTCGCGGTGTTGCCGATGAAGGTGAAGGCGTTGGTCTGGCGGGTCACCTCGCCGCCGGGATTCTCGACTTCGACGTCGACCAGCGCCGGATAGTGGGCCGGGGTCTCGGCCTGGAGCTCCGTGTCGCTGAGGAAGACGACCGCGGGGCTGACCTCGCCGCCGATACGAACGGTGGGCGGGTCGGCAAAATTCGAGCCGGTGATCGTCACCGACTCGCCGCCGAGGAAGGTACCCGAATCGGGCGACACGGCGAGCACGATCGGCGTCGGCGGCGCGTAGCGCTGGGCGAAGATATCGACGTCAGAGCCGTACTGGGTATCTTCCCACGCCACCACCATCTCACCGGCGCCGCTGCTGGCAATGGCGGGTTCCCGGTCCTCGAAAGGCGCTGCGCTGACCAGGAGCTCGCCTCCCACCGGGCTCCCGCCGCTGTCGAACTGCTGACCGAAGACCCCGAAGTAATAGGGATCGTCGCGGATGCTCGTCCAGACGACGACGAAGTCGCCGGCGTCGTTCATCGCCACGTCGGCACTGTAGTTGGACAGGTAGTAGGGGGAGCTATCGACCTGGAACTCCGTGCCCAGGGCATTGCCCGCGCCGTCGAAGCGCTGGCCGAAGTAGTTGAGGTCGTAATGCCACACGACGACGAAGTCGCCGCCGGCGTTCATCGCCACGACTGGACCTCCCTGGGAGCCGCTGGTGGTGGTGTTGACCTGGAACTCCCCGCCCGCCGGGCTGCCCGCGCCGTCGAAGCGCTGGCCGAAGACGCCGAAGGAGTCGCCGTCCCCCAGACTCGCCCAGACCACGACGAAGTCGCCGTCGGCGTCCATCGCCACGGCGGGGCCTCCCTGGTGGCCGGTGGTGGTGGTGTTGACCTGGAGCTCCCCGCCCGCCGGGCTGCCCGCGCTGTCGAAGCGCTGGCCGAAGACGCCGGAGTAGTCGCCGTCCCCCAGACTCTGCCACACGATGACGAAGTCGCCGTCGGCATCCATCGCCACGGCAGGCTCGGAGCCGTTGGTGGTGGCATTGACCTGGAACTCCCCGCCCACCGGCCCTCCCGCGCTGTCGAAGCGTCGGCCGAAGGCGTGGCCATAGCTCTCCCAGACGACGACGAACCGGCCGTCCGCAGCGGCCGCGACCATCGCGTGGTCCGCGGTGACGGCGGCCGTGTTGACCTGGAACTCCCCACCCAGCGCGCTGCCCCCGCTGTCGTAACGCTGGCCGAAGACGCCCAAGTCGTCACCGTTGTGGCGCTTCCATACGATGACGAAGTCACCGTCACCGGCGACAGCCACGTCCGCAAAGACCTGACTGTAGCTGGAGTAGGTGTTGACCTGAAACTCGGCTCCAGCCGTGGTGAGCTGGGCACCGACGACGCGCGGCATCACGGCGGGAATCAGAACGGCCAGCAGCATAGCGACCGCGGGCGGGATGAGCTCCCGAAAGCGAGTCGTGGATGCCGTCACTGGCCCTCCTTCCACCTTCCACGCCATCCGCCGACGCTGGCGATGACGCGAAGGCTCAGATCAACATCCAAGTATACGAGGCTGCCGCCGCAGATCTACCGCGCCACCGGGTAGGCAGAGCGGCGTCTTTCACCACCTGGGTGGGCAGGCGCGCGGATTCCGGGGCGGAAATCGCGCAGGCCAGACCGACGGCAGGCCGCTGGCTGACCGACGGGTGACCGACGTGGGTGGTGACCGACGGGTGACCGACGTGGGTGGCACCACCGACCGCCGACCGCACCTCAACACTGCGTGACCGACGAGGGTGGCAGCACCGACGAATGGCGTGACCGACGAACGCGTCGATCCGGGGAAAGTCCAAGCCTGGCACGCCAGAACGCGCCGAAAAGCGAGAAATCCGCCTTCGACTGCTCGAGAACGCTCCGATCCGCGGAGAATCCGCGACCGGCCGCTCGGAACGCGCCCCACACCGAGAAACGGGTGGCCGGCCGCCTGGGCACGCCCCGATCGGCGGAAAATCGGCCGGCGGCGCTCCGGAACGCCTCGAACGGCGGGAAATCGACGGAAGAGTCGGGTGGAAGCGTCCTGGCCATTGGCCATCCAGCGAAAACCCCGGGCAGAAGACTCATGGCCATTGGCCATCGACCCGCAACCCCGGGTGGAAGACTCAGGGCCATTGGCCATCCAACTCGGCACCCCGCATTCAATCCGTTGATCGCCGCGGAGAGTGCGTGGTGGAGTTACTCCTCCGGCTCCGCCTGATAGGGGAAGAACGCGGCGAGGATCTCGTCGTCCTGGCCCCGCCAGCCGCCCCATCCCGGCGAATACTCGGCGATGTGCTCCGTGACCCTGACGCCGGCGCCTTTCAGCTGCTCGACCAGGGCTTTGCTGGCGTCGTCGGCGCGCCGGGCCGGATCGAACGCGTAGTCGCGCCGGCTCCACACCACGTAGACATGCTCCGGCTTGGCTTGCGCTTCTGAGATCATCTCCGGTAGACGGTCCTGGGTCGGCGGGATCGGATAGAGGCTCTGCGTGGCCGCTTGCTGAAAGATCTCCGGGTGCTGGAAGGCGGCGTAGACGGCGGCGACCCCGGCCGAGCCGGGGCCCATGATCGCCCGCCGCTCGCCATCGGTGAGGTAGTGGCGATCGACATGCGGCAGGAGCTCCTCGGTGAGGAAGCGCGTGTAGTCGTCGGCTTTCGGCCCACCGTACTCCTGACCTTCCACCCGGGGCACGAAGACGGCGATCAGCGGCGCCACGCTGGCGCCGACGAGATTGTCCAGGGTGTTCCGCATCAGGCCGCCGCGCAGAAGGTTGTCGCCATGGTTGACCACCAGCACCGGATACCGTGCGTCGGGATCCTGGCCGTAGCCGGCTGGGCGCCAGACGCTGAGCTCACGGGTGTTGTCGAGGATCTCGGAACGGAACTGGAAGGTGTCGAGGGCGCCGCGCGGCGCGTCCTCCGCCGGCTCGTCGAGATGGGGTGAAGCAGGCCACCCCGGCATTCGCGCTTCGGAAACGACGTTTAAACCGTTGTCGACAGTGTGCGGATTGTGGGGGTCGGCCGACGGCTGTCCGTAGTCGACGGTGAAGACGTACGTGTACTGAGCCCCGGGATCGAGCTCCAGGCTGGCGAAGAAAAGATCGGTGCCGGCCAGCCGGTGGAGGCCGATCTCCTGCCCCTGAGCCACCGGATCACCGGCCAGTCCGACGTCCTCGGCCTGGCCGCGCCAGACGAAATGGGTCAGGCCCTTCTCCTCGTGGAGCGGTGTCGCTTCGACCTCTTTCGAACGGGCGTCGACGACCGCTTGACGCTCGGCCTCCGGCATCGCCTCGAGCTCGGCGATCCAAAGGCCGAACGCTCCCTTCAGGCGGTCCGCGGGATCCACCTCGGCGATCCGCGGCGCCGCGGCCCGATCCACCCGCACGGCGGCGATCTGCTGCAGATTGCGCACCATGAAGGTGCCGCCGGCAAAGCTCGGGAAGGCGTAGTCGCCCCGGTCGAGAGCGGCGATCCTCGCCCGTTCGCGGTAGCCCTCGGGCGATGGGTCGACCAGCACCAGATCACCGTTCGGCGCGGTGATCGCCAGGGTGTCGTCGATCAGCGACAGGCCGAGCCCTCCGGGCGCCCGCGAGCGCCAGGCGATCTCCCCGGTCTCGACGCTGGCCGCGGTCAGGAACCGTCCGGTGAAGCCGTAGAAGTGATCACCCACCTTCACCGGTATGGCGTGGTTGTTGCCGAAGGCGTTGGTTTCCCAGAGCTCTTCGACACCGTCAGTCTGCACCCGATAGAGCGTTGCGCCCCGCCGGTACTTGACCAGGAAGCGTTCGCCGTCGACCGGCGTCACCTGGGCCGACGCTTCGGTGTCCTCGCCATCCGTATGCTGGTGTTGCCAGATCATCTCGCCGGTCTTCGGATCGAGCGCTTGCAAGTATTTGTCGGTGGGCGCGACGAGCATCGAGCGTCCGCCCAGGTCGAGAAGCATCGGGGTCTGGTAGGTCACCGAGTCGTCGCCCGTCGCCCAGCGCGGCTTGCCGGTGGCGCCGTCGAAGGCGGTGATGGAGTGGCCTTCACCGCCGGTCGCGAGGATCACCAGATCGCCTACGACCACCGGTGAGCTGGTGTAGCCGTAGAGCGGTACCGTGGAGCTCTCCTCGTCGAGATCGCGGCGCCATTTCTCGGCGCCGTCGGCGAGCCCGAGCGCCGCCAGCCGGCCATGGGGTCCGAGCACGTAGACGGTGTCGCCGGCGACGGTCGGCGTGCTCAGCGGGCCGTCGGTCGAGCCGTCGTGTCCGGCGTATTTCTCGCCCAGCTCGTAGCTCCAGATCTCCTCACCCGTGGCGGCGTCCAGGGCGGCGACCACGTCGACGTCGGCGCGTGTGTACGTCGCGATCGCCTTGCCGTCGGCGATCGAGACGTTCGAGTACCCCGATCCGAGGTCACGAGCCCAGGCAACGGCCAGGCCGTATTCGCCGTCGGGCAGGGAACCCGCCAGCTCGAGGTCCGAATCCGACGGTCCCCTGAATTGTCCCCAGCGTTCCGACCCCCAGGCGCCGGAGGTGGTGACGGCGGCGGCGAGGAGGCAGGTGAGGGCGAGTCTACGAAGTGGCCTGATCATTGGAAGCTCCTTCTACGAAGCGTGGCGCTGTCTTGAGGCTTGGCGAGACATTCTCTTCCTCGCCATACGGGCTCCAGCTGCACAGGTTTCGGCATCTCTCCGCCGCGAGCCTCGCCGTCGGGCACAGGCAGGGCAGCAGCAGCGACACGGAGGTGCCGAACAGCACTCCCCAAGCGGCCCCAGCTGCAAGAGTCACCGCCTCGACCGCCACCGCGGCGAGCGCGGCAGCGGACTCGGCCTGAGCCTGGTCGGCGCCGTCCGCGATCTGCACGGAGCGCGATCGCCGCCCGAGTATCCACGCGGGCCGATCGAGGCCACGGCGCGTAGTCGTGGAATCGGTCCGCTCGCGGCAGGCGCTCGATCAGCGGGGAGACCGCTGCACGCCGGGGCGCAGAGACCGGTAGGCCGATCCTGCCGGCTGTGGCGCGACAGCCGAAGTCGACGACCGGCTCGGCCGAGCCTTCGCGGCGGGAGCTTCGGCGGCTCGTGTGGGGGGCGTTCTCGTGCACAGGAAGTCCACCGGCGTACCGTTCAGGTTGGCGCTGAACAGGCTGCTGGCATTGAGCGACGGCTGGACCCAGGCCTGCCCAAGCTCGACGGACGGATCGAAGGCGGGGGTGAAGAGCAGCTGCACCCAGCCGAAATCGAACGGGACTCCCAGGGAATCGACGCTCACCCTCTGGCTGGCCCACGGGAAGTCGTCCGCGTCCGCGAGCAGCACACCGTCGCCCGCGAGATCGAACACTTCGGTGGTGCTCCGCAGCGGGAATTCCGAAGGTGTGCCGCCGCAGATCGCCGTGTCCCAGGTTGCTCCGGTACTCCGCCAGACGATCAGATCGGCACCGCCGGCGAACGGGCCGCCGTTGAGGAACCTCTGATCCCAGATCGACGGCAAGGGCACCCGTTCGTCCCGTCCGTCCCAACCGCTGTAACCGCCGTAGAAGGTGAAGATGTCGGTATCCGTGAACTTGTCCGGGTTGGCCCAGATCGGAACCGCTTCGCTGCCTTGAGCGGAGTTGTCCAGGAAGCTCACATAGATGACGTCGCCCCACAGCCGGTTGCTGGCGATCGCGACGCCGCCACTACCTCCGCCTTCGGCGAAGTAGGGACGACCCGTATTCGAGGGAGTCACGGACGGACTGAAGCCTTCGACGCCGTTGCATTCATCGACGACGTCGACCGTAATGTAGCCCCGGGCGATGCCGTCATCGGTGGGCGAGCCTGCGCAATCGAACGCCAGCGGTCCGGGCTGGCCGGTATGATCGGCGGCCAGCTGCGCCACTTCGTTCGCCGTGAGGACCGGATTGCTATGAAAAGGTGGCACCTCGTCGCAGTTCAGAAGTCCGCTCAGGTCGACGCCTTCGCCGGTGGGTGGAATATCTCCGCCCAGGACGCTGCCGACATTGAGTGTCTCCTCGTCGAAACCATCGAGGTAGATGTCGAAGGCCAGCGTCGGCACGCCCCAATCGGTCCAGAAGACCACTCGGGTCATAGCCGCATTACTGAGGCCGTTGTTGATCGCCAGCAACGTGGTGACGCCGAGGGTATTCTCGAGGTCGACCTCGAAGTAGGGAATGAGCAGCGTCGCCCCGAGTCCGGGGCCGACGTAGCAGTCTTCGGCCCCGTACGGCTGTCCGTCCATGGGCCCCGCCTGGGACAGGGCGGCGATCGTGAGCACGAGAAGAATCCTGCGAGACATGCGAACCTCCTTCTTAGGATGGGTGGACTCTCGGATCCGGTGCGATCTTACGAGCCTTGGCGAGTGGGAGTCGCCACCATTCTAGCAAGACGCCGAAACCCCAGCAGAGTGGGACAAGCAGGCTGATCGCACGGAGCGCGAATCCACCTCAGCGGTGAGCGCGGGCTCGTGGTCGACGTCGCGTTGTGACGCGAGATCCCAAGCGAATCAAGAATCCGACTTCCCAGCTTTCAGCTTTTCCCATCCAACAACTGCAGCGATTACACAAAGAGCGAACAGAAAAATGGACTCTCCAAGATCCATTGCGGTCGACCAGTTGGACGATGCATCGTCCGAGCCCGCGGGTCGAGAGAGGTCGCGGACCAAAAACATGCTGATATGAACAGCTCCTGAGACGCCAGCGCACAGGAGACCCCATCTGAAGCGATTCTCATCGTAGACGTAGGCCCCAAAGGCACCGATCGTAAAAAGGGCAAATACGGCAGAAATCGCCGTGAATACACTGAGCTCTCCGCTCGACATCGGCAGAGACGCTGCGACGAAGAAGAAGCTGACCGCCAGCGCCGCCAGAACCAGCAACCGAATGAGCCGTTTTTTCTCGAGATGCCTACTCACCGGGAGTCCTCCGCCTCTCTCATCCCAGGTGACCTGTTGGCGAGAGATCAAAATCTTGCCATAGCGGCGCCGCGGTCATCGAATCTGGAATCTAGGTGGACCTCCAGGATTCAGGAATCAGACGCTGACCTCCGGAAAGCTTACCACGGCCGTCGCGACACCGACGCTGCCGATATCGGCGAGACGATTCTTGCCGTTAGCGCGAGATCGGACGGACTTTCTCGTCTTCTATAGGGTGACTGGCGACGATCGCGGCCCGGGGCAGCCCGGCCACGATCGCCGCCCGAGTATCCGGCCTCCGCTCACGCGGGCCGATCGAGGCCACGGCGCGTAGTCGTGGAATCGGTCCGAGATGGGCGCGATGAGTTGTGACCTGCGCCTTGGTGCGCGCCACGAACCGGCGCGAGACACTCGAACGACTCACGCCGACCGAGAGGGTCGACGCCGGCATCGACTCCTGTGCTGTGCTGTGCTGCTGGGTCTCGGAACCGACGAATTCAGCAGATACGACAACTATCCTCAAGTAACATCGGACCGTGAGGCAATAGGATGCACAAAGGTAGTTGACATCAGGCAGAAATGGCGATAAAAGGGCTCGCGAAGGAAGTCATCATCCCCAACTGCTGTCCGCTTCACCACCAAGGAGGCCGTTACGATGGTCCTAGTGTAGTGCGCCGGAATTCAACTGCCTTATGTGATAAGATCCACCTTCGCCGAAGGAGGATCCCAATGAGAGTAGCCCCAAAAATTGTGTTGTCACCGGATGAGACCCTGGAGCTTGAGAAGCTCGCTCGTGGACGGCGGACTTCGGTCCGTTTGGCGCAACGTTCCGCGATCGTTCTGTTGGCAGCCGAAGGCAACGAGAACAAGAGAATTGCTTCACGCCTTGGAATCTCCCGAGAAACGGTCGGACGCTGGCGCCGACGCTACGCCGAGTCTGGCATGGCAGGCATTGAGAAGGACGCCCCTCGACCCGGCCGCACCCCTTCGATCTCGGCGGCCAAGGTGCAAGAGATCGTCAGAAAGACCACGCGGAGTAGGCCGAAGGGCGGCACTCATTGGAGTTCTCGGACTATGGCGACAGAGGTTGGTGTCAGCGCCACCAGCGTCCGTCGTGTTTGGAAGCGCCATGGCCTGAAGCCCCATCTCGTTCGCACGTTCAAGATCAGTAATGATCCCAAGTTTGCCGAGAAGTTGGAGGATGTTGTCGGTCTTTACATGAATCCTCCAGAGCACGCCTTGGTCCTGTCGGTGGACGAGAAGAGTCAGATTCAAGCGTTGGATCGGACGCAGCCTGGCCTTCCGATGAAGAAGGGTCGTTGCGGAACCATGACCCACGACTACAAACGTAACGGGACGACAACACTGTTCGCGGCGCTCAACACACTCGATGGCACAGTAATCAGTACCTGTATGCCGCGTCACCGCCACCAAGAGTGGTTGAAGTTCTTGAAATTGATCGACAAAGAGACGCCAAAAGATAAAGAACTCCATCTCATTGCCGACAACTACGCTACCCACAAAGCACCGGCGGTCAAGTCTTGGCTTGCCAAACATCCACGGTTTCACATGCATTTCACACCGACGAGTGCTTCGTGGTTGAATATGGTCGAAAGGCTCTTCCGCGACTTGACGACGAAACGTCTACGTAGAGGTGTCTTTCTCAGCGTTCCAGATCTGATCGCCGCCATTGAGGAATATCTTGAGTCTCACCACGAGAATCCCAGCCCATACATCTGGACGAAATCTGCCAACGACATCCTCGCGAAAGTCAAGCGTGCCCGTCAAACCCTCAATAAGACGGCGTCTGTGTGACGCACTACACTAGTCTTCGAGAGACGTGCTCGCGCCGCGGGTTCCAACAGGCCGTGGCTCTCGCGCTGTTCGGTGGCGCTGTCCGCCGCCGGAGCAATCATGATGCTTGCCGTTGGAGCACCGGCACAGGCTCAGACCGACGATCCGGTGGTTCTGACCGCGCGGAAGATCCATACCATGGAGCCGTCGTTGCCGGAGGCGACCGCGGTCATGGTGGCCGCCGGAAGAATCGTGGCCGTGGGGACTCTCGAGAGCCTCGCTGGCGTCATCGAGCTTACCGGGGCGAAAGTCGACCGGCGGTTCGAGGACAAGATCCTCCTGCCGGGCTTCGTCGATCCCCACGTTCATCCTTCGTTACCCGCTGTCTTGACACAGTTCGCATTCTTGGCTCCAGAGGATTGGAACCTGCCGACTGGGCAGTTTCCGGGGGTCACAACCCCTGCGACATACCGCGCGGCGTTGACCCGGCTGGTGGCTGCGTACGCGCAAGATCCACCGGACGAGTCCGTACCCTTCATCGCCTGGGGGTGGCATCCCCTCTGGCACGGCGAGATCTATCGCGACGAGCTCGATGAGATGTTCCCCAACGCCCCGGTCATCCTCTGGCACCGGTCGTTTCACGAGCTCATCGTCAACACCGCAGCTCTCGATCTCCTCGGAGCCACCCAAGAGGAGTACGGCGACCATCACGAGATCGACTTCGCCAAGGGCCGCTTCTACGAGAATGGAGCCAAGAAGCTCCTACCGCGGATGCCCTTCCTGATGGCCCCAGATCGCTTTAGCACGGGTATGAAGAACTTCTTCGACATGCTGCTGCTGGGTGGGGTCACGACGGCGGTGGACATGGGGATCGGAATAATCGGTTCCTCAGACACCGAGCTGGAGCTGATCGGGGACATCGCAGCGCGAGAAGAGCCACCCGCCAGGATCATCTTGACCCCCCTGATCCTTGACTTTCTGGCGCGCGGTAAGAACCCCGAGCAAGCGATGGCGGAGATCGACGCCTGGCGTGAGCGCACCTCGAAGCGAGTGATCGTCGATCGGCGTTTCAAAGTCATGATGGACGGAGCGATTTTCTCGGGGCTCTCCCAGATGGGGCCACCTGGGTACCTCGATGGCCACGACGGGCTGTGGATGGTACCTCTCGAGGTTACGGAGAAGTGGGCCCGTACTTTCTGGCGGGCGGGCTACCAGATTCACGCCCATACCAATGGAGATGGCAGCTTGGCAGCCTTGATCGACATGGTCTCTCGCCTTCAGCGCGAGACTCCACGCCCCAATCACCGAACGGTCCTCGAGCACTTCGCCTATTCGACTGAAGATCAGGCACACCAGCTGAAGGAGCTCGGCATCGTCGTGTCGGCCAATCCTTACTACCACCATATTCTCAGCGATGTCTACTCGGAGCGTTGGCTGGGGCCGGACCGCGGCAGCCAGATGGTCCGCCTGGGTTCGTTGGAGCGTGCCGGAGTCGTCTACGCTCTACACTCCGACGCGCCGATGGCGCCCCTGGAGCCTCTTCGGCTCGTTTCCACCGCCGTCAACCGGACGACCATCAATGGCAACACGACGGGCCACGCCGAGCGCATCTCGGTGGAACGAGCGTTACGGGCTGTGACTCGGGATGCCGCGTGGGTGGTCGGCAAAGAGGACGAGATCGGATCGATTCGGGCCGGGAAGCTGGCGGACTTCGTGGTGCTCGAGGAAGACCCGATGGAAGTAGCGCCCGAGCGCCTTCACGAGATTGAGGTTTGGGGTGTGGTGTTCGAAGGCAAGCCCGCGGCCAGCAGGCCGTGAAGCCTGTCCCCGGTTTCACGGCTCTTCGGCGTTCAGGGTGTCAAGACCGCCAAGCCGCCTCGGTTCTCGGTTCCCAGAATGATCGAAGTGGGAGACTCTACTTTGGAAACAGGAGCGTAACGGCAACTCGGAGTCCACGCACGTCTCACCACCGCACGTCTCACCGCCACCGGGGAGCCCTCGGTGGGCTCGAACCCTCAGACCTCCGTCTCACCGGGCGTGTAGGGCACGAAATCCAGCGCGTAGTCCATGCCCCCGCTCGGCCGTACGCCGCAGCCGGCCAGCCCGACGGCGCTCTCTTCGACGCCGTCCAGCGCCAGCGCCTCGTCGACGAAAAAACCGTCGTGTGCCGCATAGAAGGCACCCAGGCCGAGGTCGGCACAGACCAGATAGAGGGTCTGGCTCAGGTGCGCGACATCCTGCAGGATGACGCTGTGGGTCCTGACGTTGCGGCGATACTTCCAGAAGTTGCGGTAGAAACGCGCCGTCATCAGCAGCAGGACGTGGGCGGCGGCGGCGAAGTCCTGGCCCGCGGCCATGCCGATGGCCAGGGCTTCGGCTTCCCACTCCTCGAGCGGACGGATTCGCGCCAGCGAGTGGTCGCGAAGGCGGTAGTGGTAGAGGCCCCTCTCGATGTCCGCCACGTTGCGGACCAGCGGATAGACCTCGACGGGATGCAGCGAGCCTCCCGATGGGCTGGTCTTGCCGAGCAGGGGGACGCCTTTCGACAACGTAGTGTGGCCGTGACAACCGAAGACCCAGTAGAGGAGGGTGGCGAGATCCTCCGATCGCATGGGTGTGCCGCGGTCGAAGGAGCGCACCGTCCTGCGCGACGCCAGCGCCCGGTAGAGGCCGCCCTGCTGATCGATCATGGGCAGCCGGACGGTCTCTCCGTCGCCTCGGGCCTCGTGAAAAGGCGCGGGCGGCAAGCCGTATCTGGCCACGAAGGCGTCGGTCGCGTCCTGGCTGCCGGCGGCGACCGACGCGAGGTCGAAGAGCTTCCCCCCGTCCTTGTTCAGGCCGTCGGGGTTCTTGGCCATCAGATGGTAGAACGACGCGCAGGGATGCCACTGGCTGGAGCGCAAGCTCTCCTCGCGCTGCCGCAGTCGGCGCAGGACGGGATCGTCGGCGTCGGAGATCAGCAGGCCGGCCGCGGCGAGAGCGTCCACGGCCGCCTCCGGGACCCCGTTGTCGGCGGCGAGCCGCGACCGCGCGACCCACTCATGGCTCGAAACGCGGCCGAGCAGGTCCAGATCGCCGGCCGTGACTCGGTGGGCCGCTTCCGTCAACGACGACACGGCCGAGATGTGCGTCCCCTGCGCCATCTCGACGCGCCCGCGGAGGAAGGCGCCAAGATCGACGACTTGCTCGTCTCCATAAGAGACGACGAAGTAGCGCGAGCGTTTGACCTGGGTCATCCAGCGGCCCCCTTGGAGTCAACCTTTCTGCATGGCGCGGAAAAGCATTCTATATCGCAACGACCTCTCGTCGCCGTCGGCAGAGCGCGGCCTCCGGAGCGCAGATCCACCTCAGCGGCGATCGCGGGCTCGTGGTCGACGTCGCGTTGTGACGCGATCTCGGTGCTGCCCGTCCTGCGACGGACGTTGGAGCTGGAGGGAAGCCGCCTCTCTGGCTTGATCAGGTACGGACATACTTGATACTGTGTCCGTACGAAGACTACCTCCCCAGAGGTCCGATCATGGTGAAACATCTAACCAAAACAGGGAACAGCCTGGCGCTCGTACTCGACCGGCCCCTGCTCGAGGCGACCCGTATCGACGCCGACACCGCCCTCGAGATCTCGACCGACGGCGACGTCATCGTCATCACCCCGGTGCGCGGGGAGGAGCGCACGGAGAAGTTCCGGGCCGGCGTGCAAGCGATCAACGCCCGTTATGCTGGAGTCTTCCAGAAGTTGGCGGAATAGGGGCTCGTGCCGGCGCCTGATCCGACCTTTCTGACGCTCGACGAGGTCCTGGCGCTTCACCGGGACCAGATCCTCCGGTACGGCGGCAACCTCGAAGCGACTGGCTGGTTTTCCGGGTTCTGACGTTGCGAGGCGGGTCGTTCTTCGGCGGATGGCGCCCCCATTTCCCCACCGGACCGCCAGAAACACTGTTCGATCCGGTAGGCTTGTCTAACTCAAGACTGAACGACTGCGTTCACGCGCGCGGTTTACCGCGTCGCTGTGCAACGCTTGGCTAGGCATGCTTGACAGGTACCCAGACCTCTATGACATCGGGAACCTTCTCGTGGTCTGTGACATTGCAGTATTTCTCGAAGTCGACAGGCATTGCGACCTGTAGACCGTTGTTCGGTATGTAATCTTGGTATAGGTTCATTATCGCGTCATCAATTCCCATTACGCCACCAGCAGCTCTCTGGACGGCGTACTTGCACCCAGGAAGTGTCTTGGCAACCATTCTGATCGGGAGATCCATCTCGGGTTCCCTCGGGAGACAGGCCATGTAGCTCCATTCCAATTTCCCGGGGAACTCAGGGGGGTAAATGCGAAGACCGTAGATATCCTTCCCCACTCTCGATATCGAGGCCTCATCAGCCACTTCACCAAACAGACTCCATGCGCCATCTGATGGATCTGATTTGGGATCACCATACAGAGCGACTCCAATGAACTCAATAGGGCCGCATGTTTCGACTCGTGTTTCCTCGCTCATCTTACTTCCTTTCGTGCCTAACCTTTATAGTTATGCGACACGCGGTTCCTATATCTAGCCACCTCCACCAACAACCCGGCCCAGCAGATCCAGTCGCTCCGCTACGTCGCGCCGCAAGATCCAGACGCGTCTGACCGGATCCCACCGGCCTCCGGCGGACTTGACCCGGTGGCGCAGGTCGTTCTCCCGCCAGCCGACCCGCAGAGCCACCCTGCGGGTCGCGGCGCGCCTGGTGTGGCCGACGTTCTGCCGCGATTCCAGGCCGACTGCTTCGCGTTCCCGGGATCGCCGGTGGACCACCAACTCGACCGTCTTCAGGTGCTCGCACGTGCCCTGGTCGTAGCGGTAGCGGACACATAGGAGGCTCGCCCCGTACCGGGCCAACAGTTCCTTGCGCACAGATGATCACCGAAATCATGTCCCTCGGATCGAGCCTGGCCCACCGCTGGCCGTGTCTTCGGTCGGGCGAGACCGTGCCATTTGGCACCGCCTGAAACTTACGCTCTGTTTGCGCTAGTGTCAAGTCCAGCGGAGCCCGGCGCCTGGTGTGGCAGGCATAGAGACTCAGGCTGCCCAAGACACCCTCCGACGATCGCGAATCTCCCATCGGCGTCTTCGAACGCCACGGACCGCGGAGAATTTCGCTCGGGCCACGACGGAATCGACCAGACGGCGGGAGATTCGGCCCGTGGACGCGGGAAGGGCTCTGTACGCCGACGAAGCCGCTCAGCGACGCTGGAAACCCTCGAACGGCGGGAAATCGGCGCCGGAGTCGGGATGGTTGCTCCGAGCCAATGGCTTTTGGCGTCCGAACCTGGTTCGAGGGCCGAAAGCCAATGGCTTTTGCGGATTCTGGAGCCGGGAATCTGGGTCGTCGCCGGCCAATAGTAGGACTTGGCCTCATCGAGCTCCAGCAGCTCGTCGTCTCGGGCTTCGAGCATAGCCTGGGCCAGGGCGTGGTCTTCGAGCAGCCGTTCGAGTCTCTCGAAGGTCTCGAGATCCAGTTGAACGGCTATTTTTCGGTCGTGTTCTACATTGGCTCCGCAGCTCTAAGGGTCACAGGGTCACAGGGTGCATCGGCGTAAAGTCAATCAACAGCACATCGCGGTAGCCCTCAGACTCACCGGCAGCCACTTCGACAGGTTCCACCTGATGGTAAACGTCTTTATCCGAGACTATAACCGTGTCAAGACAGTCAGTGAGAGTCGTCCTCGCCAGTGGTCGCTTGTCGTTGTCGGTCACCAAGCTCTCACCGCCCGTAATCCCACGGCGCTCGATCAGGTGGATGAAGGTGAATGGCTCTCCATCCTTGTGGAGCATGTTCGGCGACGAGATCCCAGGCAGACCCGGCCGTGCAACGTTTCGGATCGCGTGGACACCGACGTCCACCGGTGTCGACTGAATCTCTTTATCAAATGTAGTGTTGAAGAAATCGAAGAGAATCATCTCACGTAGAAACGCATTCGCCTCCATCGCCTTACTCAGTCTCTCGAAGGTGCGAATCACGCCCCCGTCAGTGGGATTTAGCTCGCGGCCCTGGATGTATTGCGATATCGGCCGCGATTCAAGCAGGTTCAGCCAAGGCAGCAAGACGTAACGCGAGTGCCGACGATATCGATTTCTACTCTCGCAGTATTGATCCGGCGGCAGAACCTCGTAATCCTGACGGAGCAAGCTCAGCTCCCGCTGCAAGGGGTGTGGAACGGTCAGGTCAGACCCCTTGAAACAAGCGTAGCCCTGTCGCTCAAGATCCTTTCGTGGCCATCGTTCAGTGGAAATCTTCAACTCTTGCATCATCGGTTCCTATGAGGTTTCTGGGTCATCGGCGACCCGGCGGTCTTCGGCCGCAGTACCGTTATGTGACCCGCTGCGCAGCGCCCTTGGCCTCGCCGGCCGACTTCCGCGATCCAGAGCGCTCTACCTCGCGTTTCTGCGAGTGCCGGTGGACCACCGGCTACACGATCGTAGGACTCTCGCGCTTGTTCTCGGCTTAGCGGTAGCGGATACATTAGAGAATCGCTCCATGCCCGGGGAACTTCATCCCGCCGCCCGGAACAACCCATCCGCCGATTGTAGCACCTTGCCTCGCAGACGCGGGGAGAGGTCCGGGGTCTCGGCGAGGAAGCGGCGGACGGTTTCGGCGACCGCGGCGGAGCGATGGGCGCTTTCTGGTAGATGATCGCGCCGTAGAGCGTGCCGGCCATCTGGAGGTTGTCGAGCTCTTGCCGGATCGGATTGGCTCCTTCGGTCCGATCGACGCCGTCGGCCCCTGGGTAGTGCGCCATCAGGAAACGCAGGTCGTGGTCGAGATCGGGGAACGAGGGGTTGACGAACTTGGCGGCCATGAAGTTGGCGAAGACCTCCTTCGTCCACACGTCGTCGAACCAGCTCATCGTCACCAGATCGCCGAACCACATGTGCGCCGGATCTGCGGTCACTTCGCTGCCAGAGCCGCGCCCACGATCCCCGCGTCGTTGCGCATCTCGGCCGGCACTACGGGGGTGTCGGCGGTGATGTAGTGCAAGTACTTCTCGTGCTTCTTGCTGACCCCGCCGCCGAGGATGAAGAGCTTCGGATTCAGCAGGTCCTCGAGGATGTGAAGGTATTCGTCCAGGTGCCCCGCCCACTTCTCCCAGGGCAGCGCCTGCTCTTTGCGGGCGCTGGCCGAGGCGCGCTTTTCTGCCGCCTGGCCGCGGACTATCAGATGGCCGAGCTCGGTGTTGGGCACCAGATGCCCGTCCATGAACAGCGCGCTGCCGATACCGGTGCCGAGGGTGAGCATGATCACCAGCCCCTGCCTGGCGCGACCGGCGCCGAACAGCATCTCGGCCAGCCCAGCGGCGTCGGCGTCGTTGAGTAGCGTCACGCGGCAGTTCGTACGGCGCTCGAACAACTCGCGGCCGTCGGTGCCGATCCAACTCTTGTCGACGTTGGCGGCGGTGCGCATGACGCCGTCGTCGATGACCGCCGGAAAGGCACAGCCCACCGGCCCCGTCCAGCCGAAGTGCCTCACCAGATCGGCGACCACTCCGGCGACGGCCTTGGGTCTGGCCGGTTGCGGTGTCGGGATTCGCAGGCGTTCTTCGAGCAGCACACCACGCTCGACGTCCACCGGCGCGCCCTTGATGCCGCTGCCGCCAATGTCGATGCCCATCACCGCCGATTCGTGTTTCGCCGCCATACCTCGCCTAGGGGCAGGGCGCCGCGCCTTCCGCGGCGGAAACCAGTTCGAGGTCGGAGAAGGCGAGCACCAACTCGCCTTCGGTGGCGATCAGGAAGGGGGTATCGATCTTGGTCCATGGCAGCCGCTGGGCGTGGGCCGCGACAGTGATCAGCGCCGCGAGCATCGTAACCGCGAGATGGAGGCAAGGGCGTCTGTGCTGCGGCATCGGGTTTCGTCCTCGTCGCACCGGCTCGCCAGTCTACCCGGGATCACTCGGTTCCCTGCGCCGGCAGGCTCGACGACGACGCGCGTGGCAACGTGGACGGGGCTACCCGAGGTGGCTGGCACCCCGGCACGGCACCCCGGCACGCCGCAACTGGCGTAAGATGACGCGGCCGGTGGCGTCGAGCCCGAGTCCTTCCGGCCGACGTCATGACCAACTCCAGCAACCTGCCGACCCACGGCCGCCACATTCTCATCGACCTCTGGGGCTGCGACCGCGCCGCCCTAGCCGACGGCGAGGCGCTGGACGCGCTGATGCGCCGTGCCGCCGAGTCTTCCGGCGCCACCGTGCTCCAGACCTGCTTCCACCGCTTCCCGCCCACCGGCGTCTCCGGCATCGTGATCATCAGCGAGTCCCACCTGTCCATCCACACCTGGCCGGACGAGGGCTTCGCCAGCGCAGACTTCTACACCTGCGGCGACGTCCGGCCCGAAGCCGCCGTCGAAGTGCTGCGGGCGGGCCTCGCCGCCGAGTCGTCGGAGGTCCTGGTCGTCGACCGCGGCCGAGGGGGCAGGGATCGCTCGATCAGGGTTGTGGATCGCTGAGCTCACTCTGGTGCAGCCTTTGACACATACCGCTGGTGACCGACTGAGCTTGACGCTCTCCGGGAACCGACATATGCTAACAGCATAGGCCACACAGGCCTGCCCGACTCGAGGAGACGCCGATGCGCCAATTCACCGCCAAGATCTTCCGCAACGGCCGCAATCAAGCGATCCGCATCCCGGTCGAGCTGAGCTTCGACACCGACACCGTCGTCCTGGCAAAACGCGGGGACGCGCTGATCGTGCGCCCGAAACCCGAGGCCGGGTGGGATCGGTTCTTCAGCGACCCAACGCTGGTGCTGCCAGAAGACTTCACTCTCGGTGAGGATCCACCGCCTCCCGAACGCGATCTCTTCTGATGTACTTGCTCGACACCGACATCTGCAGCTACCTGATGAAGCGGCGCCATCCCGCGCTCATCGAGCGCGTCCGGGTTTTTGCGCCCGGGGAGCTCAAGATCTCGGTAGTGAGCCTCTTCGAGCTCGAATTCGGTGCCCGGCGGAGCGGTCGACCAGAGATCCGTCGGGTGATCGAAGCTTTCCTCGAGAACGTCGAGGTGCTCCTCTTCGACCCCGCGGCAGCCCGGGAAGCCGGAGCCATCCGGGCACTTCTAACGGCGAAAGGAATGCTGATCGGAGCTTATGATCTGTTGATCGCCGGCCACGCGCGATCTCTCGGTGCAGTGCTGGTGACCAACAACGTCAGCGAGTTCTCCCGCGTCAGCGACCTGCGGCTGGAGAACTGGGTCGAACCCGACTGATTCGAGGAGGCCCCCGTGCCCGCCCGCAAATCCCGGCGCGTGGTGCCACACTCCCTTTACTGGACCACGAAGGGCGCCGAGCTCGACGCCGAGCGCCCGGTCTCGCGTTCAGTCACCGTCACCTCCAGGGTGTACTCGCCGGCGGCGAGCGCGCCGGCGGCCAGCGAGGCGGCGGCCGTGACCCGACCGGGGGACTCGAGCGCCGGGTCGCGGGCGAGGAGGATCCGTGGCTCGGAAAGCTCGGCGCCCAGGGCGGACCGCACGCGGCTCGTCACCTCCAGCCCGGCCTCGAGGTGGTAGGCAATCAGGTTGACCGGGACCGCGCCGTCCGGCGACAGCTCCGGACGCGCCGCGGGCAGGAAGGGTTGTCCGGAGATCATGAAGGGAAAGGCGGGTGGCGTCTCGCCTTTCTCCAGGTTCTCGCGGACCATCAGCCAGCGACCCGGTGCCTCGACGAAGAACGGCGGCAGGAGCACCGGCTCGCCGGCCGCGAAGTCGGGTACCTCGAGCTCGAGGCTGCGCAGGCCGTAGAGCCCGCTCTCGAGGTCGCGGACCAGGAACCGCAAGGTGTAGCCCCCGGGCGGCAGATCGAAGTGGCCGTAGAACTTCACGCCGCTGGTCTCGAGAACGGCACGGGCCTTCTCGACGTCGACGGCGAGGGTGTGACCCAGGAAATCGCGCACCCGGCCGTCACGGTCCAGAGCGTAGGCATAGATACCCAGAGAGAGCGAGTCTCGAGGCGCCGCGGCGACCAGATCGCGGCCGGAGATCTCGAGGAAGGTCGGTACGTAGGCCAGGCCCCCGGACGACGGGACGGGGCTGGCGAGCACCGCCGCCCCGAGGGCGCCGCCGTCGGTACCGCCGAGGATCAGATCGGCGGTACTCAGCTTTCGCTCCATCTCGCCGAGCTCGGCAAACGGCCGGGGGGCATAGTAGCCTGGGCGATGGACCAGCCGCAGGCCGCGGCCGCCGTCCTTGAGCTTGACCTTCAGGCGGTGGTAGCCGCCGTCGAGCTCGAGGTCCCGCGGCTGGATGGCCAGCACGTAGGTCAGGGCGGTGCGGTCGATGACCTCGCCGATGGCCACTCCGAGGTCGTTGGTGTTGCGGATGAGCTCGCCGCCGGTCGAGGCGGCCATCACCGCGAGGCTGTCCTGCTGCCCCGAAAGCCTCGCTCGCGACCTCTCCCTCGCGCGCCGGCTCCCCGTCTCGACCCCGGTGGTGCGCTGCAGGCCGCTGATGTCGACGCTCTGGATGGTGCAGTCGGCGCGGCGGAAGGCCTCGAACATGTGCTCGAGCTGGTTCTGGGAATGGGTATCGCCGTAAACCTCCTCCGAGTCGACCTCCCAGACCCGGCCCTCCTCCACCGCCCTGGCCGTCTGCTGCTTGCGCTCGGTGTCCTCGGTGCCGAACAGCGCCGAGGTATCGAAACCCTCGGACAGGTAGACCACGTGCTTGCGCCCGCCAGCGGAGTCCATCAACCTGGCGAGGTCGGCGAAGGAGCGCGAAAGAGCGGAGATGCGCTGCAGGGACTGGCGCTGGACGCCGCGCTCGGCACGGCGGGCGTACTCCTGGATCGTCTTGGCGAGCTCGAGGCGTGCCTGGTTGCCGGGCTTGTCCGCAACGCCGAAGGTGCGCCCCAGGCCGAAGGCGCGGGCGGCGCCTTCGAGGTCGCCGAAGACCAGGCCGAGCGGATCGCGGAGCGGCTCGATCAGCTGCGTCAGCCCGAGGCTGTCGATCGCCGCCGCGGCCTGCGGCCGGTCGCTAGTGAAGCCGAGCAGCAGCCGCGGCCCGCCGGCGTGAGAGTAGGTCGCCACCGCCACCAGATCGGTGGGATGGAGGCCCTCGCGCAGCAGCTGGCTGGCCGCGTCGCGCGCCTTGATCACCGACTCGGGCTGCGAGAAAGTGAGGTCGAAGAGGAAGAGGAAATGCCGCCGGGCGCTGGACGGCGGGCGCACCGGAGCGGCCGGGGCGCCGGTGGGCGAGAGGGCCGCCGGCGACGCGGTGAGGTCGATCACTTCGAAATCGACGATCTCTTGCGGCTTGCGCTCGTCGAGAACCACGAAGTCCTCCTTCGTGAGGCCCCGTACCGGCTGACCGTCGCGGAGCACATGGACCGGCACCTCGACCACCACCACCGACGTGGCATCGCGGAAGACGCGGGCGCCGGCGGTGCCGGCGAGCGCGAAGAGCGCGGCTGCCGCCGCGAGAATTGTGATTGTCCGAGTCGTGGTTTTCGTCATTGCCTCGTCCTTTGCCTGGTATTCCGCTTCCTGGAGCAGGGTCCACGTGGACGGGAATTACCGCTACCGGCTCGTTCGCGAGACGCCGGTGCGGCGAGCCAGGACCCAGGCGCCGGCCAGAGCGACGAACAACGCCAGCGCCGCCAGGCCGAGCCGACTCAGCGTCGGGACAGCGGTGATCGGTACCTCTGTACCCGAAGCGCGGATCAGCCAGTTGCCGGGCTCCAGGAAGTCGATGGTGTCCAGGAACAGGTCCGGCGGCAGCTCCGGCATCGGCGGCGGGTCGTCGGCCCACAGCGCCACCCACGAGCGGCCCTCGCTGGTCGTGGTGTCGAGCGCCGCGGGACGCGACGGCGGCGACACGCCGCTGTTCACGTAGCGGTTGACCACCCCGATCAGGATGTCGCCGCCGCCGAGCAGCCGCAGCGGCGGGTCGACCGGGTAGACCGAGAAGCTGGTGCCGTCGACCACCTGGATGACGTCGTCGAAGGCCAGCAGCAGCTCGGCGCCGTTGCTCGGATCACCGTCATCGTCGCGGTAGACGACCAGCTGGACCGCACCACCGGGCGCGACGTCCGGGCCGGGGGGAAACAACACCTGGATCTCCCTCAAATCGATGCCCGGAAACGGCGGATCGAAGCGATTGAACCACAGGAACTGGAAGGCCGTCACGTCGGTGAAGCCGATGTCGGCTTCGCGGCTGCCGTCGTCGAGGATCAGCTCGATCTCCGGATCGCCCGCCCTGAAGGCTTCGACCGGCGCCGCCAGCGTCTCCACCGCCCAGTTGCCGGTCTCCCCCGGGTCGGGAGGATCAGCGCCGGCCGCGGGTGCCAGGAGCAGGACGGCGAACAGGGCGGTGGCGCTCGGGCGGGCTCTGCGATGAGTCATGTACATGGCCTCCGATCGGGAGTCTACGGCGTCGACGACGACCACGCCAGGGTGTCGCCCGACTCGAAGCCGTCGGCGAAGATCCTGCTGCTCCGCGCCAGGGAGAGGTCGTCGAAGCGGGCGTCGAAGTCCACCCCGCCGGGCGCGTCGAGATCGAAGCTGCAGAGCGCCGACGCCGAGCCCGCCGGCGCGATCAGCTCGCTGGTCAGCTCCTGCCAATCGCCGCCTGAGTCGCCCAGGAAAGCGAACTCGGTCTCGGTGAGCAGCGAGGGGCCGGCGCACGACGGCGCGGAGAAGAACTCGCAGGTCCGGGTAACGAACAGCCGCACGTCCGGCGCCGCCGACAGCCGCAGACGGCCGCTCAGGGTGTAGCTCGTCGAGCCCTCGGCCGCGGGGCACTGGCCGAGCGAGAAGTCGGTGCTCGCCGTCAGGTTGACGACCTCCGCCGAGCCCGACACCGACGACGCCTGCACGTCGTCCGGGCTGTAGCCGATCTCGGCCGGGTCGGTGCTCACCGTGACCCATGGATCGATCTCGCAATCGAAGTGGCCGCCCACGAAGCGATTGGCCCGATCGATCCGGTAGGTGCG
Organism: bacterium; assembly: GCA_024226315.1. Taxonomy (GTDB): domain Bacteria; phylum Acidobacteriota; class Thermoanaerobaculia; order Multivoradales; family J023; genus JAAELT01. The sequence continues at coordinate 87,655 of JAAELT010000577.1, read as the reverse complement.
CAGGAAGTCGTCGCCCCGCACGCCGTCGGCGTTGCCGTCGAGCGCGTTGCCGGCGATGTCGCGGATCGAGGTCGAGCCACACACCAGCAGACGGTAGAGCGAGTCGAGGAGCTGCGCGGTCGGGTCGATGGTCGCGGTCAGGCTGCCGGCGTCCCAAGTCACCGAGTCGATGCCCACCGGCAGGTCGTCGCCCAGGGGCGGGCCGCAGACGACGGTCGAGAAATCCCCGTCCGGCCCGGCGGCCAACAGCTGGTAGTTGGCCGGGTTGGTGACGTCGGAGGGACCCGAGCTGCCCGCCGGGTCCTGCACCGGCTCGTTGAAGCTCACCCGCAGCAGAGTGATCTGCACCTTCGCCTCCTCGCACTCCTCGAGCACCCCGTCGCCGGTGTCGGCCGAAGAATTCACCAGGGTCACGATTGGTGGATCGGCGTCCACCAGCGTGTCCTCGGCGTCGCTGTCGTCGGAAGGATCGGGGTCGTCCGCCGCCGAGGCGACGCTCACGGAGTTGGTGATCGTGCCGCTCGGCGTCGCGGCGTCGACGTCGACGTCGATGGTGTACGCCTCCGAGCCGCCGGCTGGGATCGTGCTCAGGTCGCAGACCGGCACGCCGTTGGGGTCGTTGAGGCAACCGGACGTGGAGGCGAAGCTCACCCCCGCCGGCAGGGTGTCGGTGACCGCCACGGTGCGGGCGTCCGACGGGCCGGCGTTGTCGACCGTCACCGTGTAGGACAGCGGATCGCCGGCCGCCGCCGGGTCCCGCGAGTCGTCCTTCGTCACCGACAGGTCCGCCACCGGCGTCAACGTGTCGGTGTCGAACGAGAGGTTGTTGCTGGAGTTGGGATCGGTCACCCCGGCGGGCGCCGACACAAAAGCGTTGTTGACCAACGAGCCCAGTGCCGAACGATGGACCGCGCAGACCGCGGTGTAGGTCACCGAATCTCCGACCGGGATGTCGACGGTGTCGATGATGTGGCCGACCACCGGCCCGGCGGTGCAGCTCGCGCCGCCCGACGGCGTGCAGGTCCAGGTGCAGTCGAGCTCCGGCCCAAAGACATCCGTGACGGTGGCGCCGACGACGTCACTGCCGCCGCTGCCGCCGGTGCCGACACGGATGGCCGGCATCACGAAGTTGGAGGTGTTGCCGCCCTGCGAGCCTTCGATCGAGGCGAAATCGCCCTGGTCGAAAGCGACGTTGCTATTGTCGTAGAAGAAGTTCTGGTTGGCGGGGCCGACGTGGGAGAACTCGATGTGGTAGAAGCTGCCCACGGTCAGTGTCAGCGGGACGATCGCGACGTCGATGAACTCGAGGCCAGACGTGGTCACCAGGGTGCTCCCCGAGCGCAGCACCGTCTGCCCGCTGGTGACCAGACCGACCAGGCTCGTCACCTCCGCGACCTCGAAGCTCAGGTTGACGCCGGTCAGGTCGTGGAACAGGCCGACCGAAGAGACGGTGGTGGTCGAGAGCGCCTCGAAGACCACCCCGCGACCGCCGACGTAGCCATTGTTGCTGCCGGTGGAGAAGACCATCCCGGTCGGGTCGTTCGGCGGCACGAAGGCCGTCGACGGCGCCGAGCCGGCGGCATTCTCGACCGTGATGGTGTAGGTCGTCGACGTGCCCGGAACCGCGGTGGTCGTCCCGTCGTCCTTAGTGATCGAAAGGTCCGCCTGGTTGATCACCAGGGTGTCGGCCGTAGCGTCGTTGGCCAGCACCGAGGGGGTGGCGACCGCGGTGTTGGTGATCGTCGAGCCGTCTGCCGCGGTCAGCTCGACACGCACCACCAGAGTCAGGCTGCGCACGACGCCGACGCTCGTGGTGCCGGCCCAGGTGCAGCTCACCGTGCCGGCGCCGCCCACCGGCGGGGTCGTACACGCACCGCCGGCGCTCGGCGTCGCCGACACGAAGGTCGTGTTCAGCGGCAGCGAGTCCGAGATCTCGACGTCCGGGGCGACCGAAGGGCCGCTGTTGGTGGCGGTGATCGAATAGGTGAGGTCTTCGCCGGCGACCACGGGATCGGGGAGGTCGTCCTTGGTCACCGCCAGGTTCACCTGGTTGATCACCAGGGTGTCGGCCGACGCGTCTGCCGCCAGCACCGAGGAGACGACGGTCGCGACGTTGGTGATCGTCGAGCCGGCCGGCACGCCGGGGTCGACGTGGACCACCAGGGTCACGGTGCGCGAGACGCCGGCGCCGGTGGCGCCGGCCCAGGTACAGGTCACTGTGCCGGTGCCGCCTACCGGCGGGGTCGTACACGCGCCGCCGGCGCTCGGCGTCGCCGACACGAAGGTGGTGCCCGGCGGCAGCGGATCCGAGATCTCGACGTCCGGGGTGTCTCCCGGGCCGTCGTTGGTGGCGGTGATCGTGTAGGTCAGGTCGGTGCCGGCGACCACCGGATCGGGGAGGTCGGTCTTGGTGATCGAGAGGCCGGAGGCAACGACCGTTGCGCCGAAGGTCGACATCAACAACACAGACCAGATCAACAGGTGGCGAAACGAATCGCTTCTCATGCCGGCACCTCGATTTCACTAAAAATATCGACCCCGCTTGCCAGGGCTCACCGGGCTGATAGGCCCGGAGGAAGGCCCCAGCCATCCCTCGGTTGGCGACCATCACCGACGTGAGTCGGACTTTATCGCTCTGCGTATACCAGATATATTGTATGCGATCTTGCCATGAATTGCTACCTCTCGGCTTCGAAAGCCTGAATCGCGTGCTTATGCGATCCGCTGCCTCGCTCCTCCACGGTCTGCTCGCGCTCGCGATCTGCATCCCGCCGTACGCGATCCTGTTCGGCATGCACGAAGGGCGAGTGCTCTTCACCCTCTACCGGGAGCCCAAGCTCGCCGCGTTCCAGATTCTCGGCTGGCTCTTCCTGCTCCTGCTGATCTGGCTCGAGAGGCCGCCGATCACCAGGGGCGCGATTCGGGCGAGCTTGCGCCAGCCCCTGGTGCTCGCGACCATCTGTTTCACGGCCTACGGAGCGGTGACCTTTTTCTGGGCCCTGGTGCCGGCAAACCTCTTCTACGAACTGAACCAATATCTCTTCTTGTCGGTCTTCCTGATCGCGCTCCATGGCTGGGGCTCGCGCGATCCCGCGGTGTCCCGGATCATTCTCTTCTCCCTGGCGCTCTCGCTCGTGCCGCTGGTCTACGTGGGCATCGCCCAGAGCGTGATCGACCTGCCGTTTCTGCGCTCCATCGATCCCGGGTATGGCGTGCGGCACGCCTCGTTCATGGGATACAAGAATCCGATGGCCCTGTCGCTCCTGGGCCACTTCTTTCTCCTCCTGTACGTCACGTGGAACAGCTTCCGGCGGCACCGGCGGCGTCTCGCCTGTTGGGCTCTCGCCGCCACCTGCGTGGCCGAGCTCGCCTATCTGGTCTCGCTTCAGAGTCGCTCCGTGTACCTGTCGCTGCTCGCGTCGGGCGCCGCTCTGGGCGGGATCTTCCTGATCAGATCCCGCCGCCTCAAGCACCTGGTGATCGTGCTCGCCGTGGCGGTCCTCGTGGGCCTTCTCTTCTGGATCCTGCTGGTCTCGAACCCGGCGGCGAAGGCGCGCTTCGAGTCGCTGACCGCATACCTCGAAGATCCCTCGTCGCTGCTCGAATCCGACCGCGGCACGTATCTCCGCAATACCCTGAACATGGTGCGCCACAACCCGTTCGGAGTCGGCCTCGGGGAATGGCAGACCCACTATCCGGTCTACCGGAGCGTCAACCGGGAGCTCGCGTACACCGCCGGTCATCAGGCCCGGCGCGCTCACAGCGACCACGTACAGTTCCTGGGTGAGCTCGGGGCTCCGGGCCTGGCGCTCTGGCTGGCACTGCTCGCGGCGGCCCTGGTCCGTCCGCTCCGGCACTACCTGAAAACCGGCCGCCACCTGTCTCTGTTTCTCACCGTGCAGATCTTCGCCTGCGTCGTTGTCATGGCCGCCGACTACCTGGTGGAGACCCCCTACAACAAGTTCCAGTTCTTCCTGACCTGCGGCCTGGCGATGATCGCCTGCAGGCCGCTCGAGAGGGACGGACCTGCTGGCGACGGTCCCGAGAGCAGTCGGCCCGCACCGTCACCCGTCAGGTCGCCCACGGCCGCGCTGCTGCTCGTCGCCTTCTCGGCGGTGGCGGTGGCCAACATCTGGTACTACTCCCGGCAATTGACCCGGAACTACTATTCCTCGATGCTGACGACCTGGTACGTCACGGCCATCGACGAGCTCAACGCGGGCCGGTCGGCACGAGCGACCGAGACGCTCGAGCGGGTGGAGCGTTACGGGGAGCGCTTTCGCCGCCTTCCGGGACACAGCAAGACGTTCTACAAGGATCTTCTGGCTCTGGCTCACGCGTCGTCGCTGCGCGGTCGCGACCTGCGGGCGATCGAGCTCACCCGCGAGTCGCTCCTACTCCATCCCTATCATCCCAACGCGTTCGGTCTGCTCAGGTCGCTTCTCGAGCAAGGCGCTCCGCCGCAAACGGCCATGCGAGCCGAGGCGATCCGGCGCTACATCATGGACGAGGCGAGCACCGGATTCCTGGAGCCGTATCCCGCCTTCCTTCTGCCGGCGAGCGCCGCCCCGGGCCCCTTCGATGACGGCGACACCGGCGCGCGCCGCCCCGGCGAACAGTGGCGAGGCATCCTGGCGGGGCGGACGCTGACAGCGGCTAGTGGCGCCCCCACCGACCGGGGAATCGGCACGGGGTCGCTCTCCTTCTGCAGCGACGGGCGGTTCTACGCCCAGGCGCGGGATGCCGGCGGCCGCCGCATCGAGCTTGGTTGGTGGACGATCAGAGCCGACGGGGAGGCGGCGCTGTTGGAGCTCAGATCCGTCCTGGGCGCGAGCCGGGTGCTCTCGCTGTCCGGCACCGAGACGACGCTACGCGTCGATGGCGCGGCAGCCGAGATCTCGACGGACGACGAAGTCTGCGAGTGAGCGCCGCGATGGAGCCTGCCCGTGGGGAGTGGCGGCGCGGCGACCGCACCGGTAGCGGTGCCACCGGTAGCGGTGCCACCCGCCTCGTAGATCGCGGCCTCCCCGGACTGGCCTCGAACTTTTTCGATCACCGAGATGGTCGGAGAGGGCGCCGCCTAAACACTCGAGAAGCGATGGCATCTATATGCACAGAGGAAATCATGGCGCAAAGTGCCGGGAGCGATACAGAAGACCGCAAAGCGATCTTCACTTCCTGTAGCAGACCACATCGCGGTCGCGTTGAAGGTCTCCAGGCTCCTGCTCGAAGCGATGGGACTCTGTGTTCAAAAAGGCGATAGGAGAATTGACATGAAAAAAAGCACGTTCATCTGTAATTCTACAGCTTCTGTTGGTCTGCCTCTGGTTGCGCTCTTGATTCTCGTGCTGGCCGGCTGCGCGACATGGCCCCGCCCGACGCCGGCGCCGACAGGATGGGATTCGCCGAACCCTGAAGCAGCCCAACTCCTCATCGACACGGATCAGGACGGACTCAGCGACGATCGCGAGTCAATGCTGGGCACGAATCCGCAACTGCCCGACACGGATGGCGACGGATTTGCCGACGGCTTCGAAGTCGAGCACGGGGAGTTTCGCTTCGATCCGTTGCGCCCGACGACCGACTCGGACAGGGATGGTCTCCCGGATCCGCTCGAGCGCGAGCTCGGCAGCTCGCCGACGAATCCCGACTCCGATGGCGATCGCTATGGCGACTTCGACGAGTATCTGAATCGTTTGAATGGCTACGACCTCATTCGGCCGACCGAAGATCGGGACTTCGACGGCCTGGCAGACGATCTCGAAAACCGCATTGGCAGCTCGCCGGACCGGGTCGACTCGAACGGCGACGGCATCACGGATTTTCAGGCACATCACGCTGGTTTTCCCGTCAACGAGGAGCTGACACCTCCGATGGCCGAATTGATCGGCATTACCTACAGCCGCGAGATGGCTTCGGCCATCGAAGAGATGCGGGCAGGGCGCCGTGGGACGCTTGCATCGATCGCCGAGCAACTCCCGTACCCGGCCGTGACATCACCGTTCGTTCGGGATGGCGTTCTGGATCCCTCTGCCGCGCTCATGCAGCGCGCCGTGCACAATCCGACGAATTCACCCGCTTTTTATCGACCTTACAGCGAGATCGTCACCGATCTGTTCGCGCTCCGGAATCACTTCGACGGCAGCCCGGGGCCGGATATCGTCAGACTCTTCGTCTGGTCGGCGCCGACACAGAACTGCTGCGACGGTGAGGCCCGCAACAGACCCGGTGAACGGATCTATCTTCTGAAGATTTCCGACAACCCGCACGTCAACGAAAACGAACCCGAGGTTGCGCTGATGGGCATGCATCATGCCCGCGAGCTCATTACGGTGACAATCACCATGAATCTCGCCAAGACCTTGACTGCCGAGTATGAGGCCGGTGACGCACGCGCCCGGGATATCGTGGACGGCAACGAGATCTGGCTCTTGCCGGTCGTGAATCCGAACGGTTACGAACGCGCGCGTGCCGTACAGGCGGACTGGCGCAAGAACACCCGGCGTGTCTCGCCCACACAGGTCGATCTCGGCGTGGATCTGAATCGAAACTATTCGGAAGGCCACGCCACGCTGCTCACGACTGCACAAAGAGCGGCGCTGTCGTCAATCGACCGAACGTCAAACGGCATCACATCGAGCGGCGGATTCGACGAAAACAGTTTTCAGTACCCGCACACGTCGCCGATCTCCGAGGTGGAGACCCAGGCTGTTCGTGGGCTGGGTTTGAGTCACTTCAACACCAACCTCGGCCGGGAAGAGCTTGACGGCATCGGCTGCTCGCTGTCGTGGCACAGCTTTACCGGCCTCATCGGCCATCCGCTGGGGCACGACCCGATTCCCCCGGACGTCGATCTGACGCCCGCGGAGCGAACGTCACTCGGTACGCTGACCGCAGCATTCGCGAGTGTAACTGCTTACGGCGATCACACCGACCAGTGGCGCCATACGAACTACGCCGTCTACGGCGACTCCGAAGACTGGTGGTTCAGAGACCGCGGCTCGCTGTCGACGTTCGTCGAAGCGTATTCCATCGCCGAGGGTCGGGTGGGCGATAGTTTCTATCCGCCCACGGCCGCCGAAGCCGATGCGGTCGCCAAGAACAATTACGAGGGCGTGCTGGCCCTGATCAGAGAGTGTCCGCTTTGACTGCATCGAGTCTTGTCGATCCTGCCGAGACGGCCGGCACCTCAAAGGCGAGGTGCCGGCGAGCGCGAAGAGCGCGGCTGCCGCCGCGAGAATTGTGATTGTCCGAGTCGTGGTTTTCGTCATGGCCTCGTCCTTTGCCTGGTATTCCGCTTCCTGGAGCATACCGGCATCGGTCCGCCACCGCGCCGCGACCGGTGGCACGGACGCGACCTCTTGTCCCCGACTTCGTGATCAACATCGGCCGCGACATCGAGGAACTGCGCGACAAGACGGCGGGCCACACCGGCCCTCGTCACCTCGGCGTCGAGCCCGGTTTACTTCCGGCGCTTCCGCTTACCGCGTGCGACCTCGGTCGCCAGGGCCTCGAGCTTCGGCTCCCAGAAGCGGCGAAAGCGTGCGAGCCACTGGTCGACCTCGGCCATCGGAGTCGGATCGATCTCGTAGATCCTGCGCGGCCCTTCGGCCGGAACCGTGGCGAAACCATGGTCCCGCAGCACCTTCAGATGCTGGGAGATGGCGGACTGTGTGATCCCGAACTCCCGCCCCACGATCGCGACGATCTCTCCCGAAGCGTGGCGATCCTCCGCCAGGATCTCCCGTGCCCGCGTGGTGCCACCCGTCTAGGGGATCCCGTGCGCGATTGCGCTCCCTTGATGAGTACCGCTAGAAGGAATACACTTGCGGTATGAGACGGAAGACATCCATCACCCTTTCAGAAGGAACGCTCCAGGCTCTCGATGAGATCGCCGGCCCTGACCAGAACCGCTCCCGTGTCATCGAGCAGGCGGTCCTGGACTACCTCGAGAGCCGCCGGCGACGAGCTCGGGAAGCGCGAGACCTGGAGATCCTGAATCGCTCCGCGGATGACCTCAACCGGGAAGTCGAAGAGATCCTCGCCTATCAGGTCGAGCTGTGAGGCGCGGCGATCTTTACCGGATTCGTCGTCCCGGTGACGGCGACCCCAAGAAAAGCCGAGTCTTCGTCGTCGTCAGCCGCCAGACGCTCATCGACTCCCGTTTCTCGTCGGTGATCTGCGCACCTGTTTACACCCGGCGGGAGGGGCTCGCCACCGAAGTCGAGGTGGGCATCGAGGAAGGGCTCAAGCATCCCTCCGGCATTCTGTGCGACGCACTTGTCAGCCTATCGAAGTCCAGACTGATGGACTTTGTCGGTTCACTCTCCGAAGACCGGCTGCAAGCTCTCGGCGCAGCCTTGCGAGTGGCTCTTGCGGTCGAGCAAAGCAAGAGCTCTTTCGCCGACGAATCCCTTCATTGAACTTGAGCTGCTGGCACGGTACTCGGCCCCTGACGCCGCCCGCAGCAGCGATAAACTGCCTCCGATGACCAGGCAGCGTTCCGCGGCTCCCCCGCCCGCCACGAAGGGACTCCGAAGCCCGATCCGAATGCTGCTCGAGGGAGCGGAGGGCACCGCGCTCCTCATCCTCGCCGTCGCCACCTGGCCCCTGTCGCGATGGCTCCTCGGCGATCTCGGCTCACGCCCCGACGAGCGCCGGCGTGCGTGGCCCGGGGATCGGCTAGTTCCCAAAATCGACCGCCGCGCCACCCGCGCCGTCACCATTCGCGCTCCGGCCGCCGCGGTGTGGCCGTGGCTGCTGCAGCTCGGTCTGGATCGCGGTGGGTTCCACTCGTACGAGCTGCTGGAGCGACTCGGCGGCATCGACGTGCGCAACGTCGAGAGCATTCTGCCCGACCTCGAGCCCCTGGAGATCGGCCGGGAGATCCTGCTCCATCCCGAGGCTCCCGGCATCTGGGTCACCCTGCTCAAGCCCCACGAGCACCTCTGCTTCCGCACCTGGAAGGACGAGCGCGACCTGGCCGACCGCGATCCCGTGACCGCAGCGTCGTGGTCGCTGTACCTGGTGGCGGAATCGGCCGGCTCCTGCCGGCTCCTGCTGCGCGCCTGCAAACACCATCGCCGGCCGCGGCCCCTCCGGGCGCGCCTGCTCGCGGCCTTGCTCGAAGATCCGCTCGATCTGGTGATGGAACAGAGGATGCTGCGCACCATTCGGCGCCTGGCCGAGCGCCCGACGGCGAGACGGTGCCGCACCGTAGGAGTGCCACCCGTCTCGTAGACGTCGTGCCGGATGTCGGCACACTGACACTTTTGGCGCGAAAATGAAGCCTGCCGGCCGAGACGCGGTGTCGCGAGCTCACGCGGTTCGTGATCTCGGCCTCGGAGGAGGTGCTTCATGCGCGTCGATACAGGCATCCGAGCTGGCCAAGGGCCTTGGGTCGAACCCATCGGTTGAGGACGCCCAGTGATTGAGGTTTAGGGCGTGGCGATTCTCGCCACGCCCTTTTCTTCAGCTAGAATCTCTGAACCATGCCTCATACGCCGGACCATGCGCGGCGCCTCCTCCGTGAGCTCGAGGCCCATCTGCCCGAAGCCGCAAATCGGGTGCTCGAGCGAGAGCGCTACCACGATCCGGGCTTTTGCGACCGATTCTTGGCGTACACCGAGGAGCTCATTTTCCGGCAACCTACCGCAGGACTGAGAGTGGCCCGGTTGACACCACGCCTTGTCCACATCATCACGGTCAACGAGGGCGCAAGCCAGAGACAAGACAATATGGCGCGCCTCGTGAAAGCTCTGGGGCTCGTCGGGGCTGGCTACCGTGCCGTAGGTGCACTCGCCGAAGCGGAACAAGAATATCGAACCGCCTTGAGAATCTGTGAACGGGAACGGCTCTCACCACTGCATAGAATCGATCTCTACCTCCGCTGGGCAACACTACGGAACCGGCAGCAGAGATTCGGGCAGGCCCTGCGCTTCATCGACGAGGCAACGGTCATTTCCGAAGCTGAGAGTGATGAGAATTGGCTCGCTGTGGCGCTGGCCACCCGAGGGGTCACCTATGGCGCAGCTGGACGCCTGCGCGAAGCAGTTGCGACTCTGAGCAAGGTTCTGGCCAATCGCAGGCTGACTCCTCAGGTGGAGCTCTCCGCAACGACGAACCTGGCAAGGGCGATCCTCGAGCTCGACGATCCCGAGCGACTCGACGAGGCGCTGATCCATCTCCGAAATGCACGCCGTCTCCTGGGGCCACGGCAAAGCGTCCAGAAGAGCCGCCTGTACTGGATCGAAGGGACGGCCTGCATCCGACGCGGCCGGACCGACGACGGCGAGCGCAGGTACCGGAAAGCGCTCGCCGGCTTTCGCAAGTTCTGCGCCGTCTACGAGCACGCGCTGGTCGCCCTCGACATTTCCGCCCTCCTGCGCTTCGCCGGGCGCTGGTCCGAGCTCGAAGGGCTGGCGGCCGAGACGTTCGCTCGCTTTCAGGACATGTCGGAAGACGCCGAGGCCTTGGCGGCGCTGCGCCTCTGGCTCGAGGCCAGCCGCGAGCGGGAGCTCAACGAGGCGCTGCTCTCGAACGTCAAGGCGACGCTCGAGCAACGTTCGCGCTGCAATACTCCGAGTGGCGTCGCCAGGCGGCTCGGAAGCTAGCCGGACACACCCCGACGAAGCTAGGGGCCCCAGCCGGAGGGGAAAGACCATGTCATACTTGGAATCCCGGGCTTGGCACGAATCGCGGGCAAACCGGCATGCCACAGGACGCTGGCGCGCCCATCACCGCGGTCTGCTTGGAGTCCAAGGAGTCGCTCATGGCAAGGAAGCTCATGGCAAAGAAGAAGCGCAAAAGACCCAAGAAGACCGGCGTGCCCCGCGAGCTCGAGCGCTCCGGCTCCCTGGGCTTGGCGTTCGCCAATACAGCGGCGCCAACGCCCGACGCCCGGCGGCGCGGGTCGCGGGTCGTGCCCGCGGCGTTGACCTACGCCGGCCTCGTCACCTGGCTGCAGCGCATGGGCGCCCTGGCGGCGGCCGACGGCCAGCGGCTCCAGCGCGCCACGGCGGCCCGGCCTCGGGACGCCGCGACGATCGTCGCCAGGGCCGGCGAGCTACGCCTCGCGCTGCTGCGGATTTTCACCGCCCTGGCCCTGGGCAAAGAGGCGCCGGCGGCGGACCTCGCCGTCCTCAACCACGCCCTCCGGGTGCGCCACGTCGGGCCCCAGGCGGACGGCTTCGCGTGGCTCTGGGACGGCGAGGCCGATGAGCTCGCGCGCGTGCTGTGGCCGCCGGCGCAATCGGCGGCGGAGCTGCTGACGTCCGGCGGCTGCCGGCGGGTGCGCCAGTGCGGCTGTCAGGGCTGCTACCGGCTGTTCGTCTACCAGAACCCCCGCCGCGTGTGGTGTGACGCCAACACGTGCGGCAACCGCGCCAAGGGCCGGCGTTACGCGGACACGGGGCGCCGGGTCCTCAGGCAACTGGACTACGAAAAAGCCCGGGACAGCGAGCGCCGCATCGCCGCGTACCGCAAGGAGTGCGAGGAACGGGGAGAGGTCGCGCCGTTCGACCGGGAAGATCCGGAGCTCGGGGTCTTGAGCGACGCCTGGGACGAGGAGTTGAAGAAGGCGGCGAGGTCCGGCTCCGCGTGACGGCGCTTCAAGGAGGTCCACCGCCAATGGGTCGGTTGGATATGTGATCATCCAACCGACCTTTCTCGAATGGTCGGTTGGATATCTGCCCATCCAACGACCCTGAGACGGTTGGCCGGTTGGGTGACGGGGCATGCAGCCGACCCCAGCCGGCTGAATCGTTGGATGCCGCGCCGTCCAACCGACCTCTCTCGAATGGTTGGTTGGATGCGCCGGCTGGGACTTTCCAGCGGCTACTCGACTTCGGCAAGCTGCGAGGATTTTTTCCTACCCACCGCTTCGTGGCCGCTCTTCAAAGCACGGCATAGCCCAGATCCCGCGCCGCGTTGCGCAGCAACGTGAGCAGCGTGGGATCCGACAGCGGCCGGTGAAAGGCAGGAGCGGTGGGTATCGCCGACCCGGCGCGCTCGTAGAGCGCCAGAGCAGGGCGGCTGGCCGCCATGGAAGAGGGGTAGTAGAGCCCGTCGACGTCCGCGAACGCGGAGTAGATCGCTCGCGACCAACGCTGCGCCCGAGGCCGCGGCCCGGAGCTGATGACCATGGAGGCGCCGGCTCGCGTCGGCCAGTCGCCCGTCAGATCGAGCAGCGTCAGGTCCTGCCGGGTGCGGAAGGCGACGATCCACGGTTTGCGAGCCGTTCGATCGATGATCCTGCTGTCCTGAAACACTTCCGCGAGGCAGGTCAGGCCCTGCTCGGCGCTGTACAAGATTCTCCGCTCCTGCACCGAAGACGGCGGCGGGTGATGATCGAACCGGCCGGTCGTGGGGCCGAACGAGCGGAAGGTATCCCAGTACGTCGGATGATCTCCGCCCCGGAAGTACACGCGCCAGAGCAGGGTGCCGGCCGGCAGAATCTTCCGCTCGGGCGAGCTTTCGGCCAGCTCCGCGTCCGTCGGCGGCTCCGGAAACCTGGGCACCTGCGTCGAATCTGGCTACAGATGCCTCGCCAGCGCGGCGACGGCTCGCGGCGGGAATCCGTGACACAGCCAGTCGCGCGGGCTCAGCAGCCCTTCGGCGAGGCTCTCGGCCACGAGGTCTGGATTGGACGAGACGAACCAGTTGTGGACTGTCGCGGGATGGAGCTCGGGATCGAGCTCCGCCACCACCTCGCCGATGCCGGGAACGAGTCTCTCGCCGTCGAACTGGAAGCGCGGCAGGCGCCACCCCGACCCGAGACGGATTCCGTAGAGGCTCGGCGGACGAGACGTCAACCGATGCCGTATGCGGCTCGGATCGACTCCCAGCAGCCGCGCCGCGGCGGCGGTGTCGAGACTGGTCTTGAGCAGCCCGGAATAGAGCGCCGCCGCTCGCGCGAGGGGATCCTCGCCGCCCAGGTCGACGGGCTCGAGGTCGAATCCTCCGGCCTCCAGGATCTCGATCTCCTCCCGGGAGAGCTCGCGCCGCGGATCGGAGCGAAAGAGCTCTTGCTGCAGACGGTCGATCGCCTCCTGGACCAGGCCGTCCAACTGCTCCGGAGTGACCTGCAAACCATGCGCGTGCAGGTACGCGACCGTCGAGGGGCTCGGTGTCGATGGAGGCATGATGCTTTCCTGGTCCTGCCGTTGTCCGTCTCACACCGCGTTGCGGCGTGACCCTTCGTGAGGAAGTCTAGCAGAACCCGTAGCGGTCGCGGAAGCTCGGGAGGCCGCGAAGGCTCGATCAGACGTCGCTCACCCCACCGCTTCGACGGTCTCGACCGGCCGAGTCGGCTCCACCCGACGCGGAGCCCGCACCTGCCGAGACGGCCGCCGCGACAAGCCGGTCACCTGGGACGCCGACTGCCTGGCCGAGCTCGACGATCGCGTCACGGAGTGGCTCAAGGCTGGGGAGCGTCCCGGTCCTGATCAGCTGCAAGATCATCGTTCTCCGGGACGATTGGAACTCGAAGCTCGAGAGAGGGGAAGGCGGTCCGAAAACCGTCCGGATTTCTAGTCATCAAGCCCTGGAAGCGGAGGGCGAAGCTGCCGATCAGGATGTCGGCCAGAGGCCGCTTGGGCGCTTGGCCGCCACGCCGCCGCCGGATGTGAGCACTCCAGGCTTCATGCGCTTTGAGAGTGTCCTGCCGGACCCAATCCTCTCGGCAGTCGACTCCAATACCATCGAGGAATTCGTCTTGAAGAGTCAGGTTGCCTCGGAAGGCGGGTGCCAGCTCGGCGTAGGTCACCGGGCAGACGACCAGACCATCGCTGGTGTGGTGATCGAAGAACTGAGCCGAAGCCTCGCCAAACCTCGGATCGTCCTCCAGAATGTCGATCAACATGCAGGTGTCGACCACCCAGGTCATCAGCTCTCGCCTGCCCGCAGCTCAGCCATCCACTCGGCCGTCGTCCGAGGCTCGGCGCGGAATCGTCGGGCGAAACCGCGCATGGCCTGGGCGCCACGGGGTGCCGGAGGCTCGAGAACTACGATCCGGAGCTCGCGCTCACCTGTCTTCCGCCAGAGAAGGCGTTGGCCCTTGGTCAAAGCGAGCTCTTTGCGGAGATGAGCCGGAATGGAGACTTGACCCCGGTCGGTGACAACGGATGCATTGACATCATGTACAGCCGCGCTCAGCGACGGCACCCTCTGGGCCGCGACCGCCCCTTCAAACGGCGTGCTGCTGAGGGTGGACAAGGAGACCGGGGTCGTGCAGAAGATCCCCTTGTCGAGTGGTCTCACAGAAGTATCCGGCCTCGCCGCCTTGCCGTGTCCGGGGCCTCGCCAAGGTGCGCAAGCAGCTGAAGGCGGCGTACCCCAGCCGACCCTAAGACTAACTGCCGGACGACCCGCCGCAACTTCTGCCGATTCGGCCGGCACCTTTAGAGCTATCTCTGGGCCGACTGAAGTCAGTGCCCCGCGCGGGGAGCCGTCGGGCTCCCCGCACCCTGGGGTGATAGGCTCTCTGTCGATGAAGACCCTCACCATCGACTACCCATCCGAAGTCTTGTGGGCTCTCCAGCAGGAGCCCGAGGAGTTCGAGGCGGAGGCTCCCCTCCTGCTGGCATTGCAGCTCTACAAGACGGGACGGCTGAGCACGGGGCTGGCGGCCAGCCTCGCCGGGATGCCTCGTTTCACCTTCCTCTTCTTGTTGAGTCGCTATGGCCTCTCCCCCTTCGGAGAGGCCCCGGAAGAGCTCGAGCAGGATCTCGCCGATGCCCACCGGGCTACTCAGCGCAATTAGCACGCCTTCCAACCGGAGGAGTTCCCCAGTGGTCAAGAACATCAAGATCATTGTCGAGAAACACGCCGACGGCTATGTCGCCTATCCGGTCGGGCTCAAAGGAGTCGTGGTTGCTGAAGGCGACACGTACGAAGAGGCGCTAGCGGATGCGAAGTCCGCCATCGAGTTCCACGTAGAGACCTTCGGCCGAGAAGTCCTCGAGGAAGAAGACGAGGCCAGCGAGGTCTTCGTTGCCGAGATGGCCGTCGCGGTCTAGATGCCGAAGTTCCCCGTCGATGCCCCGAAGAAGCGGGTCGTCAAAGCGCTGGGGTCAGTCGGCTTCGTGATCGTCCGCGAAGGCAACCACATCGCCATGGTTCGCGAGAATGCAGACGGCACGAAAACGCCTCTGACGATGCCCAACCATCGCCGCCTCAAGGCGTCCACCCTCCGGACCATCTTGAGACAGTCGAAGATCACCAGAGACGACTTCTTGAGCGCCTACGAGCAGGCTTGATCGGATTCGCGATCACAGGCGCTCAGCGGCTCACCCCACCGCCTCGACGGTCTCGCCTACCGGCGCCGGCTCCGCCCGACGCGGAGCCCGCACCACCCCCGACTCCCGCCACAGCCGCTTCAGCCACTCCGCCACGAACTCGACGATCCAGTTGATGTAGGTCAGCACCACCAGGGTCAGCACCGCGGAGGACATCAACCCGCCCATGACGGTGATCGCCAGCGGGTAGTAGAACAGCCCGCCGACACGGGAGCCGCCCAGGGCCAGGGGCAGGAGGCCGGCGACTCATTACGTCGGCGATTCGAGGCGCCCCGAGCGAGGTCCTGGTCGCCGAGGTTCACCCATCGGGCGTCCGCGCCCCGCGAAGCCTACGACGCGGGAGAGGATTCTCGCTCTGCCGGCCGCAGCGAAGTACATGCACCCTCCCACTCGGCCAGGATTCTCAGACGCTCCCGATGCCATTCACCTTCGGTCCGAATCAGGCTGGCACCACGTCCCTTCTCCAATCGCGACCGCAGGGCACGGCACTGTTCCGGCAAGCTCGATTCGAGAATATCCGCCGGATCGAGAGCCGACAGCTCGGGAATCTCGGAATCGAGCGTCGCCGCGATGTCCAGGGCCAAATCCCACCAACGCAAACGGCTGTAGACGCTCACCAACGTCCCCGCGATCTCACGGTACCTCCCCCGGTCGGGCTGCAAGGCAGGGAGCTCACGCGTTCCGAGCTCCTCGTAGGCCTGCAGCAGGTGGGGAAGCGCGTCCGCGGGGCGATCGAGGTCGAGCTCGATCGTCGTCCGGAACATCGAGAGGGATCCGTCATGGGGCAACGGCGAGCTCAGAATCTCGTCGACCAAGCGCAGGGTGATGCTCGAGCTCGGAGCCACTCTCCTCAGATGGGTGGCGAGATGGACCCGGTAGAGGCCAGGCCGCTCCTCGGTGCTCACATGGTGGTCGAACGTGTCGCGCAAGAACCTCGCGACCCGATCTCCTCGCGCCACCGGACTTCTCGACAGACCACGCGAGAACCTTCTCCAACGGTCGCGCTTCCGCCGCGCGAATGGATCGTGCTCGAGAACGTTCCAGAAGTAGGCCATCGCCTGGTCCACATCACCCTGTCGCAGGCTGAAGAGAGCCCTCGCCTCCCACAAGCTCGAGCGCTGGTCGGCGGGCACCTCTGAGAGCCTACGCGTTAGGAGCTCGTCGTCGAAGCGACGACCGAGCGCCGGGAACATGAGCTTCGCCTGGTTCAGGGCGCAAAGCAGGCGAGTGGGAAAACTCCCGGGCCCCTGGCGATCCAGCTGCCTTTCCGCCAGGCGAGGTCGCCGATTGCGGCTGCAATCGTACGAGTCGGACATGTGCGCGAACGGACTGGGCTCGGGCCAGCGGCATCGACTCCTCCAGATGTGCAGGTCGGGCACGGAATCCTGCCAGCTGCCGCGCCAGAAGACGATCATTCGCTCCGGCGAATAGGCCAGAAGTTGGTCGTGCCAGTCGACGCACTCCTCGAAATTCGTCGAGCGCCTTGCCGCCGGCTGGCACGGAGGCCGTCCCTGCGCCAGGGCGAGCTCCCACGCCTCGGCGGCTCGATCGCACCATCCGAGCTCTCTGTAAACCACTGCGAGGGATCTCCAACTCTTCGGCGACAGGTCCGATGCGAACTTGTCCGTATGAGCCGCCCAGAGAAACCAGGGCAAGGCCATGTCCGGTTGCCTGCGCGCCATCTCCAGAGCCCCCCGGCGATAGAGGGCGAGCGGAGTCGCCTGGGTGAGCGTGAGATAGCGTTCGGCC
Source organism: bacterium (assembly GCA_024226315.1). Taxonomy (GTDB): domain Bacteria; phylum Acidobacteriota; class Thermoanaerobaculia; order Multivoradales; family J023; genus JAAELT01. Next base: position 70,610 of record JAAELT010000577.1, on the reverse strand, counting down.
CAGAGCTGCGCGTCAGGGCCTTCGGGGTCCAGCTTCTTCTCTAGGGCGAAGAGAAGCTCGACCACCTCGGGGTCGAGCCCCAAAGAAGTGCGCTTGCCCCAGGTCTCCAAGAACGACCTCAAGGCACCTCCCTGGACCTCCGGGTCAACCTCGATGTATCCCGCGTCCGTGTTCCCGATCCGCGCGATCGCCGACCGGAAGATCGTACGTCGCTCTCCGAACGATGGCTCGCGCTCGAGGCTCTGGTCCCAGGCCTCGAGCGCCTCGGAAACCCGGCCGTCGCGAATCGCGACCACGGCCCTGGCGTTCCAGGTGGCGGCGAAGGGCCGCAGACGCTCGGCGGTCAGGTTCGACGCGGTGAGAGTTTCGAGCGCCTCGCCGAGGACGTCGAGTCTCGCGGCGAGATACGCGATCTGCGCGGTGTAAGGCGAGAGACCACTCTCGGGCAGAACCTCGTGATCGATCTCCAGGAGATGCTCCAAGGCGAAGTCCGGAAGACCGAGCTCTATCAGCCGATGGGCGCTGTGTAGGTGCTGGATAGCGGGCGGCACGACTGGCGCGCTCTGTTCCTCTCGAGCCCCCGCCGACGCTGGCTGCGTCAGGAGGGCGCAGACGAGGAGCAGACCGCCACGGTGAGACCGCCCCTTCGAGCAGCGTACACCGCCGGATCGTGTCGCCGGTAGCACCTCATCGAGCATCTACGACTCCTGAAATCGAACACCCGGTACACCTGCCAATACGTACGAGTTCGAAACGGCGTTTAGGCGAACTGGTGCCCTACAGTCAGGACGAGCCCGAGCTGCGGGCCGAGGCCTACAGCGAGGGCAGGGGCTGGGAGACGAGCTCTCGGGCTGGGAGACTCAGGGCGAGTGAAACTCAACCCACCACTTCGACGGTCTCGACCGGCCGAGCCGACTCCACCCGACGCGGCGACCGCACCGCCCCGGACTCCCGCCACAGCCGCCGGATCCACGCCGCCACGAACTCGACGTTCCAGTTGATGTAGGGCAGCACCACCAGGGTCAGCACCGCCGAGGACATCAGTCCGCCCATGACGGTGATGGCCAGCGGATAGTAGAACAAGCCGCCGACACGGGAGCCGCCGATGGCCAATGGCAGGAGGCCGATGATGGTGGTCGAGGCGGTCATCAGCACGGCTCGCATGCGGTCGCGGCCGGCCATGAGGATGGACTCCTCGATGCCCAGGCCTTCCTTGCGCAGCTGGTTCATGTGATCCAGCAACACGATGCCGTTGTTGACCACGATGCCCATCAGGATCAGGAAGCCGATCCACGACATCAGGTTGAAAGGCGTGTCGGTGGCGGCCAGCAGCCAGGCAACGCCGGGCAGGGCGAAGAGGATCGAGAACAGGATCGAGAACGGCTGCGCCAGCGATTCGAACAGCGACGCCATCACCAGGTAGATCAGCACCAGCGCCAGCAGCATGTTGACGCCCATCTCGGCGCCCTGCTGGTCCTGCTCGATCATGCGCCGGTTCCACGACCAGGAATAGCCGCCCGGCAGGTCGAAGGCGTCCATCAGGGCGGTGATCTCCTCGCGCGCCTCGTCCCAGTTCTCGCCCTCGTAGGTGGCCCGCACCGCGGCGCGCACCTTGCGGTCCTGGCGCTCGATCTCCTCGGGCTTCTCCACCACCTCGAAGGTGGCGACGTCGCCCAGGGTCACCGGCCGGCCGTCGACGTCACGGAACGGGATCTCCTTGAGGTCCGCCAGGTTCTCGCGGTCGACGATGCGCAGCCCGAGCGAGGTCTCCACCTCGCGCTTGCCGTCGTTGAAGCGCGGCAGGCGGAAGCTGCCGAGGGTGAAGGAGAAGGTGTCGGCCACCTCCTGGGCGGTCAGCCCTAAGCGCGCCGCTTTGTCGCGGTCGACCTGAACCTGGATCTCCTTGCGGCTCTTGCCGAACGAAGTGGTGATGTCCTGCACGCCCTCGACGGTCTCGAGCCGCCGCTTGGCCTCGTCGCCGAACTTCGCCAGCACGCCTGAATCCTGGCCGAAGAAGTTGACCGAGAAGTAGGTCGAGCCACCGCCCGAGTCAGCGTCCTCGAAGAACGCCAGCTTGACGCCCGGGATCTCGGGCAGGCCGTCGCGGATCTTCTGGCGCAGCTTCTTGACCTCCTTGTCGCCCAGGTCCTTGCGCGCCAGGGTCAACGTGGTGCCGGCCCGGTTGGAGGTGTAGAAGCTGTACATCGAGGCGACGCCCAGCTCCTCGAGCTGTGGCTCGAGGTGCTGCTCGACGACGTCGACCACGTCCTCGGCCTGGGACTTGTAGACGAAGTCGGTGAACTCGTAGTCCAGGTAGAGGCGCTCGTTGACCGCGCCGGAGAACTGGCTCATGTCCACCCAGCCGGCGAAGAACGGCAGGAAGCCGAAGCCGGCGCCGCCGACGATCAGCAGGAAGGTCCGCAGCTTGTGCCGCAGCGTCCAGTGCAGCAGATGCACGTAGCGGTCTTCGGTGCGGGCCATCAGCGGAATCGGCTTCGACTTGCCGGCCGGCAGGAAGCGGCTGGTCATCAGCGGGATCAGGGTCAGTGACGAGACCAGCGAGCAGACCAGCGCCAGGGCGATGGCGATGCCCACCTCGCCGAGCCAGACGGTGAGCTCGGACTCGCCCCCAACGATCAGCGGCAGGAAGACGATCAGCGACGTCGCGGTCGAGGCGATGACCGCCATCGAGACGCTCTTGGTGCCTTTCAGCGCGGCCTTCTTCGGGTCCGGCTCGCTGCGCTTGGTGCGGTCGATCGATTCCAGGATGACGATGGCGTTGTCGACCAGCATGCCGACGCCCAGCATCAATCCCATCATCGACAGCACGTTCAGGGTCTTGCCCATGAAATACATCACGCCGCAGGCGGCGATGATCGAGAACGGAATCGACATGGAGACGATCAGCGTCGAGCCAAGGCGGCGCAGGAAGAAGTAGAGCACCAGGACGGCGAGCAGGGCGCCGATCAAGCCGGCGCGGGTCAGGCCGTTGAGGGCGCCCGTGATCTGCTCGGCCTGGTTCTGCCACACGAACAGGCTGACGCCCTGCAGCAGGGGGTCGCCGTCGATGTCGTTCTCGATCACGCCCATCACCGCGTTGACCACCTCGACGGTGTTGGCGGTGGACTCCTTGAACACGGTCAGGGCGACGGCGTCTTTGCGGTTCAGGTGCCGGCCGTAGCGGATCGGCGGCTCCTCGTAACTGATCTCGGCGATGTCGGCCAGGCGCAGGCCGCGCTCGTCGATCACCAGCTCGCGCAGCTCCTGGACGCTCTCGAACGAGCCCAGGGCGCGGGCGGTGTAGCGCAGGCCTCCGTCCTGGACCTCGCCCAGTACCAGGTTGGAAGACGCACCGTTCAGCAACTGGATCAGCTCGCCGACGTCGACGCCGTGCTCCTTGACCTTGTCGAGCACCAGCTCGACGAAGATCTCGCGCGGCTCGACGCCGTCGAGCTCGACCTTGGCGACGCCCGGGATGCGCCGGATGCGGTTGAGCACCCGGGCCTCGAGCAGCTGGTAGTTCTCCGACATGTCGACGCCCTCGGCCGAGATGCGCGCCTCGACTACCGGGATGTCGGAGCTGTTGAAGGAGAAGATCCGGATCTCGCCGATCTGCTCGGGCAGCTCACCCTCGACCTGGTCCATCTTCTCCGACACCTGCATGCGCACGATGTCGAGGTCGTGGCCCCAGTTGAACTCCAGGAAGATGAAGGCGCCGTCGGCGTTGGAGTCCGAGCCCAGCCGCTTGATGCCGGGCAGCGTCGCCAGGATCTCCTCCACCGGCTTGGTGATCTCGCGCTCGACCTGCGCCGGGTTGGTGTTGTCGTAGGGGATCTCGACGGCGATGAACGGGATGTCGACTTCGGGCAGGAACTCCACCGGCAGGCGCGTGAGCGCGATGCCGCCGAACAGCAGGATGCTGAGCAGCAGCATGGCGGTGGTGATCGGGCGGCGAACGGCGAGGGAAGCGGGATTCATGGCATGCCCCTTTCTCTACCCCGCCGCCTCGGCGGGTTTTGCGACCGCGCCGAGGCGCGGCGCCTGATCGCCCGTCGGCGTGGTCCGGGCCGCTTCGTCCGCCACCATCACCGTGCGGTCGAGCAACGAGTAGACCACCGGGATGACGATCAGCGTCAACAGCGTGGCCATCGCCAGACCGCCGACGACGGTGATCGCCAGCGGCGCCCGCAGCTCGGCGCCCTCGCCCAGACCCATGGCCATCGGCAGCAGGCCGAAGATGGTGGTCGCCGAGGTCATCAGGATCGGCCGCAGGCGCCGCGAGCCGGCCTCGATCAGGGCCTCGTGCTTGGACAGGCCCTCCTCGCGCCGCAACCGGTTGACCGCGTCGATCAGCACGATGGCGTTGTTGACCACGATCCCGGCCAACATCACCGCGCCGATCAGGGCGACGACGTTGACGGTATTACCGGTGGCGGCCAGCGAAACGATCACGCCGATCGCCGCCAGGGGCAGGGTGAAGATGATCACGAAGGGATGCAGGAACGATTCGAACAGCGAGGCCATCACCAGGTAGACGAGGAAGATCGCCAGCGCCAGGGCCATCAGCAGCGAGCGGATCGAGCGCGCCATCTCCTCTTGCTGGCCGCCTACCTCGGCGGTGGCGGAGAGCGGCAGGGCCTCGTCGCGAATGGTGCGCTCGAGGTCGACGGCCACGGCGCCCATGTCACGGCCGGCGAGGTTGCCCGAGATCACCGCCGCGCGCTTCTGGCCGATCCTACGGATTTCACTCGGGCCGTCCACCAGCTTGATGTCGGCCACCGACTTGAGCCGGATCGGCACGCTCTGGGCGCGGCCGGTGGCGATCTCGCGGTCCACCAGGATGCCGAACTGGGTGCGCTCGGTGATCATCCGTGAGCCACCCACCTCGCGCTGACCGATGATCAGGTCACCGACCTGGTCGACGGTCGCCTCTCCGGCCTCCATCGAGCGCACCAGGATGTCGATCTCACGATCTCCTTCGGTGAATCGGGTGGCGACGTCGCCCTGAATCTTGTTGCGCACGGTGGCGGCGACCTGGCTGAGATCCAGGCCCAGCTGCACCAGCTGCTCGCGGTTGAAGGTCACCTGCAGCTCGGGGTTGCCGAGCTCGGCGGAGGACTCGAGGTCGACCACGCCGGGCACGTCCTCGATCCGGTCGCGCAGCGCGCTGGCCGCGGTCTGCAGGTCAGCCAGGCTGTCGCTGTAGACCTCCACCTCGACCGGCGTACGGAAGGTGAAGACCGACGGCCGTTCGAACTTGAAGTGCGCCTCGGCGGCGCCCTCGAGCCGCTCGCGCAGGTTGGCGGCGACCGCCTGCTCTTGGGCCGCGGTGGTGCCCGACTTCATCCGCACCTGGATGCGGGCGACGTTCTCGCCCTCGGTGCCGGTGTTCGACAGCGACAAGCCGGCGCCGCCGGTGATCGATGAGAACGACTCGATGCGCTCGTCGCCTGCGAGCACCGTCTGCACGTCGTCGATGAAGCGGTCGGTGGCCGGAAGAGGCGTGCCTTCCGGCAGCTCGACGCGGAAGCTGAACTCGCCCTGCGACAGGGTCGGGATCAGGTCGAGCCCGAGGGTCGGCACCAGCCAGACGGCGCCGGCGAACGCCAGGACCGCCACCGCCAGCACCGTGCCGCGGGCGCCCAGCGCCCAACGCAGGGTCTTGGGGTAGAGGGACGACAGCACGCCCATGCCAGCGTCGAACACCTTGCCCACCGGCCGGGTGAGGAAGGCCAGCAGCCAACCGGTCCAGCGCAAGACGAAGCGTACGCCGAATACGAGATACGACGGCATGGTGACGAACACGAAGCGGGCGCTCTTCTTGGCCCACCGCATGGACTTGCGGCTCTCCTCGATCGGCGGTGCCGGGGCGACCGCGTGCTTCTCGCGCCGGCCGGTGATCAGGGCGGCGAGCATCGGGATCAGGGTCAGCGACACGACCAGCGAGGCGATGAGCGAGAACGACACGGTCAGCGCCTGGTCACGGAAGAGCTGCGCCGCCACGCCCTGCAAGAAGACCACCGGCACGAATACCGCGACGGTGGTGAGCGTCGAGGCGACCACCGCCTTGCCCACCTCTGCCGTGCCGTTGCGCGCCGCCTCGAAAGCGCTGTCGCCGAGCTCGTGACGCTTGGAGATCGCCTCCAAGACCACGATGGCGTTGTCCACCAACATGCCGATGCCCAGGGCGAGGCCGCCCAGGGACATGATGTTGAGCGACGTGCCGGTCTGGTACATGAGGAAGAAGGTGGCGATCACCGACAGCGGGATCGAGACGCCGATGATCAGGGTCGAGCGCGGGTTCTTGAGGAACAGCAGCAGGATCAGGATGGCGATGGCACCGCCCAGGGCGGCGTTGTTCAGCACCTCGCGGATCGACGCCTGGATAAAGCCGGACTGATCGGTGCCGGCGGCGATGGCGATCCCTTCCGGCAGCTCCTCGGAGGCGTTCTCCAGCCGGGCGCGCAACGCCCTGGCCACCTGCACGGTGTTGGCGTCGCCCTCCTTGTAGATCGCCAGCTCGACGGCCTCGTCGCCGTCGAAACGCGTCACCACCTCGCGCTGCCGGTGGCCGCGCTCGACGGTAGCGACGTCCGCCAGGGTGACGATACGGCCGCCCTCGGCGAACAGCACCGTCTCCAGGATGTCGTCCAGGCGCTCGAACTCGTTGCGTGAGCGCACCAGGTAGCGGGCCTCCTTCTCGTACAGGCTGCCCCCCGCCTGGTTGATGTTCTCCTGCGCCAGGCGGTCGCGCACGGCACCGATGTCGAGCCCCAGCAGCGCCAACTTGCCCTCGTCGACCTGCACCTGGATCTCTTCCTCGTAGCCTCCGGCCACTTTGATCGCGGCCACTCCCTCGGTGGATTCGAGGTCCTTCTTCAGCACCTCCTCGCCGAGGTAGCGCAGCTGGAAAAGATCTTCGGTACCGGAGAGGTAGAGCCGCATGATCGGATCGTTGGACGGATCGAAGCGCAGCAGCACGGGTTTGGAGGACTCCCGCGGCAGGGGCACCAGGTCGAGCTTCTGGCGCACGTCGAGCGCCGCGAAATCCATGTTGCGGCCCCAGTCGAACTCGAGCGTCACCTGCGACAAACCGGGCCGCGACACCGAGGTCAGGCGCTGCACGCCGGCCACCACCCCCACCGCCTCTTCGATCTGGCGGGTGAGCAGCGACTCGACCTCCGCCGGCGCGGCGCCGGGGAAGCGGCTTTCGACAGTCAGGCTGGGGTAGGAAATATCCGGCAGCAGGTTGATCTGCAGGCGGCTGAAGGCCACAGCGCCGAACATCGAGACGGCGATCGCCGCCATGGCGACGGCGACCCGTCGCTTGATGAAGAACTCGATGATCTTCATGTGCGCGCCCCTAGCTGACGGTGGCCTCGGCGGGCTCTTCACCCGCTTCGGCTTCTGCTTCGGCGCCCATCAGCTTGACCACCGAGCCGTCCTTGAGGCCGCCCTGACCGGCGACGATCACCTGCTCGCCCTCCTCGACGCCGGAGACTGCCTGGATGTGGTCTTCCTCCTCGAGGCCCAGGGTCACCGTCCGCTTCTCGGCGTGACCGTCGGTGGCGACGAAGACGTAGGCGTTCTGCAGCTCGCGGATCACCGCCTCGCGCGGCATCAGCACCGCGTCGGCGATCGAGTCGCGCACGATGTCGATGCGCACGAAGGCTCCCGGACGTACCGCGGCCGGCACCGAACGGGCCTCGACGGTGATCTTCACCGTGCCGGTGGCGGTGTCGACCACCGGGCTGATCTGGCGGATACGGCCGTCGAACTCGATGCCGGCATCGGCGCGCAGGGCGATGCGCACGCCGCGCCCTTCGTCGAGCGTCAGGACGTCGCGCTCGGGCAGGAAGATACGGGCGATCAGCGGGTCGAAATCGGCGACGGTGAACAGCTCGTCACCCGGGCGCACGTGCTGGCCCGGCTGCACCATGCGCTCGGTGACGCGGCCGGTGAAAGGCGAGCGGATCAGGGTCTTTTCGTGCTTCCACTCGGCCTCGGCCAGCTCCTGGCCGGCGATCTCGTGGTCGAGCGCGATCTTGTCGAACTCCTCGGGGCTGATCAGCTCCTGGGCCTTCAGGCGCTCGGCGCGCTCGTAGGCCAGACGGCTGGTCGACTCCTTGAGCTTGGCCTTGTTGAGGGTGATCTCACCGTCCTGGCGCGCCAGCTCGGCCAGCACCTGGCCTTTCTTGATGCGGTCGCCCTCCTCGACGTTGAGCTTGGCCAGGCGCCCCTCCCATTCGGCGAGGATCCGGACCTCGCTCTCCGGCACCAGGTTGGCGGTGGCGGAGATATAAGAGGAGATGCGGCCGCTCAGGGTGGCGGCAGCCTCGACCGGGATCGGTGTCTTCTTCTTTTCTTCCCCGTCTTCGCCCTCGTCGTCTTTGTCTTCGCTGTCTTTCTCTTCGCCGTCCTCAGCCGCCTCGGCGCTGTCGTCGTTGCTGGTTTCGCCGTTGGCTTTGGCGGCGTCGAAGGCGTAGAAGCCCAAAACTGCGGCTATTACCAACCCGGCGATGATCGAGACGGCCGGGAATCTCTTCTTCGAAGTGGTGTCGCTCATGTCGTTCTCCCCACGTTTCAAGGAGCCTCGCGGGTTGCTCCAGTGTGTGCTCTGGTATCTCATACGGCACGGGCGCGGGTTTGTTACGCCACGCCGCGTCTTCTTTCTGGAGGTCTGTCCTCACACTTCTTAGACGCCATGGCAGACCAAAAAGTTCGCCCGATCTCGAGCATGACTGTCCCTAGATCGGGACAGCCAGTCGCTCGAGGAGCCGCGAAATCCACGGTCCTCGCCTGGAACGGAGTTTGCTTCCAGATCGGTAGGAACTCTGTGAAGGGCGGTCTGATCGGGTTTTCGAGACCCCGGACCGAGATTCGGAACTTTTTTGGCAGGTCGCCGAGTCTAAACGGCACGGCAGAGTGACGCATGATGGCCCCCCGCTATCCCGAAATCCACGTCAGGCTGCGCAGCCGCAACCCGTACGCGCTGGTCAGCGCGGTGCGTCTGGCGCTGCGTCAGGCACACGTGGATGAATCCGAAGTCTCCCGTTTCACCGAAGAGGCTCTGGAGGACGAAGAGCCTCGCCGCATGCGCCGGGTGTGCGACACCTGGGCGGACGTGAGGCCGCCACCTCGAAGCTAGCCGTCCCCTGCCCGTCCGACTCCCTCCTCGGAGGTCTCTCTCTCCGAGCCCCAGCCACCGATCGCGACCTCCCGAAAGATCTCGGCATGTCAAAATCAGGCCCGCGAGAACCAATCGAAATTCGGACTGTCGGATTTCAGGGGGCTGTGATAGGATGCGTGAGGGGAGCCCAGTATCTCATCCTCCCCCCCTCTCTTCAGCTGGGCCAATCACGAAAACGGCGTGGGATCGGCAGTGATCTCGGTGTCGTTTTGGGGGTGTCCCTTCGGGAGAGAGACTCCGGCAACAGCACCCGCGTGGGGACGATCGACCGGATGGCTCGAAACGCCATGCCGGCCCGGGAATCCTGCAAGCCGGGTCGCAGACTAGGAGAATCGATTTGGTGACCTCGCAAACCAAGCCCATCGAGCAACGTTACGCTTCGATCAAACAGCTGATCGAGCTCGGCACGTCGAAGGGTTATCTGCTACACGACGAGATCAGCGAAATGCTGCCCGAAGAGGTGGCCGCGACACCCGCCGAGTCGGCGCTGGTCTACCAACGCCTCGGCGAGCTCACGGTCGGCGTCGTCGGGCGACCGCACCGATATCAGAGCCACGACCTCTACCGCGACGCGGTCGATGAGCTCTACGGTGAAGAAGGCCCTGCCGCCCCACCGCCCGTTACGGACGAGGACCGGACCCGCGACCCCGTGCGCATGTACCTGCGCGAGATGGCGACCGTGCCGCTGCTCGATCGCGAGGGCGAAGTGGTGATCGCCCAGCGCATCGAGCGCGGCGAGCGCGCGATCTACGAATCCCTGTGCGAGAACCCGCTGGTGCTTCGCGAGCTGCTGCGGCTCAACGAGATGGCCCAGAACGACCGTCGGGTGATGTCGGACCTGCTGGCCGACGGCGGCGAGGCGCCGCTCGACGAGCGCGCCATGGAACGGATCCAGCAGAACCTGGAGGCCTTCGAGCGCATCTCCGAGAACGACGAGACGATCCGAGTCCTGCGCCAGGAGCAGGAGGGGCACGCCGAGAAGGACGACCGGTATCAGGAGATCGAGCGTGAGATCGAGCGCGTGGTCGGCAAGATCGCCAAGGACATTCGTTCGATCGCCTTCAACCTGGAGACCCGCAACCGCCTGGTCGACTTCCTCGAGGACATCGACCAGCAGTTCTCGCGCGTCGGGCGCAGCATCCGGCGTTCGAAACGGGCGCTGGACGGCGAGGAGACCAACGAGGAGCTGCGCGCGCTGCACCGCCGGCGGCTCGAGAAATACGAGGGTGAGTGGAAGGCGCTCGAGAAGCGCTACGGCACCACCCAGCGGCAGGTCGCCAAGACCGTGCACAAGATCCGCCAGGGCGAGAGCGATTGCGAGGCAGCCAAGCGCGACCTGGCGCTCGCCAACTTGCGCCTGGTGGTGTCGATCGCCAAGAAGTACACCAATCGCGGCCTGCAGTTCCTGGACCTGATCCAGGAGGGCAACCTGGGCCTGATGCGGGCGATCGAGAAGTTCGAGTACCGCCGGGGCTACAAGTTCTCGACCTATGCCCACTGGTGGATCCGCCAGGCGATCACCCGCGCGATCGCCGACCAGGCACGCACCATCCGCGTGCCGGTGCACATGATCGGGAACATCAACAGGCTGGCGCGCGCCACCCGCGCGCTGGTCCACGAGCTGGGCCGCGAGCCGACCGCCGAGGAGATCGGCGCGGGCATGGACATGCCGGTGGCCAAGGTGCGCAAGATCATGAAGATCGCGCAGCAGCCCATCTCGCTGGAGACGCCGATCGGCGACGAGGACGACCGTCACCTGAAGGACGCGATCGAGGACAAAACCGCCACCTCCCCCACCGAGACGGCGATCTCGACCAACCTGCGCGAGAAGACCGGCCACATGCTGCAGCGCCTGGCGCCGCGCGAGGAAGCCATCCTGCGCATGCGCTTCGGCGTCGGCTACCCGTCGGAGCACACCCTCGAAGAGGTCGGGCGCGCCTTCCAGGTCACCCGCGAGCGCATCCGTCAGATCGAGGGCAAGGCCCTGCGCAAGCTGCGCCGCGACGGCGGCATCGCGCAGTTGCGGACGTTCCTCAGCGAGACGGCGTAGAGAGCCCCAGCGGGGCTCCTGCGGGGCTCCTGCGCGCTACTGCAGCTTGAAGTTCACTGTCAGGTTGAAGTAGACGTCCACCGGCTTGCCGCGCAGGGTGGCGGGCTTGAACTTCCACTGCTTGATCGCCTTGACCGCCTCCTCGGACAACCCCATCGGTTGTCCGCGCAGCACCTTGACGTTGGTGACGTTGCCCTCGCGGTCGATGATCGCCTGAACGATTACCACGCCCTGGATCCGCGCCTTGCGAGCGATCTCGGTGTACTGCGGCTGGGGAGCGTAGGTCTTCTCCGGCTTGATCACTTCGCCGGCCACGACCAGCGGTCCGACTTGCTCGTCCAGGGGCGGCGGCGCCTCGGGAAAGGCGAACAGGTTGACGTCGGTATCGAGGTCGAGCTCGACCTCGGGCGGCGGATCGTCGAGGTTCAGGGGCTCGGGGTCGTCGGGGGTGGGATCGGGCATCGGCATGCGCTCGACCCTCTTCTCCGGAATGTCCGGCGGCGGTGGTGGTGGCGGCACCTTGTACCGGTAGCTCTGCACCAGGAAGACCTTTTTATCGGACTCCTCCTCCATCATCGGCTGGCCGCCCAGGGAGGGGAAGGTGATCAACACCAGGATCAGGTGGAATGCCACCGCCACCCAGAACGCGGACTTCAGCGCCCGGTTGTCGGCGGCATCCTCGAGGACGAACGCCGAGAACTCGGCGCCTCCCACATCGGCATCGGAACGGATTGGAACGGATCGGTTCTCTTCCCTCATTTCGAGCTCCTTCAAGCGTGCAGTGGGGGCCGCGGTTGCAGGCTCGTCGCCGAGCCCAGTGGCGTCTCCTACTGCTTGCTTCGACCCCTCGGCGCGGGCGCCGGTTCCCGCTCCCCGGGTCGGAAGACGCTCAGCGAGCGTCTTCGCCCGGCCGCTTCGGCACCAGGCGCCGGCGGTTCTCCTCCACCAGGCGCTCGACCGCCTCGGGATCCTCGGCGCGGGCGGCGTCGAGGATCTTCGCCGCCGAGTCCTCGCGGCCGCTGTCGCGCTCCAGGAATGCGCGGGCGCAGAGCAGCTGCACCGACTCGACGCCCAGTGCCTCGGCACGCACGATCTTCTGCTCCGCGACGTCGAGCAGACCACCTCGCAGCTCGATCAGGGCAGCATTGATCAGCGCCGGAGCGTAGTCACTGGTGATCCGGAGGGCTTTCAGGTAGTGGTCGTATGCCATGCTGAGACGGCCGCGCCGCTCCAGGATGACACCGAGGTTGTTGAGGATCCTGGGCTCGGGTGGTGACAGGCCGGAAGCAATGCTGTAGTGGCGGTAAGCGACCTCGTCGTCGCCCAGCGCCAGCATCACGTTGCCGAGTTGGAAGCGCGCTGCCGGATCCGCCGGATCGAGCTCCACGCTGCGCTCGGCGTCTGCCCGAGCTTCCTCGAGCCGGCCCTTCTCCAGCTGGGCCAGGGAGCGGAAGAAATAGTCTCGCGCGAAGCTCGGCGGCTCGACCTGGAGCCAGTTGACCAGCGAGATCGAGGCCACACCGACGGCGACGGCGAGAGCCACGCCCAGATCCGCCCGCGCCCGGCGCCGCGCCAGGTCGAGGAGGGCCAGCACGCCACCGGCGGCGAGCACCGCCATCGCCGGCCACATCGGAATCCGGTAGCGACTGTTGACGAAGAACAGCACGATGCCTGCACCGTGGAGGGCGAGGAACGTGGCGATCCAGAACAGCAGCCGCCGATCGCCGCCACGCCAGGCATGGAGCAGACCGAGGGCGCCGAGGCTCAGCAAGAGCCACCAGCGCACCGGCAGCACGCGCAGCAACCGTGACTCCTCGGCGAGAACGAAGTCGTAGCTCTTGTTGTTGGGGATCTCGCGGTTCCACAGCAGGAACAGTGCCTTGCGCCCCATGAGGCCAAGCCAGCGCCCGGGATCATCGCCGATGTCCTGGACCGCCCGGCCCAGCCAGTAGCGCGAGACCTCGGCCGAGGTACCGGTCTCGCCGGTCTCCTCCACGTACAGCTGGGAGGCGAACACCTGCACCGAGTCACGATACTCCTCGCCGTAGGTGACCCGGCGGTCCTGGCGCGGGATCATTCCGTCGGCGCCGCTCTTGTTGCCGAGATAGAAGTTGACGCCGCCCGAGCTGCCGAGCAGCTGGAAGCGGCCGATCAGGCCGTGCTGGATGCCGGCGAAGGCGATCATCGTGATCAGCGCACCCGCCAGGGCCGTGCCGGCCAGCGCCCAACGCCGGAGGGCACCGGGCGGGGGGCGGACGACCACCGCGGCGAGCGGGAAAGCGGCCAGGAAGAGCAAGGCGTTGGGTCGCGCCTGGGCCGCCAGACCGGTCCACAGGCCAGCCGCCAGCCACCAGGCCGGCGCTCTCGAAGCTGCGAGATCGGCGCGGGCGAGGATCCACAGCAGGGCAGCTCCCAGGAAGGTGAAGAGGCCCGTGATCAGCAGCTCGCCCTCGAAGAACAGCGGCGGGCCGGCCAGCACGTAGAGCGCGCCGGCCACGGCGCCGGCGGACGGACGACCGAAGAGTCGCATCGCCAGATCGGCGACCAGCACCGCCGTCACCACTCCGAGCAGGTGCTGGCCGAGCAGCGCCAGCACCGTGTCCCACTGGCCACCGGTGAGGAAACAGGTGGCCAGGTAGAGCGGATAGAGCCAGGGGCGGAAGCCCGGATTGAGCCGGGAGACGTCGTCCCCGGCAACGAGCGCACGCGCCAGCGCGTCGTAAAACTTCTCGTCGAGGACCGGGAATTCGAAGAACGCCGAGCCCGCGTGCTCGGCGAAGTACAGGACGCGGACGATCAACGCCGCGACGGCGACCCAGAGCAGGATGCGCGAGCGCGGGGTGGGGCTTGGCCAGAGGCGGCTCGCAGTCATGATGCTTGCTAAGATCGCCCGATGTCGGCGCGGTGTCTCTCGTTCTCCCTCGTCTGCTGGCTGGGGATCCTACAGGTTCCTCCCGCCCAGGCGTCGGAATCCGCCGAGGAGATCGTCGGCTGGCTGCAGGAGTACATCCAGATCGACACCACCAACCCGCCGGGAGGCGAGCGCGCAGCCACAGATTACCTGGCCGCCATCCTGGAGCGAGAAGGCATCGCCAGCCGGGTGTTCGAGAGCCCGGAGGGCCGGGCCAGCCTCTACGCCCGCCTGGAGGCGCCCGGAGGCCCACGGCCCGCGATCGTGCTACTGCACCACGTCGACGTGGTGGCGGCTGGCGACGACTGGGCGGTGGAGCCGTTCTCGGGCCGCCGCTGGCGCGACAAGGTCTGGGGGCGCGGTGCCCTCGACGTCAAGGGTCTGGGCATCGCCCAGCTCGCCGCGGTGCTGGACCTGAAGCGTACCGGAGGCACGCGCGGGCGCGACGTGATCCTGCTGGCGGTGGCCGACGAGGAGGCCGGCGGCGGCCAGGGAGCACGGTGGCTGCTCGAAGCACATCCCGAGCTGTTCGAGGGCGTCGAGGGGGTGTTGAACGAAGGCGGCTCCAACCGAGTGCTCAACGACCGGCTGATCTGGTGGGGAATCGAGGTGACGCAGAAACGTCCGCTGTGGCTGCGGGTCACCGCCAGCGGCCGCGGCGGGCACGCTTCGGGCCTGCACCCGCACAGTGCCACCCACAAGCTGGTGGCCGGTCTGGCCCGTCTGCTCGAGCGCCCGATGACCTTCCGGGTGACCGACGCCGCGCGCATGTACCTGGGCACGCTGGCACGGCTCGAAGGCGGCCGGGCGGAGGAGATCTACCGCCTGATCGAAGCCGGCGACGGCGACGAGCTGCCGAACCTACCCATGGCGCCCGGCCTGCCAGTCTACTTTCTCGACACCATTCAGGTCACCGAGATCCGCAACGCCCGGGGCTCGAACGTCGTCTCGCCCGAAGCGGTCGCGAACATCGACATGCGACTGCTGCCGGACACCGATTCCGGCGCCCTGCTCGCCGAGGTGCGTGAGCTGCTGGGTGAAGACCTGGAGATCGAGGTGCTGCTCGAAGCCCCCGAGGCCCCGGCTTCGCCGCGCGATCACCCGATCTACCTGGCGCTCGAAGAGGCATTGTCGGTGCGCGCGCCGGTCGTCCCCACCTTCATCTCGGGCACCACCGACTCCCGCTTCTTTCGCCAGCGCGGCATCCCGGCCTACGGCTTCTCGCCCTTCGGCGTCAACGCACGGGATATGCACGGCATCCACGGCAAGGACGAAGCCGTGCCCATCGACGCCTTCCTGCGCGGCGTCGAGAACCTACGGCGATTTCTGCGGATCTACGCCGGAGTCACTGACTGACCAACTCCAGCAACCCCTCGCGCTCCAGACAGTCGTAGAGCATCTCCGCCAGCCTGCGATCGCCCTCGGTGGTGAGATGGATACCGTCCTTCATGAACGAGCTCTCTATCTCCTCCCGCGGCAAGGCGTCGAAGCGAGCGGCCGCGTCACACAGGATCGCGTCTTCCTCGGCGGCCACCCTACGCACCGCGTCGACGTAGCCGCGGTGCAACGGCACCAGCTCCGAGACGTCGCGCAGCCAACGCTGGCCGAAGTGCTCGGGTTCCTGGCCGGGGGTGTGCGAGGTCGCCGCCGTCACCAGCACCGGCCTGATGCCGGCGTCGCGTGCCGTGTTCGCCATAGCGCGCAGGTTGTCCTCGAAATCAGGACGCGACACACGGTTGGGATAAGCCGTCTCGCGGGTGCCGATAGCTACCGTCGCCTTGGTGGCGAGCTGAACAAGCCGTAGACCGCTCCAGGGGCCGGAGAACACCCGCTTGATCAGGGCAACGTTCTTGTCCTCGATGCCGAAACCGATCCAGTGGTCGTTCCAGCCGTAGTAGATCGTCACCACCGCGGGTTCGAGCGGCAGCACGTCGCGCTCCAGTTGGCGGCGGCCTTGATACGACGACCAGCCCGCCACACCGAGATTGCCGGCGCGCAGGCTGAGGCCCCGCCGTGCCGTCACCAGACGCTCGAGCTCCTCGTCGTAGTGACCGAGGTGGGTGCAGGAGTCGCCCATGAACAGCAGCGCCGGCCGGGAGACGCGCAAGCCTTCGAGCTTCTCCGGATATCCCTTGGTCACCCAGAAGAGATCCTGGTCTTCAAGGAAACCGATCTCGAGCAGCACCGGATCAGGCTTGCCGAACTCGATCTCCTCCGGATAGAGCACGAACGAGAAACCGCTCAAGCGCAGGGCGATCTCGACCACCGCGGCGAAGACCACGAGGCTCAAGACGACCAGCGACAGGTTGACCGCGACGGCACGCAGCCGACCGAAGAACGAGGCATGGGTGGATTTCTCGGAGATCATCGGGCAAGTGAATTCGTCTGTGAGTGGTCTACGGCGCGATGTAATACAGTATCGGAACGAAGTCTTCACATCTGAACACACTCTGGGCAACGGTCGGCACTGCCAGAGGAACCGGAGGCGACGGAGATGAGCGAGAATCCAGGCATCACCTTCAGCGAGACCATGGCCGGCGGCTTCGCCCTGGGCGAGACCGACCCCAAGGCCGGCAAGAAGAAAGGCGAGCAGATCGGCAGCGAAATGGCCATGCACGCCACGGTCATCATCGACGACCTCGATCGTTTCACCTCCGAGCCTGGACACCAGGGCTCGATCGCCGGCAGTATCGACTTGACGCCTTTCGGCGAGGGCATGCACGGCACCGGCCCCGGCGCCTTCAGCCTTTTCTACCCCGAGGACTCCAATCTCAAGCTGATGGTCTACGAGCTGGCCATCGAGCACGACGGCAAGCCCTACTACGTAGCGGGGAAGAAAGAGGTGAGCGACGACGGCGGGCTCGACCTGTGGCGCGACACCACCACCCTCTTCACCCAGCTCCACGAGGGCACCGACAAGTCCGGTCCAGTGATCGGCGCCGGCGTGCTGCGCATCGGCGTCAAAGGCATCATCGAACTGGTCAGGGCCCTGCGCGTCACCGGCACCGAATCCAAGACGGAGCAGGCCAAGACCGTCACCAAGTTCGGCCAGTTCTTCCTAGGCGAGCTGTGGGACACCTACGTCAAACACACCTAGCTCGGCCCACAACCTGTTTTCGTAATGTGAATCGTAATCTAACTGCCCTATAATCTGTGCAGCCTACGTCGTGTGACACTCCCTACCTCCTGAAGGCACAAGCAAACCTCAAGGCGCGGCGCTCCTCGACAGCAACACACCGGCAGGGACCCGCTCACGCAGGCTCCCCCCGCTAGCTCGAACTCCAAAGGGTTCTCCCCAAACTCAGGGTCGCTCCATATCAGCTGGTCAACACCAGAGGCCGCCATCATGGACAGCGTGGTTTCAACCCTCCACAGCTTCGCGCCGTGCGCTCGCGCCACGGTCGCCCGCTCACGCACGTCACCGTTCACCATCACGAGGAGATGGCCATGAGCGTCGCCGTCAAAGCATCCAAGTCGACCGACCCGATCGAGACCGAAATCCGGCGGTTCATGCGCGGGCTGAAGAAGCGCAATCCGTACGAGATGGAGTTCCAACAGGCGGTGCAGGAGGTGGTCGAGTACCTCATGCCCTTCGTGTGGGATCACCAGGAATACCGGGACGCGCAGATCCTCGAACGGATGACGGAGCCCGACCGGATCGTGATCTTCCGGGTGACCTGGGAGGACGACTCGGGCACTGTCCGCGCCAACCGTGCATGGCGGGTGCAGTTCAACAACTCGATCGGCCCGTACAAGGGCGGCATGCGATTCCACCCGTCGGTGACCTTGAGCGTCCTCAAGTTCCTGGGCTTCGAGCAGGTGTTCAAGAACAGCCTCACCGGGCTGCCGCTGGGCGGCGGCAAGGGCGGGTCGAACTTCAATCCCAAGGGCAAGACCGACCGCGAGGTGATGCGTTTCTGTCACTCTCTGATGATCGAGCTGCACCGGCACATCGGCGAAGACACCGACGTGCCGGCCGGCGATATCGGCGTCGGAGCCCGCGAGATCAGCTACATGTTCGGCCAGTACAAGCGGATGCAGAACCGCTTCGCCGGCATCCTCACCGGCAAAGGACTGTCCTTCGGCGGCAGCCTGATCCGCAAGGAAGCCACCGGCTACGGCAACGTGTACTTCGCCGAGAACATGCTCGAGCGCAAGGGCGAGGGGATCGAGGGCAAAGTATGCTCGGTTTCGGGCGCCGGTAACGTCGCTCTCTATACCGCCGAAAAGCTCCTGCAGCGCGGTGCCAAGGTAGTGACCGCTTCTGATTCCGGCGGCTTCGTCCACGATCCAGACGGCATCGATCAGGAGAAGCTTGCCTGGCTGATCGACCTCAAAGAGAACCGCCGCGGGCGGATTCACGAATACGCCGAGCAGTTCGCCTCCGCCGAGTACTTCCCCGACCAGCGCCCGTGGGGGGTGCCGGTCGACCTCGCCTTCCCCTGCGCCACCCAGAACGAGCTCGACGGTGACGATGCCAAGACGCTGATCGGCAACAACGTGATCGGCGTGGTCGAGGGCGCCAACATGCCGAGCACGCTGAAAGCGGTGCAGGCACTGGTGGATGCCAAGGTGCTCTACGGTCCGGCCAAGGCCGCCAACGCCGGCGGCGTGGCGGTCTCCGGCCTGGAGCAGAGCCAGAACGCCCTGCGCATCTCCTGGGAACGCGAGGAGGTGGACGAGAGGCTGCGTCAGATCATGCGCAGAATCCACGATCGCTGCGTCGAATGGGGCCGCGACGACAACGGCTACGTGAACTACGTCAAGGGCGCCAACATTGCCGGCTTCATCAAGGTGGCCGACGCCATGCTGGCCTACGGCGTGGTCTGACGCGCGAAGGTGTCCGCTCACCGACCACCCGGTCTGTTAGCATCCATTCATGAAGCAGTTCGTGCCCTCCGAGGCACAGATCGTCGAGCCGGATCCCAACATCTGTCCCGACTGCCACGGTCGCGGCTGGAAAGTGACCGCCGACGGCGGTGCCGGCGCCGCCGTGCCCTGTGACTGCACCAAGCGCGACCGGCCCCACGAGTATCGATCGAAAGCCAGAATCCCGGCACGCTACCAGCACTGCCGGCTTGGTAACTTCAAGTCCGCCAACGTTGACCCTCACGTCCACAATCTCCTTCAGAGGGCGCTATCGACCAGCAAACGCTACGTCGACAATTTCTTCGATCCGATCGAGAACCGCACCATAGAAACGGGGCTGATCTACATCGGCAACCCTGGCACCGGCAAGACTCATCTAGCAGTGGCGGTGCTGGCCGAACTTATCGATCGCTATCGAGTCCGAGGACGCTTCGTCGATTTCACAGCGTTGATCCAGCAGATCCAGTCGACGTTCGACCCCAGCTCGGCCGAATCGAAGCACCAGATCCTGGATCCGATCATGTCGGCCGAGGTTCTCGTTTTGGACGAGCTGGGAGCCCAGAAACCGACCGAATTCGTGATGGACACGCTCTACCTGATCATGAACACCCGCTACCTGCGCCGCCTTCCTACGATTTTCACTACCAATTACCGGCTGGATCTCCCGGGAGAGAGCCAGAAACTGGCCGCGATCAAAGCGAAACACATGTCCCGACTGAACAGCGACGCTCACGCGGCGCAGGAGATCGGTCGACGCGAGTCGGGCGAGGCGCAGGCCTTCGAGCAGAAGCGCCCAGTTAATCCCTACGGCAATCTCCGGAAAAAGATCTCGGCGCAACTGGTGAGCCGCCTCTATGAAATGGCGCTTCCGATCAGGTTCCCGGATTGGGATTTCCGGAGGGAGGTCAAGGTGGGGCAACACGACATCTGGCACAGGCGGTCCGCCGACTAACTCAAGAGCCAGATGCCTCGCCGTACGCTGATCTGTTCGCTGGGTCTCGCTCTGGGATTCGCGATCGCGCTGGTCTCCTGCCGCCCCGGCGCCAGGCCGGTCTCGAAACCCGAGCCGCGCCCGCCGGAGGAGCGGATCACGCCGCCACCGCCGCCACCACGCCGCGAGGCGCCACCGCGCCGGGTGCCGCCACCGCCGCCGCCGCCACCGCCCGTCCCCACCGGCCCGCTGGTCGTGCGCGTCGGCCTGGCCACCGACCTCAGGTCCGTGGACCTGCCGTGCTGCGACGCCAGGCTCGAGCTCGACGCCGGCGGCGAGATGCTCCCGCTTTCGCAGACCGCCAGCGTCTCTCCCGCCGGCACCCTGGCCGAGCGCGCCGTCTACCGCCTGCAGGTGGCGGCACTCAAGGACGAGCGCCAGGCCATCGGTCTCGCCGAGCGACTCGCCGCCACCACCGGCCAGCCGGCCGATGCCGTCTTCGACGCCGGCACCGATCTCTACCGCGTGCGCGTCGGACGCTTCGCCACCCGCGAGGAGGCCGAAGCCGGTCAGGGGCGCCTCCAGAGCCTCGGCCTGGAGAAGGGCTGGATCGCCAGCGAGGGCGGCGACCTGCGAGACCCGGCGTTCGAGATCGTCCTCGGCGGCGAGCGCCGTGACGTCCCCGGCCGCTGGCTCGAGATCTCCGCGCCGGCAGGCGTCGGCATTCCCTACGACGGCGTGCGCTATCGAGGCCGGCTGCTGATCTTCCTGAACGAGCGCGGCAACCTCAACATCATCAACGAGATCGAGCTAGAGGATTACCTTCGTGGCGTGGTGCCCAAGGAGATGGGCCCCGAGCTGTTCGACCGGCTGGAGGCGCTCAAGGCGCAGGCAGTGGCGGCGCGAACCTACACGGTGCGCAGCCTGGACGAGTTCAAGGCCGAGGGCTACGATATCTGCTCGACCCCGCGTTGCCAGGTCTACGGCGGCATGGCCGTCGAGCACCCGGTCTCCGACCGGGCGGTCGCCGAGACCGCCGGCCAGGTGGTGTTGTTCGAGGGCCAACCGGCCGAGACCTTCTACGGCGCCACCTGCGGCGGCCACACCGAGAACGTCGAGGTGATCTTTCCGCTCAAGACCGGCCCCTACCTGCGGGGCGTCCCGTGCCTGGAGTCCGGCGCCGGTCGGCTGCAGGGCGGTGCCGCCGTGGGCACCCCGTTCCCCGCCGGCCTCACCCGCCGCCTGCTGCCGCCCGCTGCCGGCAAGAGGCATCGGAGCCTGGCCGCGCGCATGGAACAGCTGGCACTGCTCGCCCACCTGCCGGTGCCGAAAGACCGCTTGCGCTCGATGCGCCGCAAGGAGGTCCTGCGCTTCGCCACCTCGGTCTACGACCTGGCTCTCGACCGGCGTCTGCGGTCGACTCGCGCGGAGCTCGAGACGATGCTCGAAGAGCCTCCCGCCGACTGGCGCGGACGCGAGCGCGAGCTCGCCGCCTACCTGGTCTCCAGCTCGTGGCTCGCCGGGACCGGCGAGGAGGCGGCCGGCGACGGCGAGGTCGAAGAGCTGCTGTTCCGGCTCGCCTCCTATCTGGGCGTGGTGGAGCGCCAGCGGACCAGCTATTTGCGGCTGGTCCAGGGCCGCCTGGAAGTCAAGGACCGGGCCGGCCGCCACGCCTACGACCTGACGAGCGACTTCGCCACCTTCAGGCGCCGCGGCGACAGCTTGAGCGCCGGTCAGCTGGAGCTCATGGCCGGCGACCGGCTCGACCTCTACCGCCACCGCGGCGATCTGATCGCCCTGGTGCAGCCGGTCGAGGCGTCTCCGGTGCGCCTGGCAGGCAAGGTGTCGAAGCAGACCTGGTCACGCTTCATCTCCGCCCGCAAGCTGCGCTCCGCGGTCCAGGCGCGGTACCCGGGCTTTCCCTTCGAGGGCTTCGAAGTCGTCGCGCGCGGCGTCTCCGGCCGCGTCGGCAAGCTGCGCCTCCTCGGCACCGGCGGAGAGAGTCTGGAGGTCGAGGGCCTCGCGGTGCGCTGGACCCTCGACGTCTGGGACAACCTCTTCTGGGCGCAGCCCTCAAACGGCGGAGGCGGCGAGCCCGGCTGGGTGTTCCGCGGCAAGGGCTGGGGGCATGGCGTCGGCATGTGCCAGGCCGGCGCCTTCGGCATGGCCGTCCGCGGCGCCAGCTACCGAGCCATCCTCGGCCACTACTACACCGGCATCGAGCTCGGCCGCCTCAAGCCCAACCCTGAGCGCCCCCGGTTTGGCGAGACCGGCTAGCGACGACGCGATTCGTCCCCTCCTGAGGGTCCCCGACCACCTGGTGCTACACTCGTTCCAGGTAGGAACGACCATGAAAACCGCCAGACACATCCGACGAGACGAGCTGGCCGGCGACCCCGGCCGGGTGCTCCGAGCCGTTCGCCAAGGCGAAACTATCGTTGTGGAAGAGCACGGTCAGCCCCAGGCCGTCATCGTCGACCCTGTCGATCTCGAGATCCTGAAGGCGGTCATCTGCTACTACGTCAACCGCCCACAGATCGACCGGGGCCAGGGGCTGGAGGGCTCGAAGCTGCTCGGTCTATCGGGTACGGCGCGAACCGAAACGGCCCTCGCCTACTATCTGTCCGGCGCCATCAGCCTCTCCCGAGCCGCAGAAGTCCTGGGGACCTCCTGGCTGGATCTGCGGGGTCGCTTCTCGCGTCTCGGCCTACCCCTTCGCGACGCTCCGATCGATCGTGAGGGCGCAAAGCAGGATCTCCTCATCGCGGAGTCGACTCTCTCCTGACGGTGGCGCAGTCGGTCGTCCTCGACAACACCGTGTTGTCGAATCTCGCCAAGGTCGGTAGGCCAGACCTGGTCGTCAGGCTCTGGGGCGATGCGGCCTGCACCACCGCGGTCGTGATAGGTGAGTACCGTGCCGGCGTCGAACGCGGCCGCGTCCCTGCCGAGGCCTGGAACGACCTCACTGTCGTCGAGCTTACTGACGAAGAGAACAAGACAGCTGAAGAGCTACCACCTTCGCTCGGAGCCGGCGAGAAAAGCTGCCTGGCGATCGCCCATCATCGTGGCAAAGTGATCGTGACTGACGACCTTGATGCTCGCAAGGCAGCGAGCAGATTGGGGCTCTCGACCACCGGCACTGTTGGCATCCTCGGTCTATGCGTCAAGAACGGTGTGCTGTCGCTGAAGGAGGGCAACCAGCTGCTCGACGTCATGATCGTTCAGGGCTACCGCGCGCCCGTCACGAAGCTCGAAGAGATTCTGTAACCACCCAAGTTTGCGTCGATGATCACTCCGCCGACATCGAACTCCGCCTGATGAGGGTAATCCGGGAACGGGGCACGGTGGTTTCCAGGACCCTCGACGTCTGGGACACCCTCTTCTGGGCCCAGCCGTCCAATGGCGGAGGCGGCGAGCCCGGCTGGGTGTTCCGCGGCAAGGGCTGGGGCCATGGCGTCGGCATGTGCCAGGCCGGCGCCTTCGGCATGGCGGTCCGCGGCGCCGGCTACCGCTCCATCCTCGCCCACTACTACACCGGCATCGAGCTCGGCCGCCTCAAGCCCAACCCCGAGCGCCCCCGGTTCGGCGCGGCCGGATAGCAATCCTGGATCAAGGAATCCGGAACTGGCTCTCGTACGAATTCCCTATCAGATGAGAAAAACGAGGCCTTCGGATTCAGGAATTGGTTCCTGGAGCGTCCACCCCTCCGAGTTCCTGGTCAACGATGGCCGCCGTGACGTGCGGCTCGAGCCGCGCGCCATGGATGTGTTGTGCTATCTGGCGCGGCATCGGGGAACGGTGGTCCCCAACGACGAGCTCAAATCGGAGGTCTGGGGAACGCCGCACGTGGTCGACGCGGCGGTTCAGCGCTGCATCTCACAGATCCGGGCCGGCCTGGGTGACGACCCGGCACGGCCGGCCTTCATCGAGACCATGGGGCATGGTCACCGTTTGCTGCCTTGCCTGGTGCGAGTCGAACCTGTCAGGGCCGACCAGCGCGGGCCGACTCTGGTCTTCGCACCCTGTTCGACAGCTCTGGCGTGACTCCCATTACCCGCAAGGCCGGCCAGCGGCCGACGGTGTCGTCCCAGTAGACAGTCTGGCGGTACCACCACATCCAGCGCGCCCTGGGATCGGCGGCGAAGCTCTCGTCTTCGAGCGCTTCCTCCCACCGGGCCCGCACCTCGTCGTCTTGGAGCAGCTCCTGGACGATCGGCTCCAGCACCCGCGGGTCGATGTACTCCTTGGGCTCGAAGACGGTCGACGTCAGGCCCCAGGAGACCAGTGAGTCCGGCGCCTCGGGTTCGAGCAGCTGCGCCGCCACCTCGAAGTCGGGCTGGTTCGCGGGCACCCACAGGGTGCCCGCCGGCACCGAGACGGTCTCGGTCACGCGGGCGAGGCTTACTTCGTCCAGCCGGTGGCGGCCCTGGTAGGGCGCCTCGGCGAAGACGGGATCCTCCAGGCGGTAGACCTCGAGCTCGAGCTCGACGGCCTCCTTCAGGCGGGCGGTCACCAGGCCGTGGGCAGTGAGTCGTTCCTCGATCTGCGGCCAGCCGGGCTCGACCAGGTAACCACGCGGGCGCGGCGCGGTCTCGGCCGCGCGCCCGGCGTGGATCCAGGGAACCTCGATGCCCGCCGGGTCGCTGCCCCGGATCTTGCCGCGGTCGAAGGTCAGGATCGGCACTCCCAGGGCCAGCGACGGCTCGAACGACCAATCGTAGACCGGCCAGCGAATGGTGTCGCCGGTATCGTGTGACTCCCAGGCGACCACCACCTCAGAGGACTCGGCGTCGGCGGCACCGAGCGCCACGGTGGCGGCCTCGGCGGCGGCCACCGCCTCGACCAGCTGGCGGCCGCTGGCGCCGGCGCGCTCGACCAGCGCCGCGAGGAACTCGGTCAACGCCAGCACGCGCTGGCGATAGGGCTTGTAGGCGTGCATCTCGACCAGGATCGACGGCCGGTGGCGCAGCGCGAAGTAGCCGCCGGAATAGCGCGGCTCGCCCACCCAGGAGCTGAAGCCCTTGGCCGGGTCGTTGCGGTCGATCAGGCCCACGTAGGGGCCAGTGCGGTAGCCGGCAGCCTCGACGGCGTCGAGCACGCTGCCCATGTGCTCGGCCAGCCAGCCGGCGACCGGGGCCGCCAGTTGCGGCGCCTCGCCCCATGACCAGGTGAAGACCCAGGCGTGGTCCGAGCCGTTGGTGACGTGATCGTCGACGTGCAGGTGCGGCCGCCAACGATTGACCAACTCGATCAGCGCCCGCGCCTCCATCGACTCGAGCTTCAGGTGATCGCGGTTGAGATCGTAGCCGGCTGCGGTGGTGCGAAAACCCATGCCCTCCACCGGCCCGTTCTGGTTCGGCCGGTTGTGGGGCGAGGTCCGCTCGTGGCCGTCGACGTTGTAGATCGGGACGATCAGCAGCGTGACGCCCTGCCCGAAGTCGGGTCGCCGGCCCGTCGCCAGGTCTCGCAGCAGGGCCAGGCAAGCGTCCTTGCCGTCGATCTCGCCGGAGTGGATGCCGTTCTGGATCAGCACGATGGGCTTGCCGAGCCGGTGCGCCGCCTCCGGCGTGAAGGCCCCTTCCCCAGAGACGATCACCAGCGGCAGGTCCCGCCCCTGGGGCGAGCGGCCAAAAGTAGCGAGCTGGATCCGCGGTGAGCGCCTCTCGAGACGGCGCAGAAACTCCATGGTCTCGGCGTAGCTCGGAGTCGCGCGATAGTCGCTGGCCTCGGCATGGGTGGCCCAGTCCTCCTCCGGCTCCACCGAAGCGCGGACGGGCAGTGAAACGAGCAAGAGCACAATCGCGACAACGGCGACACGGGTTGGCAGCATGGACTTGTCCCTCGAGGAAGTTCCAGACGCCCGAACTCTAGCAGGACAGGGCATATAGAAAGGGCGGCGTGACCGTGGCCGCGCCGCCCAAGGGCATTTGAATCAAAGGTGAATCCTGGCCTCGCCGCTGTCAGGGGGGGGCGATGGGGTTTAGTGATGCCGCTATTGCGGCAAGACAGCGACGAGGCCGGGATCCGGAAGCCTTGAGGCGTTTCTTCGTGAGGAGAAAATCCCCGGCTCTGTAGAGGACGCGAAATCCGCGTATGGATCTGGTCATCGGGGCAGAAAAAAATTCCCGAAGACCTTTCTCGGCTCTACTGGAGCAGCTCGAAACCCCTGACTTCCGGCGACAGCTCGATCTCCTGAGGCAGGTGCCGGCCGTCGAGCCATACGATCCACTGCTGGCCCAGAAGCTGGTCGACCTCCTCGAAGGCGGCGGCCAGCTTCTTGATGGAGCCGACGTCGCGGACCTCCCCCCAGTCCTCGAGATAGGCCGGGGTCCGGCTCTCCGGATTCCAGACGAAGAACGGCACCCGCAGATGCTCCAGGTAGCGACGCGCCTGCGCCGGGCTCAGGGCCTCCCGCTCTCCAGGCTTCGAGCCTGGAATGAGCACCACGGCCCGGCGGTGACGCCCCCGGTAGGCGGCCAGACCGGCTACCGTGACCGCCGCATTGAGTCGCGGCGACCGCTCTTCCGGCCGACGGACGAGCCCGGTCAACAACCGGTAGAGATCGCCCAGGCCGCCGTCGAAGGCCTGCGAGATCGGAAACAGGTTGAAGGTAGCCGCCACTCCCTCCGTGGGTGTCGGCACCGGCGTCACGAAGCGCACGCGTTGGTCCCCCGAGAGCAGGAGCGACTTCGGCACCTTGTGGCTCTCTCCAGGGCCGAAGAAACGGGGAAAGGGCCGCGCCTTGACCACCACCAGCTCGGCGGTCTCCTTCTCGATCGCGATCACCTCGAGCGGCTCGCCGTCTTTCTCGAACCAATCAGCCGCGACCGTGGCGCTCGGCGGCGTCCGCCCCTTGCCCGTCGCTCGGATCGCCAGGGCGGTGATCTCCGTCGACACCTCGTCGGCGTAGGCGCCACCGAAGGTGACGTCGACGCTCGAGGTGACATGGTCTTCGAACTGCAGCTCGACGCTCAGCAGGTGCAGCTGCTTCTCGTCCACCGCCGGCAGCACGATCCGCCGTGGCTCGGCCACCGCCAGGGGCCGGCCGTCGAGGGACGCGATCACCGATTCCGGCTCGGCGCCCACCGTGCTCTCCCAGGCCAGCCGCGCGGCCCGTGGTTGCCCCGGCTCGCGCGGCTCGAAGATGACGCTGGTCACCACCTCGGGTTGCGGCAGGTTGAGCCACTGACTGATCCGGTTCAGCTCGCGGCCCTCGGCGTCATAGGCCACCGCCTCCAGATGCCGGGGAGCGAGCTCATCACCGAAGTCGCACTCCATTACCCAGGGCTCGCCGCGCAGCATCCCCAGGCGCTCGCCGTCGAGCCGTAGCTCGACCGCCGCGACACCCTCCCCCACCACTACCTCGACCGGTTTGACGCCGAAGAACAGGCCGAGGAACAGTGTGGCGAAGGCGATCATCGTCTCTGCGCTACCCGTCTCTGCGCTACAGTGGAGCGATTCCGCGCCGGGTTCGCACGCGCGCCCCGGGGGCGTCTACTTCGACGCGGATGGCCCGCGGCGCGCCAGCCTCGGCGGCGCTCGCCGGAGAGTACCCCAGCAGGTAGCGGCCGCGCAGCTCCTCGAGGATCGACGCGTAGAGGCCGTCGAGCTCGTCGAGCGCGCCGATGAACGCGGCGCGACCGCCGGTCTCGGCCACCAGCTCGCCGAGCGGCCGGCGGTCCCGCTTCTCCGGGAACGACTCTTCGAGCCCGATGACGTAGAGGGTGATACCGGCACCGCGGGCCGCCGTCATCGCTTGATCGAAGCTCAGGCGACTGGAGTCGTCCTGGCCGTCGGTGAACAGCACCAGGGCCGACGGTGCGTCTCCACCATCGAAGGTGTTGAACGCCTGCACCAGGCCGTCCCAGAGCGCGGTCCGGCCGCCGGCGTCGAGCCCGGCCAGCGCCCGCTCGACGGTGGCGGCATTGGCGGTGAGCGCGGCGTCGATGGTCAGCTGTTCGGCGAAGGAGAGTACGGCGAGCCGGTCCTCGGGCATGGCCATGGCGGCGGTGGCGAAGGCTAACGACGCTTCGGCGACCCGCTCCAACTGCGACTCCATCGACACCGAACGATCGAGTAGCAGCGCCGCGCGCACCGGTGCGCTGCCGGCCTCGGCAAAGAGCTCGATCCGCTGCTCGACGCCGTTCTCGAAGACCCGGAACTTTTCCCGCCCGAGGCCCCTGATCGGCTGGCCGCGGGAGTCTGAGACCAGCGCATGGAGCTCGGTCAACCGCACCTCGATCGCCGCCGTGAACCCCGAGGTGTTGACCACTACCGCGTCCTCCGACGATGTGCCGTCAGCCAGATAGGCAACGGCACGTACGACCGCCGGCTCCTGCCCGGACAAGCGCAGGCTGCGCTGTACCGGGCCGTCACGGAAGGTCTCCAGGAGCTCGTCGTTCAGAAACAGCTCCACCCGCTCCGGGGGGCCGCCGTCCGGGGTCTCGACTCCGACCCGCGCGGTCAGGCTGCCCGGGTAGATTCCTCCTGGTCGTGGCTCGATCAAGTGGACGCGGAACCGCTGCGCGCCCTGGTTGAGCCAGATCTGATCGGTCGCTACCTCGGCACCACCGAAGAAACCCACCACGCGCACCCGATGCGGCTCTGGCGAGGAGCCCAGATCGAGCTCGACGCTGTATGGCGGCCGGCGCTTGCTCAACGCGGGCCGGTCGTCGAGGTAGAAGGTGACTTTCTCGAGCTCGCCGGAAGCGCGGGCGCGGAAGCGGACTTTGCCGACGTGAACGTTGCCCGGTGGCGGATAGAGCTCGAGTGTCGGACCGCTGGGTCGCTGCTCGGAGACGGGCATCGGTACGCCTACCGCCGCCGGTAGGCCGTCCGCGGCGGGGATCTCGATTTCCCGCACAACGCGCGCGAAGCGACCCGAGTAGAGGTCCTCGATGAGGATCCGCAAGCTCGCCCCACCGGCGCGCAGGTAACGCGTGAAGCCGATCGGGATGGTCGTCGCCGACGGCGGCGTCGGCCCCTCGTAGCCGTAGCGGAAGCTCTCGAACAGCTTGCCGTCGCGAACCACCTCGCCGACCAGCTGGAAGTTGTGGAACAGCTCGCCATCGAAACGGCGCCCGGGCGCCGCCGTCAGCGGTACGCCGAGCATCACGCGCACCGCCGCCCGGCTCTGTTTGCGGGCCGGGAAATCGATCTCGATGCCGGCGTCGAAGGTCTCGGCGTCGCGCGGCAGATCGGTGGCGCTCGAAGCCAGGTTGGCCAGCCACTCCGGCGACGGCAAGAGCGGCGAAAGCACCTCGCGCAGCAGCTGATCGTAGCCGGTGATGCGCGAGATTTCGGAGATTGTGTAGCGCAGCAGGTCGTCGGCGCACAGCGCCTGCAGGTTGGTGGTCGGCAAGCCGCCCGAGCGCTGGATCGGCCGCAGGCCCTGCCCCGGCAGGTACGCCTCGTAGGGCGCCTCGCCGCTCCGGCGCTGCAGGATCACGGGAAACCGGCGCGCGGTGCGCTCGCTGGCGCCATAGAACCAGATCTCGAGCTCGCGAGACTTGGAAAAACAGATCGCCACCGGACGGCCGTCGGGCAGTGACCAGGCTCCCGGCGGGCCGTTGAACAGCACCAGCAGGAACCGGGGATCGTCATAGGGTACGTCGCCCTTGCCGCGATACTCGTCGAAGCGCTCCTTGAGCTCGTTGCCGCGGGTCGCGGGATCAGGATCGCGCGGCTCCCAGAAAGCGCGCATGAAGAGATCGCGCCGGAAGTCCTCCTCGAGTCGCAGGAAGTAGTCCTGCTCCGGCTGGGTGATCAGCCCGCGGACGCTGCGCAGCCACTCGACGTACTGTGGAGCCAGAGAGGCGAGGCCCTGGGAGCGGGCCTCGGGCGTCAACGGCAGCTCGGTACCGGTCGGCCCGGAGCCCTGCCCCTGCGCCGGCGCCGGCGGAGCCAAGGGCAGGAGCAGTGCGACGAGGAGCGGCAGCAGGTGTCGGCGTGAGCACATCTCGAAGGATTGTACGTGCGCCGCCACCGATCGGATAGCATCTGATGGGCATATGAAGCATCACGACGGACATCCCCTGGAGCCCGGCGCAGACGAGATGCGCTCGATGGTCGAGCGCGCGATGGAGCGCATCGTCGCCCACATCGAGTCGCTCCCCGAGCAGCCGGTGAGCGCCAGTCACGGCGGCGAGGAGCTCGCGCGGTCGCTCGCCGAGCCGCTACCCGAGGCCGGCACGCCCTTCGACGAGCTGCTCGACCTGATCTTCGACCGCGCCGTGCCGTGCTCGTTCAACACCGCCTCGCCCGGCTACCTGGCCTACATCCCGAGCGGCGGCATCTTCCACTCCGCGGTCGCCGACCTGATCGCCGACTCGGTCAACCGCTACGTCGGCGTCTGGCTGGCGGCGCCGGGGCTGGCCCAGCTCGAGATCAACGTCGTGCGCTGGCTGTGCGAGATGGTCGGCTATCCGCCGGACGCCGGCGGCGTGCTGCTCAGCGGCGGATCATTGGCCAATCTGACGGCGGTGGTAACCGCCCGCCAGGAACGCCTGGGCGAGGACTTCCTTCGCGGCACCCTCTATACCTCCGACCAGACCCACCACTCGGTGCTCAAGGCGGCCGTGCTAGCGGGATTCCCGGCGCGCAACGTCCGCTCCGTACCCTGTGACGAGGGCTTCCGCATCCGCACCGATGAGCTCGAGCGACGCATCGGCGAAGATCACGCGGACGGTCTGCAACCGTTCCTGATCGCCGGCAACGCCGGCACCACCAACACCGGCGCTGTCGACGACCTGGGGGGGCTCGCGGACGTCGCCGCCCGCCACCAGCTGTGGCTGCACGTCGATGCCGCCTACGGCGGCTTCTTCGCGCTCACCGAGCGCGGCCGTCGCGCGATGCGCGGCCTCGAACGCGCCGACTCGATCACCCTCGATCCCCACAAGGGCCTGTTCCTGCCCTACGGCACCGGCTCGCTGCTGGTCCGAGACGTCGGCGCGCTCAAGCGCACGCACTCGATCCACGCCGACTACATGCCCGCGATGCGCGGCGGCGCCGAGATGGCCGACTTCTGCGAGATCTCTCCCGAGCTGTCGCGCGAGCTCCGCGGCCTGCGGGCCTGGCTGCCGATCAAGATGCACGGCATCGGCGTCTTTCGCTGGAATCTCGACGAGAAGCTGGACCTCGTCCGCTGGGCCACCGAAGAGCTGAGGACGATTCCCGATCTCGAGATCGTCGCCGAGCCGCAGCTCTCACTGGTGGTGTTTCGCCTACGCCCAGAGGGCGCGGGCCGCGAGCAACTCGACCAGCTCAACCGCGACTTCATGGAGCGCATCAACCAGCGTCAGAGAGTCATGCTGACCGGCACGGTTCTGGACGGCAGCTTCGCCCTGCGCATCTGCGTTCTGTCGTTCCGGACCCACCAAGAGCGTATGGAGATGGCGCTCGAGGACATCCGGGCAGCGGCGCAGGAGCTCGCCGGACACGCCGCGCCGGCAGCAACCGCCGCGGCTTGCGGTCGATGAGCAGACGCCTGCTCGTCGCGCTGATTCTCGTCGCCCTCCTGGGTGTGCTGATCTGGTCGAGCGGATCCGAGCTGGCAAAGCTCGACTACGCGAAGCTGCCGGGGCGAGCCACCTGGCAGCTGCCGGACCGGGTGATCGCCTCGCTGGGCTTGAAACCGGGCGACCGCGTGGCCGACATCGGTGCCGGCGACGGCTACTTTCTATTCCCGCTGGCCGAGGCCGTGGGCCCGGCGGGTCGGGTCTACGCGGTCGAGGTCGACGAGCACCTGGTGCGCGACCTGGAAAAGCAGGCCCAATTGAAAGATCTGCCCAACGTCGAGGTCATCCACGGCGAGCTCGACGACCCTCGCCTGCCAGACGAGGGCGTCGACCTCGTCTTTCTCTGCAACACCTACCATCACATCGAAGGCCGCGTCGAATACTTCGCCAACCTTCGCGTCGATCTGAGCCCCGGCGGCAGGATCGCGATCATCGACATGAGGGACGACCTCGCCGGCATCGCGCGCCTCTTCGCACATCGCGACCATTGGACGCCGCGCAAGACGTTACACGACGAAATGAATCTGGCAGGCTACCACCACTTGCGGAGTTTCGAATATCTGCCCGTGCAGATCTTCGAAACCTTTTCGCCTCAGAACTGAATACTGGTTGCCAGCTCGCCGAGGGTCGCGAAACGTTTCACCGGCATGTCGCGATCGGTCTGTCGCAGCTCGTCACGGAACTTACCGCAGCACCCCAGGCAAAAGATGCCTCGGCAGAGAAGGCCAGGCAAACAGACGCCTCTCCCTGGTGTAAGATCGGACGGATCAAAGCCAGGTGGACGACTTGCACGACACGGATTTCTCTCACCGTTCAGCGCTCCGTCCCTGGTGCCGTGCCCACGGTCGAGACGACCGTGGGGGCCGGTGGGCCAGGTGAACGGGACCAATCGACTCGGCTCGTCCGAGAGCGTCGGACACTACCGCATCGAGAACCGGCTCGGCGTCGGCGAGCTGGGCATGGTCTATCGCGCCTGGGACGAGCACCTGGAGCGCTGGGTGACGATGAGGCAGGCGGTGATCGACGACCTCCTCGAGCTCGAGCGGTTCCGGCGCGGCGCGCGCGCGATCGCCGGCTTGAGCCATCCGTCCCTGGTGCGGATCTACGATTTCGTCGAGGCCGAGGACGGCGACTGGATCGTGATGGAGTTCATCGAGGGGCAAACGCTGCGGGCGCTGCTCGACGAAGGAGCCCTCGACCCTGTCCAGGCGGTGCCCCTGGCGCGCGAAATCACCGAGGGGATGGCCGTTGCCCACGACCGCGACATCGTCTTCCTGAGCCTGCAGTCCGACAGCGTGCTGGTGAGCGACGACGGCCACGCCAAGATCCTCGACATTGGCCTCGCCAGACTCCTGCACCGGGACAAGGACGATCCGCTGCGCGAAACGATCGCCACACCGGGAGCCATCCGCACCCTGTCCCCCGAGCAGGCGATGGGACACGTCGTCGATCATCGCTCCGATCTCTTCTCACTGGGCTCGCTGCTCTACGAGATGGTGACCGGCCGAGCGCCGTTCGTCGGCTCCAGCTACGTCCAGACCCTGCAGCGCCTTTGCTCCCGCCGTCAGGAAAGCGCGAACCGAGTGAACGACCAGGTCTCTGCCGAGCTGTCCGCCCTGATCGACCGGCTGCTGGAGAAAGAGCCCGAGAACCGGCTCCAGACCGCGGCGGAAGTGGTTTCGGCCCTATCCGGCATCGAGGCCGGCAAGGGGCCGATGCCGGGCACCCAGTCGATCAAGCTGTCTGAGCTGACCGATCCGGGCCCCCACCGGGGGGACAGCAAGGCGGGATCGACCGAGACGCAGATCGTGTCCCTGAAGACCCTCCTGGTCACCGACCTGGTCGGCAGCACCCGCCTGGTGGAGGATCTCGGCGACCGCCGTGCCGCCGACGTGCTGGCGCACCACGATCGGCTGGCCCGAGATCTGATGACCGAGTTCCAGGGACGCGAGATCGACAAGACCGACGGCTTCCTGATCCTGTTCAAGCGGCCGGTCGACGCCGTGGAGTTCGCGTTCAAGTACCACCTCGAATTGGAGCGGGTCTCGGCGGAAGCCGACATCGAGCTCAAGGCACGGGTCGGCATACACCTCGGGGAAGTGATCCTCCACGAGACCCCGCTGCAGGACATCCTGCGCGGGGCCAAGCCGATCGAGGTCCAAGGCCTCGCCAAGCCGATCGCGGCACGGGCGATGAGTCTCGCCGGAGGTGGGCAGACCCTGCTCACCAGGGCGGCCTTCGACCTGTCGCGCCGGGCCATGAAAGAGGAGCATGTCGACGGTCGCCCGGTCCACTGGATGAGCCACGGTGAGTACCGTTTCAAGGGAGTGGAGGACCGTCTACAGATCTTCGAGGCCGGCCTCGAGGGCAACGCGCCGCTGGCACCACCCGCCGACCGCGAGAAGGCCAGGCGCGTGGTCGACGAGAGCGTCCAGCCGAAGAGTAGCCGCTGGACGCTGCCCGGGCTGCTGCGTGGAATCGCGGCACTGGTGTTGATCGCGCTGTTGATCAAGGTCTTCGTGCTACCCACGGGCCGACAGTCACTGTCGGCGGAGACCAGGCCCGCGATCGCCGTGCTCGGATTCAAGAATCTCTCCGGCAGGCCCGAGCTGGCCTGGCTGTCGACCGCGCTCTCGGAGCTGTTTTCCACCGAGCTGGCGACCGGTGGCCAGCTGCGCCTGATCCCCGGCGAGAGCATCGCCCACATGAAGCTCGAGCTGGCGCCACCGGACGTCGAGACCCTCGGCGCCGACACCCTGGACGCCATCGCCCGGAACCTCGGCACCGACTATGTCCTCCTCGGCTCTTACCTGCCGGTCGGAGTCGAGGAGAACTCCGAGTTCCGGCTGCTGCTGCGGCTGCAGGATACCCGCGAGGAGAGCAAGATCGTCGCCCTCTCGGACTCCGGCACGGAGGCCGAGCTATTCGAGCTGGTATCGCGCACCGGCAAGATCCTGCGTCAGCGACTAGGCATCGCCGAGCTCTCGGATGAGCAGAAGGAGGCGGTCCGGGCACTGTTGTCCGCCAGCCCGGAGGCCAACAAACTGTACTCCGAAGGGCTCGAAGAGCTGCGCGGTTTCGACGCCCTGGCGGCTCGGGATCTGCTGCAGCAAGCGGTCGAGCTCGAGCCGCGCTTCGCCCTCGCCCACGCAGCTCTCAGCGAAGCCTGGCGTGACCTCGGCCACGACAAGCAGGCGGAGGTGAGCGCTCGCAAGGCCTTCGAGGAGGCCCAGGGGCTGCCGCGGGCGGAATCGCTGGCGATCGAGGGACGCTACTGGCAGGCGTCGGGCGAGTGGGACCGCGCGTCCGCGGCCTACCGCATGTTGTGGGAGCTGTCGCCGGGCAACATCGACTACGGCGTGCAGCTCGCCGAGGCGGAGGTCTCGGCCGGCCGGCCGCGCGATGCCCTCTCCACGCTCGAAGCGCTGCGCACTCTGCCGGCGCCAGCCAGCGACGATCCCCGGATCGACCTGGCAGAGGCGTCGGCGAGCGGAGCACTGTCGAATTACCCGGCCCAGCTGGCTGCCGCCGAGCGCGCGCTCACCAAGGGTCGGGAGCACGAGGCATGGATCCTGGTGGCGGAAGCCCAGCGGCGGCAGTGGCGCGCGTTGCGCAGCGTCGGACGCGCAGCCGAGGCCAGAAAAGCCCTGGAGGAAGCCCGGCAGCTGCTGGCGGAGGCCGGCGATCAGAGCCGCCTGGCCGAGGTGCTGGGCGGCTTGGCGGTGTTGCTCGAAGACGAAGGCAAGCGCTCGGAGGCCGAGGCGCTCTACCGTCAGACATTGCAGATCCACCGCCAGACGGGCAACCGCAAAGGGGTTGCCCAGATGCAGAACAACCTGGCCGATCTGGTCCTCGATCGCGGAGAGCTGGAAGCTGCGATCGCCATGGTCGACGAAGCCGTGGCGGCGGTGCGCGATATCGGCGACCGCGAGATGGAGGCCAGTTTCCTCGACACCAGAGTCTGGGTGTTGATCCACAAGGGAGGGTACACCGAGGCCGACGAGACGGCTCTCGAGGGCATGGCCCTCTACCGGGAGATCGGGAGCCGGGAAGGGATCGCCTGGGCCCACTTCTACCGCGGCAAGATCGCGTTCGCCACTGGCGACTTGACGCGCGCCGTGGAGCAGTATGCTCAGGCCGCCGAAATCGCCAACCAGATCGGCAACAAGTCGCTACTGGGTTTCGTCCTCTCGGGCCAGGGCCAGGTCTTGCTGGCGACGGGCGCTCTGGGAACGGCACGGGAGCGGTTCGATCAGGCCGTCGAGCTGCGCTCCCAACTCGGCGACCCGGCCGAGCTGGCCGAGACCCAGCTGCCCTGGATCCGCCTGCTGCTCGAGACCAAGCGCACCGCCGAAGCCGAGAGCCTGGCCAGCCGCACCGTCGAGGAGCTGCGGAGCGGCGAGAGCACCGATTACCAGGCCGCCGCGGCCGCGCTGCTGGCAAGGGTGCGGGTCGCCCAGGGGCAGTTGGACGGCGCCCGAGAAGCTCTGGACGCGGTCAGGGACCACGCGGCCAGGAGTCAGAATCCGATGGTGCGCCTGTCGGTCGAGCTCGCCGAGGCAAACCTCCTGGCCGCTCGGCGTGAGACCTCGGCGGCCCTGGGTAAGCTCGCCAGTATCGACGCCGAGTCCGCGGAGCTGGGTCTGCTGGGGTTGGGCTTCGAGGCTAGGCTCGACCGCGCCGCGGTGGAAATCGCGGCCGGCGGCCAGGCCGCGGCCGACGGCCGGGCGCGACTCGAGGCGCTGGTGCCGGAAGCCACCGACAAGGGTTTCACGCTGATCGCGCAGCGAGCGGCCGCGCGGCTATAAGTCCGGCAGGCGAATCTGGTCGCCGTGCTGGGTGGTGAGGTAGGCCAGGGCGGTGCCTGGGCTCATACCCTTGGCCCCGCCCCGTGCGCGCCAGCTGCCGGCCAGAGGACGGCATCGCAGGGCGGTCGCGCTCCGGTCCTCGAGGCTCTCGCGGGTGGCCAGCAGCAGGTCGCCTTCGTCCACCAGCTGGACGAAGGCGGGCGAATGTGTAGCGACGATAACCTGGCGGAGTGGATTGCCCGGCCCAGGCGGCTGGCGGGGGTCGACCGCCAGGTCGCGCAGCAATCGCACCCAGGCCTCGATGCGGCCGGGATGAACGCCGTTCTCGGGCTCTTCCAGGCACAGCAGGCCGCCGAGCTCGGGATCCTCGCGCAGAATCGAGAGAGCCAGGAAGCGCAGCGTGCCGTCCGACAATGAGCGCGCCGGCAGCACCGCGCCCCCCTCTTCCACCACTTCCAGCGTCAGCAGCCTGCGTACCGGGTCGACCGCCACGCCGACGCCGGTCACCGGCGTGAGCTCGGCGAGGCGGCGGGCGATTCGCGCGTAAACCTTTTCCGGCTCTCCGGATCCGTCCGCCAGGCGTCGCAGCGCCGCGGGCAAGTGGGCGCCCTGCTGGTCGACGTGGGGCGCGGCGTGAAAGCGGTCGGCGCGGCGGCATGCCCGGGGCTCGAGCGCCAGCAGCCGCCACCGCGCCATCTCCCGACGCGCGGCCAGCAGCGTCGGCGTGACCGCGGTACCCGAGGTGCCGACGATCGTCCGCGGCGCCGAGGACGCCGGTGCCGCCGGGGTGCCGACGCCGCCCGCGTCCTGGTGCACGGCGATCTCGGCCGAGCCGTCCGCCGCCCGGTGAGTGGAGACGTAACCGTCTTTGCGCCGCCGCCTGTTCACCACCGCCGCGCGCCTGAAGTCCGCGGCATTGTGGGGAAACCGGAGCCGTCGCGCGGCCGCCCGCTCGGTCACGTAGCCGAGGCGCTCGGCAAGCAACTCGAGCCCGTGGTCGCGATGGCCGATCACCAGCTCGTAACGCAGAAAGGTCGAGCTGGCGTGGGCGGGGCGGCCGAAGTCGTCGATCACCTCCGGCTCGACCAGCATTTCCGCCGCCAGGCGCAGCTCGCGGGCGCGGTTCTGGCCGTCGGTCCAGAACAGGTCCTGGGGATCGCTGGCCTCGGGATCCGCGCCACGCACGGAGAGCGCCGCCTCGGTGAGGGTGTGCTCGGTCAGCAGCGACAGGAAGCGAATGGCGTCGAAGACATTCGACTTGCCGACGCCGTTGGGCCCGGCGATGCAGTTGAAGGGACCGAAGTCGACCCGGAAGTCGAGCAGGTTCTTGAAGCCGTCCGCCTCCAGCCGGGTCAACACGCGGGTCAGGCCTTACCCTTCTTCTTGCCCAGCTCGTAAAGCAGCATGTGGTCGCGCCCGACTTTCCTGGCCAGCTTGCGCAACTGGGTCAGGCCGATGCCGAAACTCTCGAGCTTCGTGCCTCCCCCGAGCTTGACCCAGTTGGCCATGCCCCGTTCGTTGCGGTTCTCCTCCAGCTGCGCGATCACGTCGTCGTACGTCATGTGCCGGCCTCCCTGATCCGCGGATTTGTCGAACAACCCTATCAGATTGCCCGAGTATTCGGACGATCTGATAGGTCGGCGGGGACCGTGGTACAGTGTTCACCGCCCTGTTCCGCTGGAACGAAGTGCCGAGATCGAGGAGGACGAACATGATCGATCTGCGCTCGCCGACACTCAGGACCGTGGCCGCCACGGCCGCGGTTGTGGCCTGGCCGGTCCTGGCCCTCGCAGGAGTGGACGTCAAAATCAACTCCGACGCCGCCGGCACGGTCCAGAACGAGATCCGGATCACGCAGAACGCCACCGACGCCAACAACTTCGTGGTCGCCTACAACGACAACGCAGGCGCCGCCTCAAGCCCGCTCGGGGTCAGCTTCAGCCTCGACGCCGGCGCCACGTGGCTCGATCGGCAACTGGGCGTTCCGACCCATCCGATCCTCATGCCGCCGTCACCGGACGACGGCATCTCCCTGAGCTTCATCTTCGATCCGTTCATCGACTCCGACTCCCTGGGCAACATCTACGCCGGCTACATCGCCACCGACGGCTCGGGCGGCGGCCCTGGCGGCATCTACATCGAGAGGTCGACGGACAAGGGGGCAACCTGGTCGGGGCCGGACACTATCGACTTCGACGTACGCGCCGGGATGCTGCCACCGCCACCGATGCCCGATCCCTATCGTTTCAACGACCGGCCCGACATGACCGTCGACGGCAGCGACCACGTCTACGTGGTGTGGATCAAGGACGTCGGCCAGGGGCTGCCGACCAGTGACATCTACTTCGCCAAGTCGCCGCCGCCCGTCGTGCCGGGACCCATGAACCCCACGGGGCTCGACTTCACCGGCGTGCCGGCAGGCAGCATCGCCCCGAAGACGATCAACGACAATCCCGGCGGGATGCCGCTGCCGGCACCGCCGTCCGACTTCGCCAACGTCCCGGACGTGGCGGTGGCCGCCAACGGCACGATCTACGTCTCCTGGATCGACGTCGACGTCACCGACATGAACCCCAAGCCCGGCACGCTGCACCTCGACCGGTCGACCGACGGCGGGGTCAGCTTCACCACCGACCAGGTGGCGCAGAACATCACCGCGCTCTCGAACCACATGTCGACGCTCGGCGGCGCGATGGACGACGCGCGCTCGGGCAGCTATCCGGCCATCGCCACCAACCCGTCGAGCTCGACGACCGTCTACATGGTCTACGCCGCCGATCCCATGGGCGCCGCCGACGAGGCCGACATCTTCTTCACCAGGTCCACCATGAGCGGCAGCACAGCCACGTGGTCGACCCCGCTCACGGTCAACGACGACGCCACGACCCGCGATCAGATCCATCCGATGATCGTGGTCAAGTCCGACGGCACGATCGACGTCGCCTGGTACGACAAGCGCAACGCCGCCAATGACGACATGTGGGACGTCTACGTGGCCAAGAGCACCGACGGCGGCACGACCTTCTCGACCAATGTCCGGGTCACGGACCAGAGCTTCGCGACCCCCACCAACCTGCCCGGCAGCGAGCCCTGGCTGGGCGAGTACCTCGGCCTCGTGGTCGACGCCACCGACGCATATTTCGCCTTCACTTCCGCCGTCAGCGGCGATACGAAGGGGGACGTGTACTTCGACAGCCTGGCCAATTCGATGGTCCCGGTCGAGCTCCAGACCTTCGTCGTCGAATGAAACGAGCCCGGCGCCGGTCGCGGAGATCCTTGACGCAAACGGATTAACGGCGTCGAACCCAGGGCGGGACTGGCGCGCAGCGCGGATCAAGGTGGCCAAATGTGCTCACCGGCGGAGCGGGTGCGGGTACTCCGCCCGCCGCCGCTGGAAGCTCAGGATCTTCGGGTTCTCGATCACGCCGCCGCGGATCTCGATCGCGCGGTCGATCACCGGCTCCTCGCGCCAGCTCTCGGGGCCGCCCGTCACCGTGCCGAAGTACGGCAGCAGACTCTCGGAGATCTCCCAGCTGGCGGCGTCCCACAGGTAGGTCGGGGTGTGATCGACGGCGTAATACGTCGCCTTGCCGGCGCGGAAGATCGGGTCTTCGAAGGTGGTCGGGCGGGCGAAGGAGAAGCCCATCCCGAGGTCGCAGCTGACGTCGACGATCAGGCTGCCGGGCCGCAGGCTCGCCTCCTCCCCCTCGGGGAGGTACATCAGCGGCCGGTCGGTGTCCTGGAGCGTGCCATTGACGATGACGTCGGCGCGGGCGAGCTCGGCGGCCAGCGGGGTCGCCGAACCGTCGGCGCGCACGGCCTCCATACTGCCGCCGTCGCCACGCCGCATCTGCAAGTGGACGCCGCCGAGCTTCTGGTCGCGCACCAGGTGCGGCGGCCGCTGCGTGTAGACCGTGATGTCGGTGACGCCGCGGCCCTCCAGCGCGTAGACGGCGCCGCGGCTGACCGAGCCGAACCCGAGCACGGCGGCGCGCCGGCGCGGCCCGTAGTGGCCGTCGATCCCCAGCAGCTCGAAGGCGTGGAGCACCGCGCAGTAGCCGGCGAGCTCGTTGTTCTTGGCGAACACGTGCACGCCGCGCCGGCCCGGCCGGCGCCAGCGGAACATCGCCTCGAAGGCGATCAGGGTCAGCCGCTTGTCGATCGCCAGCTGGGTCACCCGCCGCTGCTGCACGCAGTGCGGCCAGCCCCACAGCACGCCGCCGTCGCGCATCGCCTCGAAGTCGGATTCGACCGGCTTGGGCAGCACCACCACGTCGCAGCCGGCGAGGATCTCTTCGCGCGTCAGCAGGCCGCCGCAGAAGCCCTCGAGCTCGACGTCGCCAACGCCGAAGCGCCGGCCGTAACCACGTTCCAGGCGCAGGCTCGCCCTCGCCGCCTCGGGGATCCTGTCCAGGTGCCGGGGATGGATCGGCAGGCGGTGCTCGTTCTCCTTCGACGAGGTGCCGACGACGCCGGTGACGAGACGTGACATCTTTCTCCCCCGCGTTCGCTTCAGCCGCCGGGCTCGACCGTTTCGTCGAAGCTCAGGCCCGCGGCCTCGAGCCGGTCGAGGATGGGCCGGTAGATGGCCGGATGGGTGGGGATGTGACAGCCGGTCAGCGGCAGCTCGCCGG
Organism: bacterium; assembly: GCA_024226315.1. Taxonomy (GTDB): domain Bacteria; phylum Acidobacteriota; class Thermoanaerobaculia; order Multivoradales; family J023; genus JAAELT01. The sequence continues at coordinate 29,701 of JAAELT010000577.1, read as the reverse complement.
CGAGCAGCAGCTCGATGGCGACCGCCGCCGGCAGCCCCACCGTTCTGGCCATCGCCGTCGTGCCGCCGGGCTCGCCGTAGTGGACGAGGGTCGAGGTGATGCGCTCCTCGCGGCCGTTCTCGCCGGGATAGCGGGCGATCACCTCGTGCAGCAGGATGATGGCATCACGGCCGTCCGCGGGCAGGGCGAGCTTGCGCTCGAGCAGGAAGATCAGGGCGTCGGTGGCGGTCGAGCCCTCGATTCCGAGGACTTCCGCGGAGAACAGGCCGAGCCAGCGCAGGTTGTCCATGATGCGGCCGGTCTCGCTGATCCCCAGGTAGTTGGCAAAGCGGCCTTCGACGCCCGAGCCCGAGACACTGCGCGGCAGGAACATCTCGACGATGTCGCGGAAGCAGCGCCGCTCGAGGTTCGGGATCGCGATGTTCTCGTTCGGCAGCCCCAGGCGCACGATCTGGTGCCAGGTCTCGCTCCAGCCGGGGTAACGAAGGGTGCCGCGGATCAGGGTCTCGGCGTCGGAGATGCCGAACTTGTCGCGGTAGGAGAGGGAATCGCGGTTCGGGTAGGCCTCCATCGGGCCGAATCCGGCGACTTCCTTGCGCCAGGTGTGATGGAAGATCTGGTGCCAGGGGACGATCTTGATCTCGCCATGCTCGAGGTACTGGGCGCCCTGCTCACCGGCCATGGCGACGTTGCGCGGGTTCCAGGTGATGGCGTAGCGGAGCGGATTGGCGTCCACCTCCGGGGCGGGCACGCCCGAGCCGTACGACTCGAGGCTCCTCACCACGCCGCCCGCCTCCTGCACCCGGCCGATCACCGCCATCGCCGACATCAGGTCGATGCCCGGATCGAGCCCGATCTCGGTGAGCATCAGCACGCCCTTGCGCCGGGCGTCGCGCTCCAGCTCGTCCATGCGCCGGTCCTTGTAGGACACCGAGACCAGGTGCCGCCCGTGCTGCAGGCAATCCCAGGCCAGGAGGCTCTGGAAATGCTGCGGCAGCAGGTTGACCACCACCGCCGCCTCCTCTATCTGCGCCGCGCGCATCTCGGCGTCGTTGACGTCGAAGGCAACGCCGTCGCCACATGGATGGCCGTCCACCGCCCGCGCCGCCAGCTCGCCGTCGCGGTCGCCGACGGTGACGAACCACTCCCGCTCCTGGGCCTGCTCGAGCAGATGGCGGATCAGGTAGGTGGCGCTATGGCCGGCGCCGAGCACGAGGATGTTGCGCATGGGACGATCTTAACGTTACAGTGGGGCAAAGCCACGAATAGATCCTCCAGTTTTCGGCAGGTCAGCGGCGACACGCGGGGGGACGTCTACTTCGACAGCGTGCCCAACTCGATGGCCCCGGTCGAGCTCCAGACCTTCGTCGTCGAGTAAAACATGGGGCGGTTTCGGCAGGAGTTGTCAGAGCCGCGGCAACCTCTTCCCCGGCCAGGGGGAAGGAGTTGTCGGCGCCGTGAAACTCCTTCCCTGAGGGGTAGACGCCGATCCAACGAGGATTCGGTGGCTCTGCGCGCAGAGGGTGAGCAGCTACCGCTTGCCGGTCTCGGCGGCCGGGCTCTACTCGGACCCGCCGCCCGCGAGAACCTGGTACAACGACGCCTCGGGCGTATTCAACGGTCTGCCGCTCAACCGCCCCACTTCCACGTCGTCGACGTAGACGATCGCCGTCGGCACCCCGAGGATCCCGTCGCGGACGGCCACCTGGTCGTCGGTCAGGGGCCGCGGCAGCCCGTAGTACTCGAACCGCACTCCCTCCGACCGCCACTGCTCCTCGACCTGCATGATCTTCGGCACCAGCTCGTTGCAGATCTCGCTCCAGGAGCCGAAGTAGACCCGGATCCTGACGCTGTCGCCGGCCACCGGCAGGGTGGTCGCGGCGAAGCCGCTCTTCATGCTGTAGGCCTCCGCTTTGCTGGCGAGCTTGGGATCTCGCTCGCTGAGGGAGGCGGAGGATTGGTGGCCCAGCAGGGGTGGCGCGGGCTTGAGCCTGGCGGTCTTGCCGTCGACCTCGAAGACCATCTCGGCCTTTTCGAGCTGGTACTCGCCGAGATACTCGAGCGGGAAGTCGGCTTCCAGGCTGGCGCTGTTCTCGCCACGGGTCAGTCGCTCCGCCCAGACGGTCTGGACCGACTGGCCGCGCGGACTGATCAGGAGGGGTGATGCCAGCCTGGGCGTGACCACCAGGTAGGCGACGTGGCGTTTGGAGGAGTAGATCTCGGCACTCTCCAGTACTGCGTCTTCGAGCTCGAAGAGGTAGTCCGCGGTCAGCTCGAGGTCCTCGATCGCTGCGGAGCCTGGGACGATGGCGGGCTCGGGCGTGGCCCAGGATGTGCTGGTGACGCAGATAGCAATCACGATAGCTGTCACGAGTCGCAAGCGTGGCGCTGAGCGCAGTCTAAGAAGATCTTTCATCATCCGTTCCTTTCCTCATGTCGGAGTCATTGATGGATGTCCTTGTGATGGGCGTACCTGTCTCTGGTCTCTCCGCGCTTGCCAGCCCCAAGAGGATCTCGATCTCTTTCGTTTCTGGTACAACCATGTCCGCCCCCATCAACATCTCGACGGGTTTACTCCTGCCCCGCAGTGGAACGGCAAGGGTCCGGCTCGATCGAAGAAGGCTCCCTACTTCTCGGCATGGGACTGGCTCTTGACCGGGTTCCACTTCCCCACATGTTGACCTGCGACAAAGGCGGCCGATCCGGCGGGCACGGACTGTCCGCGGCTTGGGCTGCCTTGACGTCATTTCAACACCTGAATCCTGAGAAGGAGGCGAACAGCGGGGCGGCAAAACGGGTTTCGAGCCTCCGAGAACGTCAATCTACCCTGGGGTTTCGACTAATTATCGTCCGCGGATCCTGGATTCTCACAGCGGACAGTGTGGCCGAGACAAACTTCCACTTAACAGTACCGTCGATAGAGAGATATGACCCGGCCGGTACTCTGTTGGGCGCCAAGCACCTCGCGGAAAGGCATCGCTCACTCCCGCGCCTTCAAAAACCTCGCTCCGACCAGGAGAAAGTGAATAAGCACAAGAAAAGAGAGCGAGAGAAAAGGTACCATGGTTAGAATTGTGAAATAATTCATACCTTCCTCTACCATCGCGACGACAGGAAGAACAAGATTTGCTGCGACGAAAACGCTAGCCGACCAACAATAGAAATTCGCCCCTGCTGCGGCTGAAATCAACAGAAGACAAACAAGCCCCATTTCTAGAATGACAACTGGGGCCGGAGCAGCTGGGACCAGCTGAGCCAGAAAACCACCGCCGTGACCCATGGCAACGAAAATACAACTAGCAGTCACAATCAGGAGCACAGCATGCAAGTACCGGAGCGCAATATTCGAGAAAAAGTTCATAGACATCATCTTCATTGAGGCGTATTAGCTTCGTAGGTTCGGTGTCCATACTCGAAGGCTCTCGCGATCGATTGCAACGAGACCCCAGCCCTACCCCCCGGCACACTGTCTAGCCACTCAAGTATTTCCACAACAGCTCCCGGAGCGTGATCCTCGGGCCTAATTGCAAGGATTTGCCCGATCTCCGTTTCGAGGCCATTCTGCCTGGCAAAATCAACAATAAGAGCGCGCAGGAATGTCACCGATTCTTGCTTGAGTTCAGACATGCCACGACACAAAAAACCAACACAAGATGAACCTTCCGTGTTCGCTCGCGCCATAGGCACCAGCTCTCTAGTCAAAGATCGGAGTCGATCAGGTGATAAGGAAGCACCTCTCCTCCTAGCCAACGCTATCGCGAGTTCCCTGACATATTCAAGATACAAATCCGGCCGATGCTGGAGTGTATCCGGCTCAGTCCCGCCCCAAAAGTGACCGTGGCCTGGCCCGTACAGGAACATCTCCCGGTCAATTCTACGGTGTGCGAACGTATCACCGAGGCGATGAAGTTGAACACCTGCAGCCGCAGTCGAGGGCGCTGCCAGAAACGCCTCGAGAGCACGATCCATCTCTCTCACCGCGACACCGCCTGTCAGAGCGTGGATCGCACGTACGTTGACCATAAGATGGTCTAGAGCGGCGGTCTGGTCGCGCCGCACCATGTTGGCCACTGCCTCTCCTCCTGCCTGAATATAATTCTTAATAGCGTCGAAATGGTAGATCTCATCGGGTGCTTGCGAAAACACTGCAAGCCTAAAAGCCTCGACTGGAGAATACCCTGTTTGAAGCGCAACATAAAGAGTCGTGTAGTAGTGACCGCCTTCAGCGTACAACCCTAGTGGATCCCCATAGTTGAACGAGTTGTACCCGGCAAACTGGTACATCGACGGCCCATCGACATAACCCAGGGGATCCGGGGTGATGAAGCGGCCCATCTGTGGGTCGTAGTAGCGGTTGCGGACGTACAGGAAACCGGTCTCAGCTTCTTTGGGCAGACCGTGGAAGCCAAGGCGGTTGCCAGTCGCGGAGCTCGGGGTCTCCCGCGGGTCGGGCCGCCGGTAGACGATCTGCTGCGGCACCTCGGAGTCGACGACGATGGTCGCGCTGAAAGACTCGGCGAGCCCGGTACCGGCCAGGTCCAGGGGCTGGGTGTCGATCGTCAGCGAGTGGGCTCCCGTGTCCAGGGCGGTCTCGGCGATCAGCGTATAGCGGTCTTCTGGCAGGCTCCAAGTGGTCGTGGCGCCGTCGAGCTCGATCGCCGTAGCGGCTGCGGCGAGGTCGACTTCCTCAGTGAGCTCGATCTCGACGATGCCGGAGCGCGCGACCACCACCGCGATGGCGGGCGCCTGCGTGTCGACAAGGACGACGTCACCAGCCGGCCAGGAGAAGCTGTGCTCGAAGGCGGCAGGCGGGAGGTTGTGGAACAGATCCACCAGCGCCTCGGGCTCGAACGTCAACCGCACGACCTCGCCGGTGGCTGGTAGATCGGTGGTGGTGATGACCAGCCGCCGCCGCGCCTGATCACCGGTCGTGACCGGCTGTGAGACCGCGATCGGCAGAGCCTCGTCGGCGGTGACGTTGTAGAGGACCAAGCCACCGTCGCTCACCGCGCGGTCCAGCTCACTCTTCAAGACCTCCTCGGAGAGCTCGACCCAGACCTCCCCCTGGACCACCCGTACCTGCTCCACCTCCGGCGGCGTCGAATCCACTCTCAACGTCCCGGCGCCCAAGGCTCGGTACGACGCGCGCTCGATCGGCTTGCCCTGGTCGTCGGTCACTACCGCGAGATTACCCGAAGAGTCGTAGAGCGGCGAGTAGGTCTGCTCCAGGACGCCGTCGCCGTCGAGATCCCGCTCCAGGCAGACTGCCTCGTCGATCCCGTTGCCGTAGACCCGGCGCTCTCTCAGGGTGCCGTTCTCGTACTCCTCGATCGCCTGCCAGCCGTCCCACACGGTGTCCCGCGTCTTGCCGCCGGCGACGACTCGCACCCGGCGATTGAATGCGTCGTAGCTGTAGCGCGCCAGTTCCTCGTCCTCCTGGTCGGTCACCAGGGTCAGCCGGTTGCGGTAGTCATAGTAGTAGAGCTGCTCGCCTTTGGCGACCAGGTTGCCGTTGACGTCCCAGCTCAGTGCTTCGTCGCCGATTGCGCCAGGGCGGTTGCGCCCCGAGGTGTCGGTGGGCAGCTCGGTCGCTTCCGGCACTCCATACTCCAGCTCCTCCTTGCCGATCAGATTCTGTGCCCGGGCATAATAAAAGCGCGAGGTCTCCTTCGCCTCAGCCATCGACTCGGAATCGGGCTCCTGGTTGTTCGCGAGATCGATCAGTGGCGCGTGGCTGCGCACCGCCTGCGTCAACCGGCCAGCACCGTCGTAGGCGAGCGACGTACCCACCTCGTTGAGATCGGGCCGCGAGGCACCGAGCTTCAGGCTCCGCGGACTCCAGAAGACCTGCTCCTGGAGCGCCGGCAGGCCGCTCGCCGCCGTGTGGCAGGACCGTGGTGACCTCGACCAGCAGATCCTGAAGGAGATCGTCCCACTCGGCCGGCAGGCGGCGGCGATGGCGTCCGGCGGCCTGCCTGACCCACAGCGACACCGTGCCCACGGCCTCCGGATCGCCGTCGAGGAAGTCGGCAACCAGCTTCAGGTCGGCCGTCTCGGCCGCTCCGGCGGTCGATGGAGCCGCGTCCTTCCCGGGTGGGTCTTGCTGCTTCGAGTGAGGCGCATCGGCCGCGGCTCTTGCCGTCATCGCACAAACCCTAGCACGGTAACCACCGCGAGCCGTCCGACAAATCCGAGAACACCGCCGCCCACGCCAGCCGTCCCTACCTGGGCGGCGAGGCATTCAACACGGCCGAGGTGTTCGGCGGCGACCGTCAAGCGTCGGTGGCGGCTGGCCAAGGGTCTGAGAATTAGGGAAAGCTCTGCGAACAGAGAGATTGACAATTGCTTCTCGATGTGTTAGGTAATTGGTTCAACTATCCAGAAAAGCTGTTCGGGAAGACCAGGAGATCTGGTCGACGCTACGTGTACCGCAAACGGAGAATGGAGGATCAACATGTCGAGCAAGAGCACCCGCAAGCCAACGATCATCATCCTGGGCCTGGTTTTCTTCATGGCGCTGCCAGCGGCGGCGACTGATCCGGTGATCCAAAACGGCATCGACCTGTGGGTCACCGGAGACGAAGGTAGGACGTTCTTCGACTTCTCCTCCGATCCCATTCCCGCGGGCTTCTTTTGCAGCGGCTCCGCTCCTTTCACCGGCAAGGTGACCTTCAAGGGCGAGCCCATCGCCACCAGTCCTGCTGGCGCCCTGGGCGGCGCAGACACCATCATCCAGCGTCTCGACGACGCCCGCTTCGACCGACGGGGCGTGGCCCAGACCCGCGTCCAGATGCGGGCGCTGTCGTTCTCGAGCATCAAGCCCATCGAAACCGCGTGTGGTGCCTTCCAGGTTTCCGTCTCCCTCGACGGCCAGCAACCCGTGACCCGCATGAAGATCGTGCGCGATCACGACCGGGGGGGACGTTACTTCGCCCCCATCTCGCTTCGCGTCCGAGTGACGTTCACATCGCTCGCGGGCAAGAGCCATGAACGGCTGGAGCTGTCGCGCAGCGCGACCTTCCCGATCCTCTCCAACACTTTCTGGGCGAGCCGGCCCGGCAATCCGAGCTTCTCTCACGAGGGGGTCGTCCTGGCCGATACCGACAGTGACGGCGAGCCCGACACGTTCTTGCCGGGCACCTCCAACTTCGCCCCCGGCTGGCGGTTCTTGACGACCCACGCCGAGCAATCCACCATCTCGCCGGTCCAGCACTGCGTGGACGCGAGTGAAGGGTGCCATTGCATGCTGTGCGCGTTTTAGCTCTCACGGGTTGAACCCCCGTTTGCCGCGCTCTGGCCCCCGTCGCGCCTCGTCGAGACGGTTTCCGCGCCCCGGCGCGGATCAACGATCACGCGCTTCTCGCGGCGCTAGTCGATGAAGTCCAGGATGTCCTCGGCCACTCGCTGGGGTTGCTCCCACTGGGTATTGTGACCGGCGCCGTCGTAGGCGATGAAGACGGCGTCGGGCAGGGCCGCCTGCAGGGCCTGCTGGTCCGCGACCGTGAAGAACGCGTCCAGAGAGCCCCAGATGATCAGGGTGGGGGCGGTGACGTCATCCAGGAAGTCGATGTGGTCGTCGGTGAGCAGGCCCCGCAGCGCCGCCTTCCACACCCGCGCCGGCACCTTGGCCGTCTCCTCCAGCGCCGTCTCGAAGAAGACCGGTTCCACCGGGTTCGGGCCGGTCTGCCACTCGCGGATGAAGTCCGGGTCGATCGGGTCCTGGAAATCAGGCGGGCCGACGATCTCGTCCCAGACGAAGGTGATGACCTCGTTGCGCACCGACGTATGGGCCGAGGCCACCAGCACCAGGTGGCTGACGCGCTCCGGGTAGGCGGAGGCAATCTGGTGGGCGATGAAGCTGCCCATCGAATGGCCCACGATCACCGCCTGCTCGATCCCGAGCTCGTCCATGAAGGCGACGGCGTCCTCGGCGTACTGCGCCATGGAGTAGCCATGGAGGGGCTTCTCCGAGTCGCCGTGACCCCGCTGGTCCGGAACGTAGATGCGGTAGAGGTCGGAGAGGAACGGGGTGGTCGAGGACCAGGAGTGGCTGGAGTCGGTGAACCCGTGCAGGAAGATGATGGGCGTCCCGTCCGCGGGACCTTCCACCACGTACCGGAGCTTCACCCCGGTGGCGAGATTCACCTGCTTCTCATTTGGTTTGGCGAGGGCCTCCGGGGCGGCGCAGACCACCACCAGCAAGGCCGCGAGCACGAGACAGAGCTTGGATCGCATGGGTTGATCCTCCAGATGTTGCAGGGTTTTCGGTCGCCCGCTCGGGCGGGCTCCACGGGGGCGGATTACTTCAGGACCTCGCTTTGCGCCGCTTCGACGATGACGCGCGCCACGTCTTCCTGCAGCATCAGGCGCTGGTCTCTGAGCGCCCGCGCGGCCGCCGCGATGCGCCTCACGTAGCCGCCGTGGTTGCGGTACAGCTCCTCGAGCGAGGGTCGAGGATCACCCGCCGCCAGACGCTCGGCCGCGGTCTCGAACAGAGGGATCGTCATGCCGCAGAGATCGCAGTAGTCGTCTTCCGTGAATTCCGCGGTGCGCAGGTTCCAGCCGGTCAGGGTGGCCACCGGCACCTCGACGATCGGCTGGTTGATCCCGCCGAGGTCGATGCCGAGCGTATCGACCCGCGGCACCAGGTCGACGTGCTCCGAAAGCACTACAGGCAGCAGGTTGTCGACGATCCCCCGATTCTCGCCTCGCGGCGCCCGCGGGCCAAAATCCCGCTCACCGGAGGCGTTGATGCCGCCGGTGTACTTGACGCCCGGAATGTCGGGAAAGCCGACGCTGGGGCGATCCGGTGGCACCAGGGTCCCCGCCGCCACGGTCGGGATACGGTTCGGGGGCGGCTCGATACCCTCGGTGACCCATTGGTCGAGCGCCACCAACAGGGCGCGCATCAGGACTCCGGCGTGGGTGGCGTTCGACGGCTGCTGGAGCTGGCGGTCGCCAAAGCCGCGGTCGGGCGGGAAGCCCTTGAAGACATAATGCTGGGTCCCCGCGAGCAGATACATCCGCACCTCCGGCGGCAGGGGAAGGTCGTTGCCCTGGCCGTCGGTGTGCACCAGTGCCGAGCGGAACACCTGGTACTCCGTGGAGGTGTCGGTATGGAAGATCCTGGGGCAGGTGCCGTTCGCCTGGCAGCGCCGTAGGAGACCGTCGGGCGGCAGCTCTCCCAAGGGGTCGGGCGCCACCTGGTAGGTTACGGGGAAGTCCACGTCGGGCACGTAGCGGTCACGGTGCGGCACCGAAAAAGGATTCGGCTGGGCGAAGCGGTAGTTCAGGTAGAGCTTGTGGGCCCCGGGGATGTGGATGCTCATGCCGTCGCAGACCCGGCGGCCCATCTCGTCCTCGTTGAAGCCCTGGAAGAGGAAATCTCGTAGATACATGCCGCTCGAGGAGATGCCCTGGCAGAGGGCCGCCTCGATTTCCGCGGCCAGGGGATTCGGCGTGCCCGCGTCATCCACGGCGGCGTGCCGGAGAAAGGAGATCAGGTCGCGGGTAGCGGCGTAGCCCAGGCCCATGACCCGTGGGTTCTTCGCGCGATAGATCAGCTGATAGACCCGGTCGTTGCGAAAGCCGGCGAAGAAACAGAGATCCGTCGTCGACGGCGTGCCGGGCGGCCCGTCAGGGCAGTCAGCGAAACTCCACTCGCTGGTGGGGACGATCTCCCCCTCGGGGATGCCTGCCCGCCCCGGCCGGAACGAATCGCTGGGGCGCACCCTGAGCTCGGCCTCGGCCTCCAACGGGTCGGTCGAGACCGCCTCATAGCTTATGAAGTCTTCCCCGAAGCTCGGGCCGCCGCTCAGGGGCTTGGTGGTCGGGGTCTCGCCGGCGAAGTTGCGATCGTGAAACTCGACCAGGATCCGTTCGGTGATCGCCTCGCCGGTCACCGTCCCGTCGGACGTTGGAACCGGCAGCTGGATGGTGAATCGATCGTTGCCGGCCTTGACGTCGCCCTCCCAGCCGGCCCAGACGATCGTGTAGCCCTGACGCATGAGGAATCCGTTGCCGGCATCGGCAGCGTTGCTCGGATCGTTGACCGGGAACACGACGGTGTCGTTGAGCAGCGGGAACGCGATGGCGTCGCCGCGGTTGTTGACCTCGAAGAAGATCTTGCCGTTGCCCCGGTGCATGTCGACGGGTTTCAAGATGAGGACGTCGGTCGAGAGCTCGACCCTGCCCGCCGCGTTGGTGGGGACGAGATCGAGATCCTGGATGACGGCGTTGCGCGGATCGGTGGGATCGACCTCCAGGTAGGCCTTCCCGACCAGCTTCTCGTAGGGTCCGCTCGCGCCGAAGGGCATGCCGTCGGCGAACGGCTCCTGGCGAGTGATCTCCAATCTCGTGACCCCGGCCGCGGCCAGCGCCGGGATCAGGGTCGTCGCTACCAAAGCCAAGATGATGAGGGCACGACGTTTCATGAGGGTCTCCTTTTGTCTCGACCGGGGACACGAGCTGCGGCTCTCCGAGCCGCAGCCGGGCGCTGTCGAGCAGAATCTGCTGCCTTTCGGCAAGCCTGGCGATCTTGAGACCTTCGTGGCGGGAGGCCCGTCGCGGAAGAGGCGAGGACCCCGTGGCTTGCGGCACCGGCTTTCGCCGGCTGTGCCTTTCTCGCAGGCAACAATTACATTAGCCCATTTTACTTCTGGCTGCACCGGTCGGAGGGGTTGATTCGGGGCTACCCGTCCGGGTAGGGGGCCGAAGGCGGGCTCCCATTGCGATTTCAGGGGAAGATTCATTTTCTTGAATCTCATTCACGAGGCTGGCTCTCCAAGAGTGCAAATCTGCTCCCCGAGAGAAGGATTTCCTAACAAGGAACAACATGTTCGAGCCGGACAACTCCTACCCTGACGTCAGGGAACAGGTTGCCGAGCCCCGACAACTCCTACCCCGGCGCCAGGGATAGAGTTGTCAGAGCCGTGAAACTCCTTCCATGGGTAGGGGGTAGGAGTTGACCAGCCGCGAAAAGGCCTTCTGGCCCCGGAGGGACCCAGCTGCCAAGCTAGCGAAAGGCCTTCCCTGACGCTAGAAGAATAGCCTTCCAGCCATCCAGACCCCTTCTTGGAGGCCGTACCGACTCTGACCGGGCCGGTCGACGAGTCGAGGCGGCGGTCCTATAGAACAAAGCTCAGCTGATCGGCTTCAGATTCGGCGCCGACCTCGGTCGCCACCTCTTGATTGCGCCACAGCTCGAGAACCGGCGTCGACGTTTCGAGCAACAGCTCGGCAAGGCGCGACAGTGCCCGGCGCTTGTTTCCGACGCGTGACAGCTCGACCAGCAGCTGGCTGTGCACGATCACGCGTACGTCGTTCTCCGACAACTCGCGCCCGGCTTTGTTGAAACGGATCGTGCGCTTCCGTGCGCTCCGGACCGCTCGCTGCAGGGAATCACGCCTCTCGCCGAGTCGCCGCAGGACAGGTACACCGATCCTGCCGGCAGACCCTCTTCGGGATAGCGATCCAGGAGGAAGCCACCCATCGGCGGGCTGAGGCCGAAGACTTTCCGGCCTCTCGTTTTCCCGTCGCGCCTGTCGACGGCGACCTCGAACGGGGCCTGCTTGTAGTCCAACGCCCGGAGCAACCGCGAGCGAAAGAGGGTCGAGAAGGAGCCGGAGCTCTTGGGAGTCCCCCAGAGATTGGCCTCGATCGGCGTGCGCTCCGGCTTGAGCACGTGATGGCTGAACATGTGCCTGACGGCGCCGGTGCCTTCGCCCTTGTAGCTGGCGAACATGTTGTTGAACTCCAAGACGCCCGAAAACAGCAGCATCAGTGCGTCACGTTCTGCACAAGGCTCCAGCTTCCGGATGCCGTCGGCGAGGATCGCCAGTGCCAGGCGCTGCCGATCATTGAACATCTGATCCCAGGAGGAATATCCATAGCTCAGAACCTGGCGCGTGTTGTGTCCGTCCTGGATTTGGACTTCGGGCTTCGGCGGCTTCATCGACCGCAGCCGGCGACCCGCCAGCGCGTAGGCGTGGAGGTCTTCGGAGGTAGCCGGCAAATACTGTCGCGTGCCGTCCCGCCGCAAGACGAGCTTCGCGTAGAGCCTGTGCCCCGGAGGCTTGCCCATAGCGCACGCGGTCTTGGCGACCGGGAATTCCGCGCCGCAACCGCCGCACCGTGCCTTGCTGCGGCGCACGGGCCCCACGCGGGGATCGAATCGCAGCTCGCAGGCCGGACAGTCGACAGACTCGTCCGAATACTGAGCCGGAAAGACGCCATGGCAGCCAGGGCACAGCACCTGGGCTCGGGGGTTTCTCTTGACGTAGGCGTGCCTGGCGAACACGTAGGACGATCGGAGATCGACCTCCGCCGAGCACTCCGGGCAGGGAAGTACCTTGACCCAGAAATAGTAGAGGACGTCGCAAGGCACAGACGGCGACTGAAAACGAGTCGCAGTCTGGAGGGCAGTCTGGAGACTCTTGTCATGCGGTCGCGAAGCTGATAGCTTTTCATCTATGAATTCCTCAGGTGGACGGGACGTGACCCGTCTCCTCGAGGCATGGCGGGGAGGCGATGAGCAGGCGGGCGAGGAGCTGTTCCCCCTGGTCTACGGCGAGTTGCGGAAGATCGCCGCGGGCTACCTTTCTATCGAGCGGCCTGGTCACACCCTCCAGCCCACCGCCCTGGTCAACGAGGCCTATCTCCGGCTCGTCGATCAGAAGAACGCTTGCTGGCAGAACCGCTCCCATTTCTTTGGGATCGCCGCCAGGATGATGCGGCGGATCTTGGTCGATCACGCGCGCCGCCATCACTCCGCCAAGCGCGGCGGCGCCGCCGAGAGGGTGCCGCTGTCGGAGGTCGTCGACCTGGCGGTCGAGCGGCCGGACCAGCTGTTGACGCTCGACCGGGCTCTGTGCCGCCTCGAGGAGGTGGATCCGGTTCAGGTCAAGATCGTCGAATACCGCTTCTTCGGCGGGCTCTCCAACAAGGAAACGGGCGAGGTCCTCGGCTGCTCGGAGGCGACGGTCAAACGCCGGTGGCGGCTGGCCAAGGCATGGCTCTATCGTGAGATGAAAGGCGAGGAGACGCTCTCCGAATGAGCCGGATCGCCGCGCGAATACGCGTGTCTTCATGGAGGATAGATGACTACGGCCGAACAAGAGCCCGCCGAGCGCTGGGGAAAGGCGGCGAGGATCTTCGAGGCTGCCCTGGAGCAGCCCCCGGAGCAACGGCAGGCTTTCCTCGATTCCGAGCTGGCGGGCGACCCCACTCTCGGTGACGAGATCGAGTCGCTGCTCCAGGCCGACGCCGAGGCGGCCCCTCGGTTCCTCGAGAAACCCGCGCTCGGCGCCTGGATCGAGCTGTGGCGGTCGCGGCCGGCCCGGAACTGGGAGCGGATCGGCCCCTACCGGATCCTGCGCCCGATCGGCCAGGGCGGGATGGGTACCGTCTACCTCGCAGACCGCGACGATGACGAGTACCACCAGCAGGTCGCCATCAAGCTCGCCAAGGAGTCGGCGGCGCGGGATCTCTTGCGGCGCTTCCGCGGCGAGCGTCAGATCCTGGCGAATCTCGAGCATCCCAACATCGCCCGGCTGCTCGACGGCGGTACCACCGACGACGGCCTGCCCTATCTGGTGATGGAGTACGTCGAGGGCACCGCCATCGACGACTACTGCGAGCGGCGGGGGCTCTCGACCGCCGAGCGTCTCGAGCTGTTCCAGAGGGTCTGCGCCGCAGTCCAGTGCGCTCACCGCAACCTGGTCGTGCACCGCGACCTCAAGCCCGATAACATCCTGATCACCGCCGAGGGCGTGCCCAAGCTCCTCGACTTCGGAATCGCCAAGCTGCTCCAGCCCGACGACGTGGATTCCGAGGTGACCCGGCAAGGCCTGCGGCCGCTGACCCCCAACTACGCCAGTCCCGAGCAGCTGCGCGGTGAGCCGATCACCACCGCCACCGACATCTACTCCCTCGGGGTACTGCTCTACTGTCTCCTGACCGGCTGCCCGCCGCGTCTCTACGAGTCCCTGGCACCGCCGGAGATCGAACGCGTGCTGGCGCGGGAGCCGGCCCCGACCCAGCTCGGCCGCGACCTCGACGGCATCCTGCTCAAGGCCCTCGACGAAGAGCCCGGCCGCCGCTACGCCTCCGTGGAGCAGCTTTCCGAGGATCTGCGGCGCCATGCCGCGGGTCTGCCGATCCTCGCCCGGCCCCAGACCCTCGGCTATCGAGCCACCAAGTACCTGCGCCGCAACCGCGTCGCGGTCGCCATCGCCGCCACCGTGGCCGCGCTCCTGCTCGCCTTCGCGATCGACAAGTCGCGGCAGGCCACGAAGCTCGCCCGGGAACACGATCGCGTCCAACTCGAGAGTACCAAGGCGCGGGAGCTGTCGGCGTTCCTGGTAGATCTGTTTCAGAACACCGACCCCTGGCGGGCATCGGGCCGGGAGGTGACGGTGCGCGAGATCCTCGATCGGGGATCGGAGGAGATCCGCCAGCGGCTCGACGACGAGCCCGAGCTGCGCGGCATGCTGCTCGACACCATGGGCTACATCTACCTCCGCCTCGCCCTCTTCGAGAAGGCGCGACCGCTGCTCGAGGAGGGACTCGCAGAGCGCCGCCGCGTACTGCCGGAGGGTCATCTCGACGTCGCCGACAGCCTCGACCATCTCGGGGCACTACACCTGTCGACGGCTGCCTACGACGAAGCCGGACGCTTTTTTCGCGAGGCTCTCTACATCCGCCGCCAGGCGCTGGGGCCCGAGTCCCTGCCGGTCGCGGACAGCCTCCACAGCCTGGGGAACGTGCTCTTCATGCAGGGTGACTATCCCGAGACCGAGCGCCTCCACCGCCAGGCCCTCGAGCTGCGGCGCGAGATCCTGGGGAACGACGCCCTCGAGGTGGCCGAGAGCCGCCGTCTCCTGGCCCAGCCCTTCACCGAGATCGGCGATCTAGATGCCGCGGAAGACCTTCTCGAAAAGGCCCTCCGCGCCACGCGACGCGAGCGCGGCAGCGAGCATCTGGAAGTCGCCGACGTCCTCGTCGACCTGGCGAGCCTGATGCGGCAAAAGGGAGATCTCGATCGTGCCGAGAGATTGTACCGCGAGGTCCTCGCCATCCGGCGCCCGATCTTCGGCCAGCACCCGCAGGTCGGACAGGCCCTGAACGACTTGGCCGCGCTCCTGCTCCAGAGAGGGGAGCTCGAAGAGGCGGAAGAGCTCTATCTCGAGCTGCTGGCGTTCGCGCCCCGGATCCTGGGTGAAGACCATCGGAACATGGCCCCGCTCCATTACAACCTGGGCAGGCTGATGCACTGGAAGGGCAACCTCACCGCCGCGGAGTCGCACTTTCGACGGGCGCACGCGATCGTTCTCCGGGCGCTTCCGAAGGGCCACCCCGGCGGCGCCTACAGTTTGCAGGGCCTGGCGGCCCTGAAGATCGAGTCCGGGGCACCGAATGAAGCGGAGCCGCTGCTCCGCGAGGCCCTCGAGCTGCGCACCCGGGGCTTGCCCGCGGGCCACCCCGCCATCGCCGAGACCCAGAGCCTCCTGGGAGCCTGCCTCGTCCAGCTCGGGCGCTTCGACGAGGCCGAGAAGCTCCTGGTCGAAAGCCACGAGACGCTCGCGGGCGAAGGCGGGCCGCGGGTCGCGGAGGCGCTCGACGGTCTCGTGGGGCTCTACGAAGCCTGGGGCAAACCCGACCGCGCCGCTGAGTACCGCCAGCTCCTGAGCCGGCTCGACGGCTGACCCATTCAGGCGCGCGATTGCGCGTGTCTAGCGGGACCTCATTGAGCGGTCCCGACCCGCGGGCGAAACCGTACGACCAACCCGAACCTAATCTCAGGAGAACGACATGGCGAAGAAAGTGACCTTGCTCCTCATCCTCGGTCTGACCGCTGCACTGACGCCGGCTCTGGCCGAGCCCGACGGAGCTGCCGCCGTTGCCGCCAGCGAAGAAGTGGTCGCGCTGAAAGAAATGGCGTCGGCACCCGTGGCCGCGGTCCGTGAAGCCACCGCGGCGACCAAGGTCGAGCCACTCGCGTCGCAGGCCGCCGCGACACCAGAGACCGCAGTCACGGCGGTGCCCGTCGCCCTACCGCTTTTCACTTCAGTGATCGATACGCTGAAAGCGCGCGTGGTGGACACTTGCGTGGAGTGCAACACCCACACAGACTGCCAGGGTGTCTGCTCTGGCCAGCCGCTCTACGACTTCGTTTGCGCGAGGTGGCGCTTCGGCTGTTACCCGGGACCGGGCCCCAAGACCTGTTTCTGCACCTAGATGCTCGAGGGGATCGGTCAGCCCCCCGGCTCGATCCCCAGCTTCGCTCCCGCCGAGTAGCCGACGAACTCCGGCGCGTACATCGACTGCACGGTCGCCGGGCCGACCCGGAAGGTGCCGGCGAGGGTGGCGCGCAGGCGGTACTTGAAGGTGTATTCGCCCGCCGGCAGCCACTCGAAGAAGAAGTTGGTGCCGCTGTCGCGCACCTCCTCGTACCAGCCGATGCCGAGGTCCCACTTGTAGGATGACGCAGTGGTCTCGGGCTCGAAGCCGGCGCCGCGCGGGTCGCGGAGGTGGACGTACTCGGCGGCGTGCTTGGCGCGCAGCGAGATCTGGACTTCGAGCTGGTCGCCAGGCTGGAGAGCCGCGCCGTCCGTGAGCGGCTGGAGGATCCACTCACGGCCGGTGTTGACGCGCTTGAAGTACTTCCGGGTCACGGAGAAGAAGTCGCCACGCGCTTCCTCCGGCAGCTTCTCGGTGGAAAAGTGCCAGGTGGCCGAGGCGAACATGAAGCCCGGGGTCTCTTTCGCCACCTCGATCGTGGACATCGATTGCGGGTCGATCTCCTCACCCACCAACACGAGCTGGCTCTTGCCCTCATAGCGGTCAGGCTCCCAGGTGAAGGTCTCTCGGCGGTCACCGAGGGTGACAGTGGCCTCCTCCTTGACGCCGAGCGCGCCCTCGCGCTCCAGGTAGTGAACCAGGCTGTAGATGACTTCCGCCGTGGCGCGGGTGGACTTCCAGTGGTTGAGCTTCTTGTTGAACAGAAGCCACTGCACCAGGCCGTGGCGGCGGGCGTCGTCGGGGCCGAGCTCGGTGAGGGTGCGCAGCGCCTGGGCGTGGGTCTCGATGGTGTCGTTGTACCACAGCCAGGCGCGGTCCTCGGGCGCCCAGAAGGTGCCCTCGTCCTGGGTGGTCTTGGACGAGTCCATGACGCTGTCGAACACCAGCCGCGCGTCCTCCTCGCGGCCGGCGCGCTGCAGCGTCAATGCCAGGTAGCCCTTGAGGCGCGGCGAGTGCTGGCGCCAGTGGGTGAACGAGAAGTCGAGCATCTTGCGGCGGTCGTCCTCGGTGAACACGCCTCCCGTCCAGTCTGTATTGCGTTGGCCCGCCTCTGGCGCCGTGTTACGTTGGCCCGCCTCCGGCGGGACGTCGTCTGGATAGCTGGAGAGCACGTAGTTCATGTAGGTCACGAACTCCCAGCAGCAGTCCTCGCGCTGCATGTCGCGCACCATGCGGTCGAGGTAGTGCCGGTGCATGTAGCTCCAGGCGCGGGTCACCATGTCCTGCGGCACTGCAACCTCGAACTCCAGGGCGCGGGAGAAACCCTGCAGGAGGTAGAGGGTCATGTAGGGCGAGGGCGGCCCGCCAGGCCACCAGGGGAAGCCGCCGAGGGAGGTCTGGGCATTGCGCAGCTTGGCCAGCGATGCTTCCCGCTGCGCGCCGGCGATCTCGGGGTCGAGCACGTTGATCAGATCCAGCTTGGGATCCGGGCCGCCGCGGGACTGGCGCAGCCAGGGCGTCTCCTCGAGCGCCATCTTGCGATTGGGATCGTCCGCGTCCCAGGGCTCGAGGACGGTCTCGCGGGCAGAGAGCTCCTTCGCCATCTTCGCCACGGCCGGGTAGTCCTCGTACAGGCTCGACACGATGCCGGTGGAAAGAAAGCGGTTGAGCAGTTGCTCGGTGCACTCGTACGGGTACTCCACCAGGTAGGGCAGGGCGTGGAGCACGCTGTAGAAGAGCTGGGCGTCGAGCGTCACCACCAACTGCTCGTCGATGCGGGTGGGGTCCTCGTCCAGGAGGTCCTCGAACACCAGGGTGCGGCGGTCCTCGTCGTGCAAGGTGGCGAAGCGCGACTGCGCCAGGTGCAGGCGGCCGGGGAGCACCGGCAGCGGACGCAGCTCGCCGTCCGAAAAGTCGTCCGCCCGGCCGATCACCCGGAAAGCCACCGGGCCGACGCGGGCGGGCGCCTCGACCGGGAAGGTCAGGGAAGTGCCGCCGCCGGGGGCGACGTTGAACGGCACGCCGGAGGCCTGCGCCGGGCCGAGGCCGAAGTCGGACAGCAGGCTTTCCTCGGTGTCCGGATCGATGATCTCGAAGTCGAGCACGCCCGACAGCTCCGTTTCGCCGGCGTTGTTGACCACTACCTCGAGCTCCGCGACGTCGCCCTCGCGGAAGAAGCGCGGCAGGTACGGGCGCACCAGCAGCTCCTTGACCGTTTTCGCCTTCTGCTGGAGCGAGCCGCCGCGCAGGTCGCGGGTCAAGGCGTGCACCCACACGTTCCATTCGGTCACCGAGTCGGGCACGGTGAATTCGAAGGCCACCGAACCGTCTTCGCCGGTGACCAGGTGCGGCTCCCAGAATGCCGTCTCGGAAAAATCCGTGCGCAGCTCGACCGGCTCGTCGGGCGGCAGTGGCGCGCCTGGTGGCTCGGGCTCAGCGGCAGGCTCTGCGGCCGCGTACGTGGCCGACAGAGTGCCCTCGACCTCGGGAGCGTCCCCAACGACCTCCATGCTCTCGACGAACCTGCCGTCCTGCGGCGCCATCTCCTGCACCTGGGCCGGGGCCAACGGCACCCGCGACGCCTTGGCGACCGACCGTCTGCGCCTACCCGGACCGCCGATGCCATAGCCGTCGTAGAATTTCAGCCGGTCGGCGGTGAACCTCGGGTACTCGGGCAACCGGACGAAGTCCTTGCTCAGCTGCCAGACCGGGCTCGCCGACCCGAGGCTCGACTGCACGCCGATGACGCCGGTATGCCGGGGATAGATGCCGATCAGGTCGAACGGTCGATGCTGGGCGAAGATGTCCAGGCTGCGATCATACATGTAGGCCAGCACCTCGGCGGCGCCCCGGCCGAGCGCCTCCTCGTCGCTGCCCTTGATCACCACCCGCCAGGTCTCCTCGTCGCCCGGCCTCAGCCGGTCACGGAAGGTGGCGAATTCGACTTCGAGCCGGCGGTCGTCCCAGGGCACGAAGACATCGCGCCGGAAAGTCATCATCTGGTGATCGCGCAGGCCGGTGAGCTGAAGGCTGAAACCGCCGCGGTGCGAGGTCCCGACAGGGATCTCGACCAACTCGCCGGCCTGAAGAGCCCGGCGCTCGATGCGCAGGCCCGCCCGGTAGACCTCGAGCAGCATCTGTTGATCCTCGAGGCCGGTGTGGACGAAGAATCGGGCGACGTCTCCCACCGGCACCGAGTCGCGCTCGGCCATCAGAGTCAGCGGCACCGCCAGCGGCGTCCGCTCGCCCACCACCACGATCTCGCGCGCGATCTCGAAGTCCTCGCCGAAGGCGTCGGTGGTGGTGTAGCGCAGGCGGTAGGCGCCGGGAGCCAGGCCGTCGAGGGAGACCTTCGCCTCGCCGTTCTCGCCGTGTTCGACTTGTCCGTCGCGAAGCCGGCGTCCGTCGGACCAGGACGCCATTGCCTGCTCGGGCGAATAGCTCCTGACCCAGCGGGGTTGAAGCCCGTCGCCCGGGGTCTCGAACGACTCGGTCTCTTCTTCCGGCGCCGGCGGCCTCGGCTGCTCCGCCGGCAACGGGGCGCGCTCGGGCTGCTCCAGGGACAGCAGCTTCCAGCTGCCTTTGCCGGCGCGGGGAACGCCGTTCAGATCGGTGCGCCGGATGACGATCTCTGCCGGTTCGCCCTGGCGGAAAAAGTCCGCCTCGCTGTCCAGCGTCGCCTCGACGGCGACGAAGCCCAGCCGGAAGGCCCGCGACGCCGATCGCGTCTCGCCGCCCTCGTCGGTGACGTCGACGGACAGCCGGTAGCGATAGGAAACCTCTTTCGACAGCCGCTCGTCGGCCTCCGGCGTGAAGGTGACGCGGAAGCGGCCCTCGGCGTCGAGCTCGGTCTCGCCGGCGGCCAGAGTCTGGGCGGTGCCGCGCTGCGGGGACCAGCGGTACCAGCCCCACCTGGGGTACACCGGCTCGCGCGTCGCCCGCCAGGCGACCTCGCCGGTCACCACCGGCAGGCCGAAGTAGTAACGCACTTCGCCGGTCAGCGTCGCCTCGCGGTTGAGGCGCATGGGCGACTCGGGATCCAGGATCTCGGCCTCGAACGTCGGCCGCTTGTACTCCTCCACCCGCACTCCGGTGGAGCCGCTCAGCGAGCTGTGGATCGACCAGCCGCCGAGCAGCCGGCCGGTCGGGATCTCGAACTCGCCCGAAGCCGAGCCGTAGCGGTTGGTCACCACCTCGGCCGTCGCCACGGTCTGGCCATTGGCGTCTTTGAGCTCGATGGTCAGCTCGGCCTCGGGGAAGACCTGGAAGCGGCCGCTCTCGGTCTCGCCGCCGGCCTTCGCCTCGACGCTACCGCCGCGGTAGGCCACCGCCTTCCACAGGATCTTCTGTTGTGGACGGTAGACGCTGCGGTCTGTGTAGATCAGGGTCGACGTCCGGTCCGAGGAACGCTGCGACCAGTACGGGCGCCGGACGTTCTGCGTCAGGGCGACCTGATCGCCGTGACGCGCCAGCGCGAAGTGGTTTCCGCGGGCGAAGTCCGCGGCGGCGAAGTGCACGGTACCGTCGTTTCCCGAGGTTCGGCTCTCGACGAGCTTGTGACCCTGCCGGTAATCGGTTCGGTAGAAATCGACCCGCGCACCCTCGATCGCCCGACCGCTCTCCCCGGAGCGCACGGTCAGCTCCACCTCGGTTCGGTGCGAGCGGGTCACGAGCACCAGGTCTGAGACGATCATGTTGACCGCGGTCTGGTGGTTGAACTCCTGCGCGAAGTCGCGCCGCGCCGAGGCCGCGATCACGTACAGGCCCGGCGCCGTCATCGGCGGCGTCACGAAGGTGCGGTGGTGTACATAGTCCGGCGTCGCCGGCAACTCCACCGTCCACTCCGCGGCCGGCTCGCTCGACGCCATCAGCGCCGTCACCTCGCGGTGGCCGGGCAGCAGATTGCGGTCGCGGGCCTGCTCCACCCGCCGCCGGAGGTCGACCGCGTAGGCGCGGAGGTGGAGCTCGGGCAGGTTGCGGTGGTGCACCCGGATCGAGCGGCGCTCCGGACCGTCGCTGGCCATGGCGGTGAGGTCGTAGGCCGGCGCCTCGATCTCCGCCACGATGCGGCGGCACCGCAGGCCGCCCGGAGATTCCGGATGCGCCTCGGCGCCTTCGAGCGCGATCCGCCGCGCCTCCACCAGATCGCCCTCGTTATGGCGCACGAAGTCGGCGAGCGTCGCCATCCCCCAGGACCACCACTCGTAACGCCGCCCGAGCCGATCGAGGGCGCGCTCCAGACCGCGGTACACCAGCCGCCAGTCGTCGGCGTTCTCGAGGCTCTGCCACAAGCGGTCGGCGCGCTCCATACGCGCCTCGAGGGCGGCCTCCGGCTGTTTGCGTGAGCGGTGCCAGCGCTCGAGATCGGCCAGGACCGCGGCCATCTTGAGCAGCGGATGGACCTCCGGGTCGTCGAGCGCGACCTGTTCGGGATCGTCGCTGGCCATCGCCTCGACGTCGAGACGGTAGATCTCGTCATCGTGCTCCGGCCGCCACAGCGAGGTGTCGGCGAGCAACCCGACCCACAGGTAGGTGACCGCGTCGCGCAGGGTGCCGCGGATGCGCGCCGGATAGGTGTTCTGCTCCAGGTACTCGGCGAGCGCGCCGAGCGACTCGCTGCCCCACTCCTCACGCCCCTTCCACACCTCGACGTAGGCGCGCTGGGCCTCCTCCGCGATCTGCTCCTTCGTCCAGGCCTTGAGGTCGATCTCTTCGCCGGTATCCACCCGCTCGCGCTGGCGGATGTCCCAGGAATACGAGCGCAGGTAATTCACCAGCGACCGGGCGTAGAACAGGTCGAGCGCCGCGCGTTGCAGCGGCGCCTCGGGCCACGGCTCCTCCTTGAGGAAGCGAACCGCGGTCTCGTAGCCGTGGAGGCCGGTGCGCAGCTGCACCTGCTTGATCAGCGCCCGGGTCTGCTCTTCGTCGTCGCCGGCCTCGCGGGCGGCGGCCAGGATCTCGCCGGCGACCTCCGAGGCCGCGGCCAGCTTGTCTTCCGAGACCAGGCGCTCGACTTCTTTCCAACGTGGATTCTCCGTCATCTCCCCCCCGTTCTCGGGCGCTGCCTGCGCGCCCTCCGCGCCGCCGTCCGGCGGGCCACCGTCTGGCGGACCACCGTGGCCCACCTGCCCGCAGGCCGCGCCCGAGACGAGGAACGCGCCGAGCAGCAGAGCCAGGCCAGTGAATGGACGGCGAAGGACGCTGATGTCTGGATGTCGGCTCATGGGTCTAGTGTACCCCGCCTCTCGGCTCATTATGGGACAGGATCCCCACCGCGGATCGGTGCGGGCAGGGGCGGCGCCCGCCCTGCTCCCCCGGCCCGGAATCTGTCTATACTCTCCGTCGAGGAGAACTACATGCTGGACGAGTTGCTCTCGCTGCGGGCCCAGAGCGAGTTCCTCGCTTCTCTCGCCGAGCCGGAGCTGCGGGATCTCGCCGAGGAGCTCGACGAGGTGCGCTGCACGGCAGAAGAGACCCTGATGCGGGCCGGGGACGCCGGCGACCGATTGTACGTCGTTCTGCGTGGCCGGCTGGCGGTCCTGGTGGCGCGCGAAGGAGGCGAGGACCAGGTCGTCGGTGAGGTCGGACCTGGCGAGGTCACGGGAGAGGTGTCCCTGTTCATCGGAGGGAAACGCACCGCCACCGTTCGCGCGCTGACAGCGTGCCACCTGGCCAGCCTGTCCCGGGATGGATTCACCAATCTGCTGGAGAAGTACCCGGAGACCTCACGGCGGGTCTCCGAGCTGGTGCTGAGCCGGCTACGTCTGTCGCACCTGGCGCCGCAGCTCTACCGCATCTTCGGGCCGCTCGATCTCGAGGTGCTCCGAGAACTGGAAGCGGAGATCGAATGGCTCACGCTGAAGAGCGGCCAGGACCTGTTCCGTCAAGGCGAACCGGCCGATGCGGCCTACATCGTGGTCAGCGGCCGGCTGCGAGCGGCGGTCGAGACCCCGCGGGGCGAGCAGGTCCTCGCCGAAATGGGCCCGGGAGAAATGGTCGGCGAAATGGCGCTGTTGACCGGGGGCTCGCGCTCCGCCACAGTCTACGCGGTGCGCGACGCCGGTCTGGCTCGATTGCAGAGCCAGGGCCTCGAGAGGCTGATCGACCGCTACCCGCGGGCGATGCTCCCGATCTCTCGGATCATCGTCGATCGCCTCGTTCGCCAGAACTCTCCGGAATCGTTCCCGAAAGGCGACGCGAAGACCATCTCTCTCGTGCCGGCGAATGATGGAGTACCTCTGGCGGACGTCGCCCGTGGTCTGATGCGGTCCCTGGCCGACCATGGATCCGCCCTTCTGCTGACCAGCGCCAACGTGGACGAGGCGCTCGCCAAGACCAGGATCGCTCAGATCGAGGCTCCCGACGCCCATCACATCCGTCTGGCCCAGTGGCTCAACGATCGGGAAGCGACTTTCCGCTTCGTCGTCTATCAAGCCGATCCCCACTGGACCCCCTGGACCGACCGCTGCGTGCGCCATGCCGATCACCTGGTGATCGTCGCCGACGCCGAATCGGATCCCACCCCGGGCGAAATGGAGAAGCCCCTCGCCGGCTACTGGCCGCGCGTACGGGCACCGCGCCGCAGCCTGGTTTTGTTGCAGCGGGGCCTGGAGCCCACAGGGACGTCGCGCTGGCTGGCCGCGCGCGAAATCGAAGAGCACTATCACGTCCGCTCCGGATCCGAAGCCGATTTCGCCCGCCTCGCCCGGTCGCTGAGCGGCAACGCCGTGGGCCTGGTCCTAGGCGGCGGCGGCGCCAGGGGCTTCGCCCACCTCGGAGTCATCAAGGCTCTGGAAGAGCTCAGTATACCGATCGATCGGGTCGGGGGCACCAGCATGGGAGCGATCATCGCGGGTCTATACGCCCAGGGCTTGGACTCCGCGGAGATCCAGCGCCGGTGTGCGCAATATGCCGGGGCGCAGCTGGACTTCACCTTCCCAGCAGTGGCGCTTCTCGCCGGCAAGAAGATCGGCGGTCAGTTCCGCGCGCTCTTCGGCCAGCGCCACATCGAGGACCTGTGGATCCCCTTCTTCGCCGTCTCCACCAACCTCACGCGGGCCGAGCAAGTCGTTCACGGCAGCGGTCGGCTGGCCAGCGCCCTGCGCGCCAGCATGTCGCTGCCAGGCATCCTGCCTCCCGCGCGGCAGGGGAGCGACCTGCTGGTCGACGGCGGATTGATCAACAACGTGCCGGCGGACGTCATGCGCGAAAGGGGCGGCGGCGGCGGCTCGGTGATCGCGGTGGATGTCAGCCAGGCGGTGGACCTCCGGGGCGACACGCGGCTCACCACCGAGCTCTCCGGCTGGAAGATGCTGCGGAACCGGCTGAATCCGTTCTCGGAGACGATCCCGGCGCCGGGGATCCTCAGCCTGCTCAACCGCGCTGCCGTGGTGGGCAGCATCGCGGCGCTCAAATGGAAAAAGTCACAGGCCGACCTCTACCTCGACCTGCCGCTCAACGAGTGGAAGACGCTCGAGTTCGAAGCGATCGAAGAGATCGCGACCCGGGGCTACGAGCTGGCGATCGAGCCCATCCGCGCCTGGTGCCGCAGCGCCAGGGCAACACAAACGTGACGGCTGTGACGGCGAGGCTTGCGGTCTCATCCCGACTCGTCGTCTGCCGCCGGTGCTCCGGACACCTTGGCGCTCGCGACGGCCAGGCGCTCGGCCATGACGGCTCCGATCTGAAGCAGCAACCGTGCCGCCGTTTCCGCGTCCGATTTGATCAGCTTCTGCACGGTCCTGGCGCGCAGCACTAGAAGCGTCCCGTCGGTGAGGGCGCGCACGTCGGCCGTCCGCCGGCGCCCGGGAAGGAAGAAGGCCAGCTCTCCGAACAGGTCTCCGCGTCCCATCACCGCCAGCCGGTTGCCGCCGAACGTGACCTCGAACGCTCCGTCGAGGACGAGGTACATCTCCTGTTCGCCGAAACCGGCGCGGGTCATCAGCGTCTCCGCCGTCACCCGGAGGACGAAACCCTGCCGCCCGAGGTGCTGTAGGAGATCCTCGGGCAGGGAGTCGAGGAACGAGCCGGAGTCCGCCTCCTGGTTTGTGACGGCCTGCTGCATCTCATCCCAGATCTTCTCGGCGTCGAGCTCGATCGGGGCCTCCTCGCTCTCCAGGATGTGGCGATAGGGCGCGAGGTCCAGTGGCGGTCGCTTGCCAGGACCGAAGTAGCGGCGGATCAGCGGCGTCACCAGTGAGCCGACTCGGCGATGGTAATCGAGGTCCGAGACGATGTTGACCAGTGGCACCATGATGCCGTCCGGGGCATGGACAATCCGGCCGCCGAAGGTCCGGCAGCCGAGTTTGCGGTAGTGATGAACCAGACCCGGCGAGCAGTAGAGGAACACGAGATCGGTCTGGTAGTCGCCGCAGAACAGCTCGTACGCTCTCTGCATGATTGCGGCGAGAAGCAGCTTCCCGCGCATCGTCCTCCGGATCATGAGGCGGCCGATCTCGCCGGTGTGGCGCTGCGCGAGGTCCGGAAAAAGGTCCATCGACACCTCGTCGATCTCGTACCGAGGCACGCAGCCCGGATCCCAGTGCCGCAGGCGCACCGTGCCGGTGATCTCCTCCGTGGTTCCGGTGTAGAGGATCGTCGAGAATTCCTTTTCGTCGTCCTCGTCGGTCACCCACTGGCGGGCGTGGTCTGGCGAGCCGAGCTGGCGGCCGTACTCTTTGAAGTAGACCTGATAACGGAAGCGGTACACCGCCTCCCTCTCTTCCGGCGTCTGGGCGATGCTGACCGGCTCGAGCTTGGTCAGCCACTTTCTGAACATGGTGTCTCTTGCCTCCAGGCTTACGGTCTGTAGTGTACCCTGGCGAAGTAGAGTGCGCTGGCCGAACGATCCGAGGAGGTCCCGATGAAGCTCGAAACGCTGCTGATCCACACCGGCGCCGAGGTCGACCCCGCGACCGGCGCCGTGGCGCCGCCCATCCATCTCTCGACCACCTTCGAGCACGGCCCCGACTGCCAGCTCCATGACGGCCATGTCTACATCCGCGAGTCGAACCCGACCCAGAGCCGGCTCGAGGAGGCGCTCGCCGCGAGCGAGGGTGGCGAGGCGGCGCTCCTCTTCGCCTCGGGGCTGGCAGCCTGCTCCGCCTACCTTCAGTCGCTGCCTTCCGGCTCCCACATGCTCCACCCCGACGACGTCTACCACGGCGTCCGCGAGATGGCGCAGGATTTCATGCCGCGCTGGGGTCAGGCGGCGACCGAGGTCGACATGGCCGACCTCGACGCCGTGCGCGCGGCACTGCGGCCCGAGACCCGCCTGATCTGGGCGGAGACACCGTCGAACCCGCTGCTCAAAGTGGTGGACCTGTCTGCCCTGGCCGAGATTGCCCATGCCCACGACGCGCTCCTCGCGGTCGACAACACTTTTGCGACCCCGATTCTGCAACGGCCGCTCGATCTCGGCGCCGACGTCGTAGTGCACTCGGCGACCAAGTACATGGGTGGCCACAGCGACGTGCAGGGAGGCGCCCTGGTACTCAAGGAACGCGAGCCGTCGTATGACGACCTGACGCACATCCGCGGGGTGTTGGGCGGGGTGGCGTCACCCTTCAACGCCTGGCTGGTGTTGCGCGGACTGCGTTCACTCGCCTGCCGCGTGGAGCGCCACGCGGCGAACGCGCTGGCCATCGCCCGGGCGCTCGACGGGCACCCGGCGGTCGAAACGGTGCACTATCCGGGGCTGGAAGAGCACCCCGGACACGCCATCGCCCGCCGGCAGATGCGGGCTTTCGGCGGCATGCTGTCCCTGGCGGTTCGTGGCGGACGCGAGCAGGCGGTGGCCATCGCCTCACGCGTGAAGCTGTTCACCAACGCGACCAGCCTGGGCGGCGTCGAGAGCCTGATCGAGCACCGCGCATCCAGCGAGGGGCCGGCGTCGACGACACCCGAGAACCTGCTGCGTGTGTCGGTCGGCCTCGAGCACTCGGAGGATCTGATCGCCGATCTCCTGCAGGCGCTCGACGGCTGAGGCAGCTTCGGCGAAACCTCGCGGACTCGGCGGCCGTACCTGTAGCATCTCTACTCGGTAATCATGCCGCGCGCCGCGCCGGTCGAGGCACGGCGGTGACGGTCGTGCCCGCCGCGCGCCAAGCGGCGTCATGCAAACGAAGGAAGGTGACCCGATGAACGGATGGACTCGAAGAGCCTGTGTTGCCGTGCTGATTCTGGCGCTCGCTCTGCCGGCCGCGCTCGGTGCGGAACCGGCGGAGAGCTGGACCCGGTGGGGCGGCCCCAGCCAGGACTTCAAGGCCCCCGGCGAGGGCATCGCCGCGTCGTGGGGCGAGGCCGGGCCGAAGACGCTGTGGTCGCGCGAGCTCGGCGACGGCTACTCGACTATCCTGGTCGAGGACGGGCGCCTCTACACCATGTACCGCGCGGGCGACGAGGAAGCCGTCATCTGCATGAAGGCCGACAGCGGCGAAACCATCTGGGAGAAACGCTACGACCACGATCCGCACGAGAACCACGCCGTGCAGTTCGGCATCGGCCCGCGGGCGACGCCGCTGATCGCCGGCGACCGGATCTACACCATCGGCGTGGCCGGCAGAATGCACAGCATGAGCAAGGCCGATGGCGAGATCCACTGGTCCCACGATCTGTGGGGTGAGGAATTCGGCGGCAACCTGCTGCCCCACGGCTACTCCTCGAGCCCGATCGAGTACAAAGACACGGTGATCGCCCTGGTCGGCGGCGAGGGCAAGAGCATCGTCGCCTTCGACAAGAAGGACGGCAGCGTCGCCTGGCAGAGCATGAGCTACAAGAACAGCTACTCGACGCCCCAGATCCTCGAGGTCGACGGCCAGGAGCAGCTGGTGGCCTTCATGGCCAAGGAGCTGATCGGCGTCGATCCCGGGAGCGGCGAGGAGCTCTGGCGCTACGCCCAGGAGAACCAGTTCGAGCAGAACATCAACAACCCGGCCCTGGTCGACGGCCAGTACCTGTTCCTGTCCTCGCCGCAGGCGGGCGCCCGCGGGCTCAAGCTGACCCGCGGCGAAGACGGCAAGACCCAGGTCGAGGAGCTGTGGTCGACGCGCAAGATCCAGTTCTACCACGTGACCAGCGTGCAGAAGGGCGACTACGTCTACGGCTCGAGCGGCATGCGCTCGCCGGCATTCATGTCGGCGGTCAACGTCAAGACCGGCGAGATCCCGTGGCGCAAGCGCGGCTTCGCCAAGGCCAACTCGGTGTACGCCGACGGCCGGGTGATCGTGCTCGACGAGGAGGGCAAGCTCTACCTGACCACCGCCACGCCGGAAGACCTCACCGTGCACTCCGAGGTCGAGCTGCTCGAACGCGTGGCCTGGTCGGCGCCCACCATCGTGGGCAAGAACATGTACGTGCGCGACATGGTCAAGATCATGGCGCTGGATCTGAGCACCTCGGCGAGCCCGAAGATGGCCGACGCCAGCCCGAAGGAGGCCAACACGGCGGAGGCCGAGCCGGCCGAGGCTGAGCCGGCCGAGGCTGAGCCGGCTGAGCAGATGGCCGAGGCGGGCGAAAAGGACTCCGAGGCGGTGGCCATCCTGAAGAAGGTCGACGCCGCGGTCAAAGCAGTCAAGGGCATTCGTTTCGAGGGGTATACCAAGCCGACCGGCGTCGCGCTGAACTTCCGGTCCCCGGCCGAGGGCGGCGGTGTGATGTACGGCTGGAACGGACAAGGGCCCGAGACCTTCTACGGCCACGTCAAAACCACCCGCCAGGGCTCAGGCGAGCCCCTGGAGCTCACCGGCGGCAGCGACAGCGAAACGTATTTCCTGATCGATCACGGCGCCAAGAAGGCCTACGAGGACATGGACCCGGGGGTGATGGGGACCAGCGGCCAGGCCCTGGCCAGCCTCGGCATGCGCGAGTTCGTGCACCCGACGCCCTTCGACGACGAGATCAACGCCCAGTCGGTGGAGCTGCAGGGCAAGGAGGAGGTGGCCGGCGTCGAGTGCTACAAGATCCACGTCGACTACGGCCGCGGCGGTCAGATGTCGACCTGGTTCTTTTCCACCGAGGACATGCTCCCCCGACGCCGGGTGCAGCACTTCGCGATCCCGGACCAGGGCGAAGGCTCGTTCGAGATCACCCTCACCAAGCTGGAGGTCGATCCCGAGGTGACGCCGGAGACCTACCGCATGAAGTTGCCCGAGGGCTACGAGAAGGTCGACGACTTCGCGCCGTAGGAGTTG
Organism: bacterium; assembly: GCA_024226315.1. Taxonomy (GTDB): domain Bacteria; phylum Acidobacteriota; class Thermoanaerobaculia; order Multivoradales; family J023; genus JAAELT01. Next base: position 272 of record JAAELT010000577.1, on the reverse strand, counting down.
GGTATCTCCACTTCACGGTGAATCGAACACCCCGACAAATCAAGCGACCACGATTCACTGTGAATCGCACCCCGCGGCAAAACAAGGGACCACGATTCACCCTGAATCGTGTTCTCGGCTCTGGGCCACGTTGAGGAAGCAATATAAGCCATTTATTTTCAGCGCTTTACGGAGCACCTGATTGCAGGGCGCGCCAGCAGAATCGGGGATGAGCAAACACAGAGTAATCCTCCGGAAGTGCGCTAAAGCGTAGGTTGTCGTGCTCTGTGCGT
>JAAELT010000576.1 GCA_024226315.1 bacterium | reverse complement strand
CCATTCTGGAAATCCACTGACCGGTCGCGGGCGATAAAGTTTAGGCATCGGAATCCTCCTTCGTCGTTCTACTTGTCTCTATTCGTAGCGCATCTTTTAGGCTCACTTGTCCCTCGTAGAGCGCGCGCCCGATGATGACGCCGCTCAACCCAGCCGCACCAGTTTGCCGTACATCCTCCAGGCTGGCGACGCCGCCGGAGGCGATGACGTGCAGGCCGGTCTTGAGCGCCAGTTGCGTCGTCGCTTCCAGGTTGAGGCCACTGCCCATTCCGTCGCGGGCGACGTCGGTAAAGATAACCCAGCGTACACTTGCGTCAGCCCAGCGTTGGGCCAGTTCGACCGCCGTGACCGGCGCGGCCTCTTGCCAGCCGTGGGTCTGCACCTGGCCCTTGCGAGCGTCAATCCCCACGGCCACTCGCTCCGGGCCAAAGGTCGCCAGCGTCGTCTCGACCAGCGCCGGGTCCTTCACCGCCGCCGTGCCGATCACCACCCGGCTCGCGCCCAGGTCGAGCGCCCGCCGAATGCCCGCCAGGTCGCGCAGTCCTCCTCCGAATTGCACGCTCAGACCGGTGCTCAGGATTCGGCCCAGCGCGTCCTGGTTTTCT
>JAAELT010000575.1 GCA_024226315.1 bacterium | reverse complement strand
TTTCACTGCCCCGGCCCCGACGGCCCCCATTTTGGAGCCCCCGACGCCCCGACGGCTCCCAACTTTTTTATAGCGTTTTAAATACAAAAAATTAAATTTTCGTCCAAATTCATGCTTATTACTATAATAAAGAGCCATCTTAATATTTTCGTTCAATTCGTCACCGTCTAGAACTGAGATATAACAGCAAAACTAAACGAGCAAGCTACGAAATCGTTCGGATTTCTTAGCGGGCGAGAAACGAGAAACGAAAAATTCATACCTACCTCCACTCGCGGCCGAGAAAGTTTTCATAAACACCGAAACAATTATCATAATATCGTTTCTCCGATCGAGTTAACATCAAAGAACTGGTCAAACTTTTATGTTTTCAAAGAGGTAAAAATTATTACACTGGAGGGAACAGTACTACAGACCGGAACTAACTGAAATAACTTTTTAAAATAAGCAAAAATATGATCATCACTCTTTTTTATAAGAAACTCGTCTATAAGAAACACAGTTGTGAGATCAATATCGTTTAAGAAACTTTCAGTACTTCAAAATGATAAGAAACTCGCAGACCTCAACAATCTTGGAGTCCCCCTTGCTAAAATGAAGATTGATTTTCAGGGGGCTCAGCCCCCCCCAAACAATTTTGGATTGATCGTGTTTTTGGAAATCTCCTGTTGTTGTTGTTGTCCTTCAAAGTCTCTAAACATGTTTTATTTCCAAAGATCTTCGAGTGGAGAGACGTGGGGTGTAC
>JAAELT010000574.1 GCA_024226315.1 bacterium | reverse complement strand
GTCAGTCGACGGACGCGGTGCTTGAACGTCTCGAAGGCTTCGTCGGACCAACGGAGCTTACTCCCCCGGAAAGTGAATCCGAGGAACACCACTTCGTTGAGACCGCACACCCGGCTCTTCGACTCGTTGACCCTCAGCTTCAGCCGAGAGGTCAGGTACCGAGTGATGCTGGCTTTGACGCGTTCGCCGGCTCGAGCGCTCCGCACGAGGATCAGAAGATCATCAGCGTAGCGGGCGAATCGGTGTCCACGCCGTTCCAGCTCCCGATCGAGGTCATCCAACGGGGGAGTTAATAGGGAGTTAATAGGTTCCAACCAACCCGGCCCGGCGACCACAGCTCCTCGGTCAGGGGCACCGTCTTCGCTCTGCCTGGGGCTTCGTGAGCTGACTGAAAGAGCACTTGCAGCCTCACAGGGGCTGCAAGCACGACTTCCCGAAGTCATGACCTCGAAATCTGAAGATGTCCCGGAATCAGGGTGAGAGTGAGACGCACTCCTCCCACTAAGTGCAGACTTCGCAAACTCATCGTGCTCGATCGACTAGATCAGGAAGGCAGAGAGCCTGCCGCCCGGTCTCAGACCGTCGCGGCGAGGGCGAGGGCGAGCGCGAAGCTCGGCGAGCCGCCCGCGTCCGCTAGCGGATCGAAATCCTCTCCGGTCCTGACGAACGGCAGGCTTGGTGGAAAGCTTCCCTTGGGGAAGATCGCCTCGGCGACCTTGCCGAACTTTACCTTCAGCGATGCCTCGCGGAACATCTCCACGAATCCCCGATACGCTTGCCTTACCCGCTCGCCCATCTCCTTGCTCGCCGCCTGCCACAGCGGCTTGGCCGAGCCCCTACTCGACGCCGTACCGGTAGCCCCGCCGGGCCCGCAGCTTGATCGACTTGTCGCGGGCTCGGACCTGGACCTTCTGGTAGCCGGCCTCGTCGGCCGGGTGCTCGCTCTGGTAGCCAACCAGGTAGTAGCCGGCGTTGTCCGCCGAGATCTGCCGCATCGGGGTCAGGAAGCTGATGCGATCGCGGAAATAGAGGCCGCCGGTATCCAGCGCCAGCTCCCGCAGCAGGGCGCCCTGGAAGTTCATGATCTCGGTCGGCGTCATGTCGATCGGGTAGACCGCCACGTTGTGGTCGTTGAGGGCGTGCTCCATCTGCGGGTAGAGGCGATGGTCCCATTCGGGGATCTGGCGGCTCGAGTCGAACTCACCAAAGCCGGTCGTGAAGATCATCAGGTTCTTGCGCCCCACCTGGTAGCCCGCCGCCTCGGCCACCAGGCGCACGCTGTCGTACATCGTGCGCGTCTCCTTGCGCAGCGCCTTGCCCTCGGGGAGATGACGCAGCAGTGACGCGGCGCCCGAGGGCGGCTTCCTGCGCCCGCCCCGCCCCAGGTCCTTCTCCGGATTCTTGCCGCTGATCGCGTTCCTGATCCCCTCGGCCAAAGCCTCACGATCCTGCGTGAAGTCCTGGTACAGCTTCAGCCGCACGTCGTAGCCTGCCACCGCCACCCAGTCCGACGGCAGCAGGTGCTCCTCCACCCAGCTCAAGGCGGCTCCCCGTGCCTTGAGCTGCTGACGGGAGTGGTAGTTGCCGATCGTGCCTCCCCAGCCCTGGCGGTGGAAGAAGAGGACGAAGTATCGGCTCGAGGGTATCGATCCGTCGGCGGCCAGCAGCGAGCCGTCGTGGCCGTAACGGGTGGCGTAGAAGCTGACGCCGGAGATCTCCATCGCTTCGCCGTTCTCCTCGACCTCGAAGTCTTCCTTGCCGAGGCCGAGGGCGACCTCGCCCGACTTGTCGACCGCAAGCACGTCGAGAAGCACCTCGGTGACCTCCACCAGGCCCTCGAAGCCCGCTGCCGGCTGTTCCTGAGCACCGGCGGACGCGGTAGACGTCAGCAGGAAGACGGCAGTCGCGAGCACAGGGATCCTCGTCATCTCTCCGCCATCCTATTGCATGGCCAGGTGATACATTTCACCCCGCTCGCACGCATTCAACATCGACGGAATGACGAGTGCCGACTGCGTCTCGAATCGGGTCCGTGGTCCGTTTTCGAATCTGTGGCAGCTCACGAGGAGTGGAACATGCTGAGTTGGCTGAAATCGGGCGATCAAGACGTCTACGCCCTGATCGCGCGCAAGAACTATCCAAAGGCGATCAAGGTGCTCCAGAGGGAGCTGAAGGCCGGGCCGGGCAGCGTCCACCTGCGGCAGCTGCTGGCGGACGTCTGGGTGCTTGCGGGCGAACGGACGCAGGCGATCGAGATCCTCGAGTCCCTGGTGGACGAGTTTGCCGACGACGGCTTCGTCACCAAGGCGATCGCGATGCTCAAGAAGATCCAGCGCATCGATCCGGGGAGGTCCGAGAACAGGCGGCTCGCGGCCCTGCTGAATGCCGATGAGCCCGAGCGGGACGTACCGCTCGTCCAGGCGCATCTCGAGGACACCCAGACATCCGAGATCGCCACCGTCATCGACCACCCCGAAGTCACCTCCGAGCTGCGCGCGAACTGGTTCGACAACGCGGTGGGCGAGCGCCGAGACTTCCGCTGGTCGGCAATCCTCGAGGGATTCGGCAAAGACGACCTCGCGGCGCTGATCGGCGGCCTCCGCCTGCTGGTCAAGAAACCCGGCGCCATCATCTACGGCGAGGACGAGCCCGGCAACAGCATGTACATCCTCGCCAGCGGCATGGCCCGCGTCTATCGGCGCAATCCCCGGGGCCAGTACGAGCAGGCCGGCGTGCTGCACGAAGGTCAGTTCTTCGGCGAAGCCTCCGTCCTGATCGGCAGCAACCGCCTCTCCACCATCACCGCCGCCGAGGAGTGCGAGCTGCTGGAGCTCGACACCGAGACCTTCGAGCGCATCTCCAAGCGGTCGCCGCAGCTCCGCGAAAAGATCAAGCACCTCTACGACCGGCGGGCGTCGTTCGAGACCGCGAGCCTGGATTACTGACGCGCGCCGTCGGCTGCGCTCACACTTCTCGCGCACCAGCAGGGCACTTTTTTCGCCCCGCCGGTTTCGAATCCGCTTCCTCGCGTGTCTCATTGGATGCTATGAACGGACTACGAGCCTATCGAGGTGCGGCAAACCCGATCGAGGGAGGACTGGTGGTGGAGCCCAGCCAAGAACATCGTCTTCTCACATCTTTGGCGACGGGAGACCGGGGGGCGGCGGAACGGCTGGTGGACGAGACCTACCAGCTGGTCTACGCCTCGCTCATGCGCATGACCGGCGGCAACGCCGATCTGTCGGCCGATCTCACCCAGGAGACCTACCGCAAGGCCTGGAAGAGCCTACCGAGCTTCCAGCGACGCTCGCAGCTCACGACCTGGCTGTACCGCATCGCCTACAACACCTTCCTCAACCACATCCGCCGCCCCGCGCGGCTGCAGCCGATCGACGAGCACCAGGTGGCGGTGGCTCCCGACCCCGCGCCGGGTCAGGACGAGACGCTGAGCCACCGAGAGGTCTCACAGCGCCTGAGGCGGGCCGTGATCGGCCTACCAGAACCGCTCCGTTTCACCATCACCGCCCGATTCTGGGGCGAGCTCGCGGTCGAGGAGATCGCCCGGCTCGAACAGGTCACGGGCGCCGCCATCCGCAAACGCCTGAAGAAGGCGATGGGGAGCCTGAAGACGGTGATGGGGGAGGACGCAGCATGAAACAGATGACCGAAAAAGAGATCAAAGACCTGCTCACCCCGAGCGGCCGCCCCGAGCCGCCCGCCGGGCTCGCCGAGGCGATCAAGAACGAGATTCCGGACGAGATCGCGCTCGCCGACGCCGAGGCGCCCGCGGCCGACTCCGTGGTCCGGTTCCCCATGTCCCGTTCGCGGACCTGGCTGATGGCCGCCAGCGTCGTCTTCGCCGTCGGCGCCGGCTTCCTGACCTACCGCGTCTGGCAGCAGATGCCGGCCGAGGCGCCGGCGCAGATGGCCGAATTGGACCGAGCCCAGACCGCCACCGAAGCGCCGGCGCCCGAGGCGTCGGGCCGGGTCTCCGAGAAGATCACCGAAGGGGCCGATGAAACGCCCCTGGCGCGAGGGGTTCCGGTCGAGACGCCGGCGCCCGGCTCCCGGGGTGCTGGCGGGCCGGCTGCCGCGACGGCAGACGCCGAGCCGGATCCCTACCCCAACGCCAACCGCGTCGAGACATTCGCCGAGTCGGCCGGTGCAGAGTCGGTCGATGCGGTTTCGATCGAGGCCGGCGAGAAGAAGAAGAAAGAGAGCCAGCCCGCCGTGGTCGAAGAGAAGGTCGTGGTCGTCTCCGAGGCCCCGGATCTCTCGTCGGCGCCCCGCGCCGCCGCGGCGGCGCCAGCGCCGCCACCGCCACCGGCGCGCCCCATGTCCCGCACGCCGCCACCGCAGGCACGGCCGGCGCACGAGAATTACAGCATCGCGGAAGGCAACCGTGAGATCAAAAGCATGCGGCGCGAATCCGAGGCGCTGGAGAGCGAGCTGCGTGCTCTCGGGCAGGGCCGCTCCGAGGTACAGCGACGCCTGGCGCCGCCCTCGACCGGCGGCACCACCGAGCCCAACGACGCGCCCTACGGCGACGTCTTCTTCCACGACACCGGCACCAACCCGTTCATCGACACCGAAGACGACCGGCTGTCGACCTTCGGGCTGGACGTCGACACCGGCTCCTACACCGTCGCCCGCCGCTACCTCCGCGACGGCAACCGGCCGCCGCGCGAGGCGGTGCGGGTCGAAGAGCTGATCAACTACTTCGACTACGGCGACGCCGCCCCCGAGCGCGGGGAGTTCGCCATCCACGCCGAGGGCGCGCCGTCGATCTACGGCCAGGGAGAGCGCTACTACCTGCTGCGTTTCAACCTGAAGGGCCGCGAGATCCACACCGAGGACCGGCGGCCGGCGGTGCTGACCTTCGTGGTCGACGT
>JAAELT010000573.1 GCA_024226315.1 bacterium | reverse complement strand
GGGTCTGATTAACCCCATGATTGGATGAAAAGACTCTCTATAGCCTTATCTTAGTATTTCAGGACGTCCTGGAAGTTTGTCAAAACCCTCGTTTTTGGGCGATTTTTGGCAATTTTCCCTTAGTATAGCCTTACCTTTTTTGCCAAAATTGGTCGATTTTTGGGTCTTATTTTCATTTTATTTATGGACAAATAAGGGTCTGATTAACCCCCTGATTGGATCAAAAGGCTCTCTATAGCTTTATCTTAGTATTTCAGGACGTTCTGGAAGTTTGTCAAAACCCTCGATTTTGGGCGATTTTGGGCAATTTTCACTTAGTATAGCCTTACCTTTTTTGCCAAAATTGGTCGACTTTAGGGTCTTATTTTTATTTTATTTATGGACAAATAGGGGTCTGATTAACCCCCTGAATGGATCAAAAGGCTCTCTATAGCCTTATCTTAGTATTTCAGGACGTTCTGCAAGTTTGTCAAAACCCTCAATTTTGGGCGATTTTGGGCAATTTTCACTTAGTATAGCCTTACCTTTTTTGCCAAAAT
>JAAELT010000572.1 GCA_024226315.1 bacterium | reverse complement strand
TATCCGCCTCAGCTTCAACATCAAAGCTTTCCGGCTCAGAGTCCGGGTTCGGGGAGGCTGATGCGGATTCCCCTTGGCCAGCCCCTTCGTCCGACCCTTTGCAGGGCCGACCGCATGACTCGGGGTCGACGTGGTCGCTACTCCTTTCGTCGTATAGGACTTGCACCTACTACACTCTGCCGGTTTTTAACCGGCGCTCTCTGCCAGGCACTTTTGGCGCCTTCAAACTAGGTGTCGCGCGATTGTTCACACCCGTGAAGCACCGTGCTACACTAAGCACGTGATCAAGAGCTTTCGCCACAAAGAGTTCAAAGAGCTCTTCCTGAAAGGCAACAGCCCGAAGATCCACCCGAGCCTGCACCGCCGAGCACTCCGGCGACTCGACGCCCTCGACCAGGCCGAGAGCAGACAGGAGCTGAATCTCCCTGGCTTCGACTTCGACCCCCTACGCGGCCGTCCCAAGAGGTACAGCCTGCTCGTCAATGGACCGTGGTGCATCACCTTCGAATGGAGCCGCGGAGAGCCCTACCGCGTCGACTTCGAGCAATACCACTGACCGAGGACCCGAGCCATGAAGAAAGAATACAGCGTCACGCGCAGGCCGCAGCGCCCTCCCGGCCATCCCGGCGAGATCCTGAAAGAGGACGTACTCCCGGCTCTGGGGCTCTCGGTAAGCGAGGCGGCGCGCCAGCTGAGGATCAGCCGGCAGACGCTGCACCGGATCTTGAAAGGCTCCCACGGCATTACCCCGGAGATGGCGGTCCGGCTCGGGAAGTTCTGCGGCAACGGCCCGGGGCTCTGGCTGCGGATGCAGCAGAGCTACGACCTGTGGAAAGCCAACGAGAAGCTCAGTGAAGAGCTGCGGCATATCCCGGCCCACCACGCCCCGCAGTTGGCATCCTGAGCCCGATCCGAGCGCCGGGACGCGTGGGAGGAGATCGGCCAGGCGGTTGGGCCTGGCCCGGAGCACCACGACCGCCAGTCGCGCACCTGACCGAGGTGACCGAGGTGGCTGGCACCACGGACGGCACTAGCTGATCATCACCCACCTCGGCAGGCGTTGAAGAAGACGAGGCTTTCGTCGAGGCCTTTCGGCGCGACAATCCCTCCCCTCCCTAGACCCACACCACAGATCACTGCGCGGTAGCGGCGTTTTCTACCCACACCGCGCCCATGTGCAGGGTGCGACCGGTGCGAAAGCGGATCGGGTCGATCCGGATCTTGGTGATCAGGCCCTCCTCCATGTTGCCCCACGCGCCGTGGGCGCCAGCGTCGAGGGTGATGGTCTGCCATTGGTCTCCCGCCGGGATCGTGTAGTTGATCTGCCGCAGGCCCGAGTAGGTCGGATTCTGCTCGGTGCCGAAGAAGATGCGGCCCATGGCCGGCGCGGTCAGCGGATCGTCCTCGATACGCAGGTGGATCTTCAGGGTGTCGTAGAGCGTGCCGTTGATCGTCAGATCCGTGGGGCTGAAGAGCTTGGGCTTGGCGCTCAGCACCTCCATGCGGATGCCTTCGGAAGTCTGTACAGGATCCGACAGGTTGGCACGATTCCAGCCTTCGGTGCCCTGACTGAAGTCGACCTCGAAGGGAGCCAGGTAGCCCACTGACTCGGACCGGATACGGTCCAGGTGGATTACCTGGCCGACTTGACCGTAGATCGGATCGACGCGCAGCTGGGTGATCGGCCCCTCGGCGGGGTCGCCCCAGGCGCTGTGAGCGCTCATGTCGACCACGAGGGTGTGCCACCTGTTGGCCCCCGCCGGAATCGTGAAGTCGACCTCATGGCCGTCGAACGTCGGAGTCCGTTCGGTCTTGAAGAAGATCTTGCCGGCTGCCGGGGCGCTCAGCGGAACGCCTTCGATCCGCAGACGCAGGGTCAGCGTGCCGTAGATCGAGCCGTCGAGATCGAGCCCGGGTGGGCTGACGAGCTGTGGCGCGTCGGTTTCGATCGGCAACAGGATGCCTTGCGGGGTTGTGGCGGGTTTGCCGATGCCGATTTCCGTCCACCCCGCGAAGTCCGCGGGGAAGTCGAAGTCGACCGGCGGCGGGACCTCTCCCAGGACCTCGATGTTGCCGTCCCAGGTCTCGGTGTAGTAACCCCAGGGACCCGTCACCGTCACACCGACGTCAAAGAGGCCGGGATCCACGAGAACCGACTGGAAGGGCAGAGTGGGGTTGCCGAAGGGAAGATCATTTCCGACCCACCACAGGTGATCCGTAATGTCGCCGGTGAGAGTCGCGTCGACGGTCACCAACAGAGGCGGCAAGCCGCGGTTCGGCGTCGCCGAGAGCTCGACATCGGCCAACAGATCCACGGCGATCCGCACCGGCGCCAGATCGACCAGCACGGTCAACGAGCGATTCTCGACGTCGTGCTCGTAGGCGGAGGCCGGCACCGGCACGTTGTCCACGGTCACCTCGAAGACATCGGGCAGATTCTCGAACCTCAGTCGAGCCTGGAGCCCGGCGCCAGCAGGAATCGTGCTGCCCTCGAAGCTGATGTATTGGCTGTCGGGCTGCCGCCCGGCTTCGATCGTCAGGTGGTTGCCCTGGTAGTAGACATTGGTGACGCCGACCTGGTCGAGCGCCGTCGGAAACGCCGGCGCCACATCGAGGACGCTGTCCTGCACCGCGTCGATCCCCAGGAAGCCATAGAGCATGAACAGGCTGCCCATGGCGCCGCTCGAGGCGAACTCCTGGTCGACTCCCAGCCCACCCGGACCCCTCGAGCCACCTTGCAAACAGCCCCGGTCCGGCCGGTCTTCATAGTAGGCGTTGTAGAACAGATTACCGGGCGTGTCCGGCGGGTTGGCGGCCTTGATGTCGTCGAACCAGTCTTTGATCTCCAGCGTCCGCTCGTAGGCTCGATCGATCTGGGCTTGATCTCCGGTCCGAATCCGCGTCACCAGATCGAACAGCGACGTGAAGGGCACGGCGCCGCCGTTCTCGAACTTGCCACCGAAGCTGAAGTACCGGTCCTCCTCGTAACACTCCGAGCTGGGAGGAGGGGTGGCGGATGCGCCTTGCGAGCGGTTGGCCCAGTTCCAGGGATAGTAGCTGTGGTTGTGCCGCGTCGACGATCGGGGCGCGAATCGCCAGTGGTAGATATCCGCTCCGTGTGAATGGTCACCGATGATCGCGCGCTCGCCGTCGAGCCACTGCAGGATCGAGCTGCGTTGTGTTTCCGTGCCGATGCCGAAAAACAACGCTTGCAGGTTATCGAACACATAGCCGTAGTCGATCTTGTTGCCATAGACATCGATGTTTCTGGCGAAGCGCCCGGTCGAGGCCCACAGCTCCTGCTCGATGCCCGCCTTGACCTGCTCCGCCAGCGCCCGCAGCGTGGCTGAGGTCTCACCGTAGGTGATGACCGTCTCATTGTCGGGACCGACCACCTGAGACGTTCCGACGTCGATGCCGCGGGCTTCGACATAGGCTTCGATCTCGGCCATGGCCTTGACCGCGTAGTAGTAATGGGTGCTGCTGTAGAGGTCGTAGCGGCCGTCGGGCGAGAGATCCCAGTAGCCCGAGGCTTGCCCCCGCCCCGTGTGCTGGGTGCCCGGACCGGCGTCGCCGTCGTGGCCTCCCATCCAGCTGAAGTCGAGCAGGTGCGGCGGATACTTGCCCCGCAGGTGCTCGTTCATGAACAACATCGAGCGCCGCAAGTCGGGCAGCATCGTCTCGAGGAAGCTGCCGCCCATGGGATAGTCGGGGTCCGGTTTGAGCTGCCGGTCACCGCCCCACATCAAGTAGCGATAGGTGGCGTAGATCAGGCTGGCGTTGGTTTCCGGCAGCCGTAGGTCGTAAGTGGCCCGGATGTAGTTGAAGGACACCTGGGTGCCGGTCGCATCCACCCCCGCGCCCTCTTCGACCGGCTTGATCATCATCTGAGTGATCCGATGCGACCACTCGGGATGGAGATGCATCGGAAAGTGCAGCGAGTAGCGCGCGGAATCCGGATCGACCATCCAGACGAACATGCCCGGAAAATCGTTGGGCGGTGCGACCGCGAAGTCGATGCCGACCGACCGTTCCTCGGAGAAGCCCGCATCGATGTCTCGCTTCCAGTAGAGCTTGAAGTGATCGAGCAGCTCATCCGAGCCGAGTCCGGACGGCGTTACATATTTGATGTCGATGGTCACCAACGGCAGATGAAACACCTCGCAGTCGAACTCCGGGGTGAGGATCCGATTCAGCGGCCCGGTGATCGTGCCGGACAGAGAGTTGTCCTGGTAGTTATCCGCGAATGCAAAATCGGCAGATGTCCATTCAGCCGGTGTCGCCCCGCCTCCCTGAAACTCCCATCCGGTCGGGTCGCCATCGGGGTCCGGGCTGCAGACGTCGTTGTCCCAATAGGCCGGCCAGGACCACATGAAGGCGTTGCCCGAGGTCTGCCTGGCGGTGTTCTCGAGCCAGTTGCCGGTACGGTTGTAGGTGTAGCCGAACTTGTCCATGCCGGTCTGCAGCAGGCCGGTCAGCGTCCGGTCCTGGAAGAAGACATTGCCGTTGCTGGGAAGGCCGTTGGGCTGCCGTTGGATACCCATGGCGCCGGTATCCACCCAGGGTAGGAACCAGGCGTCCCAGTTGATTTTTTCGAGCACCCCTGTGGTGCCCGGCGTCGGTGAAAAGGTGTCGTCGTCCTTGAAGTAGATGCCCGTGGCGTCGACACTCAGGTTGCGCATGAAGTACTCGTTGACGAAGGCGTCGTAGTCTCCACCTTCTGAGGTATAGAACACCGGTAGCCGGCTGTAGTCGGGTGGATACGGTGGCGGATTCACGTTCTCGATCACGACCTGCCCCCGTCCTCGTAGCTGTCCCCAGGCCGTGCCGATCGAGAGCATCTGGCCCAGCAGCAGGCAAACCAGGAGGTAGATCCAGCGACTGCCGGATGATGAAGACGACGTGTTGTTGCTCGGCCTACCCATGGTGTGCTTCTCTCTCCAGGTTCGCCTTCCGGCTCGAGTGAAAGTGAGTCACGCTACGAGGCCGACCGTCGCGCCCAGCGCTCGTCGACTTCGAGGTTGTCCCTACCCGGTAACGCGGAAACCAGAACCGAGGTCTCTCATGAGACCCTCATCGGAGCCCGCCTACCGCGGCCAGAGGCCCTACGAGATCTCGACGTCGCGCGAGACCCCGAGGCCGTGGAAAACCTTCAATCGAAACAGAACACTGACTTAGCGGAGCTCGGAAGGCCTTCTTCAGTTACGCTGCAGCAGACTCCGGCATCTCCCTTCCTGCTTGCTTGTCAGAACGCCGGACTCATCTGATGGGCGAGATTCTGTGCTCTGCCCCCCTTGGGTACCGCCAAGAAGAGGTGTCCGCCCCCCAGGGCAGGTGCCAGGCACTTCTAGCGGAATGGACTCTTCGATCCCGGGAAGCGGAACCAGCTCACTGCCCCCCCAGGGCAGGGCCAGGGCCTACACCGCCGAGCACTCCGGCGGCCCGTACCTCTGCTGACGAGGAATGGTCGGTAGGGTAGTTTGAAGGTCTGTCAGGCCGGTCACACCGAACGCACCCCTCACGTCACTCATCGGGCATCGGCACACCCGCGGGTACCGATGCGATAGGATGGTCGCCAAGGGGCCACCCCCGTACCGACCGAAATCGCACTCTCATGACCACCAACGAGCTCCAATCGCCAGGCCTCAAGCAAATCCTGAAAGAGGCGCTGGTCGAAGCCCTCCAGGAGCAGCGCGAGTTGCTCCACGAAGTCTTCGTCGAAGTTCTCGAAGAGATTGCCCTGGCGGAAGCGATTCGCCAGGGATTGGAGACCGAGCCGGTTGGGCGAGACGCGATCACCGCGGCTCTGGCAGGAGAGCAGTGAAAGTCGGCTTCCGCCGGAGCTTCGAGCGCGACCTGCGGAGAATTCGGGACCGAGCGCTCCTGCGTCGTATCAGCAACGCCATCGAGCTCCTGGAGGCCGCCAACAGCCTGACTGACCTGCCCCAGGTCAGTCAGGCTGAGCACGGCCGGCGCGTTCTATCGGTTCCGCATCGGCGACTACCGGATCGGTGTTGCGATCGAGGGCAGCGAGGTCGTTCTCGTCCGATGCCTTCATCGACGAGAGGTGTATCGTTATTTCCCCTAGAGACCAGCATGGCAGCGTGTCGGCCGGCGACCGCCTCGACACCCTCATGTCCCTCCAAGGGTGTGAACTCCTCGGGGGGACTCGGATGGCGCAGCAGCAGCGTCCGCTCGCCATCGTAGATGGCCAGCGGATGCTCCGAGGGCTCGAAGCCGGGCCAGAGAGGCGTCTCGGCGAACCGATCCAGCGTCGCGACAACCGCAAACGGATCCACGACTCCGTCAGTGTCGGCGGCTGCCGATGCGCCCGCGTTCGCTATCAGGCACAGGAGGATGCCGACCGAGGGGATCCCTCCTCGCGGTTCCATTTCAGTCCTCACCGGACACGCGGAGAGACGCCGACAACCGACACCGGCGCCGAGCGCCGCACCGCCTCGGGATCCTCACCGGTCAGCCGACTCCGACCCGCTTAGATCGTCGACGACCTTCGCGATCACACCCGGATACAGGCGTTCGAAGTCGTCCCGCCACGCCCGGATCTGCTCTTCGGTCGCCCCCCCTCTCATCACCCACCTCCAGATCAGCGGTTCGGCCCTCTGCTCGTCCCACGAGTCGCGAAGCTCCGCCAGCGTCGAGCCCCACCAGGCCTCGATGGCGCTCGCAAGCGCCCGCTCGCCCGAGAAGCCGAAGATCTCCGCGATCTCCTCGAACGGCAGATCCGAGCGGTAGATCATCCGCATGACGGTCTCCATCTTGCGCTCCCGGATGTACTCGGTCAGCGATACCCCCACCCGGCGGCGGAACCGCCTCAAGATGTATTTGTCCTGGATTCCCGAGCATCGCCTCACCGAAGCGGCGGTCACGCCGGGCTCGCCCAGCCGCACGTCGACCTGGAACAACAACTCCCAGAGGTCCCGCGGCACTCTCTGCATGTCGCGGCGGATCCTGTCTCGAATCAACATCGAGGCATCGGTGAGCGCTTTGCTCTGCTCTTTATCGAGCCGCATGATGAAATCGCACCACGACTGCGGCGGCTTGGGCGTCCCCACGAATTCTGCCGGCGGCTCCGAGATCCAGGGGGGCACGTACCCCTCCATTTCCGGCACCGGCAACGCCTCGTTCTGCCTCTCGGCCTCGTCGGTCGCCCGGTTGACCGCCTTCGCCACCAGGATCTCGAGCCGCGGCAGGTCGGAAAGCATTTCCGGACTGATTCTGATTCTGGTGAGGCCGCCGTAGCCGTTGACCGTGGCGACCACTCCACCGTCTCCAGCCGAGGCTTCGGCGGCGATCTCCCGAAGCGCCCTGAAGTACGGAACGGCTGGCCCTGGATCGACAGGGTCGGCGCCGTCTCTCTTCAGCTCTGCGCGCGGGTTCGGCATTCTGCGCAGATCATACCGCCGCCCGAGTCGCTCCGCCCGGCGGGTGCCCTGGTTTCGCCGTGCAGCAGACCTTCTGCCGGCACGGACAGGAGGCGGAGCTCGCAGGGGGCGGATCGCCCGACGGGTCCTTAGCGCGGAATCCCGTTCCGTTGCTACTCAGGCCCTTCAGGCAGCGGATTCTCGAGCTTGCAGCTTCCACTGCGAGTGGACTCCAAGGGCCAGGAACGCATAGGAGCAGGCGAACAGATAGTCGAAGAAGGGACTGAGAACAGCAAAGCCGAAGACGCCCGAGTAAGCAAAGCAGATGTCCCCTGCCGCGCTGAAGAGGAATCCGACGATGAGAAACTTCCAGGTTCGCCATACGCCGCCGCCCCGCAAGCTCCGAGTTTGCAAGAACAGCCCTGTGGCGAGCACGAGCAGGATTCCGTCGAGCAGGGGATATCCGAGGTTGAAGGTTTTTTCAACCAGGGGGACAGATTGGAGTGCCAGGGGTCGTAGGACGAATGCGACGAGAGTGAAGACACCGAAACCAGTGACGGCCCACACGGTCTTGGCAGCTCGATCCAGGCCGAGGCCGAGTGAGCTATACGTGGCCAGGAAGGTCAGCAAGCCCACCACCATGAAAAACTGTCCGACAAGGAAAGAAACATCGGCAGGAGAAGGATAAGGTGTCAGGCCATGTCCGATCTCATAGTACGCAAGGTAGCCTTGGCCGGCCAGG
Source organism: bacterium (assembly GCA_024226315.1). Taxonomy (GTDB): domain Bacteria; phylum Acidobacteriota; class Thermoanaerobaculia; order Multivoradales; family J023; genus JAAELT01. The sequence continues at coordinate 6,638 of JAAELT010000572.1, read as the reverse complement.
TATCCGCCGAAACCCCAGGCAAGCCCGGCCCAACCTCGTCGAGCCGGGTTTCCGGGACCAAATGAAGATCGAACCAGGAAGCCGAAAATTGTGGCAGCTGCGAGTAAAACCACCTTGGAGCCGGAGCTGATGACGAAAAGAGCTCGCACGGTCAAGAATCGCTCGTACACGAAGCTGTCGGCAAGAATCGCCTTGGGCAAGAGGAGAAGAGCGAGGGCGGCAAGCCAGAAAATGATGACTTTGAGAAAGGACACCGTCAATCTCCTCTGGCCACGTTCCGCATTTCGGCAGCTAGACTGGCAGTTCTCTGTTCGCCGACGAACGCCCTCAGCCCAGGCACAAGGCGAGCGATCAGTTCTTCGCACTGCTCCGGTGTAGAGACCTCGCTCATCCCGAGTCGCGTTCGGTACATCTCGATCGAGACCTTCGTCATATGCGGGCCGAGGTAAGGGGCCAGGATACCTGCGATGCGACCGATCGCAGTCGATCCCCCATCGAGTTCTTCCATACGATCCATGCTCAGGTCCTCTACCAGCGTCGAGACCGGCTGTGACTGTTGGTGTGCTCCCTCGCCGACTCGTGACGGTGGTCACGATGGATCATCCGCACCTTGCCTGACCAGACGAGGCTGATTCTGTGGCTCGGGAACGCCAGCGGCATGCTGGCCCAGCTCCTTTAAGGTGCCTTTAAGGTGCCTTTAAGCCCGGTTCTCGGCCAGTGACGCTCGCGCCAGCCGGAGATCATCAAAACAGCTTCGCGGGAGCGCGGCTAATCCCAAGTGGGGTTGTCGGGTTCTACTCCATCGAGATGATGGTTGACCAATTCGATGAAGGGAGGCGCAAATGAATGGTGAGCAAGAAAGCGCGAACGCGCTGGTCATTTCCTACCTGGCCCTGCGGAGAGTCATCGGAATCCTCGGGACTCTCTTGCCCTTCCTGCTCTTTTTCGGCGCGCTGATCATTTTCGGCACCGGCATCCAGGATTCCATCAGCGCTTACTACCATACCGATATGGGGGACGTTCTGGTCGGCGTCCTCTTCGCCATGGGCTTCTTTCTGCTCTCGTACAGAGGGTACAAACCCGTCGACAACAAATTCGGCAACCTCGGTTTCGTGTTTGCCCTGGGAGTCGCACTGTTCCCGACTCCTCCCGAGAGTCCCTCCCGGTTGGATGTCTTCATCGGATACGCTCACTTCGCCTTTGCCGGCTTGTTCTTCCTCACCCTCATCTACTTCTCGTTGTGCTTGTTCACGAAGACACATCCGAATCGGCCGCCGACGCCGATGAAACTCAAGAGAAACCGAGTCTACTGGGCCTGCGGATACACGATGCTTCTGTGCATCGTGCTGATTGTCGTCTTCTACGTTCTGCCCGCGGGAGTGCGCTCGATCATCGCGGCCCACAGTCCCGTATTCTGGCTCGAAGCGATCGCCATCGTGGCTTTCGGGATCTCCTGGCTGACGAAAGGAGAGGCGCTCCTGCGGGACGAGGCTTGATCAGGTGAACGGGCTCAGCGGCTAGCGCGGAAGGCGTCGCGCTCCGTGCGCGCCAGCTCCAGCAGGTCTTTGACCGACACCGACTCGAGCTTGAGCTCGATGAACTGCTCGGCCGTCTTGCGCCACTCGCGCTCCTGCTCGGGGGTCACCTCGACCACGGTCATGCCGCGCTGCTTCATCTGCTCCACGGCCCGCTTGTCCTGATCGGGGATCTCCGCCATGAGGCGCTTCTCGGTGCGCTGGGCGGCGACCTTGAGCGCTTTCTGGTCTTCCGGCGAGAGCTTCTTCCAGGCGCGCTCGGTGATCACCGTCGCGCCCACCAGGGGCGCCAGGCCGAGGTCCTGCATGTACGGCGTGTGGCGAAACCACTGCAGAGACAGCGCCGCCAGCGGCGTGGTGGGCAGGGCCTCGATCATGCCGGTCTGCAGGCCGGTGAGCATGTCGGTCACCGCCAGGGAGACCGGCCGGAAGCCGTTTTGGCGCCACAGCTTGAGCATCGCCTCGTTGGAGGCCACCGAGAAGATCTTCTGCCCCCGCAGGTCGTCGACGCTGCGCACCGGCTGCTTGGAGAAGATGTGGATCCAGCCCCCCTGCCCCCAGTTGAGCAGCACGTAGCCCTTGGCCTCGAGCCGCTTCTCGAGCGCCGGGCGGGTCTTCTCGAGCACGTGGAAGAGCTCGTCGTAGCTCTCGAAGAACATCGGGATCTCGAAGATCTCGAATCCCTCGTCGATGGTGCTGAGGCCGGAAACGGAGAGCGCCGCGGCGTGCAGTTGGCCGATGCGCATCTTGCGCACCACGTCGGCCTCGTTGCCGGCCACGCCGCCGCCGTAGAGCCGCAGCGAGACCTCACCGTCGGTCTCCTCCTGCCACTCGGCGCCCATGTCCTTGAGGATCTTGCCCCACACCGAGCCGTCGGGCACCAGGGACGCCATCTTGATCGTCGTCTTGGCGTGCGCCACCGGCGCCAGCACGAAGAGCGCGAGGGTGAGGATCACGGCCGGCCTGAGAAGGGATGGTCGAAGTGGGCTCATGGGTCTCCTCGCTCGGGTCATCGCGCTCGAATCATCTCGGTGGAATCGATCGGCTCTCTCAGAAGGCTGCCCCGCTGCCAGGCGAGGCTTCTACTCTACAATACGTATGCAAGGACCAGACCGGCTCTTTTTCGCTCAGTCGTCGTCTTCCAGGTCGTCGAGGAACAGGTCGTCGGCCTGATCGAGCAGCCACCGCGCGCGGTCCTGCTGGATGACGTTGGCCAGGCGGCTCTCGAGCTCGCCGTCAGGATCGACCGCCAGAGCCTTCTCCAGCAGCCGCTCGAACTCCGCCCGGTCCTGCTGCTTGACGGACACCGCGCTCGCCCACGACACGTAGGTACCGGCCCGGGTGCCGCCGTTGAGCTGAAGCGCCCGCTCGTAGTGCTCGCGGGCGCGCTCGAGCGAGCCGACGCCCGAATCCATCTCGGCGATCTCGAGCAGCATCATGGCGTCGTGGAGCGCGCCGCGGTCGTAGTCGGGCTCGAGCTCGAGCGCACGCTCGAGCAGCGCCCGCACCGCCGGCAGGTCGGCCACCAGCTCCGGCCGGTCCAGGCCGGCGGCGATCGCCGAGCCCCAGGCGGCGGCGGTCCAGTAGAGCAGGCGCACATCCTCGCCTCGCGCACCCGAGAGCGCTTCGCCCGGAGAACGGATCAGCGCCTCGCTGGCGCCGGGAAGGGTCAGGTCCAGGGCGCGGAAGCAGTAGCCGCGCGCCCGCAGGTAGAGCTTGAGCGCCCGTTGGTGCTGGTGCTTGGCCTGGCGGTAGCTGGTCAGCTCCAGGCGGTCCGCCTCGAGCTCCACGAAACCGGCTCCGTAGAGCACGAATCCCTGGCAGGCGGAGAGCAACAGGCCGGTGTTCTCCGGCGCTTCGCCGATCAGGGTCTCCATGGTCTTGAGCGCGAACGGCAGTGCATCGCGAATCAGCTCCGGATCCTCGTCGGACGAAAAGGCCGAGCCGCTGCCGGCCAGCGCGTCCGCCAGGGAACCCACCGCCAGCTTGCGGATCGAGCAGCCGGAAGCCACGAGCGGCAGGATCGCCAGGAGGCACGCGAGCGTCAGCCGCACGCGGGAGCGCTGTTTCCTTCCTCGAAACATCGCTGCGACTGTACCCGTGGCCTCGCCGGAGCGTCAAGGTGACGGGGCGTGCCTGCTGATGCAGGCACGGGGTTTGCTTATTTGGGACCCGTCTGACGGGAAACTCCCAGGAAAAGCGACCGAATCGCGTCAATATGACGCCCTACGGACCGGCTCGACCTCCGGTCTGGCAGATTCGGTGGGTCTGAACAGATCGATCTGGAGACGGTGTGACGGAACGGACGGCAATCATCGGCACAGTGATCGGCACGGCGCTGGCGCTCTCGAACCTGGGCGCGGCGTCGGTTGGAGCGCAGGCTCCGACCAGCCCGACGTCTGTCCGCGATCTGCTGAAAGGCCATGGCATCCGTCCCATCCAGCCACCGACGCCGGCCACCGACTTCGAGCTTCAGGACCTGGCCGGCGGCCGGGGCTCGCTCTCAGACCATTACGGCAACTGGGTGGTGCTGACCTTCTTCGCCACCTGGTGCGGGCCCTGCCGCACGGAGCTGCCCACGCTGGAGCGGCTGCACCAGCAGCGCGGCGGCAGCGGCGTGGTGGTGCTCGGCGTCTCGATCGACGATCCGGATGCGCCGGTCGAATCGTTCGTCCGCCAGCTGGGGCTGACCTTTCCGATCCTGTGGGACCCGACCAAGCAAGTCGGCGCCACCTACCGGGCGTCGTCGATCCCGGTGAGCTATCTGGTCGATCCACTGGGGCGGCTGGTCGGCGTCTCTCGCGGCTCGCGCGACTGGGCCTCACTGACGCCGATGCTCGACGCCGCCCTGGCCGCCGTGCCGGCGACCTCGGGCGCGCCGCCCCCGGACGTCTACGCCGACGCTGGCGAGGCCGTGGCGACGCCGACGGTGAGTGATCCACCGACCGCCGAGGTGCGGATCGACACCGAGACGCCGGAGGCCGGCCAGCCCTTTCATCTCGACATCGAGCTCCACTGGGCCGGCAATTTCGAAGAGTACCTGCCCCATCCGCCCGAGATCCTGCTGCCCGAGGGCGTGGTCCAGGAATCGGTGACCGCGGAATCCTCGAGCGCCGACGGGCGCAATCAGCTGACCTACCGCGCCACCCTGCGGGCCGACGAGCCCGGCCGCTACGCCCTCGATCCGGTGGAGGTGCGCTACACCCCCCGCTTCGAGTCCGAGCCGGTCGCTGGACGCGTCGCCGGGCCGACGGTGACGGTCGTGGCGCCGACCATTTTCGGTATGGCCCCTGTCACCGTCGCGGCCGGCGCCGGCGGCCTGGTCATCCTGGGACTTGCAGGTCTCTTGCTGGGACGTAAGCTGCGCGCCTCCGGAAAACGCACCGAATCTCCGGCCCTCGGCCTCTACGAAGATCTCCACGCACGCTTCGAGGAGTCCCGCAAGCTGCGTCTCGCCGGTGACGGCGCCGGCACGCTGCTGGCGCTGGCCGACCTGGACCGCAGCCTGCGCGGCGACGAGGAGCCGGACGAGGCGGCCCGGAAATCGCTCCAGGAGGCCGTGGAGCGGGCCCGCTACGGCGGCGAGGTACCGCCCGCCGAAGAGCTCGACAAGCTCCAGCGAGACGTCGCCCGACGCCTCGACGAGCTTCGCCCGGACACCGAGAGCCAGGACCGAGCGTCGATCAAGCTGAAAGACCAATGAGACTGAAGAACCTTGACATACCCGCAATCCGAGCCTGGAGGACGTAGATGACGACCGCGACGACGACCACGCCGGCAACGACCGCTGGCGCACGCGAGCTGGCGCCCGAGATCGAGACGCAATCGCGCCAGCTCGACAAACTGCGCGAAGAGATCTCCAAGGTCATGGTCGGCCAGACCTACATGATCGACCGTATCCTGATGGCGCTCATCGCCAACGGTCACATCCTGGTCGAGGGCATCCCCGGCCTCGCCAAGACGACCGCGATCAAGACCGTGGCCGACGCCATCCACACCGGCTTCTCGCGCATCCAGTTCACCCCCGACCTGCTGCCGGCGGACCTCATCGGTACTGAGATCTTTCGCCAGAAGAGCCACGACTTCGTGCTCAAGAAGGGGCCGATCTTCTCCAACCTGCTGCTCGCCGACGAGATCAACCGCGCTCCGGCCAAGGTGCAGTCGGCGCTGCTCGAAGCGATGCAGGAACGCCAGGTGACGATCGGCGACGAGACCCGAAAGCTCCCCGACCCGTTCCTGGTGCTGGCGACCCAGAACCCGATCGAGCAGGAAGGCACCTATCCCCTGCCCGAGGCCCAGGTCGACCGCTTCATGCTCAAGCTCAGGGTCTCCTACCCCGACAAGGTGCAGGAGAAGGAGATCATGCGGCGCATGGCGCGCCGCGAGCGGCCGGAGGTCGAACCGGTGCTCACTCCCGAGGACATCAAGGCGATGCGCGAAGTCGCCGACGCCATCTACCTCGACGAGAAGGTCGAGGACTACATCGTCGAGATCGTGTTCGCCACCCGCGAGCCGAGCCTCTACAAGCTCGAGAAGCTCGACAAGCTGATCGAGTACGGGGCGTCGCCGCGCGCCACCATCTACCTGGCGCAGGCGGCCAAGGTGCAGGCCCTGATGGCCGGCCGGAGCTACGTCACGCCCCAGGACGTCAAGACCATCGGCCCCGACGTGCTGCGCCACCGCGTGCTGATCTCGTATGAGGCCGAGGCCCAGGACCTGACCTCCGACGACATTGTCCAGGAAATCTTCAACACCGTCGACGTGCCCTGACCATGGGTTGGTTTTCCCACATCGGCGGCCAGGCGAGCGCAACGTCGCCCGGTACGGGCGCAAACGCAAGCCTGTCGCCCGAGCTGTTCGCCAAGATCAAGGCGATCCAGATCCGCACCCAGCGGGTGGTCAACGACGTCTTCGCCGGCGAGTACGAGAGCGCCTTCAAGGGCCGCGGCATGGAGTTCGAGGAGGTCCGCGAGTACCACGCCGGCGACGACATCCGCCACATCGACTGGAAGGTGACGGCGCGCATGGGGCACCCCTTCGTCAAGGTGCACCGCGAGGAGCGCGAGCTGACGGTGATGCTGGTGGTCGACGTCAGCTCCTCGG
>JAAELT010000571.1 GCA_024226315.1 bacterium | reverse complement strand
TCCCGCAGCTCCCGGGGCAGGTCCTCGTAGTGCGAGCGATGTCCGGGACTGGAGGTCGTGGGCCGGGAGCTCTTGGGGGCCGGATCCAGGTGGGAGACCGCCTTTCGATTGGCCTGCAACTTCCCGAGGATGCGTTCCCGTCCTACCTCGGCCCGGCGGTCGAAGTCGTCGCCCAGGTCGAGGGCCAGCACCACGCGGCCGCCGGCGTCGGCGAGCAGCGCCCGGCTCATGCCGGCGAGGCGGGGAAAACGAAGCGACATGGGCACCTCCTGCTCGTCGCTCAGCATCGGCGCGAAGTGCCAGGGGCTCTCGACCGGCGACCGCCACAGGGACCGGCCTCCGCCGTCGAGCAGGGTGAGCTGCCAATCGCCGGGGGCCACGGCATGCTTGCCCGGTAGGTAGTTCTCGATCCGGGTGATCGAGTCGACCCGGGCGGTCTGGCGGGAGACGCTGGCCGCCACCAGATAGCCGCTCCGAGACTCCTGATCCTCGGCGAAGAGTGCAGTCGCGAGGGCCAACGCCGGCAAGATCAGGCCCCACCGAGGCATCCGGTATGCTGACATGGCATCAATTTTAGCACAGACTTCCATGTCTCGGTGGGGCCCGCGGATGCCGGTAGCCGGCACCTGCGAGAATCCGATTGACCGTCCTCAGCCCTTGGCCTTGGCGGTCTTGGTCTTGGCCTTCGCGGCCCTGGCTTCGATCTCGTCGACCTTGAGCGCGCCACGGAAGCGCTTCCAGGTCGAGAGCAGGCCGCCGAAGAGCACCACGTAGAGGCCGTACCACACCAGGTTGATCAGCGGCTTGCGGGTGACGTCGAGCGACAGCCTGGCGCGCCGG
>JAAELT010000570.1 GCA_024226315.1 bacterium | reverse complement strand
GAGGTCGACGGGCCGGACGACCCGGTGCAGGCGGCGCTCGACGTCGACGACCAGCGGCTCGAAGACGAGCCGATCCACCGCCGGGAGACGCTCGAGGACCTGGCGCGCTTCGGCACCGCGGGCGCGGCCCAGCTCGAGGAGCTCAAGGAGAGGATCGAGAAGCTCGAGCGGGAAGTCCGCGGCGGCTCAGCGCCGGGCGGAGAGCAGCCGCTGCCGAACGGAGTCGAGGACTGAGGGCTCGAGCTTGAGCTCGGTGGCGGCGCGGTAGAAGGTGCGCAGGGCGCGATAGGCCTCGGGCCAGTTGCGCAGCTTGTTGAGCACGCCGAACGACTCCCGCGCCAGATCGCGGGCGCTATCCGGGACACCGCGGTCGAGGTGGAGCTCGGCGAGGTCGAGCACCAGGAGGGCACGGTCGAAGGGGTCGCCCTTACGATCGATACCGGCGCGGGCGATCTCCAAGGCATCGAGGGCTTCGGCATGGCGCCGGAGCGGCCGGCAGCGCAGGAGGTTGCCGGCGATCCAGTGAAGCCGGAGCCATGGGAAGGAGTCGCGGTCTACTCCCTGGAGGGTCCGCTCGACGATTCCGAGCCCTGTGAGCAGGCTCTTGCGCCCAGGGGAGCCCAGTCTGGCTCGGGCGAGGTCGGCCAGCGCCGCCAGGTGATAGCGGTCGCCGTTGGGCGGCAGGTGGACCAGGGCCTCGGTCGCGAACTCCGCGACGGCTCCGTAATCCCGAAAACGCGTCATGATGCTGGCCGCGTCGGTCAGCCGTCGTCCCAGTTCGGCGCCACCGCGTGGTCGGGCCTGGTCGAGAAAGAACTTGATCAGCATTCTGGTCTCGGCCTCGCGGCCCTGATCCGCGCGCAGATAGGCGAGCCGGTCGGCGACCTCCGCCCTCTGGCGTGCGTCACCGCGCCGCGCGACCCTTGCAGCCATGAGGAGGGCCCGTTCGGCGGCTTCGAAGCGGGCCGTGGCGCGGCAGGCCGATCCGTACGCCGTTGACAGAGCGAACCGCAGCGCGGGCCGCCGATCTTCGGGCGGCAGGTGGTCTAGCGCCCGAAGCGCAACCTCTGCTACTTCGAATGCCGCCAGCGGATCCTGGAACCTCAGCTCGTCGATGCGCCGCGCCAACGCCCGCAGGAGAGCAGCCGACGGCTCCCGGAGGGCGGCACGGGCCGTCGCGGCATCAACGACGCCAGCGGCCCTTTCGGCCACAGAGTGATTCCGTGTAGGCACAACTCCTGGACGGTATCAGGCCGATCTGGCGCCGTCAAAAAGAGTGAAAGGCGGCCCGCCGGGGAGAGGCGGGCCGCCCCTCCGCGCTCAGCCGCCCGGATCGAGCACCGGCCCGTGTCCCGAGCGGATCCCAGAAGATAGGTGCATGACTCCTCCTTCGAGAGCGAGTCACCGTCCGGCTCCATGCGGGAGAGCGCCCGCCCTCCTCGGAATCTCTATCATGCAGAGAGTGCCGGCACCCTGATCCCGTCGGATTCCGCACCGTCCAGCGAGACGGTCGGCCAGGCGCAGCTCACCGGCGAGCCAGCGACTGCGAGGCGTTCGGGACGCGGGCCGACGATCGACTGGCCCGCTTCCCCCGCTGGAGCGCCTTGATCGAGGGAAAGCGACGCTCTAGACTTACAGCAGATGTTCGCGCACCGTGAAGTGGCTGAGCGCCTCGATTTGCTCAGGTGATCCGTGGCCGGGGCCACGTGCCTGGATGCGTACACCAGGGCGGAATGACCGAGTGCCTGGATCTGGACAACGCAATGGCGGGTGGATGCGAGGTGGCTAGATGCACCTCGGGGTGCGGCGAGGTGTCTAGATCTGGGCACCGGGGGCCTAGGCGCCTGAATGTTGACGGAGGCGGACAGGCTAGAAGACGACAACCCCCGGCGCCAGGCATGTGAATGTTGAAGAGGAACACCTCTGACTCAAGGAGAGCGGATGGACAGCAAGATACTTGAGAATCTGAAGCTCTTATGGAACTGGCTGACCAGCATCGACGACTGGGGCAGCTTCGAGG
>JAAELT010000569.1 GCA_024226315.1 bacterium | reverse complement strand
GTGCCGTGCTCCAGGTGCCGGGAGAGGGCCTCCAGTTTGCCGTGGAAGCGGCGGATCTCATGCTGGAAGTCGTCCAGCGGGGCGTTGCGGTAGCGGCCACCCTCGAACTGGGTCAGCGCGTAGCCGAGCACGCTGTCCATGTGGCACAGGATCTCGCGCGGCGAGCGCACCTCGTTGCCGGCGCGGAAGTCCGCGTAAGAGGCGGGGGCACCTCGGACAGCTTTCTGGGTGCGGTAGGCGAGTGCCGCCAGGAAATGACGCAGCAGCGCGCGCTTGTCGTCCATGGTGGCAACCGTACCACGCCGGCACCAGCGGTCGCCGGCGGCCATTGCCATCGAGAAGCTGACATGGTTGACTTAGTCAAGTCGCATGACTAACATTCGCCCATGGATACCGTCAACGTCCACGAAGCGAAGACTCACCTCTCGCGCCTCCTGGAGCGGGCGCATGCCGGCGAAGAGTTGATCATCGCCAAGAACGGCCGACCCTACGCCCGCCTGTGTCCCCTCGAGAAGCCACCTCCGCGACAGCCCGGCCTATTGGCCGGAGAGGTCGGCGACGCCTTCTTCGATCCGCTACCGGAAGAAGAGCTCGAAGCGTGGGAGACATGAGGCTGCTTCTCGACACCCACGCTCTCCTCTGGTGGCTGTTCGACGACCCGAAGCTCCCGGAAACCCCGCGAGGGCTCTTGGCCGATCCCGACAACGAAGTCACGGTGTCCAGCGCCAGCGCATGGGAGATCTGTACGAAGCACAGGATCGGCAAGCTGCCGGCGGCCGCTCGGCTGGTCGAGGACATCCCCGGCTGGCTGAAGCGGGCCTGCTTCACCGAGCTTCCGATCACCATTCGACACGCTCAGAAAGCGGGGAACTGGCCGCAGCCGCACCGCGATCCATTCGATCGCATGCTGGCGGCGCAAAGCGTTCTCGAAGACCTCCCGATCGTTGGTCGCGACGACGCGCTGGCGCCGTTCGGCGTCCAGCTGATCTGGTGATCCCGGGCTGATCCCGAAAGAGCCCGGCCCACCAGGGCCTGGCTCTTCCCGGTGTGCGAGCGCGGATCTTTTCCGCCAGCTCTGTGTCAGGGGTAATAGCAGTGCTGATCGCCGCCACCGTAACCTGCGTGGCAGAATTCATCGACGGGGACCAGAGCTTTCGAACCCTGAGCCGGCACCGACCAGCCCGCCGCGAAGTTGGAGGTGGCGGGGAGGAACTTGTTGGCCACGCCGTCACCGTTGCTATCCACCGACACCAAACCCTTGCTGACCACTCCACCCTCGCCCGGTGCGTTGGCCCAGGGGATCTTGGTGGAGAAAGGGAAATCGACCCGGCGGACCAAGCTCAGCGTCTTACCATGCCCGCTCTCGGGCCGGAAGTCGAGGCGCAGGTTGAGGCTCAGGGCGGAGTGGAAGTAGCCGCCGTGGGGCCCTTCTTTGACGATGACCATTTCGGCGGTGGGCTGCCTGCCGTGCAGGCTGGCCTCGATGCCGAAGTTGCCACAGCTGGTCCGAACCGGAGCGCTCGCGACGAGCGAAATGGCCGCGGGCCGCACCCGGGTCACCGCCCGGCCCTGGCGATTGAAGGTTGCGTCGTCCAGACGATGGATGACGGTGTCGATGCCGCCCAGGGCATTCGGCGGGCTGGTGGCCAGGGGCATACCTTGGAAGACGACCCGCTGGGTGAAGGCCGCGGAGCCCGTGCAGAAGAAACCGGCGGGGATGGGATCCTTGCCGAAATCGTAGTAGGTGTTGCCATCGGCGGGGGTGCGCCACAGGTCGGCACCACTCTCGATCACGTCACCTGCCCATGCGGTGGCGGTCAAGAGCAGCAAGCAAAGAGTCAGACAAGTCATGGGTAGTGTTTTCATCGATCAATCTCCTTTGGGTAAACGGACACTAGAAACCGGAATCTGATCCGTTCCTTGACCAAACCCGATGACTTCAGGTCGTGGGCGCCGCACCGTAACTTGCACTCAGGCTAGCGCTAGCATGAGGACAATTCTTCTTCGAAATTGCGCAATTTTATAGCCAACTTCCGACGGCCGCACCGCGATCCATTCGCTCGCATGCTGGCGGCGCGGTCACTGGTAGGATCCGTGATCCACTCCCAAGGAGCCCCGTATGCGCGCCAAAGCCCTCGCTTTCCTGGTCGGCCTGTTCCTGGCGACCAGCCTCGCCGCCGACTCTCCCGCCGGTTACTACCGGTTCCCCGAGATCCACGGTGACGTCATCGTGTTCACCGCCGAAGGCGACCTGTGGAAGGTGGGCGTCGAGGGTGGCATCGCCCGGCGGCTGACCTCGCATCCAGGCCAGGAGACCCACGCCGCCATCTCGCCAGACGGTAAGGCGGTGGCTTTCTCGGCCGACTACGAGGGGCCGACCGAGGTCTACGTAATGCCGCTCGCGGGCGGACTGCCCGAACGCTTGACCTGGGAGGGCCGCACGGCGCGGGTGGTCGGCTGGACGCCCGGCGGCGAGGTGCTCTACGCCACCCGCCACTTTTCCACCCTGCCCAACGACCAGCTGGTGCGCGTCGACGCCGAGAGCCGCGAACGTAGCCCACTGCCGCTGGCGCAGGCCTCGCAGGGTGTGTTCGAGCCCATGGGAGCGACGCTCTACTTCACCCGCCTGCCGTTTCAAGGCAGCCACACCAAGCGTTACAAGGGCGGCACCGCCGAGAACCTGTGGCGCTTCACCGAGGGCGAGGCAGAAGCCGTGCCGCTGACCGGGGACTACGCCGGCACCAGCCGCGAGCCGATGTGGTGGGACGGCCGCGTGCTCTTCGCCTCGGATCGCGACGGCACGATGAACCTGTGGTCGATGGCGCCCGACGGCTCGGACTTGAAACAGCACACCAGGCACGTCGGCTGGGACGTCAAATCGCCGTCTCACTCGGAGGGCAAGGTCGTCTACCAGCTCGGCGCCGACCTGCACCTGTTCGACCTGGCAACCGGCACGGGTAGCGAGCTGCCGGTGACACTGGCCTCGGACTTCGACCAGCGACGCGAGAAGTGGGTCGACGAGCCCATGGACTACCTGACCGCCGCCCACCTTTCGCCCGACGGCGACCGCGTGGCCCTGACCGCCCGCGGCCAGGTGTTCGTGGCGCCGGTGAAGCAGGGGCGCATGGTGGAGGCGGGGCGCCCCGACGGCGTGCGCTTCCGCAGCGCCCGCTTCCTGCCCGCGGCGGGTGATGACTCCTCCGACTCGCTGGTGGTGCTCTCGGACGAGAGCGGCGAGGTGGAGCTCTGGCGTCTGGACGCCCGCGGTGTCGAGACCGCCGAGCAGCTCACCGAGGGAGCCACCGAGCTGCGTTTCGACGTTTTCCCCTCCCCCGACGGCCGCCGCGTCGCCTACCTCGAGAAGGACGATCAACTATGGATCCTCGATCTCGAGTCCGGAAGGCAGACGCTGGTCGCCACCTCGCGGTACTTCGGCTTCAACGGCTTCGCCTGGTCTCCGGACGGCCGCTGGCTGGCGTTCGCGATCCCGGCCGAGAACTTCCTCTCACGGATCGACCTCTACAACGTCGACGACGCCACCACCACGGCGCTGACGTCCGATCGTTTCGACAGCCACAGCCCGGCCTGGAGCCCTGACGGCAAGTGGATCTACTTCCTCTCGGACCGCAACCTGGTCTCCCTCACCCGCCACCCCTGGGGCTCGTACCACCCGGGCCCCCTGCTCGACCGCAAGACCCGGATCTACCAGGCGGCGCTGCAGACAGGGCTGCGCTCACCGTTCGACGCACCCGACGAGCTCACCCGCGAGGACAAGGACGGCGAGAAGACGAACGGGACCGAGGAGCAAGGCGAGAAGACGGGCAAGAAGGGCAAGGAGAAGAAGAAGGAGACAGAGGGAGGCGAGGAGAAGGCCGAGAAGAAACCCCGGGTCGAAATCGTGCTGGAAGGTCTCGCCGAACGGCTCCACCAGGTGCCGGTGCCGCCCGGCAACTACACGCGGCTGACACTCAACGACAAGGCTCTTTTCTGGCTCTCGGCCGAGACCTCGATCGAGCAGACCCAAACACTCCAGGCGCTGGCGATCGGCCATGACGAGCCGAAGGTGAAATCTGTCCTGGCGGACGTCCGGTCGTACGAGCTCTCGGGCGACGGCAAGAAACTGCTGCTGCGCAAGAACGACCACCTCTATGTGTCGGACGCCAAAGCCGGACCGCTCGAGGACCTTGGGAAGCACCAGGTCGATCTCGCCGGCTGGACGTTTCCCCTCGATCCGCGCGAGGAATGGCGGCAGATGTTCCGCGACGCCTGGCGGCTGCTGCGCGACTACTTCTACGACCCCGGCATGCACGGCGTCGACTGGCCGGCGACCCTGGCCAAGTATCTGCCCCTGGTCGACCGAGTCACCGACCGAGCCGAGCTCTCGGACGTCTTCGCCGAGCTCACCGGCGAGCTCTCCGCGCTCCACCACTTCGTGCGCGGCGGCGACACCCGCGAGGGCACGGACCAGATCACGCCCGCTTCCCTGGGGGCGGTGCTCGAGCGCACAAATACCGGCGGCTATCGCGTGGCGGAGATCTACCCCACCGATCCCGATCTGCCCGAGGAGCGCTCGCCGCTGGCGCGGCCCGGTGTCGACGTCAGCGTCGGCGACGTGATCACGGCGATCAACGGCGTGGCGCTGGTGGACGTGGAAGATCCGGGCGAGCTGCTCCGCAACCAGGCCGGCAAGCAGGTCTTGCTGCAACTGAACGGCTCGGGGCCCGGAGAGGCCCGCGAGGTGATCGTCGAGCCGATCACTCCCAGACAGGCGACGGAGCTGCGCTATGACGCCTGGGAGCATCGACAGCGGCTCCTCGTCGACGAGCTCGGCCAGGGCGAGATCGGCTACGTGCACCTGCGCAACATGGGTGGCGCGGCCTACACCGAGTGGGCGCGTCATTACTTCCCGGTCTTCAAACGCAAGGGTCTGATCATCGACGTGCGCCACAATCGCGGCGGCAACATCGACAGCTGGATCCTCGGCAGCCTGCTGCGCCGCCCCTGGATGTGGTGGAAACCACGCGCCGGCTCGGTCTACCGCAACATGCAGTACTCGTTCGGCGGCCACATGGTGGTGTTGATCAACGAGCGCACCGCGTCGGACGGCGAAGCCTTCGCCGAGGGCTTCCGCCGCCTCGGGCTGGGCAAGGTGCTCGGCGCGCGTACCTGGGGCGGCGAGATCTGGCTCACCGCGTCCAACGTGCTGGTCGATCGCGGCATCGCCACCGCGGCGGAGTTCGGAGTCTACGGACCCGAGGGCGAGTGGCTGATCGAGGGCCACGGCGTCGAGCCCGACATCGTGGTCGACAACCCGCCTCACGCCACCTTCTCGGGCGAGGACGCGCAGCTCGCGGCGGCGATCGAGCACCTGAAGCAGCTCATCCGCGACGATCCGCCCGAGGTTCCCGAGCCGCCGCCCTATCCGGACAAGTCGCTGCGCGCTTCGGAAGGGCACTAGCGCGCAGCTCTTCGCGCTCTGCCGGCGTGAGCGGATCGGCGCCCGCTACTCTCCCGGCGTCAGCAGTCAGGCTTCGAGCGCGCGCTCGGCGGCCTGCGTGGCGTGGATCTCGGTGGTGTCGAAGACCGGCACGGACGCGTCGTCCGGGCCGACGAGGAGCGAGATCTCGGTGCAGCCGAGGATCACGCCCTCGGCGCCGCGATCGGCCAGCTCGGCGAGGATCCGCACGTACTCGGCGCGCGAGGTGTCTCGCACCTGGCCGCGGCAGAGCTCGTCGTAGATGACGCGGTGCACGATCTCCCGATCCGCTTCCGGCGGCACCAGCACCTCGAGGCCGTGACGGCCTGTTAGCCGGCCGCGGTAGAACTCCTGCTCCATGGTGAACCGGGTGCCGAGGAGCCCCACGGTGCGAAGGCCCACGTCCTCGATCGCCGCGGCCGTGGCGTCGGCGATGTGGAGCACGGGAATGTCGATGGCGCCGGTAATCTGATCGTAGACCTTGTGCATGGTGTTGGTGCAGATCACCAGGAAGTCGGCGCCGGCGCTCTCTACCTTCCGCGCCGCGCGGCACAGGATCTCCGCGGTGCGGTCCCAGTCACCGGCGTGCTGGAGCTGCTCGATGGGCTCGAAGTCGACGCTGTAGAGCACGATCTCGGCCGAGTGCAGCGCGCCCAGACGCCGGTTGACGTGGCGATTGATCGACCGGTAGTAGGAAACGGTCGACTCCCAGCTCATGCCGCCGAGCAGGCCGATGGTCTTCATTGGCGAAGAATGCGTGACGAGAGGTCTCCCGGGCGGACGATGCCCGCCCGGGTCTCAGGTTCACCGGCTTCTACCAGGCGCTGGTGTCGCCGCTCTCGAAGCCGTCGGCGAAGATGCCGCCCGGCACCACGGTGATCTCGACCGCGATGGTGCCGAGGTCACCCGGGCTGCCGGCACTGGTACCGATCTCGACGATGCCGAACCACAGGTCGCCTTCCTCCATCGCCGGCTCGTTCCAGGACAGCTCCAGGTCCCACAGGGCGCCCGCGGGGCGACTGTTCGGGCCCGAGGCGCCGAAGTTGCCGGAGGCGGCGCTGGGAACCGCGACGTCGAGGACGTCGATGTCGTCGGGCTGGGATGCCGATCCCGTCCAGTTCTGGACCAGGATCCAGTAGGTGCCTGGCGCCGGGCTGGTCAGCTCGCAGCGCTCCGTGGCGGTCGCCGTGGTCGAGGTGCAGGTCTGGCTAGCCAACGACGGCGTGGCGCCGGTGCCGACGAAGAGGTCGGCGTCCGGCGACTCGCTGGACTCGGTGGCGACGATCAAGCGGTCGGTGCCGGCGGGCACCGAGACCGTCTTGACGAACACCTGGCCGAGGTCGTCGTAGGGATCGCCGTTGGTCGGGTCCTCGTTCAGGGGTGCCGTGGTGGTGCTGGCCTCGGCCAGCCCGCCGATCTGCAGGTCGAGGCCCGTGATCGCCACCGCGGCCCGCACGTCTTCGAGCGTGAACATGCCGTTGCCGAAGAAGGTTTCGATCATCAGCGTGTCGGGGAGGTTCTCGAGCCCCGGCTGCACGGCCGCGGGGATGTGGAGAGCCGGGCTGCCGCCTTCGGTGACGTCGGTGAGCGTGATCTCGCCGAAGGAGAAGCCGCCGATCGGCAGGCCGGTGACGTCGGCGGTGAGCTCGATCACCTGATCGGCGCCGGCCGCCAGGGTGAACCCGGTCGGGTCGGCCGTGAGCGTCATGCCCGGCGCCGCGGTCGTGCCGACGGTCCAGGTGGTCGATCCGCCCGCGACGCTGGTCACCGTGCGCGTCCAGGTGCAGTCGACGACGCAGTTGTTGTCCTGCAGGCTGGGCACGTTGAGCGTGCTCGGATCGCCGCCCGCCGCCGGATCCGCGGCCAGGTAGTTGGCCTCGGTCTCGTCCATCACCAGGGCCACTTCCGCCGCCTTGGTCAGGTCGACCCGGCCACCACCGAAGTCGAAGGGATCGCCGGGAGTGGAGCCGTCTTCCTTGAGCACCGCCGTGACGCCCGACATCATCAGCGCCGACTTGATCTCGCTCGGCGTCCAGGACGGGTGGACGGCCGAGAGCAGCGCCCCCGATCCGGCGACGTGCGGGCTCGACATCGAAGTACCGCTGATGGTGCCGAACTCGGGGGACGGCAGAACGCCGTCGGAGTTGAAGGCGGCGAAGATGTTCGACCCGGGAGCCGTGACGTCGGGCTTCAGGGCACTGAAAGCCAGGTTCGGCCCGCGCGAGCTGAAGCCGGCCATGATGTCGCCGAGGGCGGGATCCACGGAGATGGTGGCGTCGGTGATGGTGGCGGTGTGCCCGGAGCCGGAGGCGAGCCAGGCGCGCACGGCGTCGGCGTCCGCGGTCTCGATGTGGGTGGCCGGGATGACGTGCGGATCGGCCACGATCGGGCCGCTGCCGGTGACGTTGCCCAGCACGCAGCCGGCGGCGCCGCCGGCCGCGACGTTGAAGCACTTGAGCACGCGAGCGATGCTGCCGCGATCGCAGACCACGATCTCGCCCGCCGTCCAGGTGCCGGGAGGAAAGGCGGTGAGACACTGTTCGGGGTCGATGTCGCCGTTCGAGAAGTCGCCGGCGTAGACGATGGTGTCGGGGCCGTAGCCCGAGGTCCGGCTGACGCCGTCGATGTCTGCCGGCGGCGCGCCGCCGCCGCTCATGTCGATCAGCTCGTTGGCCACCGACTCGCGATCATGGGTACTGGCGGCGATGGTCGCCACCCAGGGCCCCAGGTGGGCTACCGTGCTGGGCCCGGGGCCGGCGTTGCCGGCGCTGGCGGCCGGGAAGATGCCGGCCGCCACGGCGCCCAGGAAGAAGGTGTCGGCGTCGCCCGCCCACGGGTTGCCGCCGCCCGAGATCGAGAAGTTGATGGCGTCGACGCCGTCGATCACCGTCTGGTCGATCGCCGCCGCGATCGGGGCGAACGGGCACAGGCCCTGACCGGTTCCGGTATCGGTATAGCAGACGTCGTAGGTGATCAGGTTGGCGTGCGGCGCCACGCCCGAGATCGCCGGGCTCAGCAGCACGTTGCCGCCCGCGGTGCTGGCGGTATGGCTACCGTGGCCGTTGTCGTCCTCGGGGCCGTCGGACTCGGCGCAGGCCGGGATCGCCCCACAGACCGACTCGGTGTAGTCCCAGGCGCCGATCAGCTTGTCGTTGCACACGTAGGAAGGATCGAAATTCGGATTCCCCGAGTCGCACCAGCCGACGAAGGTGCCGCTGCCGAAGGGGTTGGTGTGGGTGAAGCCGTCGCCGCCGGTGGCGGCGAAGGAATCGTGATCCATGTTGACGCCGCTGTCGATGATACCGAGGATCACGCCCTCGCCCCGGATCATGCCCATGCCGGCCGAGGCCGAGCCGTCCCAGATCGACGGCGCGCCGATCCAGATCGGTCCGCGGTCGGTGTCCTGCCGGTAGATCCGGTCCTGGGTCACCCGCTTGACGCCGGGCAGGCCGGCCACGATCCGTGCCTCGGTCGAGCTCATCCGCACGGCGACACCGTTGGCCGCCGCCCGGTAGTGGAACACCACTCGCGGGCTCCTGCCGAGGGCTGCTCGGATCTGCTCCAGGTGAACCGTCTGCCGCCTGTCGAGGTAGTCGAGATAGGCACGGCTCTCCGGGCTCCTGGAGTTGACCTTGCGCTCGCCTCGGGAAGCGGGGTTGGTGGCGCCCAGCCCTTCGATGTCACCCGTGTAGAGCGCCAGCGGCGCCTCGTCGAACTCGACGATGTAGGATCCTGAGATCCGCGTCACGCCGGGCGGATCCGCCGCCATCAGCGGCATCGAGACGAGAAAGAAAAGAACGAGCGAGGTGACGAAGGTTCCGGGATGCGGCTTCATTGGCGGTTACTCCTGACAGGTCTGCTTCAGATGGTGATGCTCCGAGGCGGTCGTGCTCCAAACGACGGGCACTCGTTCTCCAGAGGGTGGCTGCGGCGGGCCACCTACTCTAACGGGTGCTCGGCGCACCTAGCAAGCGCGGTCTGGCCGGGACGCACCGCTGCCTGGGCCTGGGACGCCGCAGTTGCCACAGCGGCCTTCGACGCCCGGCGCTTGCGGGTCGCGCCGCCCGATCCACCGCTGCACCAGGACCCAGGCGCCGCACAGGAGCGCCAATCCGGCGATCGCGATCAGGTGGCCGAGCATCTCAGGCGTTCCCGCTGAACAGGCCGGCGAAGCCCATGAAGGCGAGCGACAGGATGCCGGCGATGATCAGGTTCATGGCGGTGCCACGAATCACCGACGGGATGTCCGACAGCTCGGCCTCCTCGCGCAGGCCGGCCATCAGCACCAGCGCCAGGGTCAGCCCGCCACCCGCGCCGAGCGCGAAGACCAGACCCTGGAGCAGGCCGTAGCCGCGGCTGGTCTGGAACAGAGCCAGGGCCAGGATCGCGCAGTTGGTGGTGATCAGGGGCAGGAAGATGCCGAGCGCCCGGAACAACCCCGGGCTGACCTTCTTGATCACCATCTCGACGAACTGCACCGTCGAGGCGATCACCACGATGAAGCTGATCAGACGCAGGTATGGCGCGTAGGGCAGCACGAACGCGTTCAGGAACGAAGCGCACAGCGAGGTGATCACCATCACGAAGATGTTGGCGAGCCCGAGGCGAAAGGCCGTCACCAGGCGCCCCGACACGCCGAAGAAGGGGCACAGCCCGAGGAAGTACGACAGTGTGAAGTTGTTCACCAGCAAGGCGCTGACGAAGATCCAGGAGAGCTCGCCCATCACCGTATCCCCCTCAAGCTGCCTTTCTCGTCCGCTCGGCCAGCTTCACCCGAGCTTCCTTGATCGAGGCGAAGGCGAGCAACAGCAGTCCGAGCATCAGGAAGCCGCCGGGCGGCAGCAACATCACCACCCAGGGCTCGAACTGGTCGCCGAACAGGGAAACGCCGAACAGCGAGCCGGCGCCCAGCACCTCGCGGGCGCCGCCGAGCATCACCAGGGCGATGGCGAAGCCACCACCCATGCCCAGGGCGTCGGCCAGCGCCAGCTTCACCGGCTGCTTGGAGGCAAACGCCTCCTGCCGGCCGAGGATCAGGCAATTGACCACGATCAACGAGATGAATGCGCCGAGCTCGCGATGCACGGTCGGGGCCAGGGCCTGCAGGCTCAGGTCGGCGACGGTGACGAAGGTGGCGATGACGATGATGTAGGTGGAGATCCGCACCGGTTTCGGGATCCAGCTCTTGAACGACGAGATCAGCACGCTCGAGCAGACCAGCACGAAGAAGCTGGCCGCGCCCATGGCCAGGCCGTTGACCGCGGTGTTGGTGACCGCCAGCATCGGGCACATGCCGAGCACCTGGACGAACACCGGGTTCTCGCGCCACAGGCCCTTGACGAGCTCTTCGTAGGCCCGGCCCGGATCGTGGCCGCCGGAGCTCATGGCTTCTCCTCCGTGGCCGGCTCCGCCGGCGGCGGAGGCTCTGCGCCCGGCGCGAAGAGGCGCTCGCGCCACAGACTGTTCGTGGCGTTGATGATGCTCACCACCGCTTTCGACGAGATGGTGGCGCCGGTGATGCCGTCGACCTGGTTGTCCGCGGCGCCGCCGCCCGACACCAACTCGATCTCGGGCTCGACGACCAGGTCGCGGAACGCCGCGACGAAGTCCAGATCCTTGTAGATGCGGTCGCCGAGCCCAGGCGTCTCGCGGCTCTCGAGGATGTACATGCCGACCACGCGGCGGCGCTCGGCGTCGAAGCCGTACAGAAGCTTGATCGTGTCCTGGTAGCCGGCGCCTTCGCCGGGAATGGCGTAACCGGCGAACGAGCCGTCGGCGGCGTAGCCACCGTAGATCGAGGGCTCGCCGGCCGCGTCACCGACGGCTGGGACGAGCGCGCCGTCGCGCCAGGCCAGGCGCTGCAGGCGCTCGGCTCCCGGCACCACCTCGAACACTGCCCGCTCGAGCGCCCGCGCCTGATTGGCGGCAATCATCGGCCGCGTGATCTCGTAAGCGCTGACGATGGCGATGCCCGACAGCAGGCCGGCCACGGTCAGCGTCAACACCAAGCGCGCCGTATTGTCGGGGACGCCGGCCGAGGCCCCCTTGCGGCCCTCGAGTTGTACCAGATCGCCGCTCATGCCCGCCCCTTCGCGGCGTGGCCGTAGGCGCGCGGCCGCTCGATCTTCTCGATCAGCGGCGTGGCCGCGTTCATCAACAGGATGGCGTACATCACGCCCTCCGGCAGGCCGGCCCAGACCCGGATCAACACCACCAGAACGCCGATGCCGACACCGAAGATCCAGGCGCCGCGGGGGGCGAGCGGCGAGCTCACCGGATCGGTGGCCATGAACACCGCCCCGAACAGCAGCCCGCCCGAGAGCAGCATGAAGAGCGGCGAGGGATACCTCTCGGGGTCGATCGCGTAGAGCACGCCGGAAAAGACGGCGACCGTCGACAAGATGCTCACCGGAATGCGCCAGTCGAACGCCCGCCGCAGCGCCAACCAGACGCCGGCGAGCAGGATCACCACGGCCGAGGTTTCGCCCAGCGAGCCGGCGACGTTGCCGCGCAGCAGGTCCTGCCAGGGTGTGCCCTGGTGGGCGAACTGCATGAGGTTGAGCGGCGTGGCGCCGGTGAGGCCGTCGACCTCCCCTTGCAGGAAGGGAATAGCGAAGTTGCTGGCACGCAGGCCCGGCAGGCCGGAGCCCATGAGGTCGCCCGGCAACGGCCAGGTGGTCAGGGCGGTGGGAAACGCCGCCTGCAAGAAGGCGCGACCCACCAGGGCCGGGTTGAACAGGTTGTTGCCCAGACCGCCCCAGGCCACCTTGCCCAGTCCGACGCCGACGACGCCGCCGAGGAACGCCATCCACAGCGGCAGACCGGGCGGCAGCACCAGGCCCAGCAGCACGCCCGTCAGAAGGGCGCTGTTGTCAGCCAGCGAGGTCGGTCCGGGGCCGCGCCTGCCCAGCCAGCGCTCGGTGGCCACGGCGCCAGCCGAAGCGGCGGCTACCATCAGGAGGGCGCTCAGCCCGAAGATCCAGGTGGCGATCGCCAGCACCGGCACCAGGGCGACCAGCACGTCGCGCATGATGCCCGGGGTGGTGGCCCCCTGGCGGATGAACGGTGATGTGTGGACCAGGAGGCGGGGAGGACGCTGAGTCATTTCGCCTTCTTCTCGCGGATCGCCTGCTTGCCGACCCGGATGAGCTGCACGACGGGAATGCCAGAGGGACAGGCGAAGCTGCACGAGCCGCACTCCATGCAATCGGTGGCGAAGTACTCCTCCATCTCCTCGTAGCGGCCGGCGCGCGCCAGGCGCGACAGGCGCGACGGGTTCAGAAACTGCGGACAGGCCTCGCCGCAGCGGCCACAGCGAATGCAGGTGTACTCGTTGGCGAGCCGCGCCTCGGCCTCGGTGAAGGCCAGGAGCCCCGAAGTGCCCTTGAGCACCGGCACGTCGAGGCTGGCCAGCGGCATGCCCATCATCGGCCCGCCCATCACCACCTCGCGCGTTTCGGGCCGCAGACCGCCGCAGTGATCGAGTACCGCGCGCACCGGCGTGCCGACCGGCACCAGCAGGTTGGCCGGACGCTCGATCCCCGGGCCCGCCACCGTCACAATGCGCTCGATCAGTGGCCGGCCATGGTCGAAACAATCGGCCAGCGCCGCCATGGTGCCGACGTTGTTGACCAGGATCTCGACGTCGAGCGGCAGCCCCCCCGCTGGCACCTCGATGTCGTAGACCGCTTCGACCAGCATCTTCTCGGCACCCTGCGGATACTTGACCTTGAGCGGCACCACCCGGACCGATGGATCCGGTAGACGCTCGGCGATCTCGCGCTCGAGCGCCTCGACGGCGTCGGCCTTGTTGAGCTCGACGCCGATCACCGTCTCCTCCACCGCCAGTCGGGTGGCGAGGATCTCGATACCGCGCAGCACCTCACGCGGCCTTTCGACCATCGTCCGGTGGTCGGCGGTCAGGTAGGGCTCGCACTCGCAGCCGTTGACCAGCAGCCGCCGCACCCGCTTGCCCTTTGGGACCTTGTACTTCACGTGGGTGGGAAACGCGGCACCGCCCATGCCCACCAGGCCGGCCCGCTGCACGTGCTCCACGAATTCATCGTCCGTGAGATCGCGCCAGGGGATAGCGCCGCCCACCGCGAGGCGCTGGGTAGAGAACGGATCGGCCTCGATCTCGATCGCGTCAACCAGCTTGCCGCCCGGGTGATGGCCGGGGCCGAGCGCGCGAACGGTGCCGGTCACCGGGCTGTGTAGGGTGGTGGAGATGAAACCGCCGGGCTCGGCGATCACCTGGGCCCGCTGCACCTGATCCCCGACCTTCACCAACGGCCGGCTCGGCGCCCCGGCGTGCTGCGAGAGCGGCATGACGTAGCGGTCGACGAACGGCATGCGCTCCACGCTCAGGTGCTCGGTGTCTTCCTTGTGCCCCTCGGGGTGGATGCCGTGGCGGAAGCTCCTGGCCAACGCACCGATCACTTGCGCACCTCCCCGCTCTCGCCGTTGCCGGGATCCGAAGCCATGGCGCCTCCTGGGGCACGCGTGGCGAGCGCCATCAGCTTGGCGCGGATCCTCCGCGCCATCTCCACTTTCGTGGTCGAGCCGAGCTGTGCGATGCGTGCCTCGTAGTCGGCACGCAGTGCCGCGATCTCCGCCGCGTGCTGCTGCTCGAGCTCGGAGGTGTCGACCTGAACGGCCGGCTCCGGCGTTTCAGCGGGCTCCTGCTCGGCCGAGCTGTCGCCGGCCAGGCTGTCGAGCACGTCGCGCCGCAGACCCGAGCGCTCCTCGGGCGCAGAGTGCAGAAGCGTCAATTGACCGGCGTCCACCGCCTCGCGCGCCGTCTCCAGCGTGGCGTCGGCGGCGAAACCGCCCCGCGTCGGGCTCGGCGCCAGCACGCGGACGAGCGCCGGCCCGTCACGGTCGATGGCTTCGGTCAGCGCGTCGCCGAGGTGTCGCGGATGAGCCACCGTCGTCTGAGCCAGGAACGCGCCGGGGGCGGCCAGGGCCACCAGGCCGAGATCGAGATCGCCATCAGCGGCGTCGGCGAGCGCGACCACCTTGAGCGGCAGCTCGGCCTGAAGGGCGCGGCTCAGCGCGGCGAAGCCCGCGCCCGCCAACGCCTCTTCCGGCGCCAGCAGCAGGAGCGGCGGGCAGAGCCGGCGCTCCTCGACGCTCAGCGAATTCCAGTCGAGTGTTTCCGGTTCACTCTCGGCCGGTCGCCTCTGCTCCAGCTCGGCGCGCGCGCGGCGAAGCGCGCGGACCGTCTCCAGCGCCTGGTCGAGATGCCCCTCCAGCAGACCCTGGGCCATCTCGACCGCCGAGCCGCCGGCGGCAACCGTCACCGGCACGGCGAAGGGATTACCCGGGAAAGTGCCGGCCCAGGACGCCGGCGAGCCCGCCATCACGATGCCGAAGGGCGAGCGCCCCAGGCCGCCCTCGCCGGTCTCGAAACGCCAGACGACGTTCGACAGGCCGCGCGCCGCACTCACCAAGCCGCGGGTGCGAGGTACATCCACGCGCTCGGTCTCGAAAACAGTTTCCACCCGATCGGTGAGCTCGGCGAGCTCGGCCTCGGGACGGTCGAGCGCGTCGAGACCGCTCTGCAGCGCTTCGAGGTCGCGATCGGGCAGGGCGTTGGCCAAACCATCGTGGATCTCGGCCGCCAACCGCGAGCGCAGCTCCTCGACCTCCGCCAGCTGGCTGGCGCGCCGTGGCAGCAGCCGGGCCGCCGCCATGCCCACGGCCTGACGCACCGCCAGCGCCTCGCCACCGCCGGCCTCGCTGCCCGAGACGATCGTAACGCTCTGCCGCGCCTCGCGCGAAAGCAGCGCGCCGGCCAGGGCTCCCACCTCCGGATGATTCCGCGCTTGCTCCAGGGTCGCCTCATCGGGCGCCGGCAGCTCCTCGGTGAGCCGCCAGAGGTCACGGGCCGTGGCGGTACGGGCCGGGTCATCCACCACCGCGCTCAGGGCCCCCGGCTCACACGCGGCAACGCACAGCCCGCATCCCTTGCAGGCGTCGGGATCGACCGCCAGGGTGAACAGCTGACGCTCTGCCTGTTCGCAGTCGTCGAAGAAGGGGGCCGTGCGCCCCACCGGCAGGTCGGCGATCTCCTCGCGTACCGCCTTGTAGGCGTCGCGGATCGCGGCCTCACGCTCGTCCGGGAGCTTCATGGCGGTGATCAGCGGCTCGAACGCGGCATCGAGGTTTTCACCCGCCGGGCCCCCGGACCGATCGCCGCCGGCGAGCTGGCGAGTGACTCGGCCGGCAAGCTTCTTCGCCACCATGCGCAGCTTGTCGACCGACCGGCCGTGGCCGGCAGCCAGCCTCATGCCTTCGTTCAGCAGCGCGTCGGTGCCGATCACCACCGGTCCGAGCGCACCGTCCGGGCAGGCGCTCCAGCAGTCACCGCAGCCGGTGCACAGCGCCGGGTCGAAGGCCGGGAGCTCGGTGCGTGACGGCGCCTCGGCGAACAGCGCCGTCGACAGGGGCGGCACGGCCCCGGGCGCCAGGAACGGATCCGGGATCGCGTCCGCCGCCGTGCCGTCGCGATAGAACACGCCCAGGCGATCCCAGAATCCCGGCAGGTCCGCCAACGGCGTGCCGCCGCGCCCCATGCGCCGTATCTGTGCAGGCAGCCTCGGCCCCTCGGCCGCCGGTACCGGACTCTCGGTCTCCTCCGATCCACGGACTCCGAGGCGAACTGTGTTCGGATAGGCTCGAAGCACTGCATCAAGGTGTGCCTGCTGCTTCGGGTAGGCGCTGGTGCTCGCGGCACCCGTGCCGAGATAGAGCAACGGAGATCGGCCGCCCTCCCCTTCCGCGAGTCGGCGGCAGAGGGCGATCAGATCGCCGCGCCGCGCATGGCTGCCGCCCAGGCCATAGAGCACCGAGGTGAGACGCGGCGGGTCGTTTCCCAACAGCGTCCGGATCTCGCTGGTCAACGCCGGCTCCCCTCGTACCGGCCCTTCCAGGCGCTCGAGCACGGCCACCGCCCTGGCGCCCCGCAGAGCCTCCGCCAGCTCTTCGCCGGGCAGCGGCCGGAGAACCCGGACGCCGATCACGCCGACCCACGGGCCACCGTCCGCGCGTAGCTCATCGGACGCCGCCCGCGCCGTTTCGACGACGGCGCCATGCGCCACCAGCAGCAGCCGCGCACGGCGGGGCCGGTGGACTTCGAGCGACCGGTAGCGGCGGCCGGTCTCGGCCGCGAACGCCTCGAAGGCGCTTTCGAGTATCTCGGGCAGGTGGTCGCCGAAGAAGGCTCGACGGGCGGCGGCCGCGGCCCCCGCGACCTCGCCGCCGGCGGCGGCACCGGTGAGCAGCGGTCGCTCCGGATCGTGCCAGCGCGGAACCCGTCGCCGGTGTTTGCCGAACAGCATCCGCTGACTGGCGGTCGACGGATGGACCAGCTCGCCTGCGGTGCCCAGATACCGGCCCAGCGTCTCCGGCGCCGGCAGCATCAGATCCTGGGTGGCCGCCGCCGTCTCGCCGTCCATCGCCACCAGCGCCGGAACCAACGCCTCCTCGGCCACGCGGCGAGCGATCAGCGTCAGGTCGACCGCCTCCTGCACGGTGGCGGCGAACAATTGCACCGTGCCGCGCGAGGACGCCGCGTGGTAGGCCTCGTGGTCGCTCCGCGCCGTCAGGTGGGCGACGAGCGGCAGCCGGGCGCGGGCGGCCCGAGCCAGGAGATCGAGACATGCGGTCAGCTCCTCGCCATCCAGAAAGGCCGCGGCTCGCAAACCCGACGCCTGGCGGCCGACGGCCCTGGCGAGACCGCCGGCCGCGCTCAGTGGCGCTCCGATCGCGGCCGAGGTCGCGGCCACGGCACTGGCACCGTCCGACGACGACGGCGTCCCGGCATCGGCTTCCGTCTCGGGATGCCGCCCCAGCAGACGGTCGTAGACGTGGCGCGCGGCGCCCTGAAGATCAAACATGGCTGCTTCGACTCGCGTCACCGCCGCCGGCGAGGCCCGCGAGCTGCCCTCCGACCACCCACTGGATGGCACCGGTCGGACAACGCGAAGTAGCTTCGGCGGCCGCCGGGCCGCCGGCCGAGTAGTCGACGATGGGTAGGTTGTTCTCCATCCGGATCAGGCCCGGCGCGGCGTCCTGGGCACAGCGCCCGCAGGCGTCGCACACCACCTTGCAGATGCGCCGCGCCTCGTCGGCCGCCAGCGGCGCGCTGCACTGGACGATCAGGTTGTGGCTGAGCGGCTGGATGTCGAACAGGTCGCGCGGGCAGGCGTCGACGCAGTCGCCGCAGGCGGTGCACTTCTCGACGTCGACCACCGGCAGCTTCAGCGTGTTCATGCCGATGGCGTCGAAATCGCAGGAGACCTCGCAGTCGGCAAGCCCCAGGCAGCCCCACGAGCACTCGAGCCCGCCACCGCCCACCAGGTGGGCGGCGCGGCAGCTCTCGTGGCCCTCGTAGGCCGCCACTTGCAGCGCCCGTCCCAGACCGCCGGCACAGTGCAGCCGCGCCACGCGCTTCTCCTCCTCGCCGGCGTCGACGCCCAGGAGCTCGGCGATCGCGTCGATGCCCTCCGGGCTCGACACCGTGCACTTGCTGGGCAGCACCTTGCCCCCGACCAGCTTCTCCGCCAGGCCGCGGCAGCCGGGCTCGCCACAGGCGCCGCAGTTGGAGCCGGGGAGCATCTCCTCCACCACGTCGAGCCTCGGATCCTCCACCACCCGCAGGAACCGGTAGGCGAGCGCCAGCACGGTGCCGAAGAACAGACCGAGCCCGGCCATGATCGCGGCGGCGGTGGCGAGGTTGCTCATCGTCGAATTCCTTCCGGTCCTCTGCACGTCGCACACTACTGAGGATCCGACCGGCTCTCTACACCCACAAGGGTAGCCGCGGCCCCTACCCCTGAAGAGGGCCGCAGACGTCAGCGCAGGCTGACTTCGGTCATCGTGCCGGGGCTCACCGTGGCGCTGCCGTTGAAGGTCAGGCCCTCATGTTCGACCGTGAAGCTCCAGGTCCCAGGTGTGAGGCCCGGGACCATGGTCTGGCCGCCGCTCAGCAGCCATTCGCCGGGACCCAGGGCGAAGCCGGAGATGAACACGAAGAGCTTGCCGTCTGGGCCGGTGAGCCGGATCTTGGCGATCGCCACCTGCTCGAGCTGCGGTACCACGATGTGCAACGTGCCGCCGATCGGCAGCGTCAGGCGCCCCTGGTCTCCCGGGGCGTTGACGGCGAATCGCGTCGCGGCGCTGTCGCCGGCCTGGACTACCAGGTCCCAGCGCCCCGGCGGCACAGTCGAGACCCGGACCCTGCCTTCGATGACCGAATAATTGCCGCTGGCGATCCGGCGACCCGACGGATCGAGGATCGCGACCTGGACCATCGGCACCGCGACGCCCGACTCCAGGGCCAGCTCGAAGGACACTCCCTCGGTCGGCGTCATCTGGATCTCGACCTCGGGGGACGAGCCGCCGGCGACGACGGCGGTCGCTACGCCGGGCGCGTACCCCGACTTGCTGGCGACGACGCGCCAGGTTCCCTGGCGCACCCGCGGGACGCGGAATCGACCCGACGAGTCGCTCTCTGACTGGTTGCCGAAACCGAACTGCCGAGCCCACGGATCGTCGCCCGCGTCGAGCCGCTCGACCATGACGGAAGCTCCGGCCAGCGGCTCGCCGTCGGTCGCGTCGCGCAAGGTGCCCGAGATGCTGCCGGTCGAGATCTCGATGCGCAGCTCGTGGTCGCCGACGAGCTCGAGGGCCTCCGAGTGCTGGACCCCCATGCCGGCCATGACCATGACCTGGTAGGTGCCGGCTTTCAGGTTCTCGATACGGAACCGGCCGTCCGTGCCGGTTGCCCCGTGGCCCGAGCTGGCCATCGAGCCGGCGACGGTGACGTTGGCGCCGACCAACGGCTGGCCGCCGTCGAGCACGATGCCGGCCAGACTGAATCCGGTGCCGAACTCGAGATCCTGCTCGACCTCCAGGACGCCCTCGGGGACCTCGACCTGCACCATGGTCGAGCGCCCGGAGCTGGTGACCTGCCCCTGGACGTGCCACTGGCCGGGCGCCAGGTTCTCGAAAGAGAACCTGGCGGAGAAGTCCACCTGGCCCCGGCGCATGCCTCCCTGCTGAGAGTAGGCGACGAGCTCCAGGGTACCGAGCTCGTCGAGCTCGAGGCCCAGGACCTGACCCGCGATGGTGGCACCGCGGCGCAGCTCGAGCAGAACACCGGAAACGTCGCCTGACACCTCGAAGGGCTCGGAGCGAGCCGGCGCGTAGCCCTCTTTGGCCGCCTGCACCACGTACTTGCCCTCCTTCACGCCGGCCAGCGTGAACGTGCCGCCGGCGGCGCTCACCTCCTGCGACGAGCCGATCGAGAAGTGCATCATCGCGGCCTGTGAGGCCGGCTGGATCGATACCGAGGCGCCGCCGGCCGGGGTTCCGTCCGGGCCCACGACCTGGCCGCTGACCTCGAAGCCACGTTCGAGCACCAGATCGACGACGTTGGTACCGGGCTGCAGCTCGACATTCTTCCGCAACCGCTGGCCGCTGTCGTGAGAGACGGTGATCGTCGCCCGGCCCAGGGGCGCGCCGGCGACACGGTAACGCCCCTCGACGTCGGTCCGGCCTCCCGCCGAGATCATGGAACTGGCGGAGTACACCTCCTGTTGCTCCGAGATGTTGACGTTTGCCTGAACGACCGGCTTGCCGTCTGCCGTGGTCACGGTGCCCTCGACGATCCCCCCTGCCTCGAGCACGAAATCGAGCTCGAGCTCGGCGCCCGCGGCCACTTCGATCCCGGAGCGCATCTGTTCCTGAAAGCCCTCCGCCTGGACGGTCACCATCATCGTTCCCGGCTCGACGTCCGCGATCTCGTAGCGGCCGTCTTTCTCGGCGCGACCCCATGTCGGCCGCCGCCGCTGCGCCATCGTCGCCCGCGTCATGGCGCGATGATCCTGATTCACCATCACGTTGGCGCCCGGGACCGGGTCCCCACCCTCGTCGACCACCTTGCCCGCGAGGCGCCCGGCCGGCTGAAGCACGATCGCGAGCGGCTCTTCAGGCGGCGGGCGCACATCGGCCAGGTACTGGGAGCCGAAACCTTCCTTGGTGACGACCAGAGCCACCGGCTGATCCGGCGTCAGGTCGGCGATGACGAATCGCCCTTTCGAGTCAGTCTTCGCCTGGCCATGTTTGCCGGAATCCTGGTTGATCACGCTGAAACCGCGACGCCCGAGATTGACGGCGACGTCGGCCCCGGCGATGTCGCCACCGTCGGGGTCGGTGACCCGGCCCTCGATCGCCGCCCCCGGAACCATGATCACGGTACCGAAGTCGACCCGGCCGCCGTCCTCGGTGACCCGCACCCCCGGGACTCTCGCCGGCGCGAAGCCGGTCGCCCGCACCGCCAGATCGTAGCGCCCGGGCGCGAGATCGGCGATCTCGAAACGGCCCTCCGCGTCGGTCAGCCGCGTCGGTATACCCACGTCGTCACGGTGCCGCTGCATCATCCGCATGGCGACCCTCGGGTCGCCGGTCGGCGGCGGCGCTTCCAGGCCGACCTCGGCGCCGGCGATGGGGACGTCGCTCTCGTCGACCACCCGGCCGAAGGCGATGCGGCCCGCTTCGAGCACGACCTCGAGCCCGGAGCGCCTCTCGAACGGCTCGAGAGGCTCGACCTCGAGAGTGTACGGCGCGAACCCCTGGCGCTTGAGCTCGAGCCGGAGCCCGACCCCCGAGGGCAGGCCCACCACCCGAAAGTTGCCCTTCTCGGAGGTCTGGCCGCGCCAACCGTCGCGCATCATGCGCCGGACCGCGGAGGAAACCCGACCGCTCGTGGGCGCAACGGAGAGGTCGATCTCGACGTCGCCGAGCGCCCCGCCGTCCACGTCGACCACCCGGCCGCTCAAGCCGGCCGCCGGCGCCAGGGCGATGGCTGGAGCGTCCCCGGGGGCATCTTCCTGCAACCGTCCGTGGCCCTTCTGGTAGCCGGGCGCCGCCGCCTGCAGCCAACGCGATTTGTAGACGCCGATGTCGAGCGCGTAGCTGCCCTGCTTGTCGGTCAAGGCGATCTGGCCCCGCACCGCCCACACCAGCGCGTCGGCCACCGGGTCCCGGCTCTCCAGGTCGAGCACCCGGCCGCGGATGGTCGACGGCGGATCGAGCCGCAGGTCCTTGGCCTTGCCGCCCTCGGCGGCGAGATCGGGCTCGAAGGACCCGTTCCAGAGGTCGGCCGTGGCCACCTTGACCGTGCCCGGATCCTCGGCCCGCAGGACCAGGGGGATGCGGCCCTCTTCGTCGCTCAGCCCGAGCGGCAGCAGAGCACTGCCCTGGAAGGCCACGGCGCCGGCGAGCGGCCGCCTGTGCCGATCGACGATCCGCACTGTGCCGGCGATGCCGTCCGGCACCGTGATCTCCACCGAGCTCTCGTCGTACAGCTCGAAGACGTCCAGGGGATGCCCGTCGGCCAGGATCTCGAGCTGGATCTTCTCGTCCCGCCCCAGCGGCAAGCGCGCCACCCCGTCCTCGCCGGCCGCGGCCAGCCGCAGCTGCGGCCGCCAGCTCTCGTTGCGGATGCCGAGGGTGAACGCGCCGACCATGCCGGGCCGCGGCTTGCCCTCGGCGTCGATCAGCTTCACCTCGAGGTCCGCCACCGGCGTCAGCTCGACGGTCGGCACCACGGCGGCCTCGACCAGCGGAATGAGACGGCACTCCATCGTCAACAGCCCCGGCGCCGACACCACCACCTTCCACATGCCCGCCTCGGGAGCGGCGAGCTCGAACGAGCCGTCGGCACCGGGCCGCGTCCTCGCCACCGCTTCCGGCCCCGGTCGGCCCTCCAGCCTCAGCCGCGCCCGCTCATGCGTCGACGGGATCGGCTCCAGCCAGACCTCTGTCTTCTTCGGCGGCTCGCCGTCGGGTCCGAGGACCCGGCCGACGATCGACATGTCCTCCGCCGGCAATACCTCCGCCGGCAATATGGCCGGCAGCGCGATCAGCAACAACGTCAACGTCACGACACGATGGAGCATGCGCACCTCCCCCTGAGTGGAGCGACTGACCTCATGGACTCGCTGGAGATACGGACGCGCCAACGAAATTGTTCACTTCCCGACCATCGCGAGGGTATTCGCCGCGGCCGAGACTTCTCACTCCCCCGGCTCAGGGAAGGAGTTGCACGGCTCCGGCAACTCCTTCCCCTGACTCAGGGTAGGAGCTTTAGAGCTCCGGAAGCTAGTACCCTGGCCCCAGGGATAGAGCTCTCGAGCCCGAACAACTCGTTCCCTGGGCTCAGGGTAGGAGTTCTCCAGCTTCGACAACTAATACCCTGGGCTCAGGGTACTAGTTCTCCGGCTCAAACATTTTGTTCCCCGGGGACAGAATCACCTTCCGGAGAAGAAAAAGCAGCATCTGCTTGCATGCGCACTCAATCGGCCGATTCAATACGTTGAATCGGCCGATTTGCTCGCGAATCAGTTGAACCTCTCCGCCCGCTTCACCCATTTCTCCAGATCCTCCTCGTCCGGGTCCAGCGGCGTCCCGGGGTGGATGATGGCGGCCGTGCACCGTTCGGCGGCGGTGACGAGGTGCTGGAAGGTGCCGGCACGGGGATCCTTGATGTAGGCCTGCTTCGAGCCATCGCCGGAAAACGCCCGGTGAGTGTGGAACGCGCTCATTTCCTTCGGCGCTCCCACGCGATAGAGCGCGCTCGAGGGAGTGATCCGAATCAGTTGAACCTCTCCGCCCGCTTCACCCACTTTCAATCGCTGGCCCCGGTCGCGCTCTCCCGCTGCTCCAGGATCCCGATTCGGCAACGACCGGTGTAATTTTTCCATGAAAATCGAACACGTCGCGTTCGATTTTCCCGTATGATCGGCCCGTGATCGATCGACCCGCGCACCAGGCAATCCTCGCCGACCTCCTGGATCAGTTCCCGGTCGTCGGGCTGCTCGGCGCCCGCCAGGTCGGCAAGACCACTCTCGCGCGGCAGTTCCTGGCGCGGCGGGAGCTGGCGTTCACCGCCTTCGACCTCGAAGACCCGACCGACCTGGCCAAGCTGGCCGATCCCAAGCTGGCGCTGGAGCAGCTCGAGGGACTGGTGGTGATCGACGAGGTTCAGCGGATTCCGGAGCTCTTCCCGGTCCTGCGCGTGCTGGTGGATCGGCCCGCGAACCCGGCGCGTTTCCTGGTGCTCGGCAGCGCCGCGCCGGATCTGCTGCGGCAGTCCTCGGAGACCCTCGCTGGCCGGATCGCCTACCATGAGCTGCCCCCCCTGCGGCTCGACGAGGTGGGCGACCAGGCATCCGAGACCCTCTGGCTGCGCGGCGGGTTTCCCCTGTCTTACCTCGCCGAAGACGACGCGCGCAGCCTCCGCTGGCGCGAGGTGTTCGTCAGAACGTTCCTCGAGCGCGACCTGCCGCAGCTCGGCAGCGCCGTGCCGGCGTCGACCATGCGCCGGTTCTGGACGATGGTTGCGCACTACCACGGGGAGCGCTGGAACGCCTCGGCGATCGGCGGCTCCCTGGGGGTATCGAGCCCCACGGTCCGCCGTTATCTGGACACTCTCACCGACTCGCTCGTCGTGCGCCAACTCGCTCCCTGGTTCGAGAATCTCAAGAAGCGCCAGGTGCGCGCGCCCAAGGTCTACCTGACGGACACCGGTCTTCTGCATGCCTTGCTGGGTCTCGGCAACCGTGACCAGCTCCTCGGTCATCCCAAGGCCGGGGCTTCCTGGGAGGCTTTCGCGATGCAGGAAGTCGTGCGGCTGCTCGGCGTCGCCTGGGACCGTTGCTACTACTGGGCCACGCACCAGGGCGCCGAGCTGGACCTCCTGGTGCTCCGGGGCGGCCGCAGACTGGGGTTCGAGTTCAAGCTGACGTCTTCTCCCAAGACCACCCGCTCGATGCACTCCGCGCTCCGGGACCTGGCGCTCGATCGGCTGCACGTGGTCTTCCCGGGAGAGGAGCGGTTCCCGCTCCACGAGCGCATCGAGGCCGTCGGCCTCCTCGCCGCGGCGGCCGACGGCTTCGCCGATCAGCCGCTCAGTTGAACCTCTCCGCCCGCCTCACCCACTTCTCCAGGTCCTCCTCATCGGGATCGAGGGGCGTTCCGGGGTGGATGATGGCGGCGGTGCAGCGCTCTGCGGCGGTGACGAGATGCTGGAAGGTGCCGGCACGGGGGTCCTTGATGTAGGCATTGAGGTCGGCGAGCTTCTCCTCGTACTCGCCGCGCAGCTGCGCCGGTTGCTTCTGGAAGCCGCGGCCGCGCCTCCGGAACCTCAGGATCGAGGCCGACACGATCGGCGTGACGGTGAAGAGGGCAATGTAGAGGGCCCCAGTCTCAGGGCCATCGGACTCTTCACCCCGCATTCAATACTCTGGATCGTCTCCCGAATTGGGGAGACTTCGCCAACGCTGGTGATTAGTCCCCGCTGCCGTCGCGTCCGTCGCGGGCTCGGCGAAGGCATTCTGCTGGCCCGAAGACTCCTATCCACGGCTCGGGGTAGGAGTTATCCGGCTCCGACAACCTGTTCCCCGGAGTCAAAATCGGCCTCGTGGGCAGAAAAACCCGCGTCCAATCTCATGAGAGCCAGCATGCGGCCAAAGTGGCTGATCCAAGAACTTGAACACTCCGCAGCGCTCGGCAACGGTGACGAGTTGGGCAAAGGTGCCGGCCCGGGGGCGTGCTACACTGGGGCCGGAGGCCAGGTATGGATGAAGCGCTGAATCTCGAGACGACTGCCGAGGAAGCCGCCCAACTGCAGGCAGGCATCGCACAGATGATGACAGAGATGCAGCGGCTCCGTGCAGAGAGGCGTCGCGATCAGGCCGAGATCGAGGAGTCGCAGGCAGAGACCCGTGAGATGCTCGAGACGATCGCCGAGACGTTGGCGGAGCTCAAAGCCAGCTAGGCAGTGCTCAAGCAGCTCTACGAACTGGCCAAGGAACTACTTGGCCTGTCGCAAGACATCAGACGCCACGAGGCTCAGATCAAAGAGCTGCAGTCCGAGATGAAGACGGTGACCGCAGCCGTCCGCGATCTGACGTACGAAGTTCGGCGGCTACGCGATGACGAGGTTCACGAGCGCGAGAAGATCGCCCTCGGGGTGGAGAACGCTCTGCTGCGATTCGAGCGCAAGTTGATTGCCGGCGAGACTGTGCCCGGCCGTGAAGCAGACTAGCCTGACGGCTCAGTTGAACCTCTCCGCCCGCTTCACCCACTTCTCCAGGTCCTCCTCGTCGGGGTCCAGTGGTGTCCCGGGGTGGATGATGGCCGCGGTGCAGCGCTCGGCGGCGGTGACCAGTTGTCGGAAGGTACCGGCCCTCGGATCCTTGATGTAGGCCTGCTTGTTGTCGTTGTAGGCGAACATCTGGGGGTTGAGGTTGGTGCACTCGTTGCAGGTGGTGCACAGCTCGATGTCGATGTAGGGCTCGATGGCCCCGTCGTCGTCTTCCTCTTCGGCGACGGCGGGTTCCGCCACCGGTGCGGCTTCGGCTACAGGAGCAGGCGAGGGCCCGGCGGCGGTGGGCACCGGCGTCGGGATCACGACGACGGGAGCCGGCGGAGGCGGTGCCAGCACCGGGATCGTCGCGGCCGGCGCCGGTACCGCGCCGCCGCCGAGATCTGAAAGTCCGCCGCCCACCAGCGCCTCGGCGATGCGGCGGGTGATCTTGGCCGGGTAGGAGGCCTTGAGGTCGGCGAGCTTCTCCTCGTACTCGCCGCGCAGCTGTGCCAGCTGCTTCTGGTAGTCCTTCTCGAGCGGCAGGCTGACCTTGCGGCGGGCACGCTCGCTGACCTTGACGCCGGCCAGCTCACGGATCTCGTCCCACAGGTCGAGGCGCTCCTCGGCCAGCACCACCATCTCTCGGGACACCGAGAGGCGCCCGAGACGGCCCTCGCCGTCGCGCACGTAGATGAAGGGCGACTTGCCCTGACGCTCCTCTTCCGGCAGCTCGAGGTACTCGTGGAAGACCGTCCACTCTGCGCCGTTGGCGTCGCTGGCGAGGGGCTCGAAGTGGCGGCCGAAGCGCGGCTCGCTGGCGGCCCAGTCGGCGATGGTCAGCGGCAGGGTCAGGGTCTGCGGCTCGCCGTTCTCGCCCTCGGTGGTCAGCTCGTATGTGGGCCAGGTGTCCTCCAGCGCCGGGTTGCCCTCGAGGTCGAGGCGATCGGCCACCGAGTCGCCGGCGTCGGGGTCGTAGGTCAGGTAGGTGAAGGCACGGCTCTCGAGCGCCAGCTTGGCGGCGGTGGCGGAACCGTGATCGGGCAGGCCGTGCTCGGCCTGGCAGGGCGAGTAGATATTGAAGATCGCCGGCCGGCGCGAACCGAGGCCGCGCAGCACGCCGCCGAGCAGGTGCGACGGCAGGGCCTGGGAGCTCTGCAGCACGAAAGTGCCGCGGTGGGCGATGGCGATCAGCGACATCTCCTTGCGCTGCTCCTCTTTGCCGTGGCTGGCGGCACCGTAGGCCGCCATGTCGGAGATTTGGCCGTGGAAGCCGGAGGTGCAGGCCTGGCCGCCGGTGTTGGAGTAGACCTGGGTGTCGAGCACCACCACCCGGATCGGCTTGCCCGAGGCCATCAGCCGCGAGACGTTCTGGAAGCCGATGTCGAGCATCGCGCCGTCACCGCCGATGGTCAGGACCGGCGGGCACAGCCGGAACTCGTCGTCGGTGAAGTGGCGCCAGTCGAAAGCCTCGAAAAACTTGTCGTGCGACTCGTCGTAGGCGTCACAGGTTTCG
>JAAELT010000568.1 GCA_024226315.1 bacterium | reverse complement strand
CGCTACTACGCCGGCCTCGAGCTCGACGTGCGGGTGCTGTCGTCGTTGAACGGCGTGGTCAGCGTCGAGCGCCTCGACGAGCGGACCTTGGTGATCCGGGCCGACCGGAAAGGCTGGCTGACCAATTTCTTCGCCTCCGTACTCCGCGGCGGCGCCGCGCCGCCGGTCGGGGAGGTCTTCGAGCGGGACCTGCTGACGGCCACGATCGTCGAGACGAGCTCGGACGGCCGCGATTTGCTCGCCGTCCGCTTCCGCCTGAGTCGCCGGCTCGAGGACCCGAAGCTCCTGTTGCTAGCGTGGGACGGCGAGGCCTTCGCACCGCTCGACCTCGCCGCCGTGCCTCCCGGACAAAGCGTCACGCTCGCCGACACTTCGGACGTGTGGGCAAGCATGATGTGAGAGGAAAGGCGGGCCGCAGCTTAGTCGCTGCGCCGGGCGCCCCCTCTTCGGGACGCCGGCCGGCTTGGGCTGGCCGGCCCGCGTCAGATTGCTGCGCGCTCTGGCGAGCCAGGCTCGGGGCGTGCCAGGCCCGTCCGCCTCACGCGGCATAGAGCTCCCGCCCCTCGTCGACGGCGGTGCGTATGACCATTCCTGGATGATCACGGTAGCGCTCCAGGTCCGCGGTCGTCACAACGACCACGTCGACGGCGCTCCCGAGGTCGACCAGATTCCTGTAGATGGCCTGCGCCGTCTTTCGTCGATGACGATCCGGGGGTACCACGACCAGCAGGTCGAAGTCGCTATCGGGTCCGCTTTCGCCCCGAGCCAGGGAGCCGAAGAGAATGATCCTCGACGGCGAAGCTACCGAAACGATTCGGTCGACGACGCGGCTGAGAATCTCGTCCATCTTGTCAACTGCTTTGCCAGGGCCTGGACGCCCAACGCAGCGCACAGGCGCTCAAGAACGATGGAGCCGACGGGCGGACTTGAACCGCCGACCTGCTGATTACGAATCAGCTGCTCTACCGCTGAGCTACGTCGGCTTCGGGATGGCGTCGCCAGGGGCGGAATCCCGCGGCGGCGCCAAATCCTAGCAGGTTTCGGCCGAAAGTCGAGAGCCGCTCGTGCCCCAGGCTGGTCCGCTGTTCGGGCGAATGTTTCCAACAATTTTTGCAAACATAGAGATGTGTATGTCCGCGCCGGCGCGAGTCCCGATCTCCACTCCTCGGGAGGCCGATCCGCTCGCGGGACCGTCGCCGGTCGAAGAACCGTCGGAATCAGCTCGAACCCGCGCCTCGCTTGGCTCGGCGTGACCTGAAAAGCCCTACAGCGTGGAGTTTCCAGCCCTTCGAAACAGAGTGCGGGCCTATAGGAAACTTCGCGGTGGCGGCGCGTGTTCCCTGATTCACTTCGGCGCTTCGCCACCGGTGACGCTGGCGAGTGGGTCGGAAGAAAGAGGCCCCGCCACCACTGACGCTGACGGTCTTGCCGGAAGAATGGGGTCTTGCCACTGGTGGCAGAGGTCATTTTGCCGGAAGAAAAGGGCCTTGCCACTGATGGCAGTGGTCGTTTTGCCGGAAGAAAAGGGCCTCGTCTTGTAAAAGACAGGGCCTCAGGCCGGAAGAACTGGGCTTCTGTTGGCCCTCGATCGCCCCGGAGTCGGAAGAATGGGGCTTGTTTCGGCCGCTTGAGACGCAGGAATCGGAAGAACGGGGCTTCTTTGCGGCGCCGGCACCCCGGAGGCCGGAAGGATTGGGCTTCCAGGACGCCCCGGACCGCCCGCCCGTGGACTTCTCAGGCCGTCGCGGCCCGCTCGACGGGCTGGACGTGGTCGATCTCGACGGAGACGAGCTTGGAGACGCCGCGCTCTTCCATGGTGACGCCGTAGAGCGTCTTGGCGACCTCCATGGTGAGCTTGTTGTGGGTGACGATCAGGAACTGGGTCTCGCTCGCCATGTCCTTGAGCGTGTCGACGAAGCGCATCACGTTGACGTCGTCGAGCGGTGCGTCGACCTCGTCGAGGATGCAGAAGGGCGAGGGCTTGCTCTGGAAGAGGGCGAACAGCAGGGCGATGGCGGTGAGCGCCTTCTCGCCGCCCGAGAGCAGCATGATGTTCTGTGAGCGTTTGCCGGGCGGGCGGGCGATGATCTCGATGCCGGTCTCGAGGATGTCGTCCTCGTCGAACAGCCGCATCTCGGCCTCGCCGCCACGGAACAGGCGGGTGAAGATCTCGCCGAACTTGACGTTGACCTGGGCGAAGGTCTCGCGGAACCTCACGCTCGACGTCTCATTGATCTCGCGGATGGTGGCCTGCAGCCGGCGGACGGACTCGGCGACATCGTGGCGCTGCAGCTTGAGGAAGCCCTCGCGCTCTTTCTGCTCGTCGTATTCCTGGGCGGCGAGCACGTTGACCGGGCCCAGGCGTTCCAGGATCGCCTTGCAGCGGGCCAGCTCGGCCTCGAGCTCGGCCATCTCGGCGAGGTCGATGGCGGGGATCTCGACGTCGTCTTCGACCAGCTCGGCCGGAACCTCTGCGACGGCCGGCTCCTCCGCGGAAGCTTCGCCCTCGGCGGCCGATTCCGACTCCGCGGCTTCCTCGGAACTTTCGCCAAGCTTCGCCGCTTCGGTTTCGGCGGCAGGCTCGGCCTCGGCCGATGCGATTGCGATCGCCGGTGGCGGATATTTCTCCAGCGTGCCGGGCAAGGCGAGCTTGAACTCCTCGCGGTACTGCACGGAAAGATGCTCGGCGTCCTGACGGACTCCGGCACGCTCGACGCGCAGCTCCTCGATCTCGGTGCGCAGGCTCTCGTGGCTCGTGCGCCGCTCGCCGATGTACTCCTCGAGCGTGCGGATCTCCTCGCGCTTGACGTCCAGCCGGTCCTGCCGTTCGAGCACCGCGTCCTGGGTCTCGGCGCGGCGCTCGAGCGCCTCTTGCAGGTCGCTCTCGGCCTGCGCCATGGAGGTTTCGAGCTCTTCGAGGCGGCGCTGGAGCAACGTGTCTTCCTGGTTCCAGGTCTCGACCTGCTCTTCGGTGTAGGTGATCTGGCCGCGGATGCGTGACGCTTCCTGGTTGTGGGATTCGAGGCGCTCCTCCAGCAGCTCCAGACGGCCCCGGCGCCCGGCGCCGGCGGTGCGCAGGGCCTCGCGCTCCTCGCGGGTGGCCTCGACCGCGGTCTCGGCGCTCGTGACCTCCGTGTCGAGCTCCTGCTGCTCTCGCTCCGCCTGCTCCAGATCCTCGCCGAGGTGCTGGCGCCGCTCCTCGAGCGCGGTGAGCTCGGTGGCGATCTCGCCTTGCTCGGTGGAGACGGTCTGCCGTTCGCCCGTCAGCTTCTGGCCGCGTGCCGCGGCGTCCTGACGGCGGGCCTGGGCGACCGCCAGCTCACGCTGCAGCCGTGAGATCTCCTCGTCCAACCGGTGGCTTTTGGACGCCTGCCGGGTACGCTCTTCGACCAGCTCTTCCAGGCTCTGTATGGTCTGGGCGAGCCGCTCCTCGCATGCCGGGATCTCCTCGCTGATCGACTCCAGCTCGCTCTCGCGCGCCAGGACGCCGGGCGCGGCTTCGCCCCCCTGAACGTGGACGGCGCCACCGAGCGCCCACAGCCGCCGGCGCGACAGGAAGGCGACGCCCGGGTGCTCGGCGGCCAGGCGCGCGGCGTCCTCGTCGCCGGCCACCAGGTAGGCGGGCGGCAGGGAGCCGGCGAGCTCGGCCGGCAGGCCGAGGGCGCCCGAGAGACTGTGGCGCAGGGCGGGATCGTCGATCTCTTTCGGTTTTCCGGCCGCACCGGTCGGACGCAGGAAGATACCAGAGCTGCCACCTTCGCCGAGGCGCCGGGCGAGATCGAGGGCGCCGGCGGCATCGCCGTCGACCACGACCGCGTCTGCCAGATCGCCGAGGAAGTGGTCGATGACCTCTTCCCAGCCTTCGAGCGGCGAGGCCTCCTCGGCGAGGAAGCGGGGCTCGGAGACGCCGGCCTCGGCCAGCGCTTCGAGCAGCGCGCGCCGGCGCTCGGCGTGCTCCTCGGAGAGCTCGATCAGGATTCTTTGGCGTTGCTTGAGACCGGCGATGCGCGACTCCAGGCCGCGGACCTCGTCCGAGGTGCGCGACTCGCGCCGCAATAGCTCTTCGAGCGTCTGAGCCAGCTCGTCGCGCCGCCCGCGGCGGTCCTCGAGGCTCGCGCCATGGGTCGCGATCTGCTCGTCCACGGCCGCCAGCGTGCTCTCGGCTTCCTGTAGCTTGTTTTCGAGGCCGGAGCCTTCCTCGTCGAGGAACCGCCGGCGGTAGGTCCGGCGCTCGATCTCGACCTGCGCCTGCTGCAGCTGTGACCGCTGCGCCTCCCGGGCGGCGAGGGACTCGGCCAGCCGCGACCGCGAATCTTCCAGCCGGGTGACGGCCTGCTCGACCCGGCCCTGGCAGGCGGCGATGCGGTCGTCGTCCTCGGCCACCAGGCGGGCGGCCTCGTCACGTTCGTCCAGCAGCTCGCGGGAGCGCTCGTCGAGGTTGCCCAGGGAGTGCCGGTCGTCGCTGGTCTGGCGTCGGCGCTCCTCCGCTTGGCGTCGACCGAGCAGCAGGCGCTCACCGACCTCGTCGGAGCGCTGGCGGCCGCCCTTCAGGAACTCCTGCCGGCCTTCGATGGTGGCGGCCACCTCGGCTTGCTCCTGGTGCCGCTCCGCGAGGTCGCGGGCCAGGGTGTCGAGCAGCTCGCGGGCCTCGACCAGCGATGCCTCGTCCCGGTGCAGATCGGCGGTGAGCTCGGCGTCGTCGGTGGTGAGGGTGGCCAGCCGCTCGTCGAAGCCCGACAGCCGCTCGCTGACCAGCGACCAGCGGCCGAGAAGCACGTGCTTGAGCAGGTCGTGGTACTCGCCTTCTTTGGTCTGGTAGCGGCGGGCGGCGCTGGCCTGACGCTTGAGCGAGCGCAGTGCCCGCTCGACCTCGGAGACGATGTCGTCGAGGCGCAGCAGGTTGCCGCTGGTCTCTTCGAGCTTCAATTCGGCGAGCCGCTTGCGCTGTTTGTAGCGGGTGATGCCGGCGGCTTCCTCGAGCAGCTTGCGGCGCTCCTGGGGTTTGCCGGAGAGGATCATGCCGATCTTGCCCTGCTCGATCACCGAGTAGGCGCGGATCCCCAGGCCGGTGTCCATCAGCAGGTCTTTGATCTGCTTCAGTCGCACCACCTTGCCGTTGAGCCGGTACTGACTCTCGCCGGTGCGGAACACCCGGCGGCCGATGGTGATCTTGCCGTCGATCGCCTCGGCGAAGGAGGGGTCGGCGAGCAGGGTGAGGGAGACCTCGGCCAGCCCTAATGGCTTGCGCTTGGCGGAGCCGTTGAAGATCACGTCCTGCATGGTCGCGCCGCGCAGCGACTTGGCGCTCTGCTCGCCAAGCACCCAGGTGATGGCGTCGGACAGGTTGCTCTTGCCGCAGCCGTTTGGCCCGACGATGGCGGTGACGCCGTCTGCGAAGCTCAGGTCGACGGGGTCGACGAAGGACTTGAAGCCGGAGATGTCGAGGCTGTGGAGCTTCATGCCGGTGAACGGGAGAGTAGGGGATGAGGAAATCGAGAAGATGGACCGCGGTGAGCGACGGAGAGTAACAGAGCGGGGAGGAGGGAGACAAGGGGAGACCGCAACGGGTGCCGCCCATGCGGCTGGCGACCGCAAGATGTTGAGGTTGCTGGAGTTGAGGGTTCCTCTGCTATCTTTGGCCGGCCATGCGACTCACCCCCGAGAATCTGGAAGCCGCGCTGGCGCGTTCCCTGGGGCGGCGGCCGGGCGTTACGCTGCGCCTCGACATCGTCAACAAGTGCAATCTGCGCTGTGTGATGTGCTACTACAGCGACGACGCGATCTTCAAGCGCCCGGCCTGGAAGCTGACGCCGGCGGAGTTTCGCGGCTTCTTCGAGGACATCGCGCCGCAGGTGGTGCGTGTCGTGCTCTCCTGTGGCGACGAGCCGCTGGTGTCGAACCACTTTCCCGCCATCCTCTCCTATCTGGGTGACGAGCATCCCGAGCTCGAGATCGAGCTCTGCACCAACGGCATGCTGATGAACGCGCGCATCCGCCGGTTGCTGATCGAGAAGGGCGTCACGCATCTGCTGCTGTCGATGGACGGAGTCACCAAGGCGACGCTCGAGAGCATCCGGGTGGGCTCGAAATACGAGCGGCTGGTGGGCAACATCCTGGCGCTGCGCGAGCTGAAGGCAGCCGCCGGCAGCGAGTACCCGGTGCTGGTGATGGACTACGTGATGATGCACCGCAACATCCACGAGGCACCGGCCTTCGTCGAGGCCAGCGCGCGTTTCGGCGCCCGGCTGATCGACTTCCGGCACGTCATCCCCAGCGAGTGGTTCGACCAGCCGGAAGAGCTGCTCGAGAACCATCCGGCGAAGTACAACCACTTCCGCAAGGTGATCCTGGCCGCGGGCCGCCGCCACGGCATCGACCTGGTGTTGCCGCCGGTGTTCGAGACGTCCGAGACCTACGACCCCGGCGGCGAACCGGTCGCCGACCTGGCGGAGCTCGACGGCGTGGCGGCCGACGTGGCCAAGGGTGAGGTGCCGGAGCCCAAACGGTTCCCACACGGCTTCAAGGTGCGCAATCCGCGAGGTACCGCCGCCGAGCAGTTCGCGGGTACCTATTGCGAGCGACCGTTCTCGGAGATCTTCATCGCCGAGCGCGACAAGGTCAAACCCTGCACCTGGCACCGCACCCACCTCGGCACCCTGGGTGAGGACGGCTCGCTGTCGGACATCTTCTTCGGGCCGGAGTTCACTCGCCTGCGCCGGCACATGCTGCGGCCGGAGGGCGACCCGAGCTGCGAGGGCTGCGTGCTCAAGACCGGGGCGCTGAGCAGCGAGACCGCCCAGTTCGGCGCCCGCTCCAAGCGTTTCGTGCGCCAGCTCACCGGCTGGCTGCGCGGACGCTAGGACTTCGACTCGCGGCCCGGCAGCAGCTCGCGCAGGTAGAAGCCGGCCCACAGCAAGAGAGGCATCGAGAACTTGAAGGGCAGGTCGAGCAGGTGCTTGCCGAGGCCCCAGAAGTTCTGCTGGAAGGTGCCGTAGTGCTCGGCGCTCCAGTCGCCGAGCTGGGTGGCGTAGACGAACTTGACCCAGAACAGCAGCGAGACGATGTGGAAGAAGATCGAGATCAAGAGCGCCCATCCCAGGTTCTCGAACCGCTTGCGCCTGGGGATGCCGGGCACCCCCAGGAAGAAGACGCCGAGCATGATCAGCGGAAAGTGCACGTCGGTGACGCGCACCGAGTCGAGAAAACCCTTGGGGCTCGGCACGTCGGTGCGGGTGATCACGAAGTGGTGATCGTCGTGGACGAGCAGCCGGGTCACCGACGGGTGCTCGGTCAGCCGCACCAGGTTCTCGGCGCTGGTGGTCAGGAACTTGTTGTAGAAGGGCGTCAGCACCAGCCACAGGGCGACCACCGGAATCATCCACAGCACCGCGCCCAGCACGAACCGCCAGGCCCAGGAGGTGGACGGCAGCTTCATTCCGCCTCCACCTCTGCTGGCGCCTCCGCCGGTGCGGGGTTGGCGAACCGGTTGGCCCAGAAGATCCACAGGAAGACTCCGAACAGGATCACGATCGTCTGCCACACCACGGTGTGCGAGCTGTCGAAGAACTTCGGAAAGTAGACGCCGGTCAAGAACAGCGCCACGACCCGCACCAGGTTGATTCCCTGGATCGCCAGCAGGCCCAGGGCGAGTCCGGTCAGCCGCGCCTTCCAGGGCGCCGGGAACGAGATCACCGCGGCCAGGAAGATGATCATCGTCTCGACGCCGTTGCAGCCGTTGCGGATGTTCACCGCGAAGCGCTTGTTGCGGATGATCGTGTCCTGCATCTCGATGTCCTGGCCGATCAGGTTGAGGGTCACGCCGCTGACCTTGGCGACGCCGGCGGTGAACGGCTCGATCACGTTGTCGTTGACCCAATTCACGGACAGCAGGGTGAAGCCGCCGCCCAGGATCAGGATGAAGACGACCAGGAACGTGATCTCCTGGCGGTGGGCGCGCACGAAGCCGGCGAGCCCCAAGTTGGATTTCTCGTCGTCGGAGCGCTTGTTCTTTGGCGACATGTCGCCGATTCTAACGCCCCGCGCGAGATTGACAATCCGTCCTCCCGCTCATACGATGCCGGCCGATCGGCGGGGTGGCCCCGCCCCCGGTTCCGGAGATCCCCTTGACGAACAAGACCGGTCCCCAGCGCTTCCGCTTGCAGCGAGCCCTGCTCGACGCGCGTCAGATGAGTCGCATGATCCGCCGTATGGCGGGCGAGCTGGTCGAGCGTCACGACGAGCTCGACCGAATGCTGCTGGTCGGCATCCGCACCCGAGGCGTGCCGCTGGCCAAGCGTCTGCGCGACGAGATCGCGGCGATGGAAGACGTCACGTTGCCTCTG
Source organism: bacterium (assembly GCA_024226315.1). Lineage (GTDB taxonomy): Bacteria > Acidobacteriota > Thermoanaerobaculia > Multivoradales > J023 > JAAELT01. The sequence continues at coordinate 62,081 of JAAELT010000568.1, read as the reverse complement.
GGGGTGCTCGACATCACCCTCTACCGCGACGACCTGTCGACCATCGGGCCACATCCCGTGGTTCGGGAGACTCGTCTACCGGAGCCGATCGACGGCCGGGTGGTGGTGCTGTGCGACGACGTGCTGTTCACCGGTCGCACCATCCGCGCCGCCCTCGACGAGCTCAACGACTACGGCCGCCCGCGGGCGGTGCGGCTGGCGGTGCTGATCGACCGCGGCCACCGCGAGCTGCCGATCCAGGCCGACGTGGTCGGCGCCCAGGTGCAGACCGCGCGCTCCGAGCAGGTCGAGGTCGGTTTCGAAGGCATCGACGAGGCCGACGGCGCCAGGGTTCTGAAGCCGGTCGAAGGCGAGGCCCGATGAGCGATACGGCGCCACTGCGAGAAACGCCCGACGCGGCGGATACGGCCTGGACGCGCAAGCATCTGCTGGGGATCGCCGACCTGTCGCCGTCCGAGATCGAGCTCATCCTCGACACCGCTGAGTCGTTTCGCGAGGTGGGGGAGCGGCCGATCAAGAAGGTGCCGACCCTGCGCGGCAAGACGGTGATGAACTTGTTCTTCGAACCCTCGACACGTACCCGCTCGAGCTTCGAGCTGGCGGAGAAGCGGCTGTCGGCGGACTCGCTCAACTTCTCGGGCTCGGGCTCGGCGCTGTCGAAGGGCGAGACTCTGATCGACACGGCGCGCAACCTCGAGGCCATGGCGCCTGATCTGGTGGTGATTCGCCACCAGCATCCCGGTGTGCCGCACCTGCTGGCCGAGCGGATCGACGCCGGCATCATCAACGCCGGCGACGGCGCCCACGAGCACCCCACCCAGGCGCTGCTCGACGCCTTCACCATCCGCCAGCACAAAGGCGGGTTGGAGGGTCTCGAGGTGGCGATCGTCGGCGACATCGAGCACAGCCGGGTGGTGCGCTCGAACATCCACCTGCTCACCAAGATGGGCGCCCGCGTGACGGTCGCCGGCTTGCGCACCATGATGCCGGTGGAGGTGGAGAAGATGGGCGTGCGCGCGGCCTACGACCTGGGCGAGGCGACCCGTGGCGCCGACGTGGTGATGATGCTGCGGGTGCAGCTCGAGCGCCAGGCCGGCGGGTCGCTGTTTCCGTCGGTGCGCGAGTACTTCCGTCTCTTCGGCCTCTCTCCCGAGCGCCTGAAGCGCGCCAAGGAGGACGCCATCGTCATGCACCCCGGGCCGATGAACCGCGGTACCGAGATCTCGAGCCTGGTGGCAGACGGCACGCGCTCGGTGATCCTGGAGCAGGTGGCCAACGGCGTGGCGGTGCGCATGGCGGTGCTCTACCTCTTGATGGCGGCGCGAGGAGCGGCGGTATGAAGCGGGCCGACGGCAACAGACAGGTCTGCGACACGAAACGCATTGTTCGTGGCGGCAGGGTGATCGACCCGAGTCAGGATCTCGACCGCGTGCTCGACGTCGCGATCGAGGACGGCAAGGTGGCGGAGCTGGGCGAGAACCTGGACGCCGCCGGCGCCGAGGTGACCGACGCCGCCGGTCTGGTGGTGACGCCGGGTCTGATCGACATCCACGTCCACTTGCGCGAGCCCGGCTTCGAGTACAAGGAGACGGTGGCCTCGGGCGTGCGCTCGGCGGCGGCCGGCGGCTTCACCGCGGTGGCCTGCATGGCCAACACGCTGCCGGTGCACGACCACCGCGCGGTCACCGAGCTGATCATGACCGAGGCCGACCGCCATCCCTTTGCACGCGTGTACCCGATCGGGGCGATCACCAGGGGGCTCGGCGGCGAGGATCTGGCCGAGATCGGAGACATGGTCGCTGCCGGGGCGGTGGCAATCTCCGACGACGGCCTGCCGGTGAGCAGCGCCGCCATGATGCGGCGCGCTCTGCTCTACGCCCAGCACTACGACGTCCCCGTGATCCAGCACGCCGAGGATCTCGACCTGACCGCCGACGGCGTCATGCACGAAGGCGAGTGGTCGACACGGCTGGGTCTGCCAGGCATTCCGGCGCTGGCCGAGGACGTGATGGTGGCCCGCGACCTGCTGCTGTCGGCGGACACCGGCGGCCGCTACCACGTGGCGCACCTGTCGACCGGGCGCAGCCTGGCGATGGTGCGCGAGGCCAAGCGTCGCGGCCTGTCGGTGACCTGCGAGGTGTCGCCGCACCACCTGCTGCTGACCGACCGCGAGGTGGCCGACAGCACGTTCTCGACCGCCACCAAGATGAAGCCGCCGCTGCGCTCTTCGGCTGACGTCGAGGCGTTGGTCGAGGGGCTCACCGACGGCACCGTCGACGTCATCGCGTCGGATCACGCCCCCCACCATCCGGACGAGAAGGACGTGCAGTTCTCGGTCGCTCCTTTCGGCATCCTAGGGCTCGAGACAACCGTCAGCCTGTGTCTCGATCGCCTGGTGCGTCCGGGCATCCTGGATCTCGCGGCGCTGGTCCGCCTGCTGTCGACCGGCCCGGCCCGGGTGCTCGGCCTGCCTGGCGGCAGCCTCGAGCCCGGCCGGCCTGCCGACCTGACGCTGATCGATCTCGAGCGCGAGGTCACGGTGCGGTCCGAGGATTTCCACAGCCGGTCGTGCAACACGCCTTTTGACGGCTGGCAGCTGACCGGTGCCGCGGTCGGCACTCTGCTCGGCGGCCAGCCGGTGACGCTCTAGAGTCCGATGTCCCAGGAGCTGCTCGAAACGGCGATTGCCGGTGCCCGTGCCGGCGCGGAGGTCCTGCGGCGCTATTTCCGCGATAGCGGCATCGAGATCCGGCACAAGGGCACCCACGACCTGGTGAGTCGTGCCGACCACGACAGCGAGGCGGCGGTGATCGCGGAGATCCACCGGTGCTTTCCCGAGCACCGGATCCTGGCCGAGGAGAGCGGCTGGACGGCCGGCGACTCGGAGTACGAGTGGGTGCTCGATCCGCTGGACGGCACGGCGAACTTCCTGCAAGGACTGCCGGTGTTCTCGGTGTCGGTCGCCTGCCTGCACCGCCGGGAGGTGGTGGCGGGAGCGGTTCTCGACCCGGTGGGAGAGAATCTCTTCACCGCCACGGTCGGCGGCGGCGCGCGCTGGAACGATCGGCCGATACGGATCTCGGGGCGGCCGGGGCTCGACGGCGCCTTCCTGGCCACCGGTTATCCGTTCCGGGTGCGCGGCGCGCTAGACCTCTACCTCGACGTCTTCAGAGACGTCTTCCTGGCGGCGCGGGCGATCCGCCGCTGCGGCTCGGCGGCGCTCGACCTGGCCTACACAGCCGCCGGCGTCTACGACGGCTTCTTCGAGTTCCGGCTCTCGCCCTGGGATTTCGCCGCCGGCACGCTCTTGATCCGCGAGGCTGGCGGCCGGATCACCGACCTCGACGGCGGCGACGATTTCTTCCGCTCCGGCAACCTGATCGCCGGCCCCGAGAGCCTGCACCGCGAGCTGCTCGAGGTCGTCCGCCGTCACGTCGACGAGGCCAAGCTCGACCGCGTTGACCCGATCGAAGGGCTGATGTGAGAGACTAGGTCTCCGCCGGTCGGGATTTGATGCTATGGTGGCATCGACCAGTTCGCGTTGATGTTAGAGACGCATGTCAGAGACACAAAGATGGGCCGTTCTGTACGAACCAAGATCCTCGATACCGTCATGGCTCCCTTGCGTGCCGTGGCGCGACGCGTGGCGCTCTGGGGCACCGCCGGGCGGGCGGTCGTGGATCAGCGGCCGTTTCTCGAGGTCCAGTACCACCCGCACAACATCCGTCAGGGTGTCCGCTACCTCTTCCTGACCCGCAGGCAGGTCGCCTGGATCGTGCTCGGCTCGGCCGTCTACCTCGCGTTCGTCGTCTTTTCGCTGGCCGTCGCGCCGACCGTGATCGGCAACCGCCTGGCGATGAGCGAGTACCAGGACCTGGTACGGCAGCGCACCCGCGAGGGAGACCGGCTCAAGGCCCTGGTGGTGCATCTCGCCGAGCTCGAGAAGCACAGCGACGAAGTGCGGATCGAGATGTCCAAGATCTATCTCGCCTACGGCTTCTCCGAGGACGGCTCGCTGGGCAAGGGCGGCTACCCTCATGAGCCCGCGAAGGTGCCGCACTCGATCTACGCCGCTTCGATCCGCCGCGGCAACGGGCTTCACGCCCGGATCACTGAGCAGCTGGGCGTGCTCTCGGTCTTCCTGGACGAGGTCCAGAGCTTCGAGGAATCTCACCGTGAGCAGGTGGAGACGACACCCTCGATCTCGCCGCTGCGCGGTCAGGACTTCGTGCTCACCAGCCCGTTCGGCACCCGCACGAGCCCGTTTACCAAGGAGATCGATTTCCACGCCGGCATCGATCTGGCGGCGGCGGTCGGCACGCCGATCCACGCGCCGGCGGGCGGCGTGGTGGCTTTCGCCGGTCGCTATCCGTTGCGCCGTAGCGTCGGCTGGTGGCGCTACGGCAACCTGGTCGCGTTGCGTAATGGCGACCGTTTCATCACCCTCTTCGGCCATTGCGACGAGATCAAGGTGCGCGCCGGCCAGAAAGTCCGCCAGGGGGACGTCATCGGCACTGTCGGCAACACCGGCTGGAGCACCAATCCCCACCTGCACTACGAGGTCCGCAGGCTCCAGGAGAACGGCGAGTTCACCCCGATCGATCCCCGCATCTACATTCTCGACCACCGTTGGCGCGACGAGGAGAGGCTGTTGATCCGGGCCCGCAACTCCCCGGATGCCCGCGGATTCGAGCCCCTGCCGCGCATCCTGCGGCGCTGATCCGGCCCTCCCCCTGCCAAGAAATCCCCCCTCGATCCCCCCTTTTTCAAAGGGGGGAAGCCGGACCGCCCTGATAAATCAGAGTTCGAGTAGTATTGCCGTCGATCTAGACCGAAGGGCCGCGCCTCGACTGGAGATTTCGATGAACAAGACCGAAAGCTCGCCGACGATGATCATCCCCTCCGGCACGGAGATCCAGATCGACGTGCACGGCCAGCTGTCGGTGCGCACACCGGGCAACCTGGTGATCCAGAACTCCGGGCACTACGGCGAGATCGAATCCGTTGGTGGCTCGATCCGCATCGAGTCGAACGCCGAGGTCGAGGCGGTCTCGGTACGCTGCGCCGAGACCTGCTACGTCCAGGGAAGCTTGACGTCCTGGAAAGTGCAGGCCAAATCGATTCACCTCGAAGAAAGGGCGCAGGCACGCATCGTCTTGCAGGAGACGGAGGGCATCGAGATCGGCAAGAATGCGCACCTCGTGGGGAACTTCTCCTCGGAGAAGGAGCTCTTCCTGCTCTTCTCCCGCTTCGCCCAGCAGCTGCGCTCACTGCCGTTCTATTTCGATCGCAAGGGGGCGCCCGCGCCGCCGCAGCTGGCCCAGAGCCCGCCGGAGGGACAAGAGCCGCCCAAGAGCTTGCCGATCGAGGCCGAGCCCCGGCACGTGGAGGTCTCGCCGCTGTCCTCACGGGTGCTCGAAGCGGGCGAGGAGCTGCCAGACCAGCTGTTCTTCGCCCTCGTGCTGCTCGAACGGGAAGCCAAGAACGAGGCCTACGGCACGACCTCGATTCGGGTGGTCGAAGAACTGGTGAAGCTGCTCAAGGAGCGCGACCTGGACACGATGCAGCATACGTACCGAACCCTGTTCGGACGCATCGTGGAGCCGGGTGACGACGTCCGGCGGGCCTACGAGATGATCGGCTCGTATTTCAAGGGTTCCGAGGCGGAGGGAGCGGCGGAGGGAGCGGCGGAGGCGTGAACCGACCTTGAGCGTTCGATCCACCGCCGGCTCGCGCCTCGCGAAAGTCGGCCTGCTCATGCTCTGGCTCTTGATTCTGTTGGTCCCGGTGGCGTTCTCTCGCACCGCGCAGGAGAACTTCCGCCTGCCCAAGTTGTTGATCAGTGAATGCCTGGCGCTGGCGTCGCTGATCTTCCTGGCCTGGCGCTGGCGGGCGCTCGAGCGAATCGAGTGGCGGACCGCCCTGAGGCAGCCGGTGATCCTGGCGATCCTGCCCGTGCTCGCCGTGGCGACCTCGGGCCTTCTCACCAGCTCTCATCCGCTGCACGTGCGCGAGGCCCTGGTCTCGCTGTGGATCGGAGCCGTCTGCATGATCTGCTGGAGCTTCGCGCTCACCGGCGACGAACACCGCGACCTGCTCCGTGGGATGGTCATCCCGGCCACGGTGTTGTCGTTGCTGGCGGTACTGCAATTCCACCAGCTGTTCAACCCGTTTCGTTTCGAGCACGAGGTCAACGAGCGGATTGGCCTCACCTCGCTCGCCGGCAGCGCGTTCGACCTCGCCGCCTATCTGGTGGTGCCGTGCCTGATCGCGCAGCTGGCGGCGTGGCAGGAGCGCTCCCTCGCCTGGCGCGTGGTCTGGGTGCTGATCGCGGCGCTGTGCTTCTACGCCATGCTCGCCACCCGCACGCTGACCGCGCTGGCGGCTGTCTTCGTCGGCAGTCTGGTGCTGTGGCTGTGGCTGCTGCCGCGACAGCGGGTCGCCGCGGCGGCGCTGATCCTGATCGTCGGTGTGGCGTCGTCAGTGGCATTCTCGCCGCTGCGCGAACGCCTGGAGCGCAAGATCGTAGGGCTGCGAAAGGGCGAGGTGAACCGCGTGCTCACCGGCCGGCTCGACGGCTGGCGCACCGCCTGGTGGATGTTCTCGGAGAATCCCGTGAGCGGGGTGGGTCACGGCGCCTACCGGGCCGAGTTCGGCCTGGCCAAGCAGGCGCTGCACCGCGACGGCGTGCGCTTCTACCGCTCGCAGCACCAGGTGCACTTCACCAACGCCCACAGCGAGTTCCTGCACGTCCTGGCCGAGTGGGGCGCGCTCGGCGTGGCGGCGCTGCTGTGGGGGATCGCGATGTTGATACGTACCCTGCGCCGCAGCGCGATGGAGCGACCCGAGGCGGCCCTGAAGTGGGCCGCGGTGGTGGCCCTGGCGATCCTGGCGCTCACCAATTTCCCGTTTCATATCGCGCTCTCGGGCTATCCCGCACTGCTGCTGCTGAGCTGGGTCTTCGCCGCCGAGATCAGAGAGAGGCCGGCATGAACGGCCGCCGCGCGGTCTGGGTGTTGGTGCCGGTCCTGGCGGTTTGCCTGGTGCTCCAGCTCGGCCGCACCGGCCGCAAGTGGCAGGCGAGCCGTCTGCTGGAGGCGGTCAAGAGGGTCACCGTCCAGGCGTCGCAGCGTGGGCGCATCAGCCGCCGGGTGCTCGAGCGCAACGTCGCCGCTCTGCGCCGGGCCGAGGAGCTCGATCCGGTGGAGGTCGCCCTGCCGATCGCTCGCGGCGGCCAGTACCTGCTGCTGGAACGACCGGAAGCCGCGGTCCGGGCCTACGAGAAGGCAAGGGATCTCGAGCCCCGGGGCGAGCTCTACGCCCAACTCGGTCGCGCCCACCTCAAGCTTGGAGACGGCGCGGCCGCCGAGCGGGCGTTCCGCACCGCCGTCGTCCTGGACCACAACCAGATGAAGAATCTGCACGGTTACCTGAACCGCGGTCTGGGCCGGAGGCGGGAGTCCGATGAGGATCGCGGCGCCGCCACAGGAACCGCGGAAGGCGAGATCTTCTCCGGGGATTTCGAGAGCGGCGATCTGCGGCGCTGGAAAACCAAGCAGGGAGGAACCGGGTACGATGAGTGACAGCGATCGAACCGCCGCCAGCCTCGAGCAGCTCCTCGACCGCGTCGAGCGGCGCCAAACCACCGTCGGCGTCATCGGGCTCGGCTACGTCGGTCTGCCGCTGGCGCTGGCGTTCCACGAGAGCGGCTTCCCGGTGCTGGGTTTCGACATCGACTCCGGCAAGGTCGACCAACTGGCGGCCGGCGGGTGTTATATCGATCACCTCGACGGCGCCCGGGTGGCGCGCGCCGTGGCCTCGGGCGGGCTCGCCGTCACCTGCGATTTCGAACGCCTGAGCGAGGCCGACGCGCTCTTGATCTGCGTGCCGACGCCGCTCGACCGCCACCGCGAGCCGGATTTGAGCTACGTCGAAGCCACCGCTCGGCAGATCGGGCGGAGGCTGCGGCTCGGCCAACTGATCGTCCTCGAATCGACCACATACCCCGGCACGACGGAGGAGCTGCTTTTGCCGATCCTCGCCGCCAGCGGCCTGGAGTGCGGTCGGGAGTTCTTTCTCGCCTTCTCGCCGGAGCGCGAAGATCCGGGCAACCGTGACTTCGCAGCGACCGTGATCCCCAAGGTGGTGGGCGGCGCGGACGAGGCGTCGAGCCGGCTCACGGCGGCGCTCTACCGCGACGTCTTCCAGCAGGTGGTGCCGGTGTCCTCGACCCGCGCCGCGGAGGCCACCAAGCTGACCGAGAACATCTTCCGGTCGGTCAACATCGCCCTGGTCAATGAGCTGAAGACGGTGTACGAGGCCATGGGGATCGACGTCTGGGAGGTGCTCGACGCGGCGGCGACGAAACCGTTCGGTTTCATGAAGTTCACCCCCGGCCCGGGCTGGGGCGGGCACTGCATTCCGGTGGATCCCTTCTACCTGTCCTGGAAGGCCCGCGAGTACGGGCTGAGGGCGAGATTCATCGAGCTGGCCGGCGAGGTCAACGTCGAGATGCCGCGCTACGTGCTGGGCAAGCTTCAGGATGCCCTCAACGATCGCGGCAAGGCGGTGCGCGGCAGCCGCGTCTTGATCCTCGGCCTGGCCTACAAGTCCGACGTCGCCGACCCCAGGGAGAGCCCGGCTTTCGAGATCATCGCTCGCCTGGTCGAGCTCGGTGCCGCGGTGTCCTATCACGATCCTTTGATCCCAGAGGCGCCGGCGATGCGCACTTGGCCCGATCTGCCGGCCATGAAGTCGGTCGAGCTCGGTGAGCAGACCCTCGAGCGGCAGGACGCGGTGATCATCGTCACCCGCCACTCGGCCGTCGACTACGCGCTGCTGGCGGCCCACGCGGCGCTGATCGTCGACACCCGTGGCGTCTACCGGCAACCGGCGGCGAACGTCGTGCGAGCATGAGGTTTCGCGCCGAGGATCGACCTGAGGTTTTGTGAGCCAAGTCGCTATGTCCATTGATATTTCTGGTATCTGAGACAGACTGGCGTAGCGCACCCAGGGTGATAATGTAACTGTCCTTATCGACCGCGGCATCATCGTTCCAGGAGTTTCCACGAGGTGTTCAACAGATTCCAGCGCCTGAGCCGCATCAGCTCCAGGGACCGCGCGCTCCTGGTCGGCTCGGTGGATGCCGTGATCACGGTCCTGAGCTTTCTGGCGGCGCTGTGGCTGCGGTTCAGCGGCACCGAGCTCGCCCAGCGTCTGGACAACGATCTGCTGCAGGTCATGGCGATCCTGATCGCCTGCCGGCTGCTCGCGAACTACACCTTCCGCCTCCATCTGTGGTCGTTCCGCTTTTCGGGCCTGGCTGACGGCGCGCGTATCGGCATCGCCGGGGTCTCGGGCACCGCGCTCTTCGTCTTCCTGCTCTACCTGCTGAAGCCCCTCGAGCTTCCGCAGCTGGGGCGCGCCGTGCTGGTGCTCGAGCTGCTGCTCTCGACCACCCTGATGGCCGCCGTCCGGTTCGCCCCCAGGCTCGGCATCACCTACCGCGCGGACCTGCTGCGCGGCCGACGCCCGGACGCGGTGGCGACCGCGATCGTGGGCGCCGGATCCGCAGGGGAAATGCTGCTGCGCGGGCTCCTGCGGTCCGAGGACCACGATTATCGAATCGTCGGGTTCATCGACGACGATCGAGCCCGGCGTGGCCACGTAGTAGGCGGAAAGTCGGTGCTCGGCGGCGTCGCGGACCTGCCCGAGCTGGTCGAGCGCTACCGGATCCGCCAGATCCTGATCGCCATTCCCAACCTGTCTGCGCGTCGCGTGCGGGAGATCCTCGAGCTCAGCACTCACTTGCAGCTGCGGTTCAAGATCCTGTCGGTGTCCTATCAGGAGCTCGAGGAGAAGTCGGCGTCCTCGTTGCTCGAAGACCTCACGCCCCGCGACTTGCTCAATCGGGAGGAGGTGACCTTCAAACAGGGTCGGGAGGCCAGCTTTCTCGGTGGCGGGCAGCAGATGGTGGTCGGAGCCGCCGGCTCGATCGGCAGCGAGGTCTGTGCTCAGTTGCTCGAGGCCGGGGCGAGGCGCCTGGTCATGCTGGACATCGATGAGAACGGCCTCTACATGCTCAAGCGCCGGCTGGAGCGCCGGTACCCCGATAGCGTGGTGGTCGCCGAGATCGCTGATATCCGGGACACCTCCCGCATCGAGGTGCTCTTCGGTCAGCACCGGCCGGTGGACGTCTTCCACGCCGCCGCCCGCAAGCAGGTGCCGTTGATGGAAGCCGCGCCCGGCGAGTCCGTGAAGACCAACGTCCTCGGCACCCTGCACCTCGCCCGGGTGGCCGCCGAGTATGGCGCCGAACGCTTCGTCTACATGTCGACTGACAAGGCGGTGAAGTCGGTCAGCGTGATGGGTGCCAGCAAACGTCTCGGCGAGATGGTCGTGCGCCGCATGGACGAATCGTCGAAGACCCGTTTCTCGGTGGTGCGGTTCGGCAACGTGTTCGACTCCGCAGGCTCTGTGGTGCCGTTGTTTCGCGAGCAGATCCAGGGCGGGGGGCCGGTGACCGTCACCCACCCGGACGTGCGTCGTTACTTCATGACCATCTCGGAGGCGGTGGGCCTGGTGCTGCGGGCGGCCTACGGCGACTACGGACGCCTGTGCGTTCTGGACATGGGCGAGCCGATCGCCATCGCCGACCTGGCGCGGTTGATGATCACCCTCTCCGGCAGGGTGCCGAACGTCGATGTCAAGATCACGTACACCGGTCTGCGGCCGGGCGAGAAGCTCGACGAGGAGCTGTGGGGAGAAGGGGAGACCACCACGCGCCGGATCGATTCCAGGATCTGCGTCGTCGAGAGCCCGGCGCCGGACGGGAATCTGCTGGCCGAGGTCGAGCAGCTGCGCCTGGCGGTCGCGGCGGAGGACCAAGAGACCGTACGCTCGGTGCTGCGTCAGCTGGTGGCCGACTACCGGCCGCTGGGGCCGACCGATCCCGAGGGAGCCTGGTTGGCCGAAGATTCCGCGGTGATGTAGCCTCGGCCGCGTGAAGATCCTCTGGATCGCGACCAAGGCCCCGTGGCCGCCGGTCGACGGCGGACGCCGAGTGTGCTTCGACACTCTGAATGCTCTCGCGAGCGCGGGTCACGAGGTGGATCTGGTGGCGCCGGTCGCCGGTAGCTCCTCGGCGCCCGCGGCCGAGCTGCGCGAGCTCTGCCGCCCCCATCTGGTGGCGATCCGGCCCACTCCGACAATCGTCGACGGCTGCCGCGCCCAGTTGACGGGAAAGCCGGTGACGATCGTCCGCCACAGCCACGGCCGGGTCCGCCGCCGAGTTGCGCGGCTGCTGGCAGGCGGGCGTTTCGACCTGATCCAGGTGGAGCAGGTGCAGGCCTTGAGCTCGGTGCCGGGGCCGGCGGCACGCCTGCCGCCGGTGGTGTTGCGGGCTCAGAACGTAGAGAGCGATCTGTGGTCGCAAGCGGCTCGCGACGGCGGTTGGCGGCGGTCGGTGCTGGCGCTCGAGGCCCGCCGGTTGGCCCGCTGGGAGGGTCTGGCCGTACGGCGCAGCGCCGCGACACTCACGCTGACGGTGCAGGACGCGGCCCGCCTGGCCGACTTGTCCGGCGCCGCCGACAAAATCTCCGCGGTGCCGGCGCCTTTCGCGACGGAGCTCGAGGCCGCTGCCGAGCGGCTGCCGGGTGAGCCGCCGATCGTGCTCTTCGGCAGCGCCGGCTGGCATCCAAACGCCCGTGGGGCCGATTGGTTCCTTCAGCGGGCCTGGCCGCGGGTGAGGGAGGCCCTACCCGGCGCCGCGCTCCACGTTTTTGGATTGTCGGCCTCGGCGCCGGGGGTGGTGAGCCACCAAGCACCGACGGAGAGCCGCGCGGCGTATCCTCGTGGCGCGATTCTGGCGGTGCCGCTACAGATCGCTTCCGGTGTCCGGATCAAGATTCTGGAAGCCTGGGCGCGGGGCGTGCCGGTGGTGGCGACGCCGGCGGCGGCGCAAGGTCTGGGGGCAGAGGACGGCCAGCACCTGCTGCTGGCCGACGACGGCGAGGGATTCGCCCGCGCCTTCGCCCGTCTCGACGGCGAGGACGATCTGGCGGCCAGGCTGATCGCCGGCGGGCGGCGACGGTTGCGCGAGCACCACGAACCGTCGCGGGTCGCGCGGCGGCTGGCGGAGATCTACGCGCCGCTGACCCGGAGTTTCTTGGCCCCCGATTTCGACCCCCACCCCGAAGCGTAGTAGAATCTCGCTCCCACACCGGTCTATCGTGTGCCGCCGGTTTCGGAGTCGAAGTCCTGTCCGAGGCTCCGTCGGTTGAATTCGGCTTTTCCGCCATGAAGAAACGTAGAAATGTCCTGGTGATCGGCGTCAGCCCCGCAGAATTCGGTCGCGTTGCGCCGTTTCTGGCCCGCGATGCGTTCGACGTCGACCGCTTCCCGAGCGGCACCGGCGCCCTCGAGCTGACCGCGCACGTGGCAATCGAGGTACTGCTGGTGCGGTACCCGCTGCCGGACATGGATCTCGGCGTGTTCCTGCAGGCGGTTCGGCAGCCGGAGAGCAAGTGCCTGAAATCGCCGATCCTGTTGCTCGCCGCCGCCGAGGAAGCGGGGGAGGCCGAGGCCTACATTGGTCGCGGCGCCAACCGCGTCCTCCAGCTGGAGGACGCGGAGGAGTCGTTACAGGAAGCCGTCTCGGCTCTGCTGGCGGTGGCGCCGCGCAAACACGCGCGCTTCCTGGCCCGCATGGAGATCAAGCTCGGCGGCGCCAAGGACATGATCCTGTGCCAGACCGAGAACCTGTCGGCCAGCGGCATGCTGATCAGGACCGAGCGGCGGTACGACAAGGGCACCAGGATCGACTTCGAGTTCTCCCTGCCAGAGGACCCGCGGCCGATCACGGGCGTCGCCGAGGTGGTGCGTCACACCATGGTCGGGCGCGACGACGTGGGCGGCATCGGGGTCTGCTTCCTGTCGTTCGGTGGCGATTCCCAGCGCCGCTTCGAGAGCTACCTGCAACAGCTCTGACGGATCTTCGTCCGGCAGATCCCCGGGGGTTTCAACCCCGGGTCATCGGGCTGCCTCACCCGTCCCGGCGTTCCTCGTCCGGTTCGATGACGATCACCTTCGGGCCGCCGGGCTCGAAGCGCCGGCGCAGCCTCGCGGAGACGATTCCGCGCACCGTGCGGCGGCCCGCCGGCACCAGCAGGAAGAAGCCGAACAGGTCGGTCAGAAGACCGGGTGTCAGCAGCACGGCGCCGGCGATGAAGATCATCAGGCCGTCGAGCAGCGCCTCGGTGGGCATGCGGCCCTGGCCCAGCTCGTCCTGGAGGCGCCCCAGGGCGCGCAGCCCCTGGCTCCTGGCCAACCAGGCGCCGATCGCTCCGGTGAGCACCACCAGAGCGATGGTCGCCAGCAAGCCTACCTGGTCGCCGATCTGGACCAGGAGCGCGAGCTCGACCAGCGGGACGATGGTGAACAGCAGCAGCAGGCGAAAAAACAAGACGCCCTCTGGACTGGTCTAGCTGGCGCACCCCTCGCGGGATTCCTGGATCAGCCGATCGACCACCGCTTTGAAGTCGCCGGTCGCCCGGTAGGTGCCGATCTGTCGATCGGCGCTCGATCCCTCGGCGAGGATGGTGTGGAGATACTCGACCTCCTTGCGCGTGCCGAGCTCGTCGACCACGTCGTCGATCACTTCCAGGATCTCGATCGCCAGGGCGCGCAGCGGCACCTCTTGCTTCTTGCCGAAATCGATCAGCTTGCCGTCGAGCCCGTATCGCACCGCCCGCCACTTGTTCTCGATGATCAGGTGGTGGCGATAGGTCCGCCACGACCGGTTCTCGTGTCGCAGCTTGATCAGCTTGGCGACCAGGGCCTGCAGCAGGGCAGCGATGCACACCACCTCGTCGATCCGCGTACACACGTCCGAGACCCGGAACTCGAGCGTCGGGAACTTGTGATGCGGCCGGATGTCCCACCAGATCTTGGTCGGCTCGTCGATGCAACCGGTTTTGACTAGAGTCTCGATGAAGCTCTCGTACTCGCTGTAGGCACTGAACACCGGCGGAATGCCGCTTCTCGGCATGTTCTCGAAGATCACCGAGCGATAGGACTTCAGGCCGGTGTCGCGTCCGTGCCAGTAGGGCGAGCTGGTCGATAGGGCGAGGATGTGGGGCATGAAGTAGCGCGCCTGGTTCATCACGTCGATGCGCAGCTCCGGATCCTCGATGCCGACGTGCACGTGCATGCCGAAGATCAGAAGGCGCCGCGCCACGTCGCGCAGGTCGGCCGCGAGCTTCTCGTAGCGCTCGGCGTCGGTCAGTTTCTGCTCACTCCACCTGGAGAAGGGATGGGTACTGGCGGCGACCATACGCAGGCCACGCTCCTCGGCCAGCTGGCAGATCGCGCCGCGCAGCCGCACAACCTCGTCGCGGGCCTCGCCGATGTCGCGGCAGACCTTGCTCCCGACCTCGACCTGCGAGCGCATGAGCTCCGGTTTGATCTGATCCTGCAGGATCTTCTGACCTTTGGAGATCAGCTCCTCCGAAAAGGGAGCGAGCTCGCGGGTCTCCGGATCGATGATCTGGTACTCTTCCTCGATACCCAGCGTCAGGGACGGTAAGGCCATGTCGCACGCTCCACGTCGCAACTCTAGAATGGGAAGTCTGTTGGCGGCGGAATCATAACACGGGGCCCGAAAGACGATTGGTCTATACTAGGTACACCGGTACGGAAGTTGGAGGGCACGGATCCGACCGGTGATCACGGTTCACGGAGCGCGTTTGGATCGTCGCCCGCGGATCGCCACGCCTGTAGTTCGCCAGACGGTTTGCACACCAACGCCACAACATCATGCGAGACTGATCGTGGTCTGGCCGTTTGCCGACCCACCCGAACACCCATCAGGAGACTCAGATGACCCGAGAGGCGACTTCTCTAGAGAATCCGGCCGTGCTTCCCGCGCACGGCGTCTCCGGAGTCCGGATCGTCAGCGAGCTCTGGCGGGCTGCCAAAGACCTGGTCAAGCAGCCGTTCTACACGCTCTACCTGCGGCGCCTGCGCGCCAAGTCCCACACCTGGAGGCACCCGGCGCACCTGGGCGTCATCATGGACGGCAATCGCCGGTTCGCGCGTCAGGCTGGGTACCTGAGTGCCCTGGCAGGCCACCGGCTGGGCGCCGAGAAACTGCAGGACGTGCTGCAGTGGTGCCACGACGCCGAGGTCCCCGTAGTGACGGTGTGGTGCTTCTCGCTCGAGAACTTCCAGCGCAGCGCCGAGGAGGTCGAGGACCTGCTGGGCCTGTTCGAGGACAAGACCCGAGAGATGGCCGACAGCGGGCATGTGCACGAGCACCGCATCCGGGTGCGGTTCATCGGTCGCCTGGAGCTGTTGCCGGAGAGCCTGCGGCACGAGATCCGCCGAGTGGAAGAAGCCACACGCGACTACGAGCAGCTGCAGCTCAACATCGCCATGGCTTATGGTGGGCGCGAGGAGATCGCCGACGCCTTCCGCCGCCACATTGCCGATCGGATCGCGGACGGGGAGGGCATTCACGAGGTGCTCCAGGATCTCGACGCCGGTTCGATCGCGCCCTATCTCTACACTTCGGGCCAGCCCGAGCCGGATCTGATCCTGCGCACCTCCGGCGAGGTCCGCCTGTCGGGCTTCCTGCTCTGGCAGAGCGCGTATTCCGAGTTCTACTTCTGCGACACTAACTGGCCGGCGTTTCGCGAGATCGACTTCCTGCGGGCGCTGCGGGCGTACGACGAGCGCCAACGGCGGTATGGTCGCTGAGACCTCGCGGGCGCCGCGGCCGTATACAGGGTCTGGGGACCCCCTCATGAGCCTGCCTGAAGACTTCAAGCCCGCGGTCGAGATACCGGACGAGCTCTCGCCCGAGAGCTGGGCCTTCGCCTTTCGCGACCAGCGGTTGCTGGTCCACACCGAAGATCAAGGCGCGCGGTTGCCGAGCCTGCGGGAGCTCGAAATCGCGGCCGGCAACGGCAACCCGGACCTCGATCCTGTCCGCCGGCAGTATCTCGGCACCTACCTCGGGCGCGGTGTCGTCTCGCTCGAAATCGACACCGACGCCGAGGCGCCAGACGGTATGGCATTCTGTGGTTTACGGGGGCTGTTCCACCGTGTCGACGAGCCGCTCTTCTGGATCGCCGCTCGTGCCGTCCAGATCGTCGCCTGGGACCGCGATCACCACTTCTGTGGCCGCTGTGCCACGGCGACCGAAACCCAGCCCGGTGAGCATTCGCGAAAATGCCCGAGCTGTGGTCTGATGTGCTACCCACGCCTGTCCCCGGCGGTGATCGTGCTGGTCGAGCGCGGCGACGAGGTGCTGCTCGGCCGCTCACCCCACTTCGTGCCCGGCATGTACTCGACATTGGCCGGTTTCGTCGAGCCGGGAGAGAGCCTGGAGCAGACTGTGGCGCGCGAGATCGAGGAAGAAGTCGGCGTCAAGCTCACGAACGTTCGCTACTTCGGCTCCCAGCCCTGGCCGTTTCCAAACTCCCTGATGCTGGGCTTCCGCGCCGAATGGGCTTCCGGCGACATCGTGATCGGCGACGAGATCGAGGACGCCGGCTGGTTCCACGTGGACAACCTGCCTCGCATCCCGCCTAACATCTCGATCGCGCGCGCGTTGATCGAGGCGTGGATCTCCGAGCATCGCGGAACACGCCGAGTTTGAGCATGTCGCAGCGTTCTCTCTTCCTGGCTTTCGCCGTCCTCGCCCTGAGGGTGGTGGATTCGGCGCCGGCGGCAGGGTGTACGACGATCCTGGTCGGCAAGTCGCTGACGGCCGACGGCTCGGTGATCCACGCCCACAACGAGGACATGGGCAATGACGCAGTGGGCCGGGTGTGGCGCGTGGAGCCGGCCAGCCACGGCCAGGGCCAGGTGCTCCGCGTGCCCTATGTGGTCTTGCCGCATGTGACGAAGTCCCATTCTTTTTGGGCCTCGGGCAACGCCCAGGGCGCGGCCGGTCTGGGTACGGCGGAGATGGTCCGCCCGTACGACTCAGTGCTGGTGGGCCTCAACGACCAGGGCGTGTCGCTGAGCTGCAATTGGGCTCACTCGCGGGAGGGCAACGCCGAGGGCGTCGGCATCCGCCGCTACGCCATCCGCCAGCTGGTGCTCGAGCGGGCACGGAGTGCCCGGCACGGCGTCGAGCTCATCGGCGGGTGGATCGAGAAGCATGGACAGGCCGACTGGGGAGGCCTGGTCTACAACCTGGCGGATCCGAGGGAAGCCTGGGTGGTCGAGACCACCACCCGTAACTGGGTCGCGCGGCGCGTTCGGGACGACGAGATCCACGTCACCGCCAATCGCTTCCGCATCGGCTCGGATTACGACCTGAGCAGCAAGACCCTGGTCAGCCACGCGGTTGCCGAGGATTGGCTAGCGTCTGCCGAGGACGAGCTGAGCTTCCGTGACGTCTACGGCCGCCCGGGCAAGATGGAGCAGGCCTACGACACGCTGCGCGAGCAGCGAGCCGTGGAGCTGCTGCGCGGCAAGGCGGGAGTCATTGCCCCGGAAGACCTGTTCGTCGTACTGCGCGATCGCTACGAAGGCACCGAGAAGTACACCCCGCCACAACAGCAACCCGTGTGGCGCGAGGATCTCGAAGGCAAAACATCGCTCCATCGCACGATCAGTACGAATCTAACCCAGTCGACTTTCGTGGCCCACCTGCGCGGCGACTTGCCGATGAGTGTCGGAGCAGTCCTCTGGTACGGCGTGGCCACGCCCAGCTGGGCCGGCTACTTTCCGCTCTATGCCGGCGGTGGCTCGGTGCCCGAGGCGTACTCCGAGCCTGACCCGGCGGAGAGCAGCGGCTCTGCCTGGTGGCTTTTTCGGCGTCTCCAGCGTACGGCCGACCGAGACTACGTACGCACCTATCCTCAGGTCCACACCTTCTGGAGCTCCCAGCATTCTCTCGCCCGGTCGCGCCAGGGCCAGATCGAAACCCAGGCGCTGGCCCTGCTGGCCGAGGGCAAGGCGAGTGATGCGGCGAGCCTCTTGGCGGCCTTCACCTTCAGCCAGGCGGACCAGACCCTCTATCACGCCCGCCGGCTGATGCAGCTCTCCCCGCGATAGGCCAAGCTCGATCGAACGGGCCGATTCCCGTTGGCCCTTACGGTGCCAGGTAGGAGAAAGGGGGGAGCGGTACGTTTCTCAGGATCCAGAACGCCAGGATGATACAGAGCAAGGTGTAAGCCATCCACGCCTCGACCCGAGGCGCGGGCAGCCCGCGACCGAAGCAGCCCCGAAGTGCGTACGAGACCGACGCGTAGAGCAGAAAAGGTAGGCTGATGACCATCAGGAGATTCAGACCGAAGGCAGCTCCGAGATGGCCGTTGAGGAGGTGATGGAGCGCTCGCGTCGATCCGCAGCCCGGGCAGTGCAGGCCGCTCAGCTCGTGAAAGGGGCAGGGTGGTAGGAATCCGGCGGTCGCCGGATTCACGACAGCGAGGAACACGGCGACGGCGACCGCGCACACGCCTGCTGCCGCGATCCCGAGGCGCGCCCGGGTCTGGTGCGAGAGCGCCGCGAGCACGGCTTCACATGCCCGAGGCGCCGATCATCATCAGGATGTAGAGAACTCCGAAGATGAGCCCGGCCACCGCGCTCCAGAGCGCCCAGTTCTTGGCGTTGTTCGCGGCCTGCTGGGCACCGGCGATGTCTCCCGCCTGCACCTTGCCGTTGACCTGCGCCGCGTAGACGATGGCCACGATGCCGCCGGGCAGACAGCAGAGGAGGGTCACCAGGATCGCCGGCACCAGGTAGTTCTGAATCGGCGCCTGGGGCGGTTGTGGTGGCTGGGGCGGTTGTGGTGGCTGGGGCGGCGGTTGTGGTGGCTGCGGCGGTTGTGGTGGCTGCGGCGGTTGTGGTGGCTGCGGCGGCTGCTGGGCGCCGATCGGTTTCGCGCATTCGACGCAGAACGACGCGCCTTCGGGGTTCTCGGTGTTGCAATGAGGACAGTTCATGGGCTCTCCTTCTGGCGGACCACTATTTGCCTGGCCGACCGACGACTTGGTTCGGGGATTCTATCGCTGGAAGTCTAGTGGCCCGGCGATGGACGGAGTTGGGCTCCACAAGCTGGACAGGCCTTCCACCCCGGAACCGCCTTGGTGCCACACCGGGAGCAGGTCTGAGCCGCCGGCTCGGAGGAGTCGACCCGATTGCCGCAACTCGGACACACCTTCCAGCTCGGTTCCATGGAAGTCCGGCATTTCTGGCAGCAGCGCATCGTCCGGCGAGTGGGATCGACCGGCAAGGGCGTCGGGTCCGGCAAGGTTTCGGTCTCGTGAGATTGCCGCACCAGAAAGCAATCGTGACTCACCTCGAACAACAAAGACCGGCTGACGCCTATCTCGTCGCCGTTCTTCAGCGCGTACTCGGTGCGCGGCGTCAGCGACCGGTCGTTCAAGGTCGTGCCGTTGCTGCTGCCGAGGTCGGTGACCCACAGGCGCGGGCCCTGGCGCCTGAGGCCGAAGTGCTCGCGTGACACGTCCACGTCGTCGATCACGATCGCGTTGTCAGCGCTCCTGCCGGCGCCGGAGACGCCCTCCGGAATGACGATGACCTTGCCTTCCAGGGCCTCGCGCGTCTCGGTCTTTTCCGCCAGGATCTTGAGCGCCCGAGCGGCACCCTCCGCGGCGGCTTTCTGACCGGTCTTGAGTAACTCGACGAGGGCGTTGACCGCGCCCTTCCCGATCTTCGTGTCTTCGCCTTTGAAGACCTGGTGGGAAGGGCCGAGCAATCGGTTCGGTCCGTCGTCCGCCAGCTCCGAGATGCGCGCGATGCGGATCTCCTCCGGCTGATCGAACGTCCACTTGGCCGGGGTCTGCCGGGGTGTCGCGTTGATCACGCGCGTGTAGGCGTAGTCGAAGAGCTCGTCGACGGTGATCCAGCCATCGCCGTCCCGGTCGGCCTTGCCATTTACCATGCCTTCGATCAGGTAGTGGGTGAAGACCGAGTTGTCGGCCTTACCGACCACCTGGTCGCCCTCCCAGGCGAACTGGGTCTCGTCGGTGGCGGTCAGCACCACCCGTCCGTTTCCCCTGCCCTGGAAGGCGGCCGCCGTGCCGACGCTGCCCAGCACGCCCTTGGCTCCTTGCTGGAACGCGCCGCTATGACAGCAGTCGAGCACCAGCACGGCCTGCAGCGTGCGGCTTCGGTCCATTTCCTGGGCGATGAATTGACTCGGGATCGCCGTGGCGCTCAGCAGGTCGACCTCGGTATCTCTCGAGGCCAGGTAGAGATGGCCGTGATCGTCGCGCACGCCGTGTCCCGAGTAATAGAGTAGGAGCAGGTCGTCGGGCCGCTTGCGCGCGAAGAAGCGCGCGATCTCCCGGCGGATTCTCTCCGACTGGTCGTTGTGCAGGATCTGGACCTCGTGAAAGCCGCAAACCGCCGAATCCTGTAGTACCTCGGCGAGGCGGCTGGCGTCGTTGTCGGGTTTGGCGAGCCGTGTCAGCCTGTCGTCGTCGAAGACGCTGTTGGCGATGACCAGCGCCATCCGGCGGCCGACGTCGATCTTCCCGGTCCTCACCTCCGTGGGCTCGTCCGGCTCCTCGGGCTCCCTGGTGATCAGGGCGACGACCTCCTCGGCGATCGCCCTCAGGTGACCGTCGGGGCTGTGTGCGCATCCCCAGATGGGCACACCGTTCTTGGGCCGGGCGTTGCGCTCCGACACCCACCCGATCTTCCTCCAGGCGCAGTCCTTGGCAATGACCGGGATGATCTCGAGATCGTCGCGCCCAAGCAGCTCGGGGATCTCCGTTTCGATGATGAACTCCGAGCCCAGGTAGTTGGCGCTGACCAGCAGGATGGCCACGTCGGCCCGGGCGATGGCACCTCGGATCTCCTTCTCCCAGAAGCCTCCGCCCTTCATGCCGTCGTCGACCCAGAGCTCGCACAGCTCGCCCATCTCGAGCACCTTGAGCTGCGAGACCAGCTGGTTCTTCTCTTCTTCGTCTTTGTGGCTGTAGCTGATAAAAACGAGTGGCCGTGCCATGGCTCCTCCCGATCATCGTCTTTGAACCATCATAGCCCAAGAATGTTTAGTGATGAGCCGCGAAACACCGTCGAGCAGAGGCCGTATCCCGCCAGCGTGACCCCGCATTTGGCCTGCGGTTAGACTCGTACGTCACGAGCGAGCCAGCCGTATGAGAACCACGATCGTCGCCGCGTTGATTCTGGCCACCAGCCAGGTTTCGTGCGGAAACTCCCGGACGACTCGCCTCGCCAGGTTGGAGGCCGCCGGGCTCGGGATCGACGTGCTCGTCCGCGAGGCCTCGGCATGGGTGCGATCGGAGCGTGGCCGCCATCGTCCCCTGGCTCGTCCGCTCACCCTCGAGGAGCGCCGGCGCCTCGAGCCCTACTTCGAGAGCGAGGTTCTCCAGATCGTTCGGGTTCGGGCGGTCCGTGCTCTCCAGAATCCCGATTTCTTCAACCGTTTCACCGGTGCCGGGGAGGCGCCGCCGCGACGAATGTGAGAAGGACATCCGCCAGTGCTTCGCGGTGGGCGCGGCCCGCGTCTCGATCGATTTCACCGAGGGGCGGCTGGCCTGCAAGAACGATCCCCGCAATCCGTGGACGGGGCGCGGAATGCTGCAAGAGTTCATCGAGCTCAACAACCGCGTTCTCGACCGATTCTCGGCCGTGGAGCGCCGCAACATCGGCATCCACACCTGCCCCGGCGGCGACTGCGATTCGGTCCACTCGGCCGACGTCGACTACGCCGAGCTGCTGCCGAGCATGTTCGGAATGAACGCCGGCTACTTCCTGATCCAGCTGGCGAGCGAGAGCGACAAGGAGCGGGTGTACCAGCTCTGTGGCGAGCACAGCCGTGAGGACGCGAATGGCGTGGCGCAGGTGTGCTTCGTCGGGGTGATCCGCCGGACGTCGCCCGCGACATCGCCTTCCAGAAGATCGAAGCGCGGGTCCAGGGGACGCGGATGGCGTCCGAGAAGCTCGGAATGACGAGCGAGATGGTGGCCAGCTAGAGTGCCTCGAAGCGGAGCTCGTCGCCGTCGGCCGAGACCCGGATGCCGGCGATCTCTTCGCCGTGTCCGAGGATCTCGGTCGCCAGCGGCTGACGCAGATGGACGTCGACGGCGCGGCGCAGCTCGCGAGCTCCGTATTGCTGGCTGGTGCCGAGCTCGATGAGCCGGCCGTAGACGTCGTCGTCCAGCTTCAGGGCCAGCTCGCGCGCGCTCATCAGGTCTTCGATGCCGGTGATGTACTGGTCGACGATGCGGCGCAGTGCGTCGCCGTCGAGCGCTTCGAAGGAGACGACTTCGTCGATGCGATTGACCAGCTCGGGGCGCATGCGGGTGAGCAGGGCGTCCCTGGCGTCGGATTCCGGCTCGACGGCGCTGGCTCCGAAGCCGACCTCCGTCACCCGTTCGGGTCTGGGGTCGATGTTCGAGGTCAGAATGATCACCGACTGGGTGAAATCGGCGCTCTTGCCGTGGGTCCCCGTCAGTCGCCCGTCGTCGAAAACCTGCAGGAAGAGATCGAAGATCCGGGGGTGCGCCTTTTCCACCTCATCGAACAGCACGATCGAGTGCGGGTGGGTTCGCAGCGCCGAGATCAGGACGCCCTCGCGCTCATGGCCCACGTAGCCGGGCGGCGCGCCGATCAGGTTCGAGACCGAATGCTCCTCCATGTACTCGGACATGTCGATGCGTACCAGCCGCTTCGCGTCACCGAAGAGAACCTCGGCGAGGCTCTTCGCCAGGTGGGTCTTGCCGACGCCGGTCGGTCCGGTGAAGAAGAAAACCCCGAGAGGGCGCTCGGGCTCCGCCAGGCCGGCCTTGGCGGTGAGCACGGTGCGCGTCACCGCGCGCACCGCCGGATCCTGACCGAAGACTCGGGTCTTGAGCTCGTCTCCGAGGTTGAGCAGGCTGCGGGCGGCTTCGCCTGAGATCTTCTCGAGCGGGATGCCGGTCCATTGGGCGACGGTGCTGGCGACGTCCTCTTCCAGGACCCGGATCGACTCTTCTTCCGGAGGCCGGCTTTCCGCCTCCGTGTAGCGGCGCAGGCGCATGCGAGCGCAGGATTGGTCGAGAGCGTCCAGGGCCTTGTCGGGGAGCTGGCGGTCGAGGACGTGGCGCGCGGTCAGGTCGACCGCCGTCTTGAGGGCCTGCGGCGAGATCTCGACTTCGTGGTGCGACTCGAGGTAGGGGCGCAGATGCTCGAGGATCGCCACCGCCTCGGCGGGCGTCGGCTCGTCGACGAGGATCCTCTCGAAGCGTCTCTCGAGCGCCGGATCGGGCTCGATGTGGCGGCGATACTCGGCCATGGTGCTCGCACCGATGCACCGTAGCTCGCCGCGGGCGAGCGCCGGCTTGAGGATGTTCGACGCATCGAGGGCGTCGCGGCCGGTGGCGCCCGCGCCGACCAGGGTGTGGATCTCGTCGAGGAAGAGGATGATCTCCGGGTTCTCCGCGGCCTCCTTCGCGATCCCGAGGATTCGCTCTTCGAACTCGCCGCGGTACTTGGTGCCGGCGACCAGGGAGCCGACGGAGAGCTCGATGATCCTGCGGTTCTTCAGCGGTTCGGGGCAGGAAGGATCCACCAGGCGCTGGGCGAACCCCTCGACGACGGCGGTTTTGCCGACGCCCGCTTCACCCAGCAGCACGGGGTTGTTCTTGTTCTTGCGCAGCAGGACCTGGGCGACGAGATCCATCTCGCGCTCGCGGCCGATGATCGGGGAAAGCCGCCCGCGGGTCGCGAGGTGGGTCATGTCGCGACCGAATTTGTCCAGTAGCGGGGTCGGGGTCTGCACCTTCTTCGGCTTGCTCCGCAGCGCTTCCTCAAGTGCCGCCACGTCGGTGCCGACGGCGCGCAACAGTCGCACCGGTACGCTGCGCCCCTCGCGCAGAACCGCGCTCAACAGGTGGGTCGGCTCGACGACACCGCGATCGGTCCGCGCGGCGATCCGGGATGCGAGTTTCAGGATCTCCCGGCAGCGCGGAGTGGGGCCGATGTCGTCTCCCTGGAATTGACTCTCGGCGCTGGAGATCCTGACGCGCAGCATTTCGAGGTAGTTGGTCAGGTCGATCTTCTGGCGGGTGAGGGCCGTCGTGAGATCGGCGCCGCGTTCCTCCGCGAGAGCCAGGAACAAGTGCTCGACGCCGAGGTAGTGCTGCCCCTGGTCGGCGCTCTCCTGGGTCGCGGCTGCGAGGATTCGTTCGCCGATCGGCGACAGCGGAGGGAGATTCATGGCATGAACTCGAGTTGGGTGTGGCCGACGGTGAATCTCGTCCCGAACCCGATCAGGGATCTTTCCGTGAGCCTGTGGTCGCCGAGGTAGACGCCGTTGCGGCTGTCGAGATCGACCAGCCAGTAGTGGTGCCCTTCGCGGGAGATCCGAGCGTGCTTGCCCGACACCATCGTATCCACCACCAGCGCCAGGTCATTGTCGGTGTCGCGCCCGATGGAAAACTCAGCTCCCTCGATCCGGTTGCGCAGGCCGTCCATTGGGCCGCCCACGACTTCGACACTGATGTGCTCGACCTTCTCCGGAATCGGCGGAGCCGGTGCCGGCTCTTCCACCATCACCTGCGTCTCAGTCAGGTCTACCTTGCGCTCAGTGGAGCCTTTGCCCTCGCCTTCGCTCACCCTCAGTCCTCCAGGTCAGGAGTCTGTCCACGGTAATTCTGCTCGAGAATCCTCGAACATCTCCTAGCATAGGAGGCGTCGGGCCAAAAGCCAAGCAGAACCAGGTACTCCCGGACTCGTCCGTGGCTGGGCCGACCTCGGCTTCGAGTACCGCTGATGATGCTGGATCGCCTCAACGGGCCGAGGAGAGAGCTCGTATATGCCGTAGAGATCCACTGACCCACCACGAGGAACGAAGCCCCATGCGCACCCTCAACGCCGTTCTCCTGGCGTCGGCCGTCTTCCTGCTGGCGAGGCCGTCCGTGGCGCAAAGCCGGATCACGGCTCTTCCGAGCGTCGCGTTGGGCGGGGCGGCCGAGGACTGGCACGTCGAGCCTTGGCTGGCTGCCGACCCCGGCGACCCGCGGCGGCTGTTCGCGGCAGCGATCACCCTCGGCCCGAGCGAGCATCCTCGGCAAGCCGTCGTCGCCTTCGCGTCCAGGGACGGCGGTGAAACCTGGCTTTCTTCCCGGGCGGTCGATCGCGAAGACAGGGTCTTCCCGGGCGGCGATCCGGGGCTTGTGGTGCTGTCCGACGGCTCCGTCATCCTTTCCACCGGGAGCAGCGACGGGACGGTCCGCGTCTGGCGGTCGGACGACGGCCTGCGCTACGAAAGGCTGCCGGACGTGCCGGGCGGGGCCTGGGACCGTCCCTTCCTGATCGAGGCGCCGGCGCGGGGAGACGGCGGGGCGAGGCTACTCGCCAGTGGCAAGTTACCCGCCCGCCTGTCCTTCGGGCCCGAGCTCGACGGGCGCTCGATCGATTCCACCGACGTCCTAGGCCTCGCGGTCTCGGGCGACTCCGGCAGGAGCTGGGACGGCCCCCGCTTGGTGATCCCGGATCCTCACTATCACCTGATCAACTCGGTCGGCAGTCCGGTGGTCGCCGCCAACGGTGCCCTGCTGCGCCCCTACTTCGCATTCCCCGCCTCAGGCCTGCGCGACGGCCTGGTGATCGGTGACCTGTGGCTCGATGGCACCCGGACGTCGGCGCCCGCGCGGGTCGGTGAGCGGAAGGTGTGGGCCAACCGCGGCAACCTGCGCCTGGCGATGATGGGGCTGGCGGTCGGGGGCCTCGCCGTGGACCGGTCCGACGGGCCGCACCGCGGCCGTCTCTATGCCTGCTGGCTGACCCTGCGGGACAGCCGCTACCAGGTCGTTCTGGCGCGTTCCGACGACCACGGCACGACCTGGAGCGAGCCGAGTGTGGTCAATGACGACGCCTCCGCCGCCCACCACGCCAATCCCGGGCTCGCCGTCAGCTCCTCGGGCACGGTGGGCGTGCTGTGGAACGACCGCCGAGTGAGGCCGGACAGTCCCTGCTTCGAGACTCGATTCGCCGCCTCGCTCGACGGCGGCGCGACCTTCTTGCCCAGCGTCACACTGAGCATGGAGGCCGCCTGCCCGCCGCCCGGAGCGGACGACCCGGCTCGCCCCTTCCGCTTCCTCAACGGTGGCGACACCCAGGGCCTGGTGGGGCTCCGGGGCGACGCTTTCATGGCCGTGTGGGTCGGCGCCGGCGAGGGGGCGGGGAAGCCCTGGGCTGTGCGAGCGTCACGATTGACCGTCGAGCGCTGACCCTGCTCGAGCCCTTCCAGACCTCCGTCGACGAGATCGAGTCCCAGAAGCGGGAGGTCGAGAAGGCCCTGAAGGCGAAGACCGATCTGCTGGATGAGCTCCGCGACCGCCTGACCTGGTCGATCTGCCTCTTCGAGGCGATCTACCGGCTGGCCGACCTGGGCTTCCACGCCGACCGCCTGCGCCTCACCGTGAGCTCGCGTCCGCGCTCCGAGGCAGCGGCCGAGGACTCGGGCGACGGTCAGGAGGCCGACACCGGCGACACGGAGCCGGCAGCGTTTTCGGGATGGTCGGACTCCGCGTCCGACGGCTGATCTTTCATCGACTGCGATCTTTCAGCAGGCCGGCGTCCACGCCGGCCTGCTTTCCATTCCGGCCTGGACTACTCTTTGGAGAGCCGCGGACGTTTCGGCTGAAACCGCTGGCGAGCTTCGAGGCCGACGACCCTCTTGGAAGGTCGCCAAGTTGGCTGCTCAGGTGAGTCGCTCTTGCGTATAGGGAGAAGCTCTGGCCCGAGAAGACCATCGCCGAAATCAGCCGGGCAGCGATGGACTTGCGCGCTTCGAGGAAGTCTACAAGCTGAGCGCCCCCTCGGATGCGGCGTCTGGCACCGCTCATGGGGTGTTGGCGATTACGCTTGGCACGATGTTGCCGTACCGGGCCTGGTGGCCTACGATTGCAGCATGTCGAGCCGCTGGCCGACTTCGCTGGCACCCAGACAGATCACGGCGAGTCGATTCGATGTCCTCGACCAAGAGAATTCGTTTGTTTCGTAAACAATCAGACTTCTCTTCTCGAGGTGGCTGAGCGGTGATCTCAGCGCTGCCTGCAGATCGCGTTGGAGGTTGATCTGTCTCCTCGGTTTCTGCAAACTTCGGCCGTGTCTTCGTGCCTTGGGCCTTGCCTGTCGCAATACCTTCAACGGCTCCCAAGATCTCGTGGGCCGAGGTCGGTCGTTCTCCCGGATCCCAGGAGGTCGCGGCCACCAGCAGCGCTGCGTCAGCGGGAGCTGTAGTAGCGATTACCAGAGTCTCAAGAGGTTGGGGAAATCTCCGGGCTGCCTCGACCTCCGTGCGCACCTCCTTCTCTGTCAGTCCCTTCTCCGGGAAGCCACGTTTGCGCTTGCATTGAACGCCCTGCCAGCGACCGTTGCGTAGGCCGAGGATGTCGACGCCGTGCTGCTTCTGGCCGGAGCGCCCGTACTTCTTGGTTTCCGGGTCGCCCCAAGCGGCCGCGAAGAGGTCGCGGCAAGAGTCCTCGAAAACCTGCCAGTCGCGGGGTGGGGGTAGCTCAACGGGGACTGGCATCACGGCGTGATTGTGGCACAGTGACGGTGGAGCAGTCCGTTCGGATCAATTCCGCTCATGGGGGTGATCGACCAGCTCACCGCCCGCGGCGTCATGACCGCCGCGGCGGCGGCTGCGCAACTGACGTGACACGCAGTTGACCTTGCCAGTTGACCATGTGAGGGACCTGCGCCGCGACGGAATTGCCTAACCCGAGCCCGGGGCGGCGATCTCAGCCCGGTCAACCAACGTTCCCCGGCACGTACAGCGGTGACGTCGCGAGTCGGGGGCCACGCGGTCACCGGTGACAGTGGTTGCGACGCCATCGTGCCCCCTCTCCGCACGGGGTGGCAGCGTGCTCGTCGCGGCTGCACCCCCACGCTGCCACCCCTGGCAGCGGCGACATCGCGGCCGCACCACCGCGCTGCCACCGGTGACAGCCACGACCCGCTGGCCGGGGCAATGCTTCTGCCAGTTTCTCAGGCGCGATCCCCTGGCGCTGCGGCGGGTGGCCAGGGAGGCGGTGAACATCCTCACCGATCCCGGGTTCACGACGCCGGAGCCGCAGGTCCTGGGCTTGTGGGAGAAGCCGGACCAGTACGCCGAGCAGATCGAAGATCTGCTCGAGCCCTTCCAGACCTCTCTCGACGAGATCGAGTCCCAGAAGCGGGAGGTCGAGAAGGCCCTGAAGGCGAAGACCGATCTGCTGGAGGAGCTCCGCGACCGCCTGACCTGGTCGATCCGCCTCTTCGAGGCGATCTACCGGCTGGCCGACCTGGGCTTCCACGCCGACCGCCTGCGCCTCACCGTGAGCTCGCGCCCGCGTCCCGAGGCGGCGGCCGAGGAGTCGGTCGCTCGAATCCTGAGGATTGCCGCCGTCATTTCGTCAGGAGGCAGATCTTGACTTTGGGGTCGAGCCCAGCAGTCGGCTGTGGACTGAGGTCTTGACCACTGGTCCAGAATCTCCGTGAGTTTTTTTGACTAGGGGTGAAATCCTCAGTACCCTCCAGGCATGCAGGAGAGGTATCTCAGACCCCAGATCGAGCGCGATCTCGAGCGCAAGATGGTCTTCGTCGCCGGGCCGCGCCAGGTGGGCAAGACCACCCTGGCCCGCAGCCTGCCCGGCGCGGAGAGGGGCTACCTCAACTGGGACGTGCCCGAGCATCGCGAGCGCATCTTGAAACGCGAGCTCCCCGACTCTCCGCTGTGGATCTTCGACGAGATTCACAAGTACCGCACCTGGCGCAACTACCTGAAGGGGCTCTACGACGTCCGTCGCCGGGCGCAGCGCATCCTGGTCACCGGCAGCGCTCGCCTCGATCTCTATCGCTACTCGGGCGATTCGCTCCAGGGGCGCTATCACCTCCTGCGTCTGCACCCGCTGTCGGTGGCCGAGCTCGGCGTCGAGACCGGGCAGGAGCTGCAAGACCTGCTGACCCTGGGCGGCTTTCCCGAGCCGTGGCTCGAGGGCTCCGAGGTCGAGGCCCGACGGTGGTCGCGCGAGTACCGCAACCTGCTGATCCGCGAGGAGCTGGTGAGCCTCGAGCAGGTGCGCGATCTGGGCAACCTGGAGCTGCTGGTGCTGCGTCTCCCCGAGCTGGTGGGCTCGACGCTGTCGCTCAACGCTCTGCGCGAGGATCTTCAGCTGAGCCACAAGACCGTCGCCAGCTGGATCCAGATCCTCGAGCGCCTCTATGCCCTCTTTCGCCTCTCGCCCTTTGGCGCGCCGAAGATCCGGGCGATCAAGAAGGCGCAGAAGCACTACCACTTCGATTGGACCCTGGTCTCGGGCCCGCCCGCCCGCTTCGAGAACCTCGTCGCCTGCCATCTGCTCAAGTGGGTCCACCACCAGCAGGACACCCAGGGCCGCGACCTCGACCTGCGCTACTTCCGCGACACCGACGGCCGCGAGGTCGATTTCGTCGTCACCGAGGGAATGAAGCCCATGTGGCTGGTCGAGTGCAAGTGGGCCGACAGCCCGATCGACCGCGGGCTGAAGTATCTCGAGGCTCGCTTCCCCGAGTGCGAGGCTTGGCAGATCTCGGCCACGGGATCGAAGGACTACGTGACTCCGGAAGGGATCCGGGTCTGCGCGGCGACCGAGTTTCTCGGCTCTCTGGTCTAGCCCCGATTCTGCGAAGCCCGCTCCAGCACTGCCGAGAACGGCACGTGCGCCAGGGCGCCGAAGAGGGGATGCTTGGCGAGTTTGGCGCGGGTTATGCGGGGGGAGCGCAGGCCGGTGAGGAGGCGGGCGAAGGCGCGGGGCTCCTCCAGGACCTCGGCATGCTCGGCGCGGAGCTCCGACGCCTGGCGCCAGACCTCGTCGTCGACGGCGGCTTCGGGGAGCGGCGGCAGCTCGACGGCCCGGCCGCCGTCCAGGCACCAGCCGCAGTGGCCGCAGTCGCCGTCGAGGGTCTCGCCGAAGTACTCGCACAGCCAGGCGGTCTGGCAGCCGTCGCGGCCGACGAGATCGAGCACCAGGTCGAGGCGCTCGATCTCGCGGCGCTCGTGCTCCAGGGTCTTGGCGTGGAGCTCGCTCGCCAGCGCCTCGATGTCTTCGGGGCGCCGCAGCCAGGTGTAGCGGTGACGCACGCCGCCGACCTTGAGCTCGATCTGCTGCCGCTCGGCCAGGAAGTCGAGGGCGCGTACCAGACGGCCGCGGGGGGCGCCGATGTCGCGCGCGGCAGCCTCCAGGTCGATGTCGAACCAGGTCCGCGCCTTCTTCGCCCGGCGGAAGACTGCCTCCAGGAACCGCCTGCGTTCGCCCTGGAAGCCGGCGAGGATCTCCTTCGAGCTGTAGAGCGGCTGGAAACGGTACTTGGCGTAGCGCGGCGTGCCGGCCTCCAGGTAGCCCTGCAGCTCGAGGTAGGTGAGCAGCGTGCGCACCACCAGGATGCGGACGTCATGACGGTTCGACAGCTCGATCAGGCTGACGTCGAAGCGGTCGGCTTCGGCGGCGACTTCTTCCAGCAGACCGCGGACGCCGTCGAGCGAAGGTGTGTCGCCGTAGGCGAAGTTCTGCAGCACTGTCAGATCATCGGGGCAGACCAGGCTCTCGCAGACCGCGGGCTCGCCGTCGCGGCCGGCGCGGCCGATCTCCTGCGAGAGGTTCTCCAGGCTCTTGGCCAGGTTGTAGTGGTAGACGTAGCGGATGTTGGACTTGTCGATGCCCATGCCGAAGGCGATGGTGGCCACCACCACGGCTGTGTCGGAGGCCAGGAACCAGTCCTGCACGGCGGCGCGGCGATCGTCCTTCAGGCCGGCGTGGTACGGGCGGGCGTCGAAACCGGCGACGGCGAGGCGCTCGGCGACCTCCTCGGCGGTGCGCTGCAGGGTGACGTAGACGATCGTCGGGCCGGGCGTCCGCCCGGCCAGGTGGCGCTCGAGCTCGGCGTCGCGGTCTGCGGCGGCAACCGGGGTGGCGCGCAGCTCCAGGTTGGGGCGGTGGAAGCCGGTGCGCACGGCGGCTTCCGGGGCGACGCGGAAGCCGCGGCAAATGTCTTCCAGTACCCGCGGCGTGGCCGTGGCGGTGAGCGCCAGCACGCGCTCGGCGCCGAAGCGCTCGGCGAAGCCGGCGAGCTTCAGGTAGTCGGGCCGGAAGTTGTGACCCCACTCCGAGATGCAGTGTGCCTCGTCGACCGCGAACAGCGACAGCTGGACGCGGGCCAGGCTGCCGCGGAAGCGTTCGTTGTTGAAACGCTCCGGCGCCACGTAGAGCAATCGCAGGTCGCCGCCCCGGATCCGAGCCATGATGTCGCGGTACTCGTCGGCGGTGAGCGTGGAGTCGAGTCGCTCGGCGGCGATGCCACGGCGTTTGAGCTGGTCGATCTGATCCTTCATCAGGGCGATCAGCGGTGAGACCACCAGCGTCAGCCCGGGCAGCAGCAGCGCTGGCAACTGGTAGCACAGCGACTTTCCGCCGCCGGTGGGGAAGACCGCCGCCGCCGAACGGCCTTCCAGCAGGTGGCCCAGGACATCCTCCTGGCCGGGCAGGAAGTGGTCGAAGCCGAACTTTTCCTCGAGTTGGTGCTGCGGCGAATCCATATCTCGACGATCCTACAAAATCGCTTGACCCTCGGCGGGTCGCTCCCTACAATGAGTTTGCTTGATTCAGCGACAAGGCAACTAGTGTGGGTGGGCCGGATCACGCCGGTCGCGGTGGAGGTCACCCCGAGTGCCCCGGTCGCGATCCCCGAGGCCTCTCGAGACCCCCCTGCTGTACCCCTGAGCAGACCTGACCCTGCCAAGGAGACGACGATGGCGCTCCTCGCGGACCGTATGACGGCCCTCGGCACCGAGAACGCGTTCAAGCTGGGCGAGGACATTCAGCGCTGCCTCGACCGCGGGATGGACGTGATCAAGTTCAATCTCGGCGAGCCCGACTTCGACAGCGCGCCCCACATCAATCGCGTCGGCATGCGCGAGATCGAAGCCGGCAACTCCCACTACTGTGATCCCCAGGGCATCTTGCCGCTGCGCAAGGCGATTGCCGCGCACGTTGCGAGCACCCGCGGCATCGAGGCCGACGTCTCGCGGATCGTGGTGACGCCAGGGGCCAAGCCGCCGATCAGTTACACCATGCAGACCTACGCCGACCCGGGCGACGAGGTGATCTACCCGAGCCCGGGTTTCCCGATCTACGAGTCCTGGGTGACTTTCGCCGGAGCGACGCCGGTGCCGCTCCAGCTGTCGGAAGAGCGCGGGTTCTCCTTCATCCCCGAGGAGCTGGCGGCGCTGATCACCGAGCGCACCAAGGTGATCATGCTGTGCTCGCCGTCGAATCCTACCGGTGGCGTGCTGCCGGCGCGGGACCTGGCCGGCATCGCCGAGGTCATCCGTGAGAAGTGCCGCCCCGACGTGCGGATCTACGCCGACGAGATCTACGAGCACATCCTGTTCGACGGCGAGAAGCACCACTCGATCGCTTCGGAAGAGGGTATGGCAGAGCGCACCGTGCTGGTCAGCGGTCATTCCAAGGGCTTCGCCATGACCGGCTGGCGTCTGGGCTGGGCGATGTTGCCGACGGCCGAGGAAGCCGCGATCTTCAAGCAGCTCAACATCAACATCTGCTCGTGTGTGCCGGCGTTCATCCAGGAGGCCGGGCGCGAGGCCTACGAGAGTCCGGAGAGCGCCGCCACGGTCGCCGGCATGGTCGCCGCCTTCGAGCGGCGGCGCGACTGGGTGGTGCCGGCTTTGAACGACATTCCGGGGGTGCGCTGCCAGAATCCGAAGGGCGCCTTCTACGTCTTTCCCAACGTCGCCGGCCTGTGCGAGCGGCTCGGCGTAGTCGACGCCTACCAGCAGCTGCCCGAGGCCTCGCGCGATCGCACCAGCCCTTCGGGCATGCTGCAGATGTTTCTGCTCTACCGCTACGGCGTGGCCACCATGGATCGCAACTCCTTCGGCCGCATCGGCGCGGAGGGGCAGCACTACCTGCGGCTGTCGATCGCCGCCAGCATGGAGCAGATCCAGGCCGGCGTCGGGCGCATGGTCGAGGCGGCGGACGACGCGGACGGATTTCAAGAGTTTCTGCGAGAGGAGCGGCTGTGGGATTGAACGGACACATCTTCGTCACGCGGCGGATTCCCGAGGCCGGCCTCGAGATCCTCCGGGAGTCGGGCGCCGCGGTCACCGTCAGCCAGGATGACGAGGAGAAGGGCGTCGAGATGAGCGATCTGCTCGCCGGCATCGGCGGCTGCGACGTGCTGGTGCCGCTGCTCACCGAGCCCCTCGGCAGCGAGCAGTTGGAGGCGGGTCCCGGTCTGCTCGGCATCGCCCAGATGGCGGTGGGCTACAACAACATCGACGTCGACGCGGCGACCGAGCTCGGCATCCCGGTGGCCAACACCCCAGGCGTCTTGACCGAGACCACGGCCGACTTCACCTGGGCCATGCTGATGGCGGTGGCCCGGCGGATCCCCGAGGCCCACAACTACATGGTTGCCGGCCGCTACAAGCTGTGGGGTCCCAACCTCTTTCTCGGCGGCGACATCGGGCGCGGAGCGAGCGGTCGGCGCAAGGTGATCGGCATCATCGGCTACGGTCGCATCGGTGTCGCGGTGGCGCGTCGCGCCACCGGCTTCGACATGGAGATCCTGGCCCACGATCCGTTCAACCGCGAGGGCATCGAGGCCGACGGCATGGCCGATTGGGCGGAGCTGCCGGAGCTGCTCGAGCGCAGCGACTTCGTGACTCTCCATCCGCCGCTCACCCCCGAGACCCGCCACATGATCGACGAGGCGGCGCTGCGGCGAATGAAGTCGACCGCCTATCTGATCAACGCCGCGCGTGGCCCGGTGGTCGACGAGACGGCCCTGGTCCGAGCGCTGTCGAAGGGTTGGATCGCCGGTGCCGCTCTCGACGTCTTCGAGGACGAGCCGGCGATGGCGCCCGGCTTGGCGGAGCAGCCGACCGCGGTGCTGATTCCCCACATCGCGAGCGCCAGTCACGACACGCGCTCGAAGATGGCGACCATGGCGGCGACCAACGCCATCGCGCACCTGCGGCGTGAGCGGGCGCCCAACGTGGTCAACCCTGAGGTCTACGACACCGAGGCCTACCGCCGCCGCGCGGGCAAGTGAGCGGCGCGGTCGATCTGCGCGCCGACGCGCGTGTCTGCCTCGACGCCGCGGTCCGCGCGGTCGAGCCGGAACGGCTGGTCCGCGACGCGCTGGCGGGCGACGAGGAGCTGCTCTCGGGAGCCGGCCGGGTTCACCTTGCCGCGGTCGGCAAGGCCGCGGCGGCGATGGCGCGCGGTGCCGCCGACGTGCTCGCGGACCGGCTGGCCGGCGGTGTGCTGGTCGCCCCCGAGGGTCAGACGGGCGATGCCCCCGCCGGCGTCGCGGAGTTCGCCGGCGGCCACCCGATCCCCAACGAAAGGGGCGTCGAGGGTGCCGGGGAGATCCGCCGGCTGGCGGCCGACCTGGGTGCGGCCGACCTGCTGCTGGCTCTGATCTCGGGCGGTGGCTCGGCGCTCATGACCCTGCCGCCGCCGGGCGTCTCGCTGGTGCAGGTCCAGGAAACCACCGACGCCTTGCTGCGTTCAGGCGCCACCATCCAGGAGCTCAACTGCGTGCGCAAGCACCTGGATCTGCTCAAGGGCGGGCGGCTAGCGAAAAAGGCGCATCCGGCGAGGGTCCTGGCGCTGGTGCTGTCGGACGTGGTCGGCGACCCGCTGGACGTCATCGCCTCCGGGCCGGTCACCGCCGACCCGACGACCTTTTATGAGGCGCTCGAGATCCTGAAGCGGTTCGGGGTCTGGTCGGGAGTGCCGGCACTGGTCCGCGACTATCTCGAGCGTGGCGAACATGGCGAAGAGGCCGAATCGCCCAAGCCCGGCGATCCGGAGCTCACGAGCGCCGAGGCCAGGATCGTCGGGTCGAATCGCATGGCCGCCGAGGCGGCCCTCGCCGAGGCCCGTGACCTCGGCTACACGCCGCACCTGGTGACCACGCGGCTCACCGGTGAGGCTCGGCAGGCGGGCAAGGCGCTGGCGGGCGCCGGGCGGCAGGTTCAACTAGCCGGTCGGCCGGTGGCGCCGCCGGCCTGTCTGGTGGCGGCGGGGGAGACCACGGTGACGGTGCGCGGCACGGGCCGTGGCGGCCGCAACCAGGAGGTCGCCCTGGGCGCGGCGCTGGCTCTCGAGGGTAGCGAAGGCATCCTGGTGGCGTCGATGGGTACCGACGGCATCGACGGCCCGACCGACGCCGCCGGCGCGGTCGCCGACGGCGACACCCTGAAGCGCGCCCGGGCCCAAGGCCTCGACGCCGGCCGGGCGCTCGCCGACAACGACGCCTATCCCTTCTTCCAGGCCTTGGGCGACCTCTTGGTCACCGGGCCGACAGGCACCAACGTCATGGACGTGGCGCTGGTGCTGGTGCGCTAGCCTTCCTTGCCGCTGCGGTAGAAACGAATCTCGACTTTCTCCAGCGTCGCCAGGCCCTCGTCGATGGTTTCGTCGATTACCGGCAGGAAGCTTTCGATCTTCTCTCGTGTATCGACGATCTCGACGACGATCGGCAGATCGGACGACAGTCTGAGGATGCGCGCGGTGTGCAAGCGGCTGCGGGCTCCGAAGCCCTCCAGGCCACGGAGCACGGTGGCACCCGCGAGGCCGTGGCTCCGGGCTGCCCGCACGATCCACTCGTAGAGCGGCAGACCGTCGTGCCGGTCGCTCTCGCCGATGAAAATTCGCAGCAAGTGACCTTGGCTCGGCAGAATCATCGGGTCCTCAAAGGTATTGAGCGGCGAGATAGCCGACCCAGGCGGCGGTGAGCCCGAGCAGCACCTGGCCGGCGACGTTGCCGGCCGCGCGCGCGAAGTCCGAGGCGTGCGCCAGGCTCAAGGTCTCGAAGGCGAAGGTCGAGAACGTGGTGAAGCCGCCGAGGATCCCGATCAGTACGAACAGCCGCTGCGCCGGCCCCAGCACCTGGCGCAGCTCCATCAGCCCGCCCAGGAAGCCGATCACCAGACAGCCGAGTACATTGACGGCGAAGGTGCCGATCGGAAACACGGAGAGCGGAAGAGCTCGATGAACCAGGCCGCTCAGCACGAACCTGGCGCTCGATCCCACGAAGCCGCCCAGTCCGACGAGCAGCACCCGGCCCAGGTAGGACTCGTGTATCTCCACCCGCTTCTCCTTCCGGCCCAGACAGGTTCGACGGGCGCGGCTCTGCTCAGCCTCCGGTCTCGACCTTCGAGGCCGAGACGATGGTCACGGTCTCGACCGGCAGATTCTGCTGGCTGCCCTTGCGGGTGGTCTCCATGGCGGCGATGGCGTCCACCACCTCCATGCCCTCGACGACCTTGCCGAATACGGCGTAGCCCCAGCCGCGGGGGTCCTTGCCGGTGTGGTCGAGGTAGCCGTTGTCGTTGCCGACGTTGATGAAGAACTGCGCCGTCGCGCTGTGGGGATTGCCGGTGCGAGCCATCGCCAGGGTGCCGCGCTCGTTGCTCAGGCCGTTGTCGGCCTCGTTCTGGATCGGCTTACGGGTGTCTTTCTTCTTCAGGTCCGGGGTGAAGCCGCCACACTGGATCATGAAGTCGGGCATCACGCGGTGGAAGATGGTGCCGTTGTAGAAGCCCGACTCCACGTAGCCGAGGAAGTTCTTGACCGTTCCCGGAGCTTCTTTGGCAAGCAGCTCGACGACGATCTTGCCTTTCGAGGTCTTGAGCACGACGCGTGGATTGTCGCCTTCGGCGACCCGAGGATTGTCATCTTCGGCGACCGCCGCCGAAGCGGCCAGGGTGGAGATGAGCAGTAGAGGGAGCAGATGTTTCATGATGAAGACTCTCTGGAATCGATGGGGGTGGGAGCGGCTCCGAGCCGCGGTTGCGGTACTTCGAGACCCCGCCGTCGGGAGCCCGTGGCGGAGATTGTATCGCGATCTGGCCGCTCCGGGGGCGGCGTGTTAATCTTCGAGGTGGTCTGGGAATACAAGATTTGGAGGAATCTATCTCGTGTCTGATTCTCTTCGTCTGTCGTTTCACGGTGCCGCCGGTACAGTCACCGGCTCCCGCCATCTCCTGCATGCCGGCAAGACGCAGGTGCTGCTCGACGCCGGTCTCTTTCAGGGTCTCAAGAAGCTGCGGCTGAGGAACTGGGAGGACCCGGGTTTCGAGCCCTGGAAGATCCAGCACATGCTGCTCTCCCACACCCACATCGATCACGTGGGGTATCTGCCGCGGCTGGCCAAGCTCGGCCTCGACGCGCCGGTCTACTGCACGCCGGCCGCCTACGAGCTGGCCGAGCTGATGCTGCTCGACTCGGCCAAGATCCAGGAGGAGGACGCCCGCCACGCCAACCGCAAGGGCTATACCAAGCATCGCCCGGCCCTGCCGCTCTACACTGCCGAAGACGCGCAGCAGGCGTTGGGGCTGCGCCGCGCGCAGCGCTACAACCAGTGGCTCGAGCTCGATCCGAAGATCAAGCTGCGGGCGCGGTTTCTCAATTCCGGCCACATCCTGGGCTCGGCGTTCATCGAGATCCGAATGGAGATCGGCGGCCGCGAGGTGCGGATCGTGTTCTCGGGCGACATCGGCCGTCACGAGATGCCGCTCCATCTCGATCCGCGGCCGCTGCCCGAGTGCGACGTGCTGATCATGGAATCGACCTACGGCAACAGGACTCACGATCCCACCCCGGTCATCGACCAGATCCGCGAGCCGTTCCGTGTGACCCTGGCGGGTGGCGGCACGATTCTGATCCCGGCCTTCGCGGTGGGTCGTTCGCAACAGATGACTCTGCTGCTGCGACGACTGATGAAGAACGGCGAGCTGCCTGACGTGCCGATCCACATCGACAGCCCGATGGCGTTCAAGGCCACGCGTATCTACAGCCGTTTCCTCGACCGCCGGAATATCGATCCGGAAGTCTACGAGGACGGGCGCTTGAAGCTCTTCCCGGACAAGGTACGGCTGCACCGCACGGTGGACGAATCGAAGGAGCTCAACAACATTCGGGGACCCAAGATCATCATCTCGGCCAGCGGCATGCTTTCCGGCGGGCGGGTGCTGCACCACCTGAAGCGCCTGGCGCCCGATCCCCGCAACCTGCTGGCGCTGGTCGGCTACCAGGCCGAGGGCACGCGCGGCCGGGCGATCGTGGATGGCAAGCCTTCGGTGAAGCTCCACGGCCGGCACGTGCCCATCCGTTGCCGCTCGATCTCCATCCAGGGCATGTCCGGCCACGCCGACGGCGCCGGGCTGCTGCGCTGGGTGGCGAGCGCGCCGCGACCACCGAAGCTTGCCTTCATGGTCCACGGCACGCCGAAGCGGGCCGCGGCGCTCGGCGACGAGCTGCGCAAGCGGTTTCCGGTGCGCACCTTCGTGCCGGAGATCGGCGACGAATTCGATCTCCTTTCGCTCCTGGACGGCGACGAAGGCTGAAGTCGGAGCATCCAGGAGCATATCTTTCAACCGGACCGACCAGCCCAAGGGGGACGTCATGAGCCATACCTACGACGAGCTCAAGGAAAAGAAGCTCACCGAGCTGCGCGAGATCGCCCGAGAAGTCGAGCATCCGGCGGTGGCCGGCTACAGCTCCATGCACAAGGAGCATCTCATCCACGCGTTGTGTGAGGCCTTCGGGCTCGAGGAGCACGTCCACCACGAGGTGGTGGGCATCGACAAGGCGACGATCAAGGCGAAGATCCGTGAGCTCAAGGTCGAGCGCGACGCGGCACTCGAAGCACGAGACCGCGTGGCGCTCAAGCGGGCACGGCGCAAGATCCACCGCCTGAAGCGGCAGATCCACAAGGCCACGGTCTGAACAGTCGCGCCTGGGCGGCAACGTGTTCAGACGGACGATCCACTGGCCACCGCCTCGGGCGCGATCACGCGCCGTGATTCGCTTCCGGACACGGCCAGCTTCCGGCCGCGCTTGACCTCCCTGCGAATCAAGGCCCGGTAGGGGAAGTAGTCCACCTGTATGGTGTGCCGTTTCGAAGTCACGTAGCGCCGGTGCATCTTCTCCAGATCGCGCTCGATTCGATGCTCCATGGTGCGGCGGTCGGGCAGCGAGCACTCGCCGGTCAGCAGTTTTGCCACCCAGATCGACTGCTCCTCGGCGAGCGGCATGATCGCGCCCAGCGGTTGGATCAGGCCGATGAAATAGAGGTTGGGTAGATGCGGCGGCACGACATGCCGGTAGAACCGCACCTCGTTCGCCTGCGGCGCCAGGACCCGCGTCCGGAAGAACGGAAAGCTGATCCGGTAGCCGGTCGCGTAGATGATCTCGTCGATCGGCTCGACGCTGCCGTCGGCGAAGGCCACGCGGTCGCCGCGGAGCTCCTCGACATCGGGCTTCATCCGGATCTTGCCGTGGCCGACGAGATTCAGCAAATCGGCCGAAACCGTCGGGTGGGCCTGTAGGAGGCTGTGCTCCGGTTTCGGCACGCCGAAGGTCGCCTGCGGGCCACAGGCGAGGCGCAGCAGCGCCTCGAAGCCGAGTTTCTGCAACGTCAGAGGCAGGCGGCTCGAGCCGGGAGTGGTGTACAGGTCGATCGGCTTGCCGAGTGCGTACTTCGGCAGGATATGGGCGCTGCGCCGGGTGGAGAGAAACGTCCGGCGGGCGACCCGCGAGGCCTCGCTGGCGATATCCACCCCCGAGTTGCCGATGCCGACGACCAGCACGTTGCGACCCTCGAGGCCCTCGGAAGTTTCGTACTCGTGGGAATGGCGGGCACGTCCGTCGAAGCTGCCCGGAAAATCGGGCAGCCGGGGATTCCAGTGATGGCCGTTGGACACCACCACGGCGGCGTACGCCCGAGTCTCCGAGTCGTCGAGCGTGACGTCCCACTCACCGTCGCCTGTGGGGTGGACGTCGCTCACGGTCGTACTGAAGCGAATGTGTCGCCTGACGTCGAAGTGATCGACGTAGTCCTCGAAGTACCGGAGGATCTGGCTGTGGTGCGGGTAGTCCGGGTACTCCTCCGGCATCGGGAAGTCGGAGTAGGCCATCCGCGACTTGGAGGTGTTGAGGTGCAGTGACGCATAGGCCGCGGACTGGCCGTTGTCGTTGCGGTACCGCCAGTTGCCGCCGATGCCCGAGCCCTTCTCGAAGCAGTCGAACGGTACGCCGTGCTGCTGCAGCACCTTGGCGGCGCCGATGCCCGAGGATCCGGCGCCGATGATGCAGACTTTCGGAGAGCTCATATCCGTCCCTCAGCGGCGGGGTGCGGTCCAGCGAACATGTAACCGAATCGGCACGCGTCGACTACTCCCACGGGATGTCCGGCATCGCCAGGCGCTCGATCTCTTCTTCGGCGAGCACCGAGCGATCGAGGATCTCGTCGACGTCGTCCAGGGTGACCCGGGCGTACCACAGGTTGGGGGGCCAGATGTTGACCGTGATGCCGCGACTGCAGTGCTTCAGGCAGCCGGTGCGCACCACCATCACGTGGTCGCGGATGCCACGCGCGCGCACGCCGTCCTTGAAACGACGGTAGACCTCGAGGTCGCCGCGCGGATCGCAGCTCGGTTTGCGGGCGTCGGGCGCGCGTTCGTTGACGCACACCAGGATCTGGATCTGAGGCTTCGGCATGCGACGATTCTACCCGGTCGCGACAGCGGCGCGCTTGCGACGGTCGCGCTGGCGGCGCTCTTGCGCCAATTGTGATCAAATCGCGCGCCATGAGCGTGGTCGCACATGTTCGGACCGTCTGGCCAGTGGTTCGGCGCTTCGCGAGGCAACCGCCGGTTCCGGTCTCGGAGCCGTGGTCGATCGAAGTATCCGACCCGAAGGTGGGACGGGTGAGACTCACCGGTCGACTCACCCACGCGCCCGGGAGCTCGGCCGTGTTGGTCCTGGTCCATGGCCTGGGCGGCTCGACGGAGAGCAGCTACATGCGGCGGACGGCGCGCATTGCGGAGTCTTTCGGCCTGTCGTCCCTGCGGCTGAACCTGCGCGGCGCCGACCGCGAGGGCAGCGACTTCTATCACGCTGGCCTGTCAGAGGATCTCAGGTGGGTAATCGGAGCGCCCGAGCTGGCGCGCTTCGAGTCGATCCTGCTGTTCGGCTTCTCCCTCGGCGGCCACATGAGTCTGCGCTTCGCCACCGAGGTCGAGGACCCACGCCTGTGCGCCGTGGCGGTGGCCAGCACACCGCTCGACCTCGATCGCTGCGTGCAGGCCATCGACCGGCCGAGCTGCTGGCTCTACCGTCGCTACGTGCTCGCCGGCCTATGCGATATGTACGCCCACGTGGCGGCGCGCCGGCCCCTGCCACTGTCCCTTGCCGAGGCCCGGCGCATCCGCAAGATCCGGGAGTGGGACCGCCACACGGTGGTTCCGCGGTTCGGTTTCTCGAGCCCCGAGGACTACTACGCCCGTGCCGGGGTCGGCAGCCGACTCCACCGGCTGCGGGTCCCGGCGTTGCTGGTGAATTCCGAGCACGATCCCATGGTGCCGCGTTCGGCGGTCGCGGACGCAATCGACGGAGTCCCGAATCTGCTCGAGACGAAGTGGACCCGCCGCGGCGGTCATCTCGGTTTTTCGACTACTCTCGATTTGGGTGAAGACGCGCCTCGGGGCCTTTCGGACCAGGTTCTCGGCTGGCTCGTTCGGCGGCTCGATCCATGCTAACTTCCCCGTGGAGGCCAAGCCGATGAACAGCCCACTCGAAGCCCTGACACCGCGACCTGTCTGGTCGCATTTCGATGCCATCAGCCAGGTTCCCCGGCCATCGAAGCACGAGGAACGGATCGCGGCCCACGTTCGGGAATGGGCCGAGAGACAGGGTTTCGGCGTCCAGCCGGATGCGAGCGGCAACATGGTCGTGTCGGTGCCCGCCACGAGCGGCAGGGAGAGCGCGCCGGTCGTGGTGCTGCAGGCCCACCTCGACATGGTGTGCGAGAAGAACTCCGGGGTCGAGCACGACTTCATGACCGACCCGATCCGGGTCGCGGTCGACGGCGACTGGGTGGTGGCCGAGGGCACCACGCTGGGCGCGGACAACGGGCTCGGTGCGGCGGCGGCGATGGCGGTGGCGGTCGACGGCGAGGTCGTCCATGGCCCGCTCGAGCTGCTCTTCACCCTCGATGAGGAAACCGGCCTCAATGGCGCCAGCGCTCTCGACCCGGCGATCGTCAGCGGCAAACTGCTGGTCAACCTCGATACCGAGGAAGACGATGCGGTCTACATCGGCTGTGCCGGGTCCGCCGGCGTCGAGGCGACGGTCGGCCTGCGGCGCGTAGGCGCCGGGGCGGGGGAGCGCCTGGTGCTGTCGGTTCGCGGCCTGCGCGGCGGTCACTCGGGGCTCGACATCATCGAGAATCGCGGCAACGCGATCAAGGCCGCGGCGCGCGTGTTGATCGCGGCGCTCGACAGCGGGACCGAGATCGGCCTGGTGGCCTTCGACGGCGGTTCCAAGCGCAATGCCATCGCCCGCGAGTGCTTCGCCCACCTGGTCGTCGAGCGGGAGCACAAAGCCGGACTGGAGGAGGCCCTCCGCGCTGCCCTGGCCGAGCTGAGAGGCGAGCTCGGTCAGGTAGAGCCGAACCTCGAGATCGTCCTCGAATCGGCGGATGCCGATGCACCTTCCTGGCCACCCGTGATCTCGGCGGACCGCGATCGCCTGCTGCGTACGATCGCCGCGGCGCCTCACGGTGTGATCGCCATGTCCCGGGACGTCGCCGGCCTGGTGGAGACCTCGAACAATCTCGGGGTGGTGAGGACTGCCGAGGAGTCCGCGACCGTGTTGTGCTCGTTTCGTTCGTCGGTCAACGCGGCCCTCGCCGGCACCATGCAGTCACTGCGCAGCCTCTTTCTGCTGGCCGGTGCCGAGGTGTCCGAGGACAGCGGCTATCCGGGCTGGAAGCCGAATCCGGACTCGCCGCTGGTACGTCGCACCGTGGACGTCTACGAACGGTTGTTCGGCGAGCCGCCGGAGATCAAGGCGGTGCACGCTGGGCTCGAATGCGGCATCCTGGCGGAGAAGGTTCCGGGCCTCGACGCGGTCTCGATCGGACCCCTGATCCGCAACGCGCACTCGCCCGAGGAGAAGGCGAACATCCCCTCGGTGGGTAAGTTCTACTCGTTGCTGAAGGAGTTGCTCGACGAGCTGGCGACGGCTTGATCGTCCGGTCTGTCCGCAGCCGAACTTTGATGCTACGATGGGCTTGCCGCCGCGGGGTGGATTCCGGCAGCCGTTCAGCTGTCGATCGAACCGGCGAAGGCCAAGCAACAAGCTACAATCAGGGCCACCCGCAATGAGGCCATCTGAAGTCTGGAAGGAGATCTCCGATGTCTGATGTGAGGAACCGTTTCGCGCTGACGATTCTCGCCATGGCTCTCTTCGCCGCGGCCCCCGCCGCCCTGGCGGACGAGACGATCTGTGAAGGGTTCGACCGCAAGAGTCGGATCTACCGCCTCGGTGGCCGCGCGGCGTTTGCCAAGCCGACGATCACTTCGCCTGGCGAGCTGAAAGAGGGGCTCGAGAAACACCGCGCCGAGATCGAGC
Organism: bacterium; assembly: GCA_024226315.1. Classification (GTDB taxonomy): domain Bacteria; phylum Acidobacteriota; class Thermoanaerobaculia; order Multivoradales; family J023; genus JAAELT01. Next base: position 18,615 of record JAAELT010000568.1, on the reverse strand, counting down.
AGATCATGGCGGAGCGCGGGCTCGGACATCTGACCGACGCTCTCTACACCGCGGCGGCTTCGGGCGATGGCCTCAGCGAGCGCAATCTCGAGCGCGGTGAGGTTCTTCAGTGGATGGCATACCGCAAACGCGGCAAAGGCGTCACCCACGGACCGATGTGCGTCGCCGCCAAGAAGAGCTACGGCGCCTACGTGATCGAGGTCCACGAGGTCGAGGAGATGCCGGCGAAGGCCAAGTGCGCGGTCAAAGCATCCGGCGGCGCCTGTGCCGACGACAAGATCATGGTGGACGCCGGCGGCAGCTCCGACGGTGTCGTCGTCGAGATGTCGGGCCCCGGTGGGGCGAAGAAGATCATCTCCGGCGGATCGACGTCCTGGGAAGGAATGGCGGGACCGGGCAAGTACACCTTCACCGCCAAGGCGGAGGCTCAGGGCTCCAAGAAGGTCACCACCCATACCTTCCTGATCCCCAAGGCGTGCCTGAATCTGGCGTACTCCGGCATGGAGACCAAGGAAATGGCCGGCGAGACCGACAGCTGCAGCGCGACCGCCGACATCGAAGTCGCCGATTGCGCGGTCTCGGTCGACCTGAGCGTCGATCCTGCCGAGGTCAGGCGGCGCGAGAGCATCCAGGTGAACGTCTCCGGCACCTACGACGATGTCTCGGTGACCTTCAAGGACGAGGACGGCAACCCCGTCGAGGCGCGCAACGCGGATGGCAATCCGATCTCCGAGCTGAGCGGCTCGGGTGCGATCTCGTTCAACAAGGCCGGTACCTACAGCCTGGAAGCGAGCGCGACCCGCTGCAACGATCTGCCCGAGGCATGCCGCAAGACGGCTACCGCCGGGCCCGCGGAAGTCGACGTCAGGGGCCGCTGGATCGCGCGTTTCTTCGGCATCCGGCTCGATCCGGACGACGGCTCGATCGATCAGAGCAGAATCCGTCCCGACGGTCTCTCCGAGAGGTCCGTGTTGAAGCTCGCCAGCGGCGTCGGCGCCGGGGCCGGCCTCGAATACCTTTTCAATGAGCGGGTCGGCCTCGAAGGGTCCGTGATCTACGTGCCGCTCGGTTCCGATTTCTTTTTCGATATCGGCGTCGACTGGGCGGCGGACGACGACGATGTCGACATGCTGGCTTTTCTGATCGGTCCCAACTTTCACCTGACGCCCGACAAGAAGGCCGATTTCTATATCGGTCCCTTCGTCGGCATCGCCGATCTGAGCAGTGCTTCCTACCAGGTGCTGGGTGAGACCCAGAACCGCAGCCTCGACGCGGACACGGTGTTCGGCGTCCAGCTCGGCCTCGATATTCCTTTCGGTGACGGCGGCTGGGCGGTTCACCTCGGTGCCCGCTACTTCGACATGACCGTCGAGACCGACGAGGAAGGTCCCGAGATCGCCGCCGATCCGCTCGGCGTCGAGGTCGGGTTCTCGTACAGCTTCTGATCAGCGCTTCAGGGGCAGGGCGGTCTCGAAGACCGCCCCGCCTTCAGGGTGGTTCGAGGCTCGCACGTCGCCGCCGTAGGACTCGACGATTGCCTTGACGATCGCCAGACCCAGGCCGGTGTGACCGTCGCCTTCCGAGCCGTTGTGTCGGTAGCTGAAGAACCGCGCGAAGATCTTCTCGAGGTGCTCGTCGGGAATGCCGGGCCCGTGGTCGCGGATCTCGACCACCGCTTGCTTGGCCCGAACTTCGAGATCGACGTCGATCTCCGCCTTCTCGGGTGAGAAGCTGACCGCGTTGTCGAGCAGGTTCTCGAACACCCGCGACAGCCGTTCCGGATCCGCTTCGACCACCGCGCCGGTCGCCGGCAGCCCGAGACGGTACGTGGCACCGTCCGATGGGCGCGATTCGTAGCGTTCGATCAGCCCGGCGAGGAGCTTCTCGAGCTCCACCGGCTCGGTCGGCTGGTCGTCGATTTCGGCGTCGATGCGGGTGATCTCGCGCACTCCGGCCAGCAGATACTCGAGCCGCGCGATGTCACTCAGCACCATGCCGATGAAACGCTCGCGCTCCGCCGGGTCGTCAATCTCGGCCACCAGCTCGGTGGCGTTGCGGATCGAGGCCAGCGGGTTCTTGAACTCGTGGGAGACGTCCGAAGCGAAGGACTCGATGAAATGGATATGCCCCTCGAGTCTGCGGGTCAGCTCCGCTAGAGCCCGGCTCAAGTCACCTATTTCGTCCAGCCGGCGCGAGCCCTTGAAGCTGCCCTTGAGGCGCCCGCGGCGGTCGAGCAGTGCCTTCGACTCCTTGCGTAGACGTTGCAGCGGTCGAGCGATGGTGGTCGCGACCAGCAGACTCAGCACCACCGCCACCGCCACCGAGGCGAGCACCACCTGGAACGTGCTCAACCGCAGATCGTAGATCGCTCGCAAGATTCCGAATGTGGATTTCGAGACCAGCACCACGCCCACCACCTCGTCGTCACTACGGATCGGGATGGCGCTGTACAAGACCACCGAGCGGGTGATCGGGGAGCGCCGGTAGGTGGCGCCGTAGCGGCCCTCGAGTGCGTCCTGTATCTCCCCGCCGTCGAGCCGCTCGGCGGTGGCATAAAGGTCACTTTCCTGGAACGGCGGCTCCGGAGGCAGGAAGAGGCGCGCGAAGCCACGGTACAGGAAGGAGCCCAGACGGTACATCCAGCTCTCGCGTCCTTCCGCCTCGGTCTTCTCGGCGTCCGGCTCGCTTTCCCGCCGTGGGCCCAGTCGGCTGGAGTCGGCCAGCAATCTCAGGTCGCTGTCGATCACTCGCAGCCGCGCGTCGAACCGCCGGTTCATGTTGGTCAGGATCCGCTCCGCGTCGACGGCTTCGAGCGCGCCTCCCTCCGCCAGGGCCGCCGCCAGCAGGCGGCCCTGCTGCACCATCGAGTCTTCCTGCAATTCACGCAGCTCCAGCTCGTAGGTCTGGAGCAGCAGGAAGCCGAAGAACGGCAGGAAGACGAGCAGGACGTTGAATGCCAGGAGCCGGATCGAGATGCGCGACAGAAACCGAAGCAGGGAACGCATCGACCCGGATCAGGCTTGCCGATACCGGTAACCCAGCCCGTAGACGGTCTCGATGCCGTCGAAAGCCGGATCGATCCCGGTCATCTTGCGCCGCAGCCGTTTGATGTGGCTGTCGATGGTGCGGTCCGAGACATAGGCGTCGTGCGGATAGCCTTCGTGCATCAGCTGCTGTCGCGTCTTGACGTGACCGGGACGGCGCACCAGGGCGTGCAGGATCATGAACTCGGTGACGGTCAGCGGCACCGCCGCCTCCGCCCAGTGGGCGGTGTAGCGTTGCAGGTCGAGCCGCAGATCGTCGATCTGTAGGATCTTCTCCTCGGTCTCGCCCGGCGGTTGACTATTGAGCGTCAGACGCCGGAAAAGCACCTTCACCCGTGCCATCAGCTCGCGCATCGAAAACGGTTTGCAGAGGTAGTCATCAGCGCCCAGCTCGAGCCCCAGCACGCGGTCGAACTCTTCGTCTCGCGAGGTCAGGAAGATGATCGGCAGGGATTCGGAGAGCGTGCGCAGTCGCCGGCACAGCTCGAGGCCGTCCATGCGTGGCATCGAGATATCGAGCACCACGACGTCGGTCAGCGCCTCCTCGAGCTGCTCCCAGGCCGCCAGCCCGTCGGAGAAGACATCGACCCGGTAGCCCTCGCGCCGCAGGGCGAATCCGACCGTCTCGCGGATGTTCTCCTCGTCGTCGACGAGGGCGACAGTACCTTTGGTCGCTTCGGCCATGGCCAGAATCTACCGCATCGGCCGGCTCGGGCGCTATCCCGCACGATCCGCGAACGGTTCTCTCAATCGCCGGATGCCAGGGACGCTCGGATCCTCAGGTAGGCTTCATGGCGCGCCGCGGAGAGCTCACCGGCCTCGACCGCCGCGCGGACGCCGCAATCGGGCTCGTGGGTGTGTGCGCAATCTCGGAAACGGCAGCGCGCCGCGTGCTCCTCGAAGTCCGCGAAGTAGGCCGCGAGCTCGTCCTCGGTGAGCTGCCACAGCCCGAATTCGCGGATCCCGGGCGTGTCGATGACCCGGATGCCGTCCTCGAGCCGGTAGAGGCTGGAGCGGGTAGTGGTGTGGCGGCCCGTGCCGGAGCGGCGGGTGACCGCGCCGGTGTCGGCGTCCAGACCCGGAGCGAGCGCGTTCAGGATCGACGACTTGCCGACCCCGCTGTGCCCGACGAAGACGGCGGTGCGCTTCGCCAGTAGTTTGTGCAAGTCATCCAGGCCCTCGCCCGTCTTGGCCGAACAGGGGAGGATCGACAGCCCGAGCGCCCGATAGGGCGCGAGCTTCGCGAGCTCTCTTAGGCGCTCCTCGGTGCCGGAGAGGAGGTCCATCTTGTTGACGCACACTGCCGCGTCGGCGCCGCCCCGCGCGATGGCGATCAGGTAGCGATCGACCAGCGCGGGGCGCAGCGGCGGCTGGGCGACTGACTCGACATGCACCGCGATGTCGATGTTGGCTGCGATCACCCGTTCGTCGCGCGGGTTTCGGGGGTCCGGGCGCGACAGCACGGTGCGTCGCGGCAGGATCCGGCGGAGTCTGTGGGACGCTCCATGGGTCGCGAAGGCTACCCTGTCGCCGACGGCGAGCACCGCGCGCTGGTTGCGGGCGAGATCGGACGGCAGCACACAGTCGAGGGCTTCCTCTCCGCATTGCACCCGGCAGGAACCCGACGAGATGGCGATGACGCGGCCTGTGCTCTCGCTGCCCGTGGCCTGCTCGTCGTCGCGCTCATCGAGCACCCCCGCCTCATCGGACGCCCGCTCGCCGCTTCTGGTTTTCTGGCGGCCGCGGCCGCGGCCGGGCCGCGCAAGCTCTCCTTCTAGCTCCGCATGCCATTCGGCCGCTTCCGGGTCGTCCGCCAGGTCGGGCCGGTAGAGCTCCCGTACCCTCCTGCTGAGCTTCTGGCGCCGCTGGCCGGCGCCATTGGCCCCAGAGCGCTTGGGTCTTCTCCTGCGCGGGCGCTTCCTCATGGGTTGTGTCGGGTGTCGGGTCGTCCGAGTATATTCGAAGCCCAGAGAGCGCGATCGGCGCCGGATTCCGGTAGACTGCCGGCCTTCTGAATCGACCGCCTGCGGGCCAGCCTCTCGGTCTCCGGCCCTTCGAATCCCAGCTCAAGAGGACGTAGATGACCGAAACTCGGCTCGATGTCGCATGCGAAGCTCCCGTGGCTCGTCGCGATCCGCGCACCAGCGAGATCCATGGCGAGACTCTCGTCGACCCCTATCACTGGCTGCGGGAGCGTGACGATCCCGAGGTACAGGCATATCTCGAGGCCGAGAACGCCTATACGGCCTCGGAGATGCGTCGGACCGAAGCTTTGCAACAAGAGCTCTACCGAGAGCTGGTCGGTCGCATGCGCGAGGACGATGTGACGGTGCCGATACGCGTCGACGAGTACCTCTATTACTCGCGGACCGAGAAGGGACAGCAGTATCCGATCCGTTGCCGCAAGCACGGCAGCTCCTCGGCGGTGGAGGAGGTGCTCCTCGATCTCAACGCGCTGTCCACCGGCAAGGACTATCTCGCCCTCGGGGCGTTCGCGGTGAGCCCGGACCACCGCCTGCTCGCGTACTCGCTGAACGACGACGGTTCGGAGAGCTTCACCCTGCGGGTGCTGGACCTCGAGCGTCGGGAGCATATCGGCGAGGCAATCGAGAGCACGTCGCCGTCGGTGGCGTGGGCAGCGGACAGCCAGACCTTCTTCTACGTGGTGCGCGACAGTACCCGGCGCCCATACAAAGCCTATCGCCAGGTGGCCGGCCGGCCGGCGGCCGAAGGCGAGCTGGTGTTCCACGAACCGGACGAGCGCTTCTTCGTTTCGTTGTTCAAGACCCGCAGCCGGGAGTTCCTGGGACTCAGTGTCGAGAGCAACTCGACCACCGAGATCCATGTGCTGGACGCCGAGCGGCCGGCGGGCGGTTTTCGCCTGTTGATCGAGCGCCGTCAGGGGGTCGAGCTCCAGATCGACCACCACGGCGACTCGTTCTACGTGCTCACCAATCTGGACGCGGTCAACTTCAAGCTCATGCGTATGCCGGTGGAGGGCGGCGATCCCCGACATTGGCGGGAGATCCTGGGCCATCGCGACGACGTGCAATTGGTGACGGTCGACTGCTTCAGCGGGCAGCTGGCGGTCCAGGTTCGAAGCCGTGGGCTGCGAAACGTCTGGATCCTCGATCTGGAGACAGAGGAGCGCCACGAAATCGCCTTCGATGAATCGGTGTACACGGTCGCGATCGGCGACAACCCCGAGCTCGAGACCGGCAACCTGCGCCTGGTCTACAGCTCTCCGGTCACCCCCCGTTCGGTGATCCGATACGACATGGCGACCCGGCGCTCGGAGCTGCTGAAGCGGACCGAGGTCCTGGGTGGGTACGACAGCGCGCGGTTCGTCGCCAGGCGCATCCATGCCCGCGCCGCTGACGGCACCCGGGTGCCGATCTCGCTGCTCCATGCGAGAGAGATCGAGCTCGACGGCTCGCATCCCTGCCTGCTCACGGCCTACGGCTCCTATGGCTTCTCCAACGAGCCACGCTTCGTCCCTTCGCGGGTGAGCCTGCTCGAACGGGGTTTCGTGATCGCAATCGCCCACGTGCGCGGCGGCGGTGAGCTCGGCCGGCCCTGGTACGAGGACGGCAAGCTGTTGCGCAAGAAGAACACCTTCGCCGACTTCATCGCGGCGGCCGAGCGCCTCGTGGAGGCGGGCTATACCTCCTCCGCGCGCCTTGCGATCCGCGGTGGCAGCGCCGGTGGTCTGCTGATCGGCGCCGTGCTCAATCAGCGTCCCGAGCTGTTCGCGGCGGCGATCGCCGACGTGCCCTTCGTGGACCTGATGAACACGATGCTCGACCCCACGATCCCACTGACCGTGATCGAGTTCGAGGAGTGGGGCGATCCGAGAGATCCGGAGTACTTCCACTACATGCGCGACTACTCACCGTATGACAACGTCTCGGCGTCGCGCTATCCCCATCTATTGATCAACGCCGGCCTCAACGACCCTCGGGTGCAGTACTGGGAGCCGGCCAAGTGGGCGGCCAGGCTGCGTGCCCTCAAGAAGGGACAGGGTCGTCTGCTGCTCAGGGTCCGGATGGGAAGTGGACACAGTGGTGCCTCGGGTCGCTACGACTCACTGCGGGAAGAAGCCTTCCGGCAGGCCTTCCTGCTCGAGTGCCTGACCTGACCAAGGTGCCCAGAAAGGGTCAACGCCGGGCCCCGGTGCCCGGCGTTGATGAGGAGGAGGAAGTTGAGAACGCTCCTTGTCAAAGCAAGGGGCGTGCCAGGTTCGGTCAGCGTGCCAAGTGAGCCCTGCGGGGGATTTCGAGCCGCAAGGTGGATCGTGGTAGGCGCGCGAGAGTGCCAGTTTGGAGGTATTGACGCCGGTTTGGCGGTCAGGTTTCTTCGCCGGGACCGATCAATCCCTTTCGCTCCAGCTGTTCCAGCGCGTCGTCGTAGCGCGCCATGCGTTCACGGATCTCACTGAGGGACTGCCCCGCGTCGCGCCGGGATTCGCCCATGAGACGCTGGAAGAAGGGGCCCGGGGCGATGTCGAGCGCGAACAGGATACCGAACACGTGGCGCGCCGTCAGGGTGACGTGTCCTTGCAGCACCTGGCTCAGGTAGCCGCGGGTAAAGCCGTTCTCCTCTTCGATCGCGCGCTGGGTCAGATCGCTCTCGCGGACCTTTCTACGCAGCTCCGCCCGCAGGCGATCGACCGCCTCGTCGCGCCGTTTCTGACCGGGATGCCCTTCGTGCGAGTGCTGAGTCATTGTTGATTCGGCGATTATTGCAGGATTTGTGTTGAAATAGCAGAAGAGTTCTGGAATACTCTTGGAGTTACGCCAGGTTACCGCTTCTGGACCAGGCGTCAGCCGGCAGCCGAGAGACGCCCCGTGAATGCACGGGAAACGAGCGCACAGAAAACCGAACGGAGGAAGAGCTCATGAAGTCGGATTCGTCGTTGAGACCGAGATCGTCGTCTGGATCGTCGTCGTCCGAGCCCCTGCGTCCACGCTACGTGGACGACCAGCAAGCGCTCGTGGTCCGCGAGCCGGCAGCCGTCTACCAGGCCGAAGCCGAGCCGGCGCCGAGCTGGCCGGCGCAGCACGAGCTCGAGCACGTATCGTACTCCATCAGGATTCCGGAGCCGCCGGGTCCGGTGACTTGCGGCCACTGCCGTGCCCACTTCATCGCGGCCGGACCGACCGGCTATGCCGAAGATCGCCTGATCTGTGACATGTGCCTGCTCGAGGGAGCGCCCGAGCTCGGCATGGTGATCGCCCTGGTGGCGGTGGTGCGAGCTTTCGGCACGGTGCAGCCCTCGAACCACGAAGACTACCGGGACGCGCTGGCCGAGATCGGAGCGTTCGCTCGGATCTACGAGCGCTTCGCCGCCAAATCGGGGCCGCCGCGCGTCTTCCGAGTTCCGACGTTCGATCCGGAGCCCTGAGCCGGCAATGTCCGTCGCGACCGGTCAGAGCAGGTCGGCGACGCCGGTGCGCTCCTCGAACAGCTCCTCTTCGGTCGCCTGCATCCGCTGGCGGCTGAAGTCGTCGATGTCGAGATCCTGAACGATCTGGTAGCCACCATTCTTGCAAGTCACCGGGAAGGAGTACATGACCCCTTCACGGACGCCGTAGCTACCGTCCGACGGAATGGCCATGCTCACCCAGTCGCCGTCAGCGGTCCCCTGCACCCAGGTGCGGACGTGGTCGATGGCCGAGGAGGCAGCCGAGGCAGCCGAAGAGGCTCCGCGTGCCTTGATGATCGCGGCACCGCGTTGTTGAACGGTGGGGATGAACGTCTCCCGCACCCAGGCCTGCTCGACCAGCTCCGGAGCCGGGCGCCCGCCCACGGTGGCGTGGCTCAAGTCCGGGTACTGGGTTGCCGAGTGATTGCCCCAGATGGTCATGCGGCGGATCTGGGTGGGGTGGGAGTCGGTCTGGGCGGCGAGTTGCGAGATCGCCCGGTTGTGATCGAGCCGGGTCATCGCCGTGAACTGTTTCGGGTCGAGGTCGGGTGCGTTGCTCGAGGCGATCAAGGCGTTGGTGTTAGCCGGGTTGCCGACCACCAGCACCCTCACACCCGCGCTCGCGTGATCGTTTAGGGCCTTGCCCTGGACGGAGAAGATCGCGGCGTTGGCGGAGAGCAGATCCTTACGCTCCATGCCCGGCCCCCGAGGCCGGGCGCCGACCAGCAGGGCGAAATCCGCGCCTGAGAAGGCCTCCTCCGGACGGTCGCTGACGACGATGTCGTGCAGCAGCGGGAAAGCGCAGTCCCGCAGCTCCATGACCACGCCCTCGAGGGCACCGAGGGCAGGAGTAATCTCGAGCAGATGCAGGCTCACCGGCTGGTCCGGCCCCAGCATCTGACCCGAGGCGATGCGGAAGATCAACGAATAACCGATCTGGCCTGCTGCGCCGGTAACGGCAACGCGCACGGGTTCACTCATTTCTGGCTCCTTGAATGGCTCGAAGAGATGGATTTGGAAGGGGCGGGCGGCGATCCGGGTGCGCGCCACATAGAAACGATGCTAACACCTCGCCACGCTGCGGCAGAAGAGGTTCGTTGCCTGTCGATGCCTCCTAGGATTCCGCGACCGGTTGGAGATATGATGAAGTATCATATTCATTGGGGGCTATATTCAAGCCCGGCAAAAGAAACCCCGGAGGAACCTGACTTGAGCTTGCGACACCGTAACGCGCGATACCGTAGCTGGCGACACCGCGCCGCGATCGTTTCGACTGTGCTTGTCTGTGCCTCAATGCTGTGGGCGTCGACGTCTTTCGCCCATCAGGTCGGGGAGGAGGCCTCCGATTCGACGTCGCCCGAGGAGAGAGCGAGCTTCCCGGCCAAGGCGGGGACGTTCGGCGCCAGGCTGTTGATACCGCTCTACATCGTCGACACTCAGAGCACCACCGGGCCGACCACCCAGTACGCGATCCGCAACGAGTCGACCGAGTCGGTCGACGTCGACGTCTCGTACTACGAGACCAGCCTGCCGCAGGCACCGCAGAGGGAGGACACCCTGACCCTCGGCCCGAAGGCGATCGTGACTGTCGACGTCCGTAGTGTTGCCAACCTCGCTGTCGACGGTGACGGCTTCGCCCGTGGCTACATCGTCTTCGAGCCCACGGACGGCGAGTCGCCGCTCTCCGGCGACTATTTCCAGATCGACAACGCCGGCAACTTTGCCAGCGGCTCCAGAATGGTCAATATCGATCCCGACAGCAGGGGCTACGATCTTTGTACGCGGTTCAGCATGCGATTCCTCGACAGCGCTCTGGCCTTCGACTCCGGGACCATCTATACCGTCTGGTTCGAGGCGGCGGAGCCGCACGTCGGCACCGCGTTCTCGTATTCGGTCTTCGACCTGGCGGGCCCGGACTCTTTGCTGGACAACACCTTCGTCAGCAACGCGAACGCGTTCCAGGTCGCCGCCAGCACGCTGCGTTTCATCGTCGGCGCGGAGTTCGGCGCCATCGAGTTCGAGTTCCCGGTGGGCACGGTCGGCCACATCTCGGCGGTGATGAGCGCCCTGGGCCGGCTCTCGGTGGGTTACGAGGCCACCTGCCTCGACCCCTGACTCAGACCCCTCCGAAGACGAAGAACAGCTGCGCCAGGCCGGCCAGGAAGCCGAGTGCGGCTCCGACCAGGATGAGGAGCAGCTCGTCCTCCTGGAAACAGGGCCTCAGCAGATCCTGGAACTCCTCCGACGGCAGCTCCTCCATGCGCTGACGCAGCAGCCGCTCGACCACCTGGCCGCGTTCCCGGTTGAAGTGCCAGTCGTCGAACGGTTCGGTCGACACCGCGATCGACTTCTCGCCCACCAGGTTCCGCATTTCCTCGAAGCTGTCGTTGCCGACCGCGATCTGGGTCAGCAGCGGATCCATCGCCTCGCGCACGATGGGTTCCATGTGCTTCTTGATCAGCGCCCGGGTGTTGTCGGCGTACGGGCCGTTGATCATGGAATAGATCATGCTGCGCACGCTGACGATCTCGCGGGTCACCAGGCTGCACCAGGACACGGCGACCTCTCTCTGACGCTTCAGGAACAGCCCCTGCAGGGTCCATGGGCCTAGTTTCTTGGGGTGCAGCGGCCGGAAGATGATGTTGAGCGCGATCCAGTTGGTGGCCCAGCCGACGGCCAGGCCGAACGCCGGCAGCACCCACCAGGCCGGATAGAAGATCCACACCGCCAGTTGCACCAGGCCGAAGAGGAAGCCGAAGTAGAGGCCGGAGCGGACGATGAACTTGAACTCTTTGTCGCCCGACTCCAGAAACAGGCGGTTGAGCAGCGCCCGATCGTGCACCAGCCGGTCGGTGATCATGAACTTGAAATCGATCAGCTCCTCGATGTGCTCGTTGGCCTCGGCCATCAGATTGTGCACCAGCTGCGGAAACGCCTCGCGGATGCGCTCGTAGATCGCCTGCTTGACCACGTTCGGGGTGCGCCGCCAAACGGTGGGGTTCTCCCTCAGCACGATCTCGTCGGTGTATTTAGGGAGGCGCGGGATGATGATCTTCTCGATCTGGGCGGCGATCTTGGCCGGCTCCATCTGCTCGAACAGCTCTGGCAGGGTGCCGAGCTTGACCATCGTCGAGTCGACGAAGATGCCGGCCATCCGCTCGGCCTTCGACGGGATGATGCCCTGCCAGCCGAGGTAGGGCTTGCGGCCGACGAACTCGATCGGCAGGAACGTCAGCTGGATCGCGGCCCAGTTCGTACCCCAGCCGACGAAGCCGGCGACGAACGGGATGCTGACGTACTTCCAGAGGTCGGGATGATGGAAGATCGTTTCCAGCACGCGGCTAGTCTTCCCCGGCCGTGCCCAGCTCCTCGGTGGGGACCGGCGATCCGAAATAGTTGCCCTGGGCGAGCTGGAAGCCCAGGCGCAGGCAGGCCTCGGCCTCCTCGCGGCTTTCCACGCACTCGGCGACCGACGTGATACCGAGCTCGTCCACCATGCGCAGGAGGCTCGCCACCATCTCGTTGCGCCGGTCCGACGCGAAGTGGAGCCCGTCGACCCAGGCGGCATCGAACTTCAAGTAGTGCGGCGCCACCTCGGCCAACTCCAGCAACCGCGCCTGGCCGGTACCGAAGTCGTCGAATGCCACGTCGATGTCGAGCTGTTCGAGGCCCGCTCTGAGTGCCTTGAGGGAAGAGACCTCGGCGACCGTCGCCTCGTGGATCTCGAGCACCAGCGCCAGGTTCGGATGATCGCCGCGCAGAACCTCGAGCGAAGAGAGCAGGGCTCCAGTGTCGACCAGCTCCAGGGGATGGGTGTTCATGAACAGCAGCGGCCGTGGATCCGACGCTGCCCCTGGCAGCCGCGCAGCGAGCTCGAGCCCGCGACTCCGGAAAGCCTCGGAGAGGGCGATCGCGTCACCCAGTTTCTCGGCGATGTAGAAGAGCTCTTCCGGAGATGCCTCGGCGCCACCGAGCTCGCCGCGGCCGAGCATCTCGTAGCCGCGGACGGCCCCGTCGTCGATCCGCACCACGGGCTGGAAGTCGGTGCGGAAACCACGGTCGCGCAGCATGCGGCGGAATTCGCCCGGTGCTCGCACCAGGGCTTCGAGACGCTCGCGCTCGATCAGAGAGAAGACCTGCGTGGTCTGCAGTGACGCGGTCGACGGCAGCTCGACCAGGCGCAGCTCGCAGTCCGCGAACAGGACGACGTCGCCGCTCTCGAGCCGCCTGGGTGACTTCAGCCGTTCGCCGTTGACCGTGGTGCCGTTGGTGCTGTCCAGATCCGCCACCCAGATCTCGCCATCGCGCTCGAAGAGCTCGGCGTGGCGATGGGAGCCATGGCTGGAATTGAGAAAGAGGTCGGAGTCGATCCGGCGGCCGACGCGAAACGGCAGCGGCCGAATCGCCGTTCTGCGGATCCGCCCACGCTCATCGGGACTGCTCTCCAGGTACCAGCTCGAGACCATCGTGCGAAACAGTTTAACCCCAGACGCGGGCCGGCTGCGTATTGATGAAAGAATTCAGGCGTAGCATAGGCCGCGAACGACCCGCCGAGGAGACGACGATGGATGTTCCCGAGATGCCGCGCCGGAGTTTCCTGAAACAGGCGGCCCTGGCGGCACCGGTGTCGCCGGAGCTGCAGACGGTGCGGATCTCGCCCAACGTTGCCAATACGGCGGGGGAAATCGATCTGCTATTCGGTGCGCTGGAGGGCGTCGCGGGATGAGGGTCCTGGTCGTCGAAGACGATCGGCGGCTGTCGGGCGAGTTGGTGCGGCTGTTGACGGACGAGGCCTACGCCGTCGACGCGGCTCACGACGGGCCGACTGCCGACGAGCTGGCGGCGGTCAACGATTACGATCTCATCGTGCTCGATCTCACCATCCCGCCACCAACAGGACTGGAATTGCTCGAGGCCTGGCGCGAGGCCGGCACCGACTTTCCGGTCCTCGTCTTGAGCGCCCTCGACACCGTGCAGGATCGGGTCAAGGGCCTCGACACCGGGGCCGACGACTATCTGCCGAAGCCGTTCTCGTTCGACGAGTTCCTGGCCCGGGTTCGCAGTCTGCTCCGGCGGCGTCCCCAGCGGACGATCTCCACCTACCAGGCGGACGATCTGGTCATGGATCGCGCGTCCAGGCAGGTCGAGGTGGCGGGCCGGCCGATCGCGCTCTCGCCCAAAGAATTCGCTCTGCTCGAATACCTGTTGACGCACCAGGACGAGCTGGTCACGCGGACCGACATCAGCGAGCATGTCTGGGATTCGGCCTTCGACTCGATGTCCAATCTGGTCAACGTCTTCATCTACCGGCTGCGCAAGAAGATCGACGGCGACGCGGAGAGCAGATTGCTGCACACCGTTCCCGGCCAGGGCTACGTGCTGCGCTCGATACGCTGCTGAGCGGTCATTTCTCGCCGGGCGCTTCGACGTCCTCGGCCGGCAGGTCGACGAGAAACGTCGAGCCTCGGCCGAGTCGGCTCACGACCTGGACGTAGCCGCCGTGCATCTCCGTGAACTGTTTGACGATCGAGAGGCCCAGGCCCGAAGAGCTGTCGCCGGCGACCGGTGCTGCCGACAGCCTTTCGAACCGGCGGAAGAGCTTTGCCTGGTCCTCGGTGCTCAGGCCCGGCCCCTGGTCACGGACGCTGAATCGGAGCACGGTGGATCGGGACACGGTGGAGCTGTCAGAGTCGATGCGTTCGAGCGTGACGTCGACACTCGAGTGGTCCTGGGAGAACTTGACGGCGTTGCTGATCAGGTTGTCGAACACGCGGCCGATCCGGTCGGCGTCGACCAGGGCGTCGTAGTCTTCGTCCAGGTCGACCGTGAAGACCAATCGGATGTCGCGCTCGGCGGCACGGACGTGGTTGCTCTCGACAGCCTCGGCCGCCAACGTCGCGAGGTCGGTGAGAGTGCGCCTCAAGCGCAGCTTGCCGGTCTCGATCGCGGTCGAGTCGAGCAGGTCGTCGATGATGTTGAGCATCTGGTCGATCGACGCGAAGATCGAGCGTCCCATGCGCCGCACCCGTCCCTCCTCCCGGACCCCCTTGCTGATCTTGCCGGCATGTCCGTAGATGACGGTGAGGGGGTTCTTGAGATCGTGAGCGGCGATGGCCAGGAACTCGCTCTTGATCCGGTTCAGCTTGGCCAGCTCGAGGTTGGCGGATTCGACCCGTTCTTTTTCCGCTACCACCTCGGCCGTGCGCTCGGCGACCGTGCGCTCGAGCGCCTGGGTGCGGCGATGGAGCTGGTTCGTTCGGGCCCGGTAGGCTCCCCAGCCGAGGAGCGCCACGAGGGAACCGGAGAGCGCCAGAAAGGCCGGGGTCTCGTAGAAGTGCGGCTCGACGTAGAACGAAAACGACGCCCCGCGCGGGTTCCAGACGCCGTCCTCGTTGGCCGCGGTGACCACGAAGCGGTAGGACTTTCCCGTGGGCAGGTTGGTGAAGGTGGTCGATCGAGCGCCGCCGGCCTCCACCCAGCCGCGGTCGAAGCCCTCGAGCTGGTAGCGGAAACGGACCATCTCCGGCACCCGCAGGCCGAGGCCGGCGTAGGAGAACTCGAGTCTCTCGTGGCCCGGCCCCAGGCGGGCTTCGTCCGAGGGTGAGAGCGGTTCGCCGTCGACCAGCACCGATTCGATGTGCACCGGCGGTGCCACCGGGTTCGGACGCAGGTCCTCTGGATCGAGGCTCACCACGCCTTCGGCGGTGGGAAACCACAGAGAGCCCCTGCTGTCGCACCATCCTGCCGGTTGCGTACCGGCGGCGCACTCGGTCGACAGCATGCCGTGCTCTTTCCCGATCGCGATCGAGGTCACGCGCGGTGCCCGGCCCAGCGAGAAGGCCTCCAGCTCGCGCTTGGCGACGCTGAAGATCCCGCGGTTGCTGCTCATCCACAGGCGCCCCGCGCCGTCGTCCAGGATCTGGAAGACCCGGTCGTCGAACAGGCCGTCCCCGGTGCCGATCGAGACCACCTCGCGCCCCCGGATCCGGTGCAGGCCGCCGCCATAGGTGCCGGCCCAGATCGTTCCCTCGGAGTCCGCGGCGAGAGCGACGACGGTGTCGTTCGACAGTCCGTCGGCGGTCGTTAGCGTGGTGATGCCGCCGGGCCCGAGGGTCTTCAGCCCGGCCCCGTCCGTGCCGATCAAGAGGTTGCCATCGACATCCAGGGCCAGTGCGAAGATCGAGCTGCCGTCGAGATCCGGGTCACCGCGGTACTGCACCAGTCGCCCATCCTCGACTGTGCGGAGCCCCGAGCGGACAGTGCCGGCCCACAGGCGGCCGGCGCGGTCTTCGAGCAGCGAGAAGATCGAGTCGCCGGAGGAGCCGTCGGATCGCGTCAGCCGCGTGATCCTTCCATCCCGCAGACGATTGAGGCCGGCGTCGCGGGTGCCGATCCACAGGGATCCGTCGCGGTCCTCGAGCAGCGCCGTGACGCTGTTGCTGGAGAGACCGTCGGCGGTGGTCAAGGCGGTGATTCCGCGGCCCTCGAGGCGACCCAGGCCGCCACCCTCGGTGCCGATCCACATCACCCCGGAGCGGTCTTCCAGCACGCAGTAGGTGTTGTTGCTCGGCAGGCCCTCGTGGGTGGTCCAGGCGGTGACCGCGCCGTCCCGGAGACGGCTGAGTCCCCCGCCCGAGGTGCCGACCCACAGACTGCCCTCCAGGTCCTCCCAGAGCGCCAGGATGATGTCGCTGGTGAGATGGTGATCGCTGGTCAGGGCGACGACCTCGCCGCCGTCGAAGCGGTTCAGGCCGCCGCCGTAGGTGGCGATCCACAGGTGGTCGTGGCGATCCAGCCACAGGTCGACGACCGTGTCCGCGCCCAGGCCGTCGGCGGTGGTCAGCGCCTCGACCGTACCGTCCCGCAAGTGGAGCAGGCCGCGGCCGCGGGTGCCGATCCACAGACCGCCCCGGCCGTCGTCGAGCAGGCAGATCACACCCAGGCCGTGGAACAGGTCACGGATCGTGGGGTCGGCGGAACCGATGGCGGGCACATACCTGCCCTCTCGAAGGCGGCCGAGCCCCGATCCGCGGGTTCCCACCCAGAGATTTCCCGCTGAATCCTCGAGGACCGCTCGCACGGCGTCTTCCGGCAGGCCGCTATCGCGGTCGAAGAGGGCCCACTGCCGACCGTCGAAGCGCAACAGGCCCTGTGGCGTTCCCAGCCAGAGGTTGCCCGAGCGGTCGCCGGTGATGTTCAAGATCACCTTGGCGGGAGCGTCGGTCGCCGCGAACGACCGGTCACGGTAGGTCGTCAGCCCGCCGCCGCGAGTGCCGATCCAGAGGGTGCCGCGCGCGTCTTCGTAGAGAGTGAGGACGTGCGCGTCGCCGAGCTCCGGAGTATCGCTCGGCGTGAAGATGGTGAAGCTGACGCCGTCGTAGCGCACCAGCCCCTCCTGGGTCGCCAGCCACAGGTATCCGTCCGCGGTCCTGAGCACGTCCTGGACGGTGGCGTGAGGCAGCTCGCCGCGCCACAGCTCGTGGAGGTACTGGGTTACGTGCTTGTCGCGCTCGAGAGCCACGGCGGTGCCCGGCCACCAGAGGCAGATGAGCAGAGAGGTCAGGACCGGGAGCGATGGCGTTCGCCGGCGTGGCGGCGTGGACGGGAGGCCTCGGTCGTGCGCGACATGGTGGGTCATGGCTCGACCACGATGATACCGACGTTCGCCGGGATGTTGGCGGCGTTCGCCAGGTTCTTCCAGCGTTCAGCGATCGTTCATCGATTGTTCATCTATGTATTGCTATACTTCTAGAAAGCTGCCGAGAGTGTTCTGGGCAGTGCCCCGCCAGGAGACGGCTCAGGAGGATTCAGCCCCATGTGGACGCAACGGAGCAGGATCGGGTTGGTGATCGTACTCACGGTGAGTCTCACGGGCTCCATCACGAGCCCCGTGAGTGCCCAGGCCGTGACCGAGGCGCAGCTGGAGGAGATGCAGCTGGTGCTCGGTCGAGCGGTCGAGGCGCTGGAGCAGGCGGCGTCGGAGGACGACGCCCGGCACTTGATCCAGACCCACACGCAGGTCCCGTTCGAGGACCTCGAGTCGACCGGCCGCCGATCTGGAGACGTGGCGCCGGAGGCCATGGCGGCTCGGATCGTCAGCAGGTCGCTGGCCGAGGTCAGCGCCGAGGTGGAGGCCGGCACCAGCGTCGCCGTGCTCATCCTGCAGTCTTCCGCCGATCCGGGGACCGCGGTCGCGAGGACGGCGCTCCTCACCTGGGCGCTGAATCTGCACGCCTACATCGCGCCGGCCGGACTGCCCGACGCCGATGAGGACGGCCTGCCCAATTCGAGAGACCCCGATGCCGACGGTGACGGCCTCGACAACTGGATGGATCCCGACGTCGACGGCGACGGTGTCGACAACCAGTTCGATCCCGACGTCGACGGCGATGGCCTCGACAACATCCTCGACGACGACGTCGACGGTGATTCGTTGATCAACATCGACGACGACGATATCGACGGCGACGGCGTGATCAACGCCTTCGACGACGATATCGACGGCGACGGCTTCGCCAATGACACCGACGGCTACAGCGGACTGCCGCCCTGGGTGGACCTCAACGCGGGCGAAGGTGATGGCGGCGGCGCCGACACTCCCGGCGGTGGCGGTCCCGGCGACGACGGTACGGGCGGTGACGGCGGCACGGGCGGCACGGGCGGCGACGACAGTCCCGATGGTGGTGTCGACGAGGCCGACAGCGATTCCGGCGCGAGCCCCGCGTCCGATTCGAGCGACGGCGCCGACAGCGACAGCGACGCCGCAGACAGTGACGCTGGGGATAGTGACAGCGACTGAGTTTTCGACGATTCGGGGAATCTCGAGAGGAATCGAAGGATTCCGTCTCCATGAAGCAACGAGGACGACTCGCCCGAGGGGTGGCGAACGCACTGGGCATGGCGCTGATGCAGATGGTGCTGGTGCAGTCTGCCGCCGCGGAGACGGTTCGGGACGTGCGCAAGAAGATGGGCTCCCGCTTCGAGCTAACCGCTGTGCACGAAGACGCCGCCCGGGCCCAGCTGGCCCTCGATCGAGCCTACCTGGAGATCGATCGCATCGAGGCGATGATCTCCAGCTGGCGGCCGACGTCGGTCACCAGCGAGATCAACCGCCAGGCCGGTGTGCGCGCGGTTCCGGTGCCCGCG